>NZ_CATKPZ010000011.1:0-754540 GCF_949767415.1 Pseudomonas sp. IT-196MI5
CACGACGCCAGCAATTTTGGCGGCCATGCCCGGCAGTTGCGCGCATCGCCTCGCCACCAGCCCACCCATGGAATGCGTCACCAGAATCACCTGCTGGCAATTGCGACCGTACTGGTGCATCAGCTCATCGATGCGCTTGGCCAGCCTGGACGCGGCCTGTTCGTTGGAGTCCAGCCAGTTGTAACCACAGGCATGCACCGGCATGCGGTAGCCGCCACGCGCTATCAGCTCGTCCGAAAGTATCGACGGCAACTGGCTGGCAAGGTTGGCGCCCAATCCCGGCATGGCGATGGGGATTTCAGGTTTTAACCGGGTGATGTGCGTAGGCCCAGGCTCGACGGCGACGGTGTGCAAATGCTCCGGCCGGATGTCGAATTGCGGCCATTGGTGGGGCAGGAATTGGCTGTTCAGGGTGTCTTCCAGCCAAAGCAGAAAAGCGTGATAACTGGTTTCGCTGACTTCGCCCCAGCCACGTTCTTCGTAGCGTTTGGTCAGGGCCGAGAGGGTCTTTTTTCTGTCCAATCCTGGCAGAGCGATCACCGAGCCAGCGGGGCGTTTAGGTACTGCGCCTTTGTTATCAACAGCAGTCCTTAGCGGGTGCAGCTTTTTTTGTCTAACACCCGCTGACTTTCTAATCCAGTTTGTAGCCAGCCACATATTCTTACCGAGAAATCCAGCATCCAACCTCCAGACAGGGACGCCCTCAACCTCCAGATTTTCAGTCTTACTCTTCAAATTCGACCCCATGATCCCCGGCACGAAAATCACCGGCAGCACCCCATCCGGCGGCAATATGCAGTGCACCGGGTCGGTGATATGGCTGGGCGTCAGGGTCCAGGTATGCACAGGGTTACCCCGGGCGTTGTAGGTCATCGGGGCGACGCGCGGTGTCGACGGGTTATCAGTCATCAAAGGTCTCCTTGCTCGAGCCATTCCAGTACAAGCCCTTCCAGCGTCATGCCCTGTTGCAGGGTGACGAAGCCATCACCATCGGTACGGCCTTCGAAACGTGCGCCGTCTTTACGCACCAGGGCGTAGGCACGGTTGCGGATGGGTTGACCGTCCGGGAAAAAGGTTTGGAAGCGCTCGTTGAACGAGGTGGTGGGCCAGCTATTGAATTGCACGGAGGCATGGCTTGGGTCGAGGAAGCGCTTGTTCGCAGCCTTCACCGTGAAATTGCCGGGCATGCCCAACTCGATATTGCCGCCCTGCATCTTGATATAAGCCCCACCGCACAACAGGGTGATGTGCTTGTCTGCCGCCACCAGCACATGTTGCTGGCTGGCGATGATTTCCACGCTCTGGTCGGCCTGCATCTGGATGCTGTTGTGCTGGGCCTGCAACAGCAGTTGCCCGTTATGGGCGATATGGCGCATGTCGCCCCCATGGGCGAACAGGCCGAGCTCATCGCCTGCATTGATCACCACTTTCCTGCCGGCGGTGAGTTGCTGATTTTGTTGCGCCACGCTATCGATGTGCTCGCCTGCAACCATGGCAATACTGCGGGACGTCGCGGCAGCGATGCCGGCAGGCCCACTTAACGCAATGATGGGTTGCGTGCCATTGCCGGAGCCATTGGTCTGATCATTGGCACCATGGCCCAACGCATTCACGGCATCAGTCAGGGACTGTTGCGGCTGCGAATCCTGGGCAATTCCTTGGGCATTTTCGGCAGATGCTCCCAGCTGTTTGGCCAATGTCAGGGCGGCTTGCAACACCTCGATCACCTGCTGGCGTTCCAGTTGACCCGCACCGGCCTTCAGTTGAGCTTCAGCGGTCAGCAATAAACCTTTTGCTGCGCGCAATGCGCCGTGACCATCCGTACGCAACTCAAAACCTTCCCCTCTAGGTTTACCGCCACCATAGTGGCGTGGATGAGTGAGGTAACCCAGATGCAGCGCGCTATGTTCGTGATCACTCATTAGCGCCGCGCTGATTTGCGCAGTGGTGTCGTCAATGCGCAACTCGTTGGCTCGTGTACCCTTGAACTCGCGACTTTTGGTCGTCGCTACGGTGTTGAGCTTAGGCAGTTCATAGGGCGGCAGATTGGTCTCGCGGTAGGTGCGGCCCGTGGCGATAGGCTGGTCAGGGTCGCCATCCAGGAAGCTGATGATCAGTTCCTGATTGACCCGCGGCACGGCCATGGCGCCCCAGGTCGCACCCGCCCAGCCTTGGGCCACACGAATCCAGCACGAACTCTGATCGTTGTTCTTGTCCGAACGGTCCCACGGGAACTGCACCTTGACCCGGCCCCATTCATCGCAATAAATCTCTTCCCCCGGCGGGCCGACCACGGTGGCGATCTGCGGGCCGTCGATGCAGGGTTTGTCACGTAGCGGGGCTTTCCAGTCGGAGGTCCAGCGAATGGCGCTGGCGGTCATTTCGTAAGAGGTGCCGTGGTCGCTGCCGAAGGCTTCCTCCTCCAGGCTACTGTGCTGTTTGCCTGCGTGACTGATGGCGATGGTGCGCCAACGATCATTGAAATCCTCACGCGGGTGCTCGCTGAGGTCGAAGGCCAGCCCCGGTTGCAGGCGCGCATCGTCGCCTGCCAGATGGGCCAGCTTGGCGTCGTTGCGCAGCGCGGCCAGGCGGGTCTTGGTAAAGGGCTTGCCGGCGATGTCGCGCTTGTAGCGGCCGGGATAGTCGTAACGTTCGTAGTCCTGGTGCTGGTTGTTCAGGTCCTGGTCGCCGGTGGCGGTGTGCTGCTGGTTGTAGTACGGATGGGTGAAGGTGTAGTCGCGCTGTACCTGGCGCGCAGTACGGACTTGTTCGGTGTAGTGGAAGCGGTTCAACGCCGGTTCCATGGAGTCGCCGCCAGCCATCGGTTGGTAGAGCACCGGGCAATCGGTGTGGGTGCCAATGGTGCCCAGGCCACCGACGCGGTCGGTGAGGACGAGGGTGTGGCCGTCGGCGCGGTGTTCGAAGGTGTAGAGCAGGCCTTCCTCGGCGGCGAGGCGGGCGATGAAATCGAGGTCGGTTTCACCGGCCTGCACGCAGTATTCGCGGGGTTGGTGCTCGAAGCAGATTTCAGTGCGGATGTCAGTCAGCTTCTGCTCGGCCAGTACGCTGGTGATGATGTCGGGCACGGTCTGGCCCTGGAAAATCCGCCAGTTGGAACGCAGGTCGAAACGCGCCAGGGTCGGTTCGACCACGGCGGTGTAGCGGGTGCGGCGAAAGCCGGTGTCGCCCTGGGTAAACAGGCTGACCAAACCGTGGACGTAGCGCACCGGAGTCTCGCCACGCCAGAGGGTGAACAGCCCCGCCAGATCGAGCACCCGATTGAAGTCGATGGCGGCGTTGTGGCTGACCAGTTCCAGTTCGAGTTTGAACGGCCGGGACAGGCCTTCTTCGAGGGTGAACGAGACCACGTCGAAGGGATCGCCTTTCAGGGGGGCGAAGGTGAAACGCAGGTCGCTTTGGCGGGGCATGACGGCTAGTCCTCAGTTTCATTGATAACGGCTGCCACCTTCATGTACAGCTCCGGCTCCCAGCCCTGCGCTGTGGTTTCGCGCATCAGCCGCGCAACACTGGCGTACAGGTCATCCGCCAGCCATGACAGACCGCGGGATGCGAGCAGATCGGCGGCAATCACCGTGGCGTAGCTGCGCTGGCGCGGGGCGTCATGGGTGGCGTGCAGGTCCTGCAGGCGCAGCAGCACCACTTCCACGCCTTCGGTATTGAGCTGGCTGGCCAGTTCGTCACGCAGGCCGGCGTATTCCTGCACCGGGCTGCTGGTGGTTTGCGCCTGATCGGCGCCGGTGATCCAGGCCTGGGTTTGCGCATCCACGAACGGCGTGCCGTCGCTGAAACACAACTCCAGTAGTGCCGGCAAACGGCAGACAAAACGCTCACAGGTCTGACGAATGGCTGCGGCCACTTCCTCCATCGCCAGGCGCGAGGCGACGTGGGCGGCCAGGTAACTGCCGCGCAGCCAATACGGCGAGGCGCAGACGCTTTTTTCGATACGCAGCAGCAGGTTCGGGTCAATGGCGTTGTGGTTCAGCGCGTCCTGGTAGCCGTCGACGATGTCCTTGGGCACGGCGGTCAATTCGGTGCGACGGTCGCGGGTGATGGGCGGCGCGGTGCGCAAATGCGACCACAGGCCGAAGCGTCGCAATTGGTAGCCGGTAGGGTCGTAAGGGTCTTGCTGGTTGATCTGCTCGGCCATGTTCAACACGGCGCGGCGTTGTTCGCGCTCATTGCTCGGCGCTTGCGGTTTGGGGCTGGAAAAAAAGGCTGAATCCAGAACGCTGCCGGAGGTGGCCGCACGAGTGGGCTCAATGGCGACGACTGGCTCGCTGTATTTATCCAACTGGCGTTGCAACGCATCCAGTGGCGTGGGGTCGAGCTTGGCGCTTTCGGCACAGCGTTGCAGATTGGCCAGGGCCAGTTCCGCCGCGGCTTGATAGGCCGCTTCAAAACTGCTGCGCTCCAGGGTCGGCAACACCTGCGCCAGGTCGCTCAACAGACGCTGTACCTGCTTGCGTTTGTTCAGGTAGCCGGTGGGGCCGGGCTTGGGGTAGGCACTGTCCCAATACAGTTCCACCATGCCGGCCAACAAGCCCAAGGCATCGGCCCAACGTGCCCATTGCCGGGTGCGCAGCCAGACCACATGCAGATGGGCGACGATGCGCCAGTGCTTGCACTGGATCGCCAGGTATTGACGGGAGGCTTCGTCGATATACGGCCAGTCGATATCGCTCTCGCGCAAGCCGCCGAGCTTGACCATTTCCTGGTCGATGGCCTGGTAGGTTTCGTCCTCCACATCGAAATGGCCGGCGGGTTGCTCGGGCTCGATGGGTGTCAGCAACAGCTTGACGGTGTCCGCCGGCACGTCGATTACCAGCGACATACTTGACGCTCCTGCTCGATCAGTTCGCCCAGGCCTTCGGCGTCAAACACCAAGCCGTGCAGCCTGGGATAGTCGCTCTCGAGTCGAAGGCGCTGGCCGCCGCCCATATTGCGCAACAACGAGATGGCCTGCAGACCTCGCCCGGCATCGACCACCAGGCCGGCGTCGTCCAGCACCTGCCATTGATAGGCGTCGGAGACCGGGCGCTCATCCTTGAACAACTGGATACGAATTCTGTTGGGCTTGGCTGGCTCATCCAGCACCAGTTGCAAGCGGGAGATTTTCGATTCGCAACTGATGGCCAGGTAAGGCCGAGGCGGCAACGCGCCCAACGCCGGGGCTGAGATCACCATGCGTTGTTGCTGGTCGTTGTCCGGCTCTGGGAACGACGACAGCAGGAAACGCTGATCCTCGGGTGGACGCTTGGCTTCATTGCGTTGGACCAGATCGACAATCGGCAGTGCCCGGTCAAGCGCGCGTGGTGCCGCTGGTGCGTGATGGATGGGCGTACCAGCGGCCAAATCAAAACACTCCAGGCGCTTCAAGGGGGAGACGATGGAAGGGCAATCTTGTGTCGCCGCCTGCGCGTCCATTACGGCCATAGCCGTCAGGCAGAGCCCCCATTTCCATCCTCGCCATCCGTTGCGCATCAACGCCTCCTGATATGCCTCGCCGAAATCCAAACCGGACAATCTTCTTAAGTTTTCGAACTAACGCTTTTTAACCTGCGAGTTCAACGATTAACTCTAAGAGCATCACCTTAGTTCGACGGATAGGCAATTAAAAGACGAATAACACACCACTAAAACCGAATAGGAAGAGGCATCTATCAGATATTTCCACGGAGCCTGTAGGAATAGTGGAAGTAAGTACAGCTTCCTACACCCATAACCTACGAATCGCGTCCACATCGGACTACATGACAAACCTTGCAATAGCCGGCTCTAATACGCCGACCTTACGAAAAGGATTCTTCCCATGTCGAAAACTCAGGGTTCTGTCGCCCCCAAAGAACGCGTCAACATCAAGTACGTCCCGGCCACGGGCGACCAACAGACTGAAGTTGAGCTACCTCTGAAGTTATTAATCACCGGCGACTTCAAAGGCCACGGCGAACTAACCGCCCTGGAAGACCGGCAATCCGTTCGAATAGATAAAGACACGTTCAATGAAGTACTGACCAAAGCCGAAGTTTCTCTGGTCATGGCGGTTCCGTCTGTTCTCAACAACGACCAAGACACCGACTTGAACGTGCAACTCCAATTCAAAAACATCAATGACTTCGGCCCCGACGCGCTCGCCCGCCAAGTACCGGAGCTGAACAAGTTGCTGGAACTTCGTGAAGCCTTAGTTGCGCTCAAAGGCCCTATGGGCAACGTCCCCGCCTTTCGCAAACACCTGCAGAACATGCTGACCGATGAAGCCGCTCGCCAACGCCTGGCCCGCGAGTTGAACCTGGTGCTCGAAGCGCCAACAAATTGACTTGAACGCCCTTCTCAACGGAGTACTCCCCATGCCTATGGAAAGCGCCGTCGCCCAAGTATTGGTGGCTGACGAACCAACGTCGTTGCTCGACCAACTGCTGGCCAATACCACCATTCGCCCCTCCCAGGAAGGCTACGCAGTCGCCCGCCAAGGCGTGGCTGTGTTCATCAGCGAAATCCTGCAAAGCGGCGACCATCAGCAGCCGGTCAACAAGCACCGGGTTGACCAGATGATTGCCGAAATCGACCGCGCCTTGAGCAAGCAGATGGACGTGATCCTGCATCAGCCGCAGTTCCAGCAACTGGAGTCGGCGTGGCGTGGGCTGAAGCTGCTGGTGGATCGCACGGATTTTCGCGAGAACATCAAGCTGGAAATGCTGCATGTCACCAAAGAAGAGCTGCTGGACGACTTCGACAACGCCGGCGACATCACCCGCAGCGGCCTGTACAAGCACGCCTACACCTCCGGTTACGGCCAGTTCGGTGGCGAGCCGATCGCGGCGATGATTGGCAACTACACCTTCGGCCCGTCGTCCCCGGACATGAAGCTGTTGAGCTACGTCGCCTCCGTGGGCGCCATGGCCCATGCCCCTTTCGTCATGGCGGCCGGTCCTGAGTTCTTCAACCTCAAGAGCTATCAGGACCTGCCGTCGGTCAAGGAAGTCAGCGACATTTTTGAAGGGCCCGGCCATACCAAATGGCGCAGCCTGCGTGAAATGGAAGACTCCAAGTACATCGCCGCAACACTGCCGCGCTTTCTGCTGCGCTCGCCCTACGACGGGCTGGAGAACCCGATTCGCAGCTTCTGCTACAACGAAACCGTCGACGGTAACCACGACAATTACTTGTGGGGCAACACCGCGTTCCTGATGGCCTCGCGCATCACCGACAGCTTCGCCCGCTACCGCTGGTGCCCGAACATCATCGGCCCGCAGTCCGGCGGCGCGGTGGACGATTTGCCGGTGCACCTGTACGAATCCCTCGGCCAATTACAGGCGAAGATTCCTACCGAAGTGCTGATTTCCGATCGCAAGGAATTCGAGCTGGCCGAAGCCGGTTTTATTCCCCTGACCATGCGCAAGGACAGCGACAACGCCGCGTTCTTCTCCGCCAATTCAATACAGAAACCGAAAAACTTCCCCAAGACCCGAGAAGGCCAGGAAGCCCAGACCAACTACAAGCTCGGCACCCAGTTGCCCTACCTGTTTATCGTCAATCGCCTGGCCCACTACATCAAGGTGCTGCAACGCGAGCAGATCGGCAGTTGGAAGGAACGCCAGGACCTGGAACGTGAGTTGAACACCTGGCTCAAACAGTACATCGCCGATCAGGAAAACCCGTCGTCCGATGTGCGCAGCCGTCGCCCCTTGCGCGCCGCGCAAATCGTCGTGCAGGACGTGGCGGGCGATCCAGGCTGGTACCAGGTGTCGTTGGCGGTGCGCCCGCACTTCAAGTACATGGGCGCCAACTTCGAGATCTCCCTGGTCGGTCGGCTGGACACCCAATAGGTGCGCGGCACCAGCCTGTTCGAGCGCCTGGAAGCCGACGCACCGCGCTACCGCCCCGGCAGTGCGGATGAACAAGCGCGCCAGCGTGTCGAGGCGATCAAGCGCCACCTGGAACAGGTGCTCAACTCACGCCAGGGCTGCTCGCAAAGCAGCCCTGGACTGGGCCTGCGCGATTTCAATGGGGCCACCCAGGCCAGCAGTGATTTGGTGGTGGCCATCAGCGCCGATATCCGGCGCTCGGTGGAGGCGTTTGAACCGCGCATCAAGGTCACGGGCGTGCGTTATCAGCCCGACCCGGACCTGCCGCTGGAGCTGAACTTTCGCCTCGATTGCCAGGTGCAGGTCAACCACAAGGAAGAACAGGTGCAGATCGAGGTGGCCATGCATGGCCGCGACGGCTACACCCGGGTGAAATGAGGATGCCATGGACTTGAAACAACGTTTTGCCGAGGAGTTGCGCTACCTGCGCGAGCTCGGCCGCGAGTTTGCCGAGGACAATCCACAGTTGGCGCAGTTTCTCGGCGACGAGGCCGGCGACCCAGACGTGGAGCGACTGCTGGAGGGCTTTGCCTTCCTCACGGCCAAGCTCGGCATGAAGATCGACGACGACTTGCCGGAGCTGACTCATCCGCTGTTGCAGATGCTCTGGCCCAACTACCTGCGGCCCTTGCCCAGCGCAACCATCATCCGCTTCGAGCCACGGCCCAATGCGATCAGTCAACGCAAGGTGATTCCCAAAGGGACGCGGCTGTTTGCCAAACCCGTGGACGGCATCTCCTGCGAGTTTCGCACCTGCACCGACGTCAACCTGTACCCGTTGGCTTTGGCGCACGTCAGCGATGCCCACAGCCGCGAAGCCTCGACACTGCGCATCGACCTCAATGTGTTGACCCCACAACCGCTCGACAGCCTCGAGTGCGACCAGTTGGATTTTCACCTCGGCGGCGACAATGCCACCGCACTGACCCTGTACCTGTGGCTAGCCCATTACCTCAAAAGCGTCACGCTGTACGTCAACAACGCCCCTTATCGTCTGAACCCCAGCGAGTTGGGCTTCCCCGGTTTCACCGCCGAAGAAGCACTGCTGCCCTACCCGCGCAACGTGTTCGATGGCTACCGGATCCTGCAGGAATACTTTGTGTTCCCCCAGCGGTTCCACTTTTTCAGCCTGACCCGACTAGCCAAGGTCTGGCCGGCCGTCAGCACTGGACAGATTCGCTTCGAATTTCAGTTTTCCCGGCCGATGCCGGTCAATACGCATTTGCGCACATCAGACCTTCACCTGTTCTGTGCGCCGGCGGTCAATCTGTTCCGCCACGATGCCGAGCCCATCGCGCTGGACGGACGCAGCCAGGAACGGCGTATCAGCCCCAGTGGCAACCGCCACGATGCCTTTGAGATTTTCAGTGTCGACCAGGTGGCCGGCTGGGACGCCGCCGACAAGGAGCGCAAGGGCGATCCGTTACGGCGCTTTACTCCGTTCGAGTCGTTCCAGCATGAGATCGAACATGCGCGGGGCCGCACGGCACTGTACTTCCGCACGCATATCGAGCAATCCCATGGGCGTGAGGGTTTGCGTCATCGCATCGCTTTCGTGCGCGGCGATGAAAGCCTGTACATCGGCGAACGTGAAGCAGCCTCGATTGAGCTGACCTGCACCAACCGAGACCTGCCGCAGTTGCTGGGGGTGGGTGATGTGTCGCTGTCCACCGAAGCCACACCGTCGTTTGCCACCTATACCAATCTGATTGCGCCGACCCGTTCCTACCGGCCGGTGCTGGATGCCAGCCTTCACTGGACGCTGATTTCCAACCTGTCGCTGAACTACCTGTCGTTGCTGTCGGCCGAGCCGCTCAAGGCGGTGATCCGCGCCTATGACTTCGCCGCTTTGCACGACCTGCAACAGGCCCGCGCCACGCGCAAACGCCTCAACGGTATCCAGGATGCCGTGACCACCCCCATCGACTGGCTGATGAAAGGCCTGCCCGTGCGCGGCGTGCAGACCCGTTTGCAATTGGACCAGAACGCCTTCCTCTGCGAGGGCGAGCTGTACCTGTTCGCTAGCGTGCTTTCGCACTTCTTCGCCCTCTACGCCAGCATCAACTCCTTCCACCGTTTGGAAGTGATCAATACCACCAACAACGAGTGCTATGAATGGCCACTGTTGACCGGCAGACAACCCGTGATCTAGCCGACCGGCTGCTGGCTGACGCGCGGAACTATTCGTTTCACCGTTTGCTGGAGCATTTGCACGCCTTGCATGGCGATGACCTGGAAGCGCGGCCCCTGAGTGCGGCGGCGCGCCGTCGCGTGCGCCTGCAAAGCCATGCAGGGCTGGGCTTTCCGGCCTCCGACGTGGTGTTGGCTGGCCGCGTAGAGGATGGGGGCGACGAAGTGCGCTACCGCTTGCAGACCAGCTTCTTTGGCCTGCACGGTACCGACTCGCCTCTGCCCGGTTACTACCTGGACCGCCTGGCTTACGAACAATCTCAAGAGCGCGGCATTCGTCCGGCGTTCATGGACTTTTTCAACCATCGCTTGCTGACCCTGCTGCACACCAGTTGGCGCAAGTACCGCTACTACATTCGCTTCCAGGCCGAGGCGAACGACCGTTTTTCGCGTTACGTATTCTCCATGGTCGGGCTGAACGACAACGACCTTCGCGGTACGACGTCGCTGCCGTGGGGCCGCCTGCTGAGCTTTGCCGGCTTGATCGCCAACCGCAGCCGCTCCCCCTCGGTGGTGTCCGGCATCGTCGCGCATTGCTTCGACCTGGACGGCGTACATTTCCGTGAGTTCGAGGCTCGCTCAGTGAGTTTTCCGCAACGCCAGCGCCTGGCGTTGGGCAAGGCCAACGGCACCCTGGGCAGTAACTTTGTGGTGGGTGATCGCAGCAAGACCCGCGCCAGCAAGTTCACCTTGGTGATTCCTGAATTGACTCAAGCGCGCTTTCGTCAGTTCTTGCCCAGCGGCGATCAGTTCGGGCGATTGCGCCAGTTGATGGATTTTCTGCTGCGCGATGCCACCGCCTACGACCTGGAACTGGGGCTGCGCGAAGAAGACGTACCGCCGTTCAACCTGCAACGCACCGGCGGCAGCCACCTGGGTTGGACCAGTTTCATCGAGCATCAGCAACATCGTAATCCCGCCGTGGTGCGGATTCGGGGGCGCGCATGAAGCTGAACCTGGTTATCAGCAATCCTGCACAGTTGCTGCACGGCTATCTGCCCGGTCATCAATTTGGCCCACAGGGCGGAAGCATCGGCAGTGCCGCGGTGGACTGGCGCCTGGAAGATCGCCACAACAGCGTGCGGCCCAACCACTGCGACATCCGCGTCATCGAAGGGCGGTTCTGCGTGATCGACCGCAGTGGTAGAACCTACGTCAACGGTCACGATCTGCCGCTTGAGCGTCATATTGCGATCAGCCTCAACGACGGTGATCGGTTGCAGATTGGTGCGTATCAGGTCGCGGTGCAATTGGGCGAGCACGCCCCAGGGCAGCGTTCGCTGGATGAGCTGCTCGGCGACCACCCTGAGGGCATGCACGTGTGGCACCAGGAAGACCTGCCGAGTAGGCCACTGGCTGATAGGCGACCTGCCACTTGCCCGGAATTCGAGCGCCTTTGCCGGCTCGTGGATTTGGCCGAGCAAGGCGACCCGCTGCGAGCGATGAATGAAGCGCCGCCACCAAAGCCGCTGGCTGATATTTACGCGACCGCACCCCAGCGCACCGTTTGCCTGTTCAGCAACCTGCGTCTGGCCACCTTGTTGCTCGCCTGCCTGACCCTGGGCGGCTGCACCATGCTCGGCAAGGTCGGCCAAGTGATCTGGACCCCATCGATTTCGGTCGGCGGCCCCGACAATCAGCCCAGCCGCTACTCCCTGAGCCTGTACGCCAGCGACGACGTCAACCCGCGCCTGATCAGCACCGGCACGGCACCGGGCGAGGACGCGAGCCGTTCGCCTTACACCCTCAACGTGCAGGCCACCAGCCCGCAGGCCCTGACGGATAAAGTACAAACGCTGCTCAGCCACCTTTACGAAAGCGTGCCGGCCCAGTCGCCACTGAGTTTGGAGCCAGCGCCCGTCGTGCCGATGTCGCCCATCGAAGACGCGCTGCTGGGTGACTACGACGCTCAGGGGGTCAGCCTGACCACCCCGTGGGGCAACCCGGCCATGCAGCACGTCGCCACGCCGATCGCTTTCAAGGTGTTGCAACTGACCGACGACTCGCTGCTGGTCAACGCCAGCCCTCAGGCCTTGGCCGACGACCTGAAAAAGACCCTGGGCAGCACCTATATCCGCGCCGACGACTACCTGCTCAACCCAGGCCAATTCAAATTCATCGACCTGCGCGCGCTTGATGAAGACACCCGTTTCATCGCGGTGATCGCCAACTACCACAGCAGCGATATCGGACAGTGGAAACAGCGCCTGCGCGTCGAGCCCAGAGGCCGGCAGTACGCGGTGCTGGTGCAGTTGAACGCCGCCCAGGTCAGCCTCAAAGGAGAAACCCGATGACGCCCTTTTCAGCCGCTTTTGCCCCGAGTAATTACCGATGAGCTCACGCAACCCCGTCATCTGGCATGAAGGTTTGTTCGTCAAACCCCAGCACTTCCAGCAACAGGCCCGAGCCGCCGAGGCCGCCGTGCATCAGCGCCTGCACAGCCTCAACGACGCGCTCTATGGCTTCAGCGAGCTGACGCTGAACAGCGAGTACCTGAGCTTCGGCAAGGTTGCCATTACCCAGGCGCGCGGGGTCATGCCCGACGGCAGTGTCTTCGATATTCCCCACGACCTGGCGCCGCCCTCCCCGCTGGAAATCGCCGACAGCAGCGCAGTCAACCAGATTGTCTATCTGGCCCTGCCGCTGCGCTCCAACGGCGCTCTCGAAGTGCGCTGGCCCGACCAGTACGGCAACAGCCGCTACATCGCCCGCCGTGAAGAAATCCGCGATACCCACAGCGATGACGGCGATCAGGTCGGCATGAACCTGGCCGTGCCCAACCTGCAACTGATGCTCGAACGCAGCGACCGCAGTGCCTTCACCGGCATCGCCTTGGGCAGGATCAAAGACAAGCGCCCGGACGGCAGCCTGGTAATGGACGAGCATTTCTATCCCACCAGCCTGTCCCTGCAAGCGGTGCCGGCGCTGCACCGCTACCTCGGTGAGGTGGCCGGGCTGATGCGCGAGCGCGCCAAAAACCTGGCCCAGCGTATCGGTTCACCGGGGCAGTCGGGGGTGGCAGATGTCACCGACTTCAACCTGCTGCAAACCCTCAACCGCTTGTTCCCGCTGTTCCAACACCTGGCTCGCCAGCGCCAAGTCCACCCGGAACGGCTGTACATCGCCCTGGCCCAGGCCTGCGGCGAACTGGTGACTTTTACCGATGAAGGCCACCTGCCCCAGGAATACCCGGCCTACCAGCACGACAACCTGCGCGAGTGGTTCCAGATTCTGGAGCACACCTTGCGCCGCGCCTTGGGCACGGTGCTGCAACCGCGTGCGGTGTCGTTGCCGATTGTCGAGCAGCGGTACGGCGTGCGCAGCGCCGCATTGAACGACAAACGCCTGCTGGACAACGCTGAATTCATCCTCGCCGTGCGCGCCGAACTGCCCGCGGAAACCCTGCGTCAGCAACTGCCCAAGCAGATCAAGATCACCTCCACCGAAGGCCTGGAGCAACTGGTCAGCCTGCAACTGCCGGGTATTCCACTGCGGCCGCTGCCGGTGGCGCCGCGGCACCTGCCGTTCCATGCCGGTTTCAGCTACTTCGAACTCGACCGCCATCACCCCGCCTGGCAAAGCCTGAGCAGTGGCAGCGGGTTTGGTTTCCATATTGCCGGTGAATTCCCGAAGCTGGAATTGCAGTTCTGGGCGATCAGGAGTGAAAAAGATGATTAAAACGACACCCGACTCATGGCGTCACGAGGAGATCTCCGGCGCCATCGACTTTGACGGCGAAACGATCACTGCCAGCGGCCAAACACACTTGGCCGACCCTGAATTCGACATGCGCGGCCTGGCCTGGAACCCGCTGTGCGATGCCGCCACGCCGCTGATCGGCCTGGTCATTCGTCTACGCCGCCTGGACCAGCACGATGACGTACCTGCGCTGTACCTGAGCGTCAGCAACCAGATCACCACGATCATGGAAGAAGTCAGCCAGCTCGACTACGACGCCGGCATGCTCAAGGCCTACTCCTACAGCCTGTGCCTGTTGCTCGACGAAGTGGTCATGAGCACTTCCTGGGGCAAGTCTTCCACATGGAGCGCACGCTCGCTGCTAAGCAAGTTTCATCAAGAAACCTGGGGCGGCGAAAAATTCTTCACCGTGATGAACAACATGATCCCCGAAGCGGCCAGGTACCAGCATGTGCTGGAGTTCATGTACCAGTGCCTGATCTCCGGTCTCAAAGGCAAATACGGCGCCCATATCAAGGGCGATGACGAAATACAGAAGATCATCACCCAACTGCACGGCCTGTTGCGCCCCTTGCGCGGCGAGACACCCAAGCGCCTGACCGACCCGCTGAAAAACGTCGCCCCGCGCAACTACCGGATCAAACGCGCCTGGCCGTTGTGGACGCCGTGGGCCATGGCCGCCGTCGTGCTGACGGTCGCCTACACGATCTACTCGATCCGCCTGAACGCCATCACCCAGCAAGTGCTGGAGTCCCTGGAGCGGGTGCTGCACCTGTAACCGATTTTCAGCGCGCTCATCCCGAGCGCCTGCAAAGCCATGGCCGTGTCGGCCATAACCTGCGGCCCCCAGGGGCCGTTCACTTGATCGCGACAAGGAGCTTGTCATGCCAACACCCGCGTACATCAGCATCCACGGCAAAACCCAGGGCCACATCACCAAGGGCGCGTTCACTGCTGACTCGGTGGGCAACGTTTATGTGGAAGGCCACGAAGACGAAATCCTCGCCCAGGAAGTCGACCACCAAATCGCCGCGCCCACCGACCCACAAAGCGGCCAGCCCGCGGGCCAGCGCGTGCATAAACCACTGACCTTCACCAGCGCACTGAACAAAGCCTCACCGATGCTCTATCAAGCCCTGGCCACCGGCGAAATGCTGCCGACCGTCGAGGTCAGGTGGTTCCGCACCTCGGGCGACGGCAAGCAGGAGCACTTCTTCACCACCAAGCTGGAAGACGCCACCGTCGTCGGGATCCACACCGTACTGCCCCACGCCCAGGACAGCGAAAACAAAAACTACACCCAACTGATCAAGACCAGCCTGTCTTATCGCAAGGTCAGCTGGACCCATGTGGTGTCCGGCACCGAAGCCTCGGATGACTGGCGTAAACCGGCAGAAGCCGGCTAAGCGCGGGCCCCGTTCCGTCGCTGCGGTGCGTGCAGCGGCGGAGCCTTCACTGACTCAATACTTATCAGGAGGCTCTATGCCAGCCGTCGTTCTGGTCGGACACGACCATGATTGCCCTTTGTGTGGCCCCACCACCGTCGACAGCGGTACGCGCAACGTGACCGTAAACGGCCGCGCCGTCGCCCGTGTCGGCGACACCCTCGGATGCGGCGCCGTCATCACCAGCGGCTCGCCCTCGATGACCGTCAACGGACAGCCAGTAGCCCGTGTCGGCGATACCACCGATCACGATGGAAAATTGGAAAACGGTGATAGCAGCTGGTTGATCGACTGACATTCACACTCTCGACAAGGAGGCCCCATGCCCCGCCAAAGCGACCTGCGTTTCACCTTCGAGCCCTTGAAAGGCGATCCCTTCGAGGTGGTCTCATTCACCCTCGAAGAAGGCCTGTCCCGACCGTTCAAACTCGAACTGGAACTGGCCAGCCACAACGCCGCTATCGACTTCAATCGGGTGCTCGATCTGGCGGGGCTGTTCACCCTATGGCGTGGCGACACCCCGGTGCGCTACGTCCACGGTTCGGTCAGCCTGTTCACCCAGGGTGACACCGGCTTTCGCCGCACCCGCTACACCGCCGTGGTCGAACCGACGCTGGCGCGCTTCGACCTGCGCTCCAACTGGCGCATCTTCCAGGGCCAGACCGTGCCCGACATCATCACCCGCGTGCTCACCGAGCAACAGCTCACCGATATCCGCAGCGAAATCTGCTACGAACACCAACCCCGCGAATACTGCGTACAAGCCGGCGAAACCGACCTCGACTTCATCGCCCGCCTCGCCGCCGAAGAAGGCCTGCTCTACACCTTCGAACACCGCGCCGACGGCCACACCCTCGTCCTCACCGACCGCGTCGGCGGCCTCGGCACCATCGGCACCCACAGCGATTGCCCGGTGCTGTATCAACCGATGGCCGGCGGCGACTCCATGGAACCGGCGTTGACCCGCTTCCACTACACCGAACAAGTGCGCACTGCGCGCCAGGTGCAGCGCGACTACACCTTCACCCACCCGTACTACAACCAGCAGCACACCGCCACTGGCGACCAGGACCTGAACAACCAGCACAAGGACTACGAACGCTTCGACTATCCCGGCCGCTACAAGCGCGACATCGCGGGCAAGCCCTTCACCAAGACCCGCCTGGCCGCCCTGCGCAACGATGCCAAACTGGCGCACCTCAAAGGCGACGATGCACGCCTGCAACCGGGGCTGGCGTTCGACCTCAGCGAGCACCCGCGTGAGGATTTCAATGATCGCTGGCGCACCATCGCCATCCAGCACGCAGGCAAACAGCACAGTAGCCTGGAGGAGGAAGCCTTCGGCAGTGACCACGGCACCTCTTACGAAATGACCGCCAGCGCCATCCGCTGGACCTCTGATTGGAAAGCCCCGCTGCGTGACAAACCCTGCATCGACGGCCCCCAGATCGCCACCGTGGTCGGGCCGCCGGGGGAAGAGATTTATTGCGACGAATGGGGCCGGGTCAAGGTGCAGTTCCCGTGGGACCGCGCGGACAAAAACAACGATCAGAGTTCGTGCTGGATTCGTGTGGCCCAGGGCTGGGCCGGTGCGACCTGGGGCGCCATGGCCGTGCCGCGGGTCAATCAGGAACTGATCATCAGCTTTTTGGATGGAGATCCTGACCAGCCGATCGCCACAGGCCGCACCTACCGCGAGACCAACCTGCCGCCGTACGAGCTGCCCAAGCACAAGACGCGGATGACCATCAAGAGCCGGACCCATAAGGGCGAGGGTTTCAATGAGCTGCGTTTTGAGGATGAGCTGGGGCAGGAAGAGGTGTACATCCACGCCGAAAAGGACAAGAACGTCCATATCAAACATGACAACACAACGTTTGTGGGCAATGACCGCAGTGAGAAAGTCGGGCATGACGAGCAGATAGAGGTAGGCCACGACCGCAAGGAACAGGTTGGCAATGACGAACGGATAAGCATTGGTCAGGATCAATATCACAGTGTGGGTCGGGATCGAATGCAGAGCTTCGGACGCGACCACCAGATCACCATTGGCAAAGACCGGGTCGAGACCATTGGCAATGATCGACACGACACGATTGCAGTCAATCACCGCATGGAAATTGGCGGTAACGCCGAACAGGTCATTCAGGGTTCCCAACATATCTCTGCCGCGCAAGGCATAGGCACCAAAACCACGACCTATCAGCTGCAAACCAGCGACAGCCTCGTTCTACAAGGCCCCGGCGGTAGCATTACCCTGGATGCCAATGGCATCACCCTCAGCGGGATTGCCATCTACCTGAATGGGCCGACGCAACTTAACGCTAAAGGCGCAGGACACTCACTCATCCTTAGTGGCGTGCCGACAACCGGCGAACCGATCTGTGTTGGCTGCTGGCTCAAGGCCGCCCGTGAGCGTAAAGCCCTCGTGAAGGTGGACGCATGATTCCCGGTGAACTGCTGACGGCACTGACCAACGACCTTTACGCACACGACGTCCCCCGTCCGCGATATCTCGTCGCGTTGATCGATATGGCGACATTACCTCAGGAAACCCGGCAAAAACTGACGGACCATCCAGGCTTTGATCTGCAACCACTGCTTCTGGCTCCCGGCCTGGAACAGCTCAGGCCATTGGGCCCGCACTTGGCATGTCCACGTGAGGCCACTCGCAAGGGCCATGGCGCACTGATCGACAGTCTTGCGCGCTATGACAGCAATACCATCGTCGCATGGATTACCAGCACTGTGAGCGCCGATGTGCTGGCCCGACATCTGAGTCAGGCCACGTTTGTCGACACGCAAGACAGCGAGCGTTACTTGTTGCGCTACTACGACAGCCGTGTCACGCCGAAGCTCTTGCGCCATGCGCCCGAGCAGTGGAGAGAGTGGCTGCTCGCACCCGTTGTGTCCTGGTGGTGCCGTGGGGCCACTCCAAGCCAGGAACAGTGGCATCGAATCCGCGGAGGAGCACGGTCAATCCCGATCGTTGCCGCCCCGCGATTGGTGATGGACGCCGCGTTATGGCAAGCATTGGAAAGTGACCCCCTGCCTTTCCGGCTACTGGAAACACTCAACGAAACCTCACCCACTTTATTCAGTAGCCCGTGCCATGGAGTGCGTCTGGCGCTGATCGAGTCGCTGCTCAGCCAAGGAAAGAGCCTGGGATTGATTGACCATCACAACCTGACCGATTTCATCATCCTCACCCTCCAACACCCCCCCCAACGCTTGCAAGGCACTGCCCACTGGCATGCCGCGCTGCAGCGTAGCGCCCGGGGCGAAGGACGCCTGGGCCAATTGTTTCTCCAGGGAGCACGACCATGACCGCCTCGACCGACCTGTTCAACTTCGTCGCCCGGCAAACGTTCAGCACCGAAGGCAACAGTCCCTGCGTCAGCTGTAAACGCTCGGTGTCCCTGCTGCCGCTGCGCTATGCCGTGATCGGGCACACCGAATCGGCCCTGCCTCCTGCCCTGGCCCAGGCGGAGCCCCTCGCCAGCCTGCCCCTGACCGCCGCGCGCTACACCGTGCGCGCACTGCGCGAGGGGTATCTTTATGTGTTCATCCACCGCACCGCGACCGACTGGGTATGCGAGGGCGCCTATCAAACCTACAGCAGCGGCTTGTGCAAGGCCGTGTGGCCCGCCACCCCGGACGACCTGGGGCTGGGCGGCCTGCCGGACTTCGGCGATCGGGTCATCCAGGTCAGCGATCCTGAAGACGTCAACGAAGCCCGGCTGCTGTTCACCCCGGACCTGCTGACGCCGCGCCTGCTCGCCGAGATCCGCACGCAACCGCGGCTGCGCAACACCCTGCGCAAGGTCGATATCCGCCAACTGATCCAAAGCTGCAGCCACACCGCACACATCATCGAGGCCCAGGCGCTGGACAGTAGCGTCGCCGACCTGCTCGGGCCGACCTCCCCGCCCTTGATGGCCCACCTTGGCGAGCAACTGTTTGCGCCCCCGGCCGGCTACTCGGCCCTGGCGGGTGTGGCTACGCGGCTTGGCGCAACGGCGACCCAGGCGCAGGGTTTTGCCGTGGTGTTGGACGACCCGATCGGCATCACCCAGGAGCTCAATGCCTGGCGCAATCAGAGCGTGGAGACGCTCGAAACCTTCATGCGCAAAACCGACGGCGAAGGCATCGACAACCAGCGCAAACACACCATCGCCTTCGGCCTCGAAAACCTCAAGCTCACCCTCGCCGAACAAGCCGAGCAACGCTACGTCAACCACGCCAACGCGCTTGGCGTGAGGTACACCGACCGCGAGTACGCCAGCAGCAACGTCCACATGGTCACGGCGTCGATGGGCAGCTACCGCAGTTTCCGCAACCCCGCCGACCAACAGCGCCAGGAGCGCGACGACATCGAGCACGCGCGCCACGACAGCTGGGCGAAACGCTACGCGCCGTCGGTCGACGAAGCGCGGCTGCAGGCCTTCATGGCGGAGTTTGATGCGGCCGTCGCCCAAGCCGATGCGATCAAGGACCAGCGCGCCGCCGATCATTTGCAGTGGCTCAACAGCACCGCGTTGCTCGAGGCTTTTGCCTATTACGATGCCAAAGACAGCGGCAACGGCCTGGCGTTCGAAGCGCAACTGGGCGTGGCCGTTGCCGGCATGAACAGTACCGCCCTGGGCGAGGCGCAAATCGACAGCTGGAGCGCCCTCGACGGCACGACGCCGAACAACTGGTTTTGGCGCGGGCTTGCCCAGAATCAGACCCAGGCCATCGAACAGATCAATCTGTTGCTCGCCCAACGCTCGCAACTGCCAACCCTGGACGGCGCTCAGCTGCAAGCCTTGAGCAAGTCGCTGGTCGATATCTACGCCAAAGCCCACGCGCTGGTCGGCGAGGTCAGCCTCAATACGCCACCCTCTGCCATCCGACTCAGCGGCGCGGTGCTGCTGACCAACACCTTCGGTACCCGCCTGCTGCAAAGCAGCGCGGCGTCCAGGCTGGACGGCCCGCTCAACACCGCGCTGGCCCTGGTGTTCAAGGCGAGGCTGGGCCATTTGGGAGAGCAACTGCATTTCGAAAGCAGGACCATGCCGCTCAGCCAGGGGGTCAGGGCGAAAATAGGCCTGGCCGCCCACAAGAGCTTCGGCGACACGCTGGCCGCGGGTGCCGCCGGGCCCATGCTGGAAGTGCGCCTGGGCAGCACCCTGGCCTTGCTGGAGGTCTGGAACCTGAAGCTGAAGGCAGAAAAGGCGGACAAAGGCACGCGCGAGTACATCGAGCTGACGGCCGCCATGCTCGCGGTGTCGGCGGTCGGGCTGGAGTTGGGGGCGGTGGCGGTGGGGTTGGCCGAGCGCAGTCATAACACGGCGATTCGTCAGGCCGGGCGGGTGATGGGGAGTCAGTTGAAGTTGATGGCGGGGGTGTTGGCGGGGGTAGCGGCAGCAGCCGGGATGGTTTTTGATTTATCCGACGCCAAAAAAGCCCATCTTCGAGAAAACCACTCTTTATCCCTAGTATATTTCATGCGTGCTGCTGCCCAAGCTGGATCCGCCCTCTTTTCAATAGCCATCGGATTGGCAGCTGCTGCCCCGTATTTGGAACGACTAATCCAGATACATGGACGAAATCGTTTTTTGGTATATGCCCATCAGACGTCCACACAACTCGCATTGAAAATGGCTTTTATGCTGCGTTGGTGCATACGAATCAACCTGGTGATTTTCGCAGCTTCCGTCGCGTTAGAAATGCTGCTCCCAAATGAGCTTCAGAATTACTTGAACCACTGTACTTTTCGAAAAGATCGAGACAATGGAACCCCCAAATCCGTAGAGCAAGAACTAAAAAACTTCCACAAAGCTATCGAGGCAACCCTCTAATGTATTTTTTTGAATGGCTCATGTATGACGGACGTGCGACGACTGATTACGAAGCATTAGGAAGAGAAGCCGATCTACAAAAAGAGACCAATGAAAAGCTGCCTCCCATTCGTGTCACACAAACAATTTCGAAAGCTATTACAGATAATGAGTCACTGTATAATTACAATCCAACTTACATTGATGCCCGCACTCCAAACGATGAGAAGCGCGGACTGATAACCTTAATAGTGGGCGGAGTCGGCGCAGGACTACTATGGATGTTCTTCCTTGCATTTTATTTCCTCGCCACGTATTACTATAACGAACACAAAGGTTCCGAGAGTACTCCGCTTAGCATTATTGATTTTATTTCGCTGCATATCACTCCATTAATCCCTATAACTTCTCTGTATCTTTACATAAAATACGTCTTTCGCTACTTACGACTCGAAGCATTCACCGCCCGGCGCCTGATCGTCCGCTTCAACCGCGTCACCCGCAAGATCTACCTGCTTCGCCCCAAACACCTGGGAGGCATTGTCGCCTTGGACTGGGACACCGCCGAAGTCTGCATCAACCCGAAGATGTCCGAACTGGACGGCACCGGAGGCTTCGTCATGCTGGGATGGGACAAAGAAACCCACTCCGTCCGTGACGCCGACGGCCATCTCAAGGACGACTTCGAAATCACCTTCGTGGGCAAGCCAACCCGTAACGCCTCCGAACTCTTGGCGTTCTGGGAATACATTCGGCGCTACATGGAAGAGGGGCCGGAAGCGGCGCCCAAACCCAAAAAACTCATCGGCAAATTTCCCTGGCCGTGGCGCTCTTTCATGGCCGTGTGGCAACTGGACAGCCGGTTCGTGAAAATCCCTCAGCTGTGGATCTTCGTGCCGATCTATGGCCTGTTACTGCCGTTGATCCTTGTGCATGCCTGTGGCCATTGGGTGTCCCTGCTGTTGTGTTACGAGCCAAGGTTTCCTCGTTCCATTGAGGATGCAGGCCGCTGAGCCCATGAAATCCGATTCAGCGAGTACTGGGCCATGGCTCAACTGTTCATGCAACAAGGCCCGCAAGCCCTGCCCACCTTCCCCCGCCCGCCCCGCGACTGGAACAACGAAGACGTGACCTTCAACCTCGCGCGCCGTTTGGCGCCCAAGGTGCGGTGGCCGACGGAAATAGACCTGGAGTCACGCTCCGCACCCTAATGTCGCCGTAGCAGGGCGGACAATGCGGACTTGTGATCAGTTCCGAGTCTTCCCGAAAGGGAATAGCTGCCATGATGCGCCGCTCGTAGGAAAAAACGCCCCGTCCGCCGGCAACCACGGACAAGCATGAACGTCCATTGAATGGCGCACATCGTTTGATGGTCGATTTGATAGTCGCGTGACTTTTCAGCAGGCAAAAAAAATCCCGCAGAGCGTCTAACTCGCGGGATTTCTTTGGTATTTATGGCGGAGAGATAGGGATTCGAACCCTAGGTACCGGTGAAGGTACAACGGATTTCGAATCCGTCCCATTCGGCCACTCTGGCATCTCTCCAACGGCGCGCATCATAACAACACTTTCGCAGGAAGCGAACCCCCTAAGCGAAATATTTCTGTGCTATCAGATGCTTGCGTCGGTTAAAGCGGTACGCCAAGACGATTGGCGACTTCTTCGTAGGCTTCGATAACGTCACCGAGGCCCTGACGGAAGCGGTCCTTGTCCATTTTCTTGCCGGTGGCCTTGTCCCACAGACGGCAGCCGTCCGGGCTGAATTCGTCGCCCAGCACGATGGAGCCATCGTGGAACACGCCGAATTCCAGCTTGAAGTCGACCAGCAGCAGGCCGGCGTCGTCGAACAGTTTGCTCAGGACTTCGTTGACCTTGAGCGACAGTTCTTTCATGCGAACCAGTTGCTCGGCGGTGCCCCAACCAAAGGCCACGACGTGGGATTCGTTGATGAACGGGTCGCCCTTGGCGTCGTCCTTCAGGAACAGTTCGAAGGTGTAAGGGTTGAGCTTCATGCCCTCTTCGACACCCAGACGCTTGACCAGGCTGCCGGCGGCGTAGTTACGCACGACGCACTCGACCGGGATCATGTCGAGCTTCTTCACCAGGCATTCGTTGTCGCCCAGCAATTTGTCGAATTGGGTCGGCACGCCCGCAGCTTCGAGCTTCTGCATGATGAAGGCGTTGAACTTGTTGTTCACCATGCCTTTGCGGTCGAGCTGCTCGATGCGCTTGCCATCGAACGCCGAGGTGTCGTTGCGAAACAGCAGGATCAAACGGTTAGCGTCGTCGGTCTTGTAAACCGACTTGGCTTTGCCGCGGTAGAGTTCTTCACGTTTTTCCATGATGGGCTCCGCTTGCTAAGTAGATGGGCTAGGCGATGTGGCGCCAGTCGAGCCCTGAATCTTGATCGGCCAGTTGCAGCCAGTCCGGGTCGCACCCGAGGGTGTCGACAAAACATTGCCGGGCCAGCCGCGGCAGGTTGTTCTTGCTGCTCAGATGGGCCAGGACCAGGTGTTGCAGGTCTTTCCAGCCCAACTCGGCCACCAGGAATGCCGCCTGATGGTTATTCAAATGTCCCAGTTCACCGCCCACCCGTTGCTTGAGAAAGTACGGGTAATGACCGCGAGCCAGCATGTCACGGCAGTGATTGGACTCGATCATCAACGCATCGAGGTCCCGATAGCCGTCCAGCACCTTGTCGCAATACGAACCCAGGTCGGTCAACAGGCCGAAGCGCCGCTCACCGTCACTGAAGACATACTGCGTCGGCTCCTGTGCATCGTGGGCCACGGCAATGACACCGATGCTCAAGTTGCCGATTTGCAGTTGCTCGCCGCCAGCCAGAAAGCCTGCGGGTTCAATCGGTTTGCGCATCCCGCGCAAGGTCCCGCGACTGAGGTAGACAGGCAGATTGTAGCGCCGAGACAGCAAACCCACGCCATGCACGTGGTCGGCATGTTCGTGGGTCACGAGTATCGCGCTCAGCTGCGCAGGGTTCACACCCAGGCGCAGCAGGCGCTTTTCGGTTTCCCGCAGGGAAAAACCACAATCCACCAACACGTACGTATCAGCGCTGGCTATCAGCGTGCCATTCCCTTGACTGCCGCTGCCGAGAACGGCAAAACGCATAGGATCAGCCCAGGTTGTCCTGAATCTTGCTCAACACTTTACGCGCTACCTCTGGCGGCGCCACGGTGTTGATGTTTTTCTCGACGGTGACCTGGACGTTCTCGCCAACCTTGCTCAGGCGAACCTGATAACGCTCGGCGCGGGCATCCAGCTCTTCCTTGCTCGGCGCGCTGCCGAACAGGCTGCTCAAGAAGCCTGGCTTGTCGTCTTTCTTCTCGGCTTTTTCGGCCAGGTTGATGTAGTACAGGCCCAGACTGCGGTTGATGTCTTCAACACGCCATTCACCTTGTTCCAGCGCACGACCGACGCTCGACCAGGCACGATCCAGGTCGGTACCGACGTTGAGCACAGGGTTGCCGCTGCCGTCTTCGCTCAGGCTGACACGGCTAGGCGCGTCAAAATCACGTGAAGCCAACATGGAAACCGAACCGCCCTTCTCCGAGATACGGCTCATGCTCGCAAGCATGTCGTCGACCAGTGCCGCGTCCAGGCCAGTGTTGACCGAACGGTTGGTGAAAGCCACGTCAGCGGTGCTGCCGGCAGGACGCTCGGCGCTGACCACATAGACTTCACTGGTGTTGCGCTGCACACCCGGCTCGATGCGCACCCGCACGCGGGTTTCGCTGTCCGTGCTGACGCCGGCCGCGCTCAGGCGCTTGCCCATGGCGGCGGACAGTTCATCGGAGTGCTGCCAGGTCGTGGTGAACTCACCGGTTTGCGGACGCTGTTCATCCAGACGGAAGCCGTTGTCCTGGAAGAACTGAACGGCCACTGGCCAGATTTCAGCCGGTGGATTCTGCGCCAGGATGGAGCTGGAGCCGCCGCTCTTCTGCAGGGAATAGGGGCTGGCGTCCGCAGCCGCCGTCAGTGGCTGCGGACGAGGCACTACGTACTCGCCCTTCTCAGTGTCATCAGCCACGTTGCGCGGGATCGGCAACAGCGGATCCAGACGCTTGGCGTCATGGATATCCTGCGGTATTTGCATCGGCGCAGTCTGTTGCGCTTGCAGGTAATCGCTACCACGGTCACGGAAATAACCTTCCGGGCCCCAGACCCATCCACAGCCACTGGTGCTGGAGATAATCAAGGCAAGTGCGGAAAGTCCGGCCATTCGCTTCATGCGTTGTACTTCCTCAATTAAACCAGGACGCCGCACTGGCGCAGGGCCGTGCGCAGCGTTTCGTGACAAGGTGTGCTCAGCCAGGTCAACGGCAGGCGAATGCCTTCGTGCATCAGGCCCATTTCAACCAAAGCCCACTTCACCGGAATCGGGTTGGCTTCGATGAACAAGTCCTTGTGCAGCGGCATCAGTTTTTCGTTGATTGTCCGTGCGGTCTCGGCATCCCCCTTGAGGGCGGCCTCGCACAGATCGGCCATTTCCCGCGGCGCGACGTTGGCGGTGACGGAGATATTGCCCTTGCCGCCCATCAGGATCAGCTCGACCGCGGTCGGATCATCGCCGGAGAGGACGATGAAGTCCTTGCTTACGCCGTCAAGGATGGCCTTGGCGCGCTTGAGGTCGCCGGTCGCTTCCTTGATACCGATGATGTTCGGCACGGTGGACAGGCGGATCACGGTCTCGGCCTGCATGTCGCAGGAGGTGCGGCCGGGAACGTTGTAGAGAATCTGCGGGATGTCGACCGCTTCGGCGATGTGCTTGAAGTGCAGGTACAGGCCTTCCTGGGTCGGCTTGTTATAGTACGGCACGACCAGCAGGCAGGCGTCGGCGCCGGCTTCCTTGGCATTGCGGGTCAATTCGACGGCTTCGCGGGTCGAATTGGCGCCGGTACCGGCGATCACCGGAATGCGACCGTTGACCTGCTTGACCACGGCGCGGATGACTGCGATGTGCTCGTTGACGTCGAGGGTTGCCGATTCGCCGGTGGTACCGACGGCGACAATGGCATGGGTGCCGTTTTCAAGGTGGAAGTCCACGAGTTTGCTGAGGCTGTCCCAGTCAAGACGCCCCTGTGCATCCATGGGTGTGACCAGTGCCACCATACTGCCCGCAATCATGAAACCGCTCCTGCCGGAAAAAGAGAGCCGTAATGGTACTGGCGCCAAGATGCTTGCACAAGCGAAGTACTGTGCTGCCGCCATTCCCCTTGGCGCCGGTTTTCGCTACCCTTCAGACTTTGATCGAGACAGACAAGCTCGTCCGTCGGGTTTCAGCCTCCATTTTCGGCATCACAAGCCCTGATCCAGCGTTGTCACGCCTCGCTCCCGCCCTGCCGGAGCACGTCGCAACCTGTCACTCGGGGCTTTTTGAGTTCGCATCCGCAGGCTCGCTCCCGGTAAATCGGCCCTTTGACGTATCGACCGCTCATCGCTTTAGGAATGCTGCATGTCCACCCCCACAGTTCGCGAACAATTCCTTGTCATCAGTGCCCTCGGCGCCAACCCCATGGAGCTGACCAACGTCCTGTGCCGCGCCAGCCATGAAAACCGCTGCGCCGTTGTCACCTCTCGCCTGACCCGTCATGGCGAATGCAGCGCGCTGGTGCTGGAGATATCCGGCAGCTGGGATGCCCTGGCACGCCTGGAAGGCAGCCTGCCAGTACTGGCCAAACGACATGCATTCACGGTCAACGTGGTGCGCAGCGCCGCCCTGGAAAACCGCCCCCAGGCCCTGCCGTACGTCGCCTATGTCAGCTCGGCCTACCGCTCGGACATCATCAACGAGCTGTGCCAGTTCTTCATGGACCACAATGTCGAGCTGGAAAACCTGACCTGCGACACCTATCAGGCTCCGCAGACCGGCGGCACCATGCTCAACGCCACGTTTACCGTGACCTTGCCGGCCGGTGTGCAGATCAGCTGGCTGCGCGATCAGTTCCTGGATTTTGCCGACGCGCTGAACCTCGATGCCCTGATCGAACCCTGGCGCCCACAGAACCCAATGTAAGGAAGCTTTCATGGCCGTTGCCATCGACCAACCGGTTGCCGATTTCCAAGCGCCCGCCACCAGCGGGCACACCGTCAGCCTCGCTGATCTGAAAGGCAAGCAGGTGGTGATCTACTTCTACCCCAAGGACAGCACGCCGGGTTGCACCACCGAAGGGCAAGGCTTTCGTGATCAGTACGCCGCGTTCAAGGCTGCCAATACCGAAGTGTTCGGTGTGTCTCGCGACAGCCTGAAATCCCACGAGAACTTCAAGTGCAAGCAGCAATTCCCCTTTGAGCTGATCAGCGACAAGGACGAAGCCATCTGCCAGCTGTTCGACGTGATCAAGCTGAAAAAGCTCTACGGCAAGGAATACATGGGCGTGGATCGCAGCACCTTCCTGATCGACGCCAAAGGCGTGTTGCGCCAGGAATGGCGCGGCGTGAAGGTGCCGGGGCATGTTGATGCGGTAATGGCTGCGGCTCAGGCCCTGAATAAAGCCTGATTCATAGGGCGTCTGCTCAGAGGCCTTCGCGGGCAAGCCCGCTCCTACAAGGACTGCGCTGCCCCTGTAGGAGCGGGTTTGCCCGCGAATGGGACTTCAGCCCCGCTGAAAAACCTGAATCACACGTTAAAGCAGCGGCGATACCACCGGCTCCTTGCGCGGCCACGCATCCAGCACCGCCTTGAACAGCGTCGCCAGAGGAATTGCGAAGAACACCCCCCAGAAGCCCCACAGCCCGCCAAACAGCAGCACAGCGCAGATGATCGCCACCGGGTGCAGGTTGACCGCCTCCGAGAACAGCAATGGCACCAGTACGTTGCCATCCAGCGTCTGGATGATCCCGTAGACCGCCATCAAGTAAATGAACTGATCGCTCCAGCCCCACTGGAACAGCGCAATCAGAAACACGGGCACAGTCACCACCACGGCACCGACATAAGGCACCACCACCGAGATCCCCACCAGCAGTGCCAGCAGCGCCGCGTAATTGAGCTCAAGAACAACAAAGGCGATGTAGGTCACGCCACCGCAAATGAAGATTTCGATGACCTTGCCGCGAATGTAGTTGGCGATCTGCCGGTTCATGTCATGGGCGACCCGAGTGATCAACGCCCGCTCACGGGGCAGGTAACCGCGCACCCACTGGCCGATCATGGCCCGATCCTTGAGGAAAAAAAACACCAGGATCGGCACCAGCACCAGGTAGATCATGATGTTCACAAGCAGTGGCAGGCTCGACAGCGAGAACGTCAGTGCCCACTGACCAAACTTGCCGATCTCGCCCCGCGCCACCTCGATGGCCCGCAACACTTGCTCATCGGATACCAGGTGCGGATAACGCTCGGGCAGCAGCAGCAACAGCGACTGCCACTTGGCAAGCATGCCGGGCAACTCGTTGAACAACGTGATCAATTGGTGCCAGAGCAACGGCACGACAACCACGATGAATACCAGCAACAACCCCATGAATAACGCAAAGACCAGCCCCACCGCGGCCCAACCCGGCACGCGCAGGCGCTCGAGGGCCACCACCAGCCCCTGCATCAGGTACGCCAGCACCATCCCGGCGAGCACCGGCGCCAGCATACCGCCCAAGGTCAGTACGACGGTGAATGCCAGAAACAGCAGGACAGCCAGCACCACCGCTTCTTCATCGGAAAAATAGCGCTGAATCCAGTCGCGTAACACTTTGAACATCAATAATCCTTAAGAACAAACGCAGCCGATTTCAGGCTTTTTTCAACCAGTAGCGGTAAACACCCGCGTCATCTTCTTCACGAAGCAGGGTATGACCGGCCAATCGGGCAAAGGTGCGAAAGTCGCGCTGCGAACCCGCATCGGTGGCGATGACCTTGAGCACCGCACCACTGGCCAGCCGGTTGAGCTCCATCTTGGCCTTGAGCAACGGCAACGGGCAATTCAGGCCGCTGGCGTCCAGTTCAACGTCATGCTCTACAGCGTCGGTCATTGCATCACTCCGGGTCAGATGGTTGAGTTGCCTAGAATATCTGGTCGCAACGCCGGTGTCCGGCTACAGTAAGGTCTTTGTCGACTAAGGCTTTGTGCATGACATTTTTGCGCCCTACCCTGCTGACGCTCGCTTGCCTGCTCGCCTCACCGGGCTTCGCCGACGACCTGCCGTCACTCGGCGACGCCAGTTCTGCCATTGTCTCGCCGCAACAGGAATACCAGCTCGGCCGCGCCTGGCTGGCCATGTTGCGCAGTCAGGTTCCACAGCTCAACGATCCGCAACTCAAGAATTACGTGGAATCCAGCGTCTACCGGCTGGTGGAGACCAGCCAGGTCACTGACCGGCGCCTGGAGTTCATCCTGATCAACAGCCCGCAGCTCAACGCCTTTGCGGCACCCGGCGGGATCGTCGGGGTCAACGGTGGCTTGTTCCTCTACGCCCAGACCGAAGGCGAATACGCTTCGGTACTGGCGCACGAACTGGCTCACTTGTCGCAACGCCACTTTGCCCGGGGCGTCGAAGCGCAGCAACGCATGCAAGTACCGATGATGGCTGCATTGCTGGCCGGCATCGTGGTTGCAGCCGCAGGTGGCGGTAACGCCGGGATTGCAGCCATTGCCGGCACACAGGCCGCAGCCATCCAGGAACAGCGGCGATTCTCCCGCCAGAACGAACAGGAAGCCGACCGTATCGGCATCCTCAATCTGGAAAAGGCCGGTTACGATCCCCGCTCGATGCCCAGCATGTTCGAGCGCCTGGGGCGTCAGTACCGCTACGATGCCAAGCCACCGGAATTTCTGCTGACTCACCCGGTCACCGAGTCGCGTATCGCCGACACCCGCAACCGCGCCGAACAGTTTCCAGCGGGAGGTATCGAAGACAGCATGCGCTACCAACTGATCCGCGCACGCGTCCAACTGATCTATGAAGAAACCCCGGGGCTTGGCGCCAAGCGCTTCCGCGCCCAGCTCGAGGAGAACCCGAAAAACGACGTGGCACGCTACGGCCTGGCGATTGCCCAGATCAAGGGCGGCCAACTGAACGAAGCACGGGAAAACCTCAAGCAATTGCTGGTCAAGGCACCCAACGAAATCATCTACAACCTGGCTCAGGTCGATCTGGACATCACCAACAATCGCCTGGCGGATGCCCAGTCCCGGGTGGACCGGTTGATGGGCCAATACGCTGGCAACTACCCGCTGAACCAGATTCGAGTCGACCTGCTACTCAAGCAGAACCGTACTGCGGATGCGGAAAAAGCCCTCGAAGGCCTGCTCAAGTCCCGCCCGGATGATCCGGACGTGTGGTATCAGGTTGCCGAGACACGCGGCCTGTCGGGCAATATCATCGGCCTGCATCAGGCTCGCGCCGAATACTTTGCACTGGTCGGGGACTATAAACAGGCCATTCAGCAACTGGACTTCGCCAAACGCAAGGCCGGCACGAACTTCCCGCTGTCTTCGCGGATCGACGCACGGCAACGTGAGCTGATGGAACAAGAGCGCATGATCAAGGACATGATGGGCTGACGCCCCCCCCGCCCCCGGAAACAAAAAGTCCGGACACAAAAAAACCGCCCCTTAGGAGGCGGTTTTTTATTCAGCGGGCTACCGGATTACTCAGCCAGCTTGAAGGTGATGAAGCTCGCTCGACCCTGACGCAGTACCCGCATCGACACCGAGCGGTTCTTTGGCAGCGCCTTGGCGATGTCCGCGAACTCCTTGGTGGAACCAATGGCCTGGTTGTTCAGGTGGGTGATCACATCACCCGGCTGCAGGCCGATCATGGCGGCAGGACCATCCTGCACATCCTTGATCATCACACCGCCTTTGAGGTCATAGGTTTTCTTCTGCTCGTCAGTCAACTCGACCACAGAAACACCGAGGCGATTGCTGCTGCGCTCGATGCTGGATTTTGGTTCGGCATCCAGCTCTTTGGCTTCTTCCGGAATTGCACCGACGGTCAGCTCGACTTTCTTGCGCTTGCCGTCACGAATCACTTCCAGATTGGCTTTTGCACCCGCCTTCAACGCACCAACGAGATGCGGCAAGTCGGCCGACATGACGATTGGCTGACCGTTCATGCTCAGGATCACGTCGCCGACTTGCAGGCCACCTTTGGCAGCCGGGCCATCATCCTGGATCTGGGCAACCAGCGCACCCGCCGGCTTCTCCAGACCGAACGACTCGGCCAGGTCCTTGCTCACTTCCTGAATCACGACACCCAGCCAGCCACGGCTGACTTTTCCACCGGATTTCAGCTGATTGGAAACATCCATGGCCACGTCGATCGGGATCGCAAACGACACCCCCATGAAGCCACCGGAGCGGGTGTAGATCTGCGAGTTGATCCCGACCACCTCACCGTTCAGGTTGAACAGCGGGCCGCCCGAGTTACCCGGGTTGATCGGCACGTCGGTCTGGATGAACGGTACATAGTTTTCGTTCGGCAGACTGCGACCGACGGCACTGACGATGCCTTGGGTCACCGTGTGGTCAAAGCCGAATGGCGAACCAATCGCGACAACCCATTGGCCGGCCTTCAGGTCCTGGGATTTACCGAGCTTCAGCACTGGCAGATCCTTGCCTTCGATTTTCAGCAGCGCCACGTCGGAACGTGGATCGGTTCCGATCAGCTTGGCTTTCATTTCGCTGCGATCAGCCAGGCGGACGAGGATTTCGTCAGCATCGGCGATCACGTGGTTGTTGGTCAGGATATAGCCATCGGTAGAGATGATGAAACCCGACCCCAGGGAAGTTGCCTCGCGCTGACGGTCGCGAGGTGAACGCGATTGCGGCGGCATGCCTCGCTCGAAGAATTCGCGCAGCATTGGCGGCAAGCCTTCGAGGTCGGGCATTTGCTGGCTGACTTGGCGATCCGGCAGCTTTTGCGTGGTACTGATGTTCACGACTGCAGGCGAGGCCTGTTCGACCAGTTGCGTAAAGTCAGGCAATTCGACCGCTTGGGCGGTGACCGCCTGACCGAGCACCAGTACGGTGGCAATAATGGAAAGGTAGGACTTCAAGCGTGGTATCGACATACGGCTCCCGTTACGACGAGCATGGTTAAGCGATATGGAGCAAGGAACACCGGGAACAATACGCCGGTATTTTTGTTCCGGGAACAACAAACAAGGCCAGAGCCGAGGGACTCTGACCTATATGAAATTTACGGGATTTTAGCAAATTGAAATGCTCACGAAACATTTCGAATCCAGCTCACTGCTTGGTTGCAGCGGCGTCTGTGGTACGCATCGAAAGCGCTATCCGCTCAGCAGTACCGACCGGGATCTCACCGACGACGGTCACCATCATCTCACCCTGTGCCGTGGTCAAGCGCCGGGAAACCGCAACGGTCGGCCCCAACTGAGTACGGGTGTCGGTGACTGTTGCGCCATTCAACGGCTCGAGGAATACCGAAAAGCGCGTCAGGCCATCGTCATACATCAGGCTATTGACCTGGGTTTTGGTCTCCGGATCCTTGCGAGCGGTGCTGCTGGTCAGCTCGAAGCCGGGCGGCAGCCAGTCGGAGCGCCAGACCTGGGCAGACTTGACGGCAGAAGCCTTGTCACTTTCGAGATTGACGGGCTTGCAATCATTACTGGCCTGCAGGTCTTTTTCGGAAGGAACGTCAGCGGTATCCAGTCGCGTAAACTGGAAGCGCTCCAACAACCGTCCCTTGTCGTCCAATAACAAAGACTTCAGAGGCAGGCCGGTTTCTTTATCAAGATGCAGTTCAAAACCGTAGCGGTGTTGATCGCGGGGTGTCAGCGATACGATCACCGCGGAACGCCCGGCGACACGCGACTTGCCGATGACAGCGAGGTCATACCAATTCTTGAGCTTTTGAGGATCGAGTGCACGGGCCGCGGAGTTCGGGGAGTCCCCAAGCCCTGCTATCAGCGTGCCACTGACGCATTGGGTTTGCCCATCAATGCGAACGACTTCCTGAGCGGGACCGTCGAGCTGGATCAAACGCTCGCGGACCTTTCCATCCTGGACACGGTGCCAGATGTTATGGGTAGAAAAACTACCGTTACGCTCGTAGACGAAAGTACCCTGAAAGCTTTGCTGTTGCTCTGCCTGGCCCAGGCGGGTCAACCAGTCCTGGGCATCATCGGCTTGGGCTGGAACGATGAACCAGCCGCTGAGCAGAAGCGAAAGTAGAGGTATGGCGCGCATGGTCCTCCTTAACGGTTTTCCAGACTTGCGGCACGAGCGTACGGCAGAGCGCTCTCAGTGCCTTTCAGTGCAGCCTGTTGAGCATGTTGGCGCAAATAGCCTGGCAGACGCTGATCGTGCCAGCCTGGCTGACCTTGCAATACACCGCTGGCCATGGGCCCAGTAGCTTCCGAACCCTCATTGTAGCCTGCCAGAACAGCAGGGCCTTTTACTTGAGGAGCGGCCAGTGCGGGTTGACTGGATTGCTGGGCCAGTTCGACGCCGGCGATCTCATCCTGGTTGTACAGACGCACACCGGCCAGCACCGCCAGGGTCACGGAAGCTGCGACCGCCAGACGCCCAAGGCTGCGCCATGGACCACGGGAAGGTTTTGCCGGTACGGCTTCATCAGCCAGGGCAGCAGAAACAGCCGCAGCGATGTCCAGACGAGGAAGCAGCAGATCCTTGTGCATCACTGCCCGAGCGATCTGATAACGAGCCCAGGTTTCACGGGTTTCAACATCGTCGCAGGCATTCAATACCCGACGCAATTCCAATTCGTCCGCTTCGTTATCCATCACTGCGGACAGCGATTCCTGCAGGGCTTCACGACTCATGGCGTTCCTCTCTTGGCTGTCGCCGCTGTCTTCAGTTTTCCTGCAACAACGGCTGCAGGGCTTTGTCGATGGCCTCCCGGGCGCGGAAGATCCGGGAGCGCACGGTGCCTACCGGACATTGCATGACGCTCGCAATGTCCTCGTAACTCAGACCATCAAATTCACGTAAAGTTAAAGCCGTACGCAAATCTTCCGGCAGTTGCTGAATGGTTCGATGGACGGTGCCTTCAATCTCATCCCGCAGCAAAGCCCGTTCTGGCGACTCGAGATCCTTGAGGCCATGATCGCCATCGTAGAACTCTGCATCCTCGGAACTGACATCGCTATCCGGCGGCCGACGGCCGCGTGAAACCAGATAATTTTTCGCCGTGTTGATGGCGATGCGGTAAAGCCACGTATAAAACGCGCTGTCTCCGCGAAAGTTTCCAAGTGCACGGTACGCCTTGATAAAGGCTTCTTGTGCCACATCCTGGGCTTCATGGGTGTCGTGCACGAAACGCACGATCAACCCGAGAATTTTGTGCTGGTATTTCAGCACTAGCAGATCGAAAGCACGCTTGTCGCCGCGCTGAACGCGCTCGACCAGTTGCTGATCCTCTTCCTGGGTTAGCATGAACACTCCTCGATGAGCTCGGAGGAGGCTTGCAGAAGTAAACCACCAGACTTGCAAACATAGACTCGGGCTTTTCGCAAAAGTTCTCCCCCTCCAGGCAAGTTTCCTGCGGGCGCTGATTTGGCACGCACGAAAAGCGCAGCACGAGTTGACCCGGCTGCGCGGATAATCTTGTCATCGGACTCTTCGGCAAGGATCGCACCGCAATCCCGCACTGAAGCCGACACTGTCCCTTGTTTCGGGCAACCGTCTATTGATCTTGGCCCGCTGGCAAAAGTTCCAAATATTTATAGCTGTACCGACCCGACATTGTGCAACTGTGAAGGGAAAAAGACTGTTAAATCGGCGATACAGTCATTCTCGCGCTCAACGGGCAGAAAAACATCCGACGAAGCGACCGATATTTTCCGTCACACTAGTTTCACAATGCCATGCCAGCTCGGGTATTGTGCCGCTCCCCCCCTCTATATACTAGTGGGCGTGCGGCTGCTTTGACTCGCCAGTCCAGCTGCGCCACCCCCGACCCGGGTCGCTTTGAGCGGAATCCTGAAATGAGCCAACAGTTTCAACACGATGTTCTGGTAATTGGCAGCGGTGCTGCCGGCTTGAGCCTTGCGCTGACCTTGCCCGGTCATTTGCGCATTGCCGTTCTGAGCAAGGGCAACCTCGCCAATGGCTCGACGTTCTGGGCCCAGGGCGGCGTTGCGGCCGTCCTGGATGATACCGATACCGTTGAATCCCATGTCGATGACACGCTCAATGCCGGCGGCGGCCTGTGCCATGAGGACGCTGTGCGCTTTACCGTCGAGCACAGCAAGGAAGCCATTCAGTGGCTGATCGACCAGGGCGTGCCCTTTACCCGCGATGAACAGTCGGGCAACGAAGATGGCGGCTTCGAGTTCCACCTGACCCGCGAGGGCGGCCACAGCCATCGGCGCATCATCCACGCCGCCGATGCCACGGGTGCAGCCATTTTCACAACCCTGCTCGATCAGGCCAGGAAACGGCCGAACATCGAACTGCTGGAACAGCGGGTGGCGGTTGACCTGATCACGGAGAAACGCCTGGGCCTGGAAGGTGATCGCTGCCTCGGTGCTTATGTGCTCAATCGCGGTACCGGCGAAGTCGACACCTATGGCGCCCGTTTTGTGATTCTCGCCTCCGGTGGTGCGGCCAAGGTTTACCTGTACACCAGTAACCCCGACGGCGCCTGCGGCGATGGCATCGCCATGGCCTGGCGCTCGGGCTGCCGGGTGGCGAACCTGGAGTTCAATCAGTTCCACCCCACTTGCCTGTATCACCCGCAAGCCAAGAGCTTCCTGATCACCGAAGCCCTGCGAGGCGAAGGCGCCCACCTGAAGCTGCCCAACGGTGAGCGCTTCATGCAACGCTTCGATCCACGGGCAGAGTTGGCGCCACGGGACATCGTCGCCCGGGCCATCGACCATGAAATGAAGCGCCTGGGCGTCGATTGCGTCTATCTGGACATCAGCCACAAGCCCGAAGCTTTCATCAAGACGCACTTCCCGACGGTGTACGAACGCTGCCTGGAATTTTCCATCGACATCACCAGGCAACCGATTCCGGTGGTCCCGGCAGCGCACTACACCTGCGGTGGTGTGATGGTCGATCAACAGGGCCGCACCGACGTGCCGGGTCTGTACGCCATTGGCGAAACCAGTTTCACCGGCCTGCACGGCGCCAACCGCATGGCCAGCAACTCGCTGCTTGAATGTTTCGTTTATGCCCGCTCGGCGGCCGCAGACATTCTCGAACAGCTGCCCCGAATTTCGATGCCCGCCCCCCTTCCCGCCTGGGATGCGAGCCAGGTCACCGATTCCGATGAAGACGTGATCATTGCGCACAACTGGGATGAATTGCGGCGATTCATGTGGGACTACGTCGGCATCGTGCGCACCAACAAGCGTCTGCAACGGGCGCAACACCGCGTGCAATTGCTGCTGGATGAAATCGACGAGTTCTACAGTAACTACAAGGTCAGCCGGGATTTGATCGAGCTGCGCAACCTGGCGCAAGTGGCCGAGCTGATGATTCTGTCAGCCATGGAGCGCAAGGAAAGCCGTGGCCTGCATTACACCCTCGACTACCCGAACCTGTTGCCGGTCGCGCTGGACACTATTCTGGTGCCGCCCACCTACGTCGGCTGAATTTGAGCCGGACCCGCAGGCGTCGGTGTACATCCGCCGCCTGCGCATCCCGGGGCACGCAAATGGCCCGGACCCGGCGCTCACCACGTAGTCGAAAACGCAGTACCACCACCAACGGCAGCGCCAGGCTGTCCGGTCTCAGTTGCACGGGCTGCCAACCCTTGGCCCGACTCCACAATTGCCAGCCATCGGCATCACGGCGCAAGCCGCAAAAGGCCTGCGGGTGCGTCAACAAGATTTGCCGGGGCAACAGCCAGACTCCGTGAGCCGCGCACAGCGCAACGCCGAGCAAACTGGCCCAGAGCGGAATTGACAGTAAACACAACGAGCCCAACGCGAACAGCTGGGCCAGAAGATACGCCGCCAGCAACTGCCGAGAGGCATGCCAGCGGCATTCGAACGAATTACTTGGGCTGGACACGATCCAGGATCATGCGAACCATGCGTTGCAGCTCAGGATCTTCGGATTCGTTGCGTTCCATGAACCAACCGAACATGTCCTGATCTTCGCATTCGAGCAACCTGACGTAGCAGGCGCGATCAACCTCGTTGAGGTGCTGGTAAACCTCTTTCACAAACGGTACCAGCAGCACGTCAAGCTCAAGCATGCCGCGGCGGCTGTGCCAGTAGAGGCGGTTCAGTTCAACATCTTCGACCATGGAGCGCTCCTCAAATAGGCCGCAAGTATACAGGCCCGCGCCCCGTCGAACAGTCGGCTTTGGTCGGGCACTGGTGATCCTTTGTGAACTACCCATTTCGAAGGCGCCCCCTTATGATGTCCGCCAGACTCTTTACCCTGCGATGACCCATGGCCGATTCTGCTTTTTTCTGCACCCTTTCACATGAAGGTGTTCTCGCGGTCCGCGGCGCGGACGCCAGCAAATTCCTGCAAGGCCAACTGACCTGCAATCTCAACTACCTGAGCGATTCCCGGGCCAGCCTCGGTGCACGCTGCACCCAGAAAGGCCGGATGCAATCGAGTTTCCGCATCCTGCTCGAGAGTGACGGCGTGGTCCTGGCCATGGCCACCGAATTGCTCGAACCGCAATTGGCGGACCTGAAAAAATACGCGGTGTTTTCCAAGTCGAAACTGACCGACGAAAGTGCCGCCTGGGTCCGCTTCGGCGTCGACCATGGCGACGCTGCACTGGTCAGCCTCGGTCTGGACCTGCCGGCAGAAACCGACAGCGTCGTGCGCAACGATGGGCTGATCGCCATCCGTGTCTCGCCGCAACGCGCCGAGTTGTGGGTTACCGCCGGTCAAGCCGATGTGGTCAAAGGCAAGCTATCGGCGGTGCTGAGCGAAGGCGATCTGAATCAATGGCTGCTGGGCCAGGTCCGCGCAGGGATCGGCCAGGTCATGCCCGGCACCCGCGAGTTGTTCATCCCGCAGATGCTCAACCTGCAAGCGGTCGGTGGCGTGAGTTTCAAGAAAGGTTGCTACACCGGGCAGGAAATCGTCGCGCGCATGCAATACCTGGGCAAACTCAAGCGCCGTTTGTATCGCCTGCAACTGACGGCCAGCGAACTGCCTGAACCGGGTACCGCGCTGTTTTCCCCGACCCACGGCAGTTCCATTGGCGAAGTGGTGCTGGCTGCCCGCGCCGGGCAGAACATTGAGCTCCTGGCGGTGTTGCAAGCCGAAGCAGCAGACAGTGGAGACATCCACCTGGGCGCGCTCGAAGGGCCGTCCCTGCAGCTGCTCGACCTGCCTTATGAACTGGACCGCGATCGCGAAATCCAGCAATAACGGCAGCACTTGGCGCGACACCTAGAGAGACTAAATGAGCGAACTGGCGGAAAAGGTCCAAAAGGATTTGGTTGAGGCCATCAATAACGATGACCTGGTTCTGCCAACGTTACCGGAAGTGGCCCTGCAGATTCGCAAGGCCGCAGAAAACCCGGAAGTCAGCGTCAGCACCCTGAGCAAAGTGATCGGCCGCGATACCGCGCTGTCGGCACGCCTGATCAAAGTGGTCAACAGCCCACTGTTGCGCGCGACCCAGGAAGTGACCGATCTGCATACCGCGATCACCCGCCTGGGCATCAACTACAGCTGCAATCTGGCGATCGGCCTGGTCATGGAGCAGATTTTCCATGCCCGCTCCGACGTGGTCGAACAGAAGATGCGCGATGTCTGGCGTAAAAGCCTGGAAATCGCCGGCGTCAGCTACGCCTTGTGCCGCCGCCATACCCGACTCAAGCCCGATCAGGCGGCCCTTGGCGGGCTGGTGCATCAGATCGGCGTGCTGCCGATCCTGACCTACGCCGAAGATCACTACGAACTGCTGTCCGACCCGGTCAGCCTCAACCATGTGATCGACCAGATTCATCCGCTGATCGGCGAAAAACTGCTCAGGGTCTGGGAATTTCCCGACATGCTGGTGCAAGTGCCGCAGCTGTACCTGAATTTCAAACGCCAGTCTGCGCAGGTCGATTATGTGGATCTGGTGCAGGTGGCCAGTCTGTATTGCCACAAAGACACTGACCATCTGATCTCGCGCATCGATCCCTTCAGCGTGCCCGCTTTCGTCAAGCTAGGGATCGATCCGGACGACAAGGCGATGTGTGCCGATCTGGAAGAAATGCGCTCGATGCTTTACTGATCATTGTGGCGAGGGGGCTTGTCGGAATGCCGCACCACCCCGTTCGGCTGCGCAGCAGTCGTAAATCATGACTATGCGGTGTGCCTGGCTTACACGGTCGCAGGTTTTGGGGCAGCTTCGCAGCCCAACGGGGGCAAGCCCCCTCGCCACAGTGGGAATATTCATTCCCCCGCAACAAAACTCACCCGCACCTTCAACCCTGCGTGCTCGCCATCATGCAGGCTGATCTGCGCCAGATGCGCGCGGCAGATCTCACCGACAATCGCCAACCCCAACCCTGAACCGGCCACTTGCTGATTGCGTCGGTAAAACCGCTCGAATACCCGATCGCGCTCCTCAAGAGGAATGCCGGGGCCATCGTCTTCGACTTCCAGCACGGCGGGCGCCGAAACGCGCAAAATCACGTTGCCACCCGGCGGCGTGTGAGCCAGTGCGTTATCCACCAGATTGCTCAGCAGTTCGTTCAATAATGTCGGCTCGCCCCGCAACCAGACGGGTTCATCCGCTTCCAGCGCCAGCGCGATGCCGCGCTTGTGGGCCAGCGGCGCCATGGCCATGCCCAGGTCCCGAGCCAACTGACTGAGGTCGAGTAACTGTGCGCCGCCCTCGGCAATCGCCCGGGCGCCATTTTCGACCCGTGCCATGGAAAGCAACTGATTGGCCAGATGGGTCAAGCGATCAGTGCCTTGGGCGGCGGTTTCCAGCGTGCTGCGCCAGGTTTCGGGCTCGACTGAGCGCATGCCCAGTTCCAGTCGTGCCTTGAGCGCCGCCAGCGGTGTGCGCAGTTCGTGGGCGGCATCGGCGATGAATTGCGCCTGTTTCTCGAACTGCCCGCGCAAGCGCTCGGTAAAGTGATTGAGGGCGCGCACCAGCGGCCACAATTCGCGCTGCACTTCCACCAATGGCAAGGGCCGCAGATCGTCCGGTTGACGCTCCTCCACTGCCGTGCGCAAGCGCTCCAGCGGGCGCAACGCGGCACTCACCGCGAACCACACCAACATCAAGGCCCCACCCGCCAGCATGCCCAGGCGCAGCAAAGTATCTGTCGCCAGACTGCGGGCCATGCTGACACGCGCTTCATCGGTTTCCGCCACGCGGATTTCCGCCATGCCGTTCATGTTCGGCTCGCTCACGGGCTTGAGCAGGCTCACCACGCGCACATTCTGCCCGCGGTACTGGGCGTTGTAGAAACGTGCCAGTGCCGGGTAGTCATCGGTGCGCGGCGTTCCCGGCGGCGGCGCGGGCAGGTTTTCGTAACCGGAAATCAGCTTCTGATTGATGTCGTTGACCAGGTAGAAAATCCGCCCGGCGCTGTCGTAGGCGAAGGTATCGAGGGCGACATAAGGCACGTCGAGGCTGAGGCTCCCATCGTGCTCGGACAGGCCTGCGGCAATGGTCCGCGCCGAGGCGAGCAAAGTCCGGTCATAGGCCGTGTCGGCCGCTTCACGACCGTTCCAGTAGGCGCTCAAACCACTGGCCAGCATCAATACCACCAGCAACAGCGCCAGGTTCCACAACAACCGCCAGCGCAGGCTGCTGGGCTTATGCATCGCGGCTTTCCAGCAAGTAACCGAGGCCGCGGAAGGTCACGATGGCAACCGGCTGGCCATCGAGTTTCTTGCGCAGCCGGTGCACGTAGATTTCGATCGCATCGGGGCTGGCCTCTTCATCGAGACCGAACACTTGCGACGCCAATTGCTCCTTGCTCATCACCCGACCGGGGCGCGCGATCAGGGCTTCGAGTACGGCTTGCTCGCGGGAAGTCAGGGTCAGCAATTCTTCGCCGAGGGTGAAGCGACGGGTTTCCAAGTCATAGGCCAGCACTCCGCAACGCTGAATGCGTTCACCGCCCAGCACGCTGCGGCGCAACAAGGCTTTGACCCGGGCTTCGAGTTCGGTCAGCTCGAACGGCTTGGCCAGGTAGTCGTCGGCGCCGAGGTTCAGGCCGTGGACCCGGTCCTTGACGTCGCTGCGGGCGGTCAGCATCAACACCGGCAGGTTCTTGCCCCGCGCCCGCAATCGCGCCAGCACTTCGAAGCCATCCATGCGCGGCAAGCCGACGTCGAGGATCGCCATGGCGTACTCCTCGCTGCCCAGCGCCAGGTCGGCTGCCACGCCATCGTGCAGAACGTCCACGGTCAGCCCGGTGCTCTTGAGCGCCTGGGCGACACTTTCGGCGAGCTGCAGATGGTCTTCGACGAGCAGGACACGCATGAATCTTTACCTCATTCAGGGATGGTCGACGCCATTCTTTGGCGCGGAGTTTACAGCGGCATCCGTCGCTGTGAAGCCCGAAAAATCGTGAAAGTCTTCTGAAAGGTTAGCGAAAGGTTAGCCCGTTAGAGTCGGACCACGGACAGTTTCGACTGCCGTCGCTGCAGCCACACAGCGATACGAAAAACGCCTCGAAGCGTTTTCGACAAATAAGAACAATAAACGGAGTAAGTCATCCATGCAGTCCCTGCAGACCCAGGCTATCGCGCCTGCCCGCCTCTCCCGTTTCAGCCACACCGCGCTTGCCAGCGCTGCCGCCCTTGCCGGTTTTTCACCGTTGAGCCAGGCCGCATTCTTCGACGACAGCTCGGCGACTTTCGAAACCCGCAACATGTACTTCAATCGCGATTATCGCGACGGCACCAGTGCCCAACAGTCCAAGCGTGATGAGTGGGCCCAGGGCTTCATGCTCAATCTTAAATCAGGCTACACCGACGGCACCGTGGGGTTCGGTGTCGATGCGCTGGGCATGCTGGGGGTCAAGCTCGATTCGAGCCCGGACCGTACCGGTACCGGCCTGCTGCCGACCGACGATGGGCGAGCCGTGGACGAATACTCCAAACTCGGCCTGACCGGCAAAGTGAAAATCTCCGCCAGCGAGCTGAAGATCGGCACCCTGATTCCGGAACTGCCGATCCTCAAGCCCAACGACGGACGCATCCTGCCGCAGACCTTTGAAGGTGGCATGCTGACCTCCAAGGAGATCAAGAACCTGACCTTCACCGGCGGGCGTCTGGACAAGGCCAAGGATCGCGACAGCACCGACTTCGAGGACATTGCCCTCAACAACAAGAACGGCCGTTTCGCTGGCACCGTGGCCGGCAAGCACTTCGACTTTGGCGGCGTGGACTACAAGCTCACCGACAAAATCACCGGCAGCTACCACTTCGCGCAACTCGATGAAGTCTACAACCAGCATTATCTCGGGCTGGTTGCTTCGCAGCCGTTCGGCCCTGGCACCTTTGCCAGCGACCTGCGATTTGCCATCAGTGATGACCAGGGCGAGGCCCGTGGCGGCCCGATCGACAACAAGTCCCTCAACGGCCTGGTGAGTTACGCCTTGAGCGGGCACAAGTTCAGCGCGGGCTACCAGCACATGTCCGGCGACAGCGCGTTCCCCTATGTGGATGGCAGCGACCCGTACCTGGTGAACTTCGTGCAGATCAACGACTTTGCCGGCGCCCAGGAGCGCTCCTGGCAAGCGCGTTATGACTTCGACTTCGTCACTCTCGGCGTCCCCGGCCTGACCTTCATGAGCCGTTACGTGAGCGGTGACAACATCAAGCTCAAGAACGGTGACGAAGGCAAAGAGTGGGAACGCGACAGCGAAATTAAATATGTTGTACAAAGCGGCGCGCTCAAGGATGTCGCCGTGCGCCTGCGCAATGCCACCTACCGTTCCAACTACTCCGCTCGCGATGCCGATGAAGTGCGTCTGCTGGTGAGCTATAGCGTTGCCCTTTGGTAATTCAGTACGTCAATAACAACAACTCCCTAGGAGACTTGAATGAACCTGTCAATGCGTAAACTAGCCCTCGCCGCCAGCGTCCTGCTGCTCACCGGCCAAGCGCTCGCCGAACCCAAACGTCCGGAATGCATCGCCCCGGCCTCGCCCGGCGGTGGTTTCGACCTGACCTGCAAACTGGCGCAAAGCGCGCTGGTCAACGAAAAACTGCTGACCAAACCGATGCGCGTGACCTACATGCCCGGTGGTGTCGGCGCGGTGGCGTACAACGCGGTGGTCGCCCAGCGTCCGGCCGATGCCGGCACCCTGGTGGCCTGGTCCAGCGGTTCGCTGCTGAACCTGGCCCAAGGCAAGTTCGGTCGTTTCGATGAAACCAACGTTCGCTGGCTGGCCGCCGTTGGCACCAGCTATGGCGCCATCGCGGTTAAAAGCGATTCGCCTTACAAGACTCTGGACGACCTCGTTCAGGCACTGAAGAAAGATCCGAGCAAAGTGGTGATCGGTTCCGGCGGCACTGTCGGCAGTCAGGACTGGATGCAGACCGCGCTGATCGCCAAGGCTGCCGGGATCAACCCGCGTGACCTGCGTTACGTCGCCCTCGAAGGCGGCGGTGAAATCGCCACCGCCCTGCTCGGTGGGCACATCCAGGTCGGCAGCACCGACATCTCCGACTCCATGCCGCACATCCAGAGCGGTGACATGCGATTGTTGGCAGTGTTCTCCGACAAGCGTCTGGACGAGCCGGAAATGAAGGACATCCCGACAGCACGTGAGCAAGGCTACGACATCGTCTGGCCAGTGGTGCGCGGCTTCTACCTCGGGCCAAAAGTCAGCGACGAAGACTATGCCTGGTGGAAAGCGGCCTTCGACAAACTGCTGGCCTCCGAAGACTTCGCCAAACTGCGCGATCAGCGCGAGCTCTTCCCGTTCGCCATGACCGGCCCGGAACTGGACACCTACGTGAAGAAGCAGGTTGCGGACTACAAAGTGCTGGCCAAAGAGTTCGGCCTGATCCAGTGATCGTCTCTGTCTAGCGGTTGCGGCTTCTTTTTGGCGGGCCGCAGCCCAGGAGTTCCCCATGCTCTTACAACGCATTTTCGCCTCGGTGCTGTTGCTGGCCTGTGTCGGCCTGGCACTGATGGCGTGGCCGTATCAAGCGGCTTTTTCCTACGAACCGGTGGGGCCTCGGGCCTTCCCGTTGTTGATGCTCGGCCTGATGGGCTCGGCACTGTTGTACATGGTATTTCGCCCTGCGCCGATCAAGCACAGTGATGACGAGCCGCCGCTGGACCGCGAAACCCTGACCAAGATCGGCATCTGCGTGGTGCTGTTGCTGGTGTTCGCCGGCACCTTCGAGCCGCTGGGTTTCATCGTCGCCAGCATCCTGATCGGCGTACCCATGGCCCGTCTGTATGGCGGTCGCTGGGTACCCAGCATCGTGATCATCAGCCTGATGGCCGTCGGCCTCTACCTGCTGTTCGACCACGTGATGGACGTACCGCTGCCCCTCGGCCTGCTCGACGTTCTGGAGAACTGATATGGATACTCTTGGCTATTTGGGTCAGGGCTTCGGCGTCGCGCTGAGCCCGTACAACCTGGTGACCGCACTGTGCGGCACCCTGATCGGCACCGTGGTCGGCCTGTTGCCGGGCCTGGGGCCGATCAACGGCGTGGCACTGCTGATCCCGATCGCATTCGCCCTCGGCCTGCCACCGGAGTCGGCACTGATCCTGCTGGCGGCGGTGTATCTGGGTTGCGAATACGGCGGCCGGATCAGCTCGATCCTGCTGAACATTCCGGGCGAAGCCTCTACCGTGATGACTACTCTCGATGGCTACCCGATGGCCCGCCAGGGCCTGGCCGGTGTCGCGCTGTCGCTGTCGGCATGGAGCTCATTCATCGGTGCCTTTATCGCGACCTGCGGCATGGTGCTGTTCGCCCCGCTGCTGGCGAAATGGGCGATTGCCTTCGGGCCGGCGGAATACTTTGTACTGATGGTGTTTGCAATTGTCTGTCTTGGCGGCATGGCCGGTGACCGTCCGTTGAAAACGTTCATCGCGGCGCTGATCGGCCTGTTCCTGTCGACCGTCGGCATCGACGCCAACAGCGGCGTGTATCGCTTCACCGGGGACAACATCCACTTGACCGACGGCATCCAGTTCGTCGTGCTGGTGCTCGGTCTGTTCTCCATCAGCGAAATCCTTCTGCTGCTGGAGAAAACCCATCACGGCCAGGAAGCGGTGAAAGCCACCGGGCGCATGATGTTCAACTTCAAGGAAGCGGCGTCGGTGTTCACGGTGAACATTCGTTGCGGCGTACTGGGTTTCATCATGGGCGTGTTGCCGGGTGCCGGCGCGACCCTGGCCAGTGCCGTGGCCTACATGACCGAGAAACGCATCGCCGGTGCCAGCGGTAAATTCGGTCAAGGTGACAAGCGCGGCCTCGCCGCCCCGGAAACCGCCATCGGTGGCGCGGCTTGCGGTGCGCTGGTGCCGATGCTGACCCTCGGCGTTCCAGGCTCCGGCACAACGGCGGTGATGATCGGCGCCCTGTCGCTGTACAACATCACCCCGGGCCCGTTGCTGTTCCAGGAACAACCCGACATCGTCTGGGGCCTGATCGCTTCGTTGTTCATCGCCAACGTGATGCTGGTGATCCTCAACATCCCGATGATCCGCGTGTTCACCCGCATCCTCGCGGTGCCGAACTGGGCACTGGTGCCGGTGATTGCGATCATTACCGGGATCGGCGTCTACGCCGTGCACGCCACCACCTTCGACCTGTTCCTGATGATCGGCATCGGCATCTTCGGCTACATCCTGCGCAAGCTGGACTTCCCGCTGTCGCCGGTATTGCTGGGCTTCATTCTCGGCGGCCTGATGGAACAGAACCTGCGCCGCGCCCTGTCGATTTCCAACGGTGCGCTGGAAATCCTCTGGTCGAGCCCGATCACCTTCGGTGTCTGGGTACTGACGGCGATCATGCTGTTGATGCCGATCCTGCGCATCTGGCGCAAACGTTCGGCCACGCAGCGCGCTATCGCCGATGTCTGATCGGTCCCCCTTCACACTCTGGTGGGGAACCCCGCTGGTCGGCCTGCTTGGCGGCTACCTCGCCAGCCAGGTCGGCTGGCCTTTGCCGTGGATGGTCGGCTCGTTGCTGGCGATCATCCTCGTGCGCTGCCTGACACCCTGGCAATTGGCCGAAATCCCTGGCGGCCGCAAGTGCGGCCAATGGATCGTCGGCATCGGTATCGGCCTGCACTTCACCCCGCTGGTGATGGAGCAGGTGCTGAGTCATTTCGGTCTGATCTTCTTCGGTGCGCTGGTCACCAGCCTGTCTGCCGTGGTCGGCGTGTGGCTGATGCGCCGCACCGGTGAAGACCGCGCCACGGCGTTCTTTTCCAGCATGCCCGGTGGTTCCGGGGAGATGGTCAACCTCGGCGCCCGCAATGGTGCGGTGCTTAGCCGTGTGGCGGCAGGCCAGAGTTTGCGGGTGTTGGTGGTGGTTCTGTGCGTACCGGCTGCCTTCAAGTATCTGTTGGGCGACGGAGCGCCGATTTCCCATGTTGGCAGCATCGATTGGCGCTGGTTGGCGGTATTGTTTCCTGCTGGCGCGTTGGCCGCCTGGATCTGGGAACGCCTGCATCAACCCAACCCCTGGCTGTTCGGGCCGTTGCTGGTCAGCGCGGCAGTCAGCATCGGCTGGGATCTGCACATCGGTTTGCCCAACGGCGGTAGCCAGATCGGCCAATGGTTGATCGGCAGCGGTCTGGGCTGTCACTTCAACCGGCAGTTTTTCCGGCGTGCGCCATCGTTCATGGGCCGCACCTTGATCGGTACGGCGTTGACCATGCTGATCGCCACGGTGGCGGCATTGGGCTTGAGCGCGCTGACCCATCTGGACCTGCGTTCGCTGACGCTGGGCATGATGCCGGGCGGGATTGCGGAGATGAGCCTTACGGCGGAGACCCTGCAACTGTCGGTGCCGCTGGTGACGGCGATGCAGGTAATGCGGCTGTTGTTTGTGCTGTTTCTGGCGGAGCCGTTGTTCAAGTACTGGAACCGGAATCCGGATTCAGTCTGATGGACCGAGCTGCCTTCATCGCGAGCAGGCTCACTCCTACAGGGGAATGCATTTTCCTGTAGGAGTGAGCCTGCTCGCGATGGGGCCGGTCCAGTCAGCACATCAAACCGGTGGCAACCGCCACTCGATCGGCGTCTCGCCGTTCTGTTCCAGAAACTTGTTGGTCCGGCTGAAGTGCCCGCAACCGAGGAAGCCGCGATAGGCCGACAGCGGTGACGGGTGCACCGAGGTCAACACCAGATGCTTGGTGGCATCGATCAACTTCTGCTTGCTCTGGGCATGGGCGCCCCACAGCATGAATACCAGGTGCGGTTGCTGTTGGCTGACCACTTCAATGACCCGATCGGTGAAAAGCTGCCAGCCCTTGTCCTTGTGCGCATTGGCGTTGGCGCGCTCGACGGTCATGGTGGTGTTGAGCATCAGTACGCCCTGATCGGCCCAGCTCTGCAGGTAGCCATGGTTGGGGATGTCGATGTTCAGGTCGCGCTTGAGCTCTTTGTAGATGTTCACCAGCGACGGCGGCGCCGGCACGCCGGGTTGCACCGAAAAGCACAAACCATGGGCCTGGCCCGGGCCGTGATAAGGATCCTGACCGAGGATCACCACCTTGACCTTGTCCAGCGGCGTGGAATTGAGCGCATTGAAGATCATCGGCCCCGGCGGATAGATCTCCTTGCCAGCCGCCCGCTCCTGTTGCAGGAAGTTTCGCAATTCTGCCATGTAGGGCTGGTCGAATTCGGCACGCAGTGCCTCCTTCCAGCCCGGTTCGAGTTTGATACGGTCGTCAGCAGTCATGGTTACATCCGGCAAAAACAATGGGGCGAACCCTAGGAAAGCGCACCACGATTGTCAATTGATCTGACGCAGATCCGGCACTTTCCCATACTGCGATCATACTTAACCTTCAAATTCCCGATCGAGGTCACGATGAATCTGCACTTCGAAGAACTCACCGGCACGGACGGCGCCCGCATCGGCATCGCCAGTCTGGATGCCGAAAATTCCCTCAACGCCCTGTCCCTGCCGATGATCAACGCCCTGCGCGACCGCATGGAGGCCTGGGCCAAGGACTCGCAGATCGTCTGCGTGCTGTTGCGCGGCAATGGCGCCAAGGCTTTTTGCGCCGGCGGCGAAGTGCGCAGCCTGGTGCAAGCCTGTCGCGTCCATCCGGGTGAAGTACCGCCACTGGCTGCGCAGTTTTTTGCGGCGGAGTATCGCCTGGACTTCAAACTGCACACCTACCCCAAGCCGTTGATCTGTTGGGGCCACGGCTATGTGCTCGGCGGCGGCATGGGACTGTTGCAAGGGGCAGGCATCCGTATTGTCACGCCGAGCAGCCGGTTGGCCATGCCGGAAATCAGCATCGGCCTGTACCCGGACGTTGGCGCCAGTTGGTTTCTGTCGCGCCTGCCCGGCAAGCTCGGGTTGTTCCTGGGCCTGACCGGTGCGCACATGAACGGCCGCGATGCCATCGACCTGGACCTGGCGGATCGTTTCCTGCTCGATGAGCAGCAGCCGAAGTTGATCGAAGGTCTGCTGCAATTGAACTGGCAGGAACAGACACCGATGCAGCTCAACAGCCTGCTCAAGGCCCTGCAGCAGGAAGCCGTGGCGCAGATGCCCGAAGCCCAGTGGCTGCCGCGCCGTCAGCAGATCGACGAACTGCTGGATGTCAGCGACGTGCGTTGCGCCTGGAAGGCCATCAGCGCCTTGCGCGATCACAGGGATCTGTTGCTGAACCGCGCGGCCAGGACCCTGAGCGAAGGCGCACCGCTGACCGCTCATCTGGTGTGGGAGCAGATCATCCGTGCCCGGCACCTGTCGCTGGCCGAAGTCTTTCAGATGGAATACACCCTGAGCCTCAACTGCTGTCGTCATCCGGAATTCAGCGAAGGCGTACGTGCCCGGTTGATCGACAAGGATCAGAAGCCACACTGGCACTGGCCGGACATCAACAACGTGCCGAACGCGGTGGTAGAGGCGCATTTTCACAAGGCGTGGGAAGGTCGGCATCCGTTGGCGGATTTATCCGAATACTGAAATCCGGGCATAAAAAATGTGGGAGCAAGCCTGCTCGCGAAGAGGGTCTGTCAGTTGACGTTATAGCTGTCTGACACACCGCCTTCGCGAGCAGGCTCGCTCCCACAGGATTTGTATTTAGTTTAATGATTAGCGGTGGTTACCCCGCCAGTCGTGATCGCCACGCCCGCTGCGATAACCGCGCCCGTCGTGACCGCGATAGTCGTTGTTCCCGCGGCTACGGCCGTCCCAGCCATGGTTCTGATGCATGCGGTAGTCGCCCCGCGGTGGCTGATAGTAACGAGGGGCCGACTGGTAATAGCGTGGGGACGGTTGATACATCCGCGGCTGCGAGTAATAACGCGGTGTCGGCCGGTAATACCGCGCTGGCGGCACGTAATACCGGGGTGGCGGTGTGTAATAACCATTGGAATAGTAAGAACGCCCCCCGGTGTAATAGGTTGGCGCAGGCGAGGTATAGACCTCGGAACTGTAGTAACTGCCTCCTTCGTCGTAGTAAGGCGCGCACCCACCAAGGGATAATCCCAATACAGCTAGCAGAAGTATTCGACAGAGCATGGCGGCCTCCTGGACCGCGGGTAAGCCACACCAGCGACGCTGGCAGGCGACAGTCAAATGTTCGGTGACTGTCGAAAGATCAGACACCGAATTCGGAATCTGGTGCGTCCATGAAACAAGTAGAAACATCTGGCCGATGAAAGGTTTTTCATCCCTTCACGCCCTGGTTAATGGTGGCCACCGCGATATCCACCGCCGTGATAGCCGTGGCCACGGTAGTAACCATGCCCTCCGTAGTAATAGGAGCGATAACCGCCGTAATAACGTGGGCCGTAATAGCCGCCGTGGTAATAAGGCGAGTAGTAACCGGGATAGTAATAAGGTGCCGCGTAGACATCGGCAGGACCGTCGTAGTAGTAGCAGCCAGACAATCCAAGGCCGAGTACTGCACCAAACAACAATCGACGTAACATGGCGGCCTCCGTAAAGACCTGCGACAGCAGTGACACTTGTTTTGACTGGCAATCCCCTGCCAAGTGCGACGTTGCATCCATCTTCTGATCAGCGGCGGACAGGTTCCAATGCGGTGCACCAGCGCACCATCACAAGGCAGTGCGCCTTTCCAACCAACACCGCCGACCTCCCTGGCCCCCACGCTAGAGCCCTCGGCCCGACTTGGCACGCCTCTCGCTTTAGCGCACTTGTTCCAAAAAAAGTGCAGGCGTCATCACAGGTTCGCGGCACCACAATTTGCAAATGGCTGACTAGGGTTCCGGCTCGCAATCGCGAGTGACTGGTCCGAGAGTTGGCGACCTCCAGTTGAGGTTACACGGCGGGATAAAAGCCCGGGAGACAAGCCACCGTCAGCGGTGCCGCTGCCTTCCTGTCCGTCCTTGATCAACTGGAGAACCACCATGTCCCAGCTTCGTTTACCCGCCCTGCTCGCCGCTGCGTTCGCAGCCCTCGTGAGCCTCTCGTCCCAGGCCGCCCAGAAAGATCACTTCAGCGTGTGCTGGACGATCTACGCCGGCTGGATGCCGTGGGAATATGCCGGCAGCCAGGGCATCGTCGACAAATGGGCGAAAAAGTACGGCATCAAGATTGATGTGGTGCAGCTCAACGACTACGTCGAATCCATCAACCAATACACCGCCGGCCAGTTCGACGGCTGCACCATGACCAACATGGACGCGCTCACCATTCCGGCTGCCGGCGGCGTCGACAGCACTGCGCTGATCGTCAGCGATTTCTCCAATGGCAACGACGGCATCGTGCTCAAGGGCGAAGGCAAAAAAGTCGCCGACCTCAAGGGCATGGACGTCAACCTCGTGGAGCTGTCGGTGTCCCATTACCTGCTGGCCCGGGCCCTGGATTCGGTGGACCTCACCGAGAAAGACCTGAAAGTGGTCAACACCTCCGACGCCGATATCTCGGCCGCCTTCAACACCGATCAGGTCAACGCCGTTACCACCTGGAACCCGATGCTCTCGGACATCAAGGCCAAGCCTGCGGTGACCGAGGTGTTCAACTCCAGCCAGATCCCCGGCGAAATCATGGACATGATGGTGGTCAACAGCGCCACCCTCAAAGACAACCCGGCCCTGGGCAAGGCACTGACTGGCGCCTGGTTCGAAGTGGTCGAGTTGATGAGCGCGAAAAACGCCGCCAGCAAAGCCGCCCTGGAACACATGGCCAAGGCCTCTGGCACTGACCTGGCGGGTTTCCAGGCGCAACTGGACACCACCCAATTGTTCGCCACCCCGAAAGAAGCGCTGGCGTTTTCCACCAGCAAGCAACTGCCGGAAACCATGCGCAAGGTCGCCGAATTCTCCTTCCAGCACGGCTTGCTGGGTGAAGGCGCCAAGGACACCAGCGCGGTCGGCATGGCCTTCGCCAACGGCGTGACCAGCGGCGACAAAGGCAACCTCAAGCTGCGTTTCGACCCGAGTTACGTGCAGATGGCCGCCGACGCCAAGCTGTAATCAGGAGAACTGGCCATGCGCCTGATCAACCGTCACCCGGACCGCCCGAGTCGCCTGTTGCTGGTGATCCTGCCGTTCGCCCTGGTGCTGTTCGCCTATTTCATGGGCTCGGCCGAGCGACTGGCGGACAACCCCAACGACAAGCTGCTGCCCAGTGCCGTGCAGATGACCGACGCGGTGAAACGCCTGGCGTTCGTGGCCGACAGCCGCACCGGCGAATTCCTGCTCTGGCAGGACACAGCGTCCAGCCTGCGGCGTCTGGCCATCGGCCTGGGCATCAGCGCCCTGGCCGGGCTGTGCCTGGGCATCGCCGCCGGGACGTTGCCGCTGTTTGGCGCACCGTTGTCGCCGGTACTCACCGTGCTGTCGATGGTGCCGCCGCTGGCGATCCTGCCGATTCTGTTCATCGTGTTCGGGCTGGGAGAGTTATCGAAAGTGATGCTGGTCGTGATCGGTATCACCCCGTGCCTGGCCCGCGATCTGGAACAGCGCGCCCGGGAAATTCCCGTGGAGCTGCTGATCAAGGCCCAGACCCTCGGCGCATCGACCTGGACCCTGATGCTGCGGGTGGTGTTGCCGCAACTGTTGCCCCGCTTGTTGATCTCACTGCGCTTGATGCTCGGTTCGGCGTGGCTGTTCCTGATCGCCGCCGAGGCCATCGCCTCCACCGACGGCCTCGGCTACCGGATTTTCCTGGTGCGCCGCTACCTGGCGATGGACGTGATTTTGCCCTACGTGGTGTGGATCACCCTGCTCGCCTGGCTGATGGATTGGGGCCTCAAGCACCTCACCCGCGGCGCTTTTCCCTGGTATGAAGGGGCTGCCAAATGAGCTTCATCACCGTTAAGAACGTCTGGCAGCAATACGCCGATCAGGTGGTGCTCGAAGGCCTCAACCTGAACGTCAACGAAGGTGAGTTCTGCACCCTCGTGGGTGCCTCCGGTTGCGGTAAATCGACCTTCCTGCGCCTGCTGCTCGGCCAGGAACGCGCCAGTCGCGGCCAGATCCTGCTCGACGGCCAGCCGCTGGCCGCTGAACCGGATGCCAGCCGTGGCGTGGTGTTCCAGCGCTACTCGGTGTTCCCGCACTTGAGCGTGCTGGACAACGTCGCCCTTGGCCTTGAACTGCCCCGCTCGCCGCTACTCGGACGCCTGTTCGGCAGCGCGAAAAAAGCGGCTCGCGAACAGGCTTCGGTATTGCTGCACAAAGTCGGCCTCGGTCACTCGCTGGACAAGTACCCGGCGCAGCTTTCCGGCGGCATGCAGCAACGGCTGGCCATTGCCCAGGCGCTGATCATGAAGCCACGCGTGCTGCTGCTCGACGAACCGTTCGGCGCCCTCGACCCGGGCATCCGCAAAGACATGCACGCCTTGCTCCTGGAGCTGTGGCGCGAGACCCGACTGACGGTGTTCATGGTCACTCATGACCTGTCCGAAGGCTTCAGCCTCGGCACACGCCTGCTGGTGTTCGACAAGATCCGTCTCGACCCGCATGCACCTGGCCGCTATGGCGCACGCATCACCTACGACATCCCTTTGAACAGCGACCGGCGCACCCATCGTGCCACCGTCGACGCCTTGCCGGCTCCTTTGGCAGGCACGCTTCGTATCGCTTAGAGGAATTTTGCAAATGACTGATTCGACCCAACTGTTCCCGCCCTTCGCCGAAGAAATACTCCCCGGCGGCGGCCATCGCTCCTTCGTCTTGAAACGCGGACAACTGCTGCGCCTGACCGACCTGCGCGGCGGCGCCAACGTCAGCCTGACAATGCTCAACGCCAATGAAAAAACCGAGCGCCTGAACCTGCCCGACAGCCTCAAATGCCAACACACCGCCAAGCTCACCGCCGGCCATTGCCTGTACTCGGACATGGGCCGCGTGCTGGCCGCCATCACCGCCGACACCTGCGGCTGGAGCGATAGCCTCGGCGGCGTGCTCAGCGCTGAAGAAGTGGCAGAAAAATACGGCGCCGGCCGCTATCAGGAGTTGCGCAACGGCTTCTTGCGCAACGGTACCGACAACCTGTTGGTGGAACTGGGCAAGTGGGGGCTGGGCCTGTCCGACCTGCTGATGACCCTCAACCTGTTCAGCCGCGTGAACGTCGATGACGGCGGGCGTTTCCACTTCGTCGAAGGCAACTCCAAGGCCGGCGACTACATCGAGCTGTACGCGCCGATGGACACGTTGGTGGTGCTCACCGCCCTGCAACATCCAATGGACCCGTCGCCGCAATACGCACCGAAGCCCTTGAAGCTCATCTGGATGAACGCCGACGCCAGCGTCGCCGAACACTGCCGCACCTCGCGCCCGGAAAACGAGCGCGGCTTCATCAACACCGACCGTTTGTTCGCCTGAGGATCGCTGCCATGTCACTCGCAATCGCCACCGCTCCACAGTCGCCTGAAACGGCCGTCTACCGCGCCACCATCCCCGCCGGCGAGCCCTGGCTGAAGGAGGTCAAGGCCGGCCAGACTTTGCGCATCCTTGACCTGGAGGGTAACCAGGCTGTCGACACCCTGTTCTACAGCGTTGCCAACCCGAAGGAACGCTACGACGTACAGCGCACCCTGCGCCGGCAGAACAGCGTGTACCTGAGTACCGGCAGCGTGCTGTATTCCAACCTCGGCAAGCCGATGCTGACCATCGTCGCCGACACCTGCGGGCGTCACGACACCCTGGGCGGCGCCTGTGCGCAAGAGAGCAACACCGTGCGCTATGCCCTGGAAAAACGCTACATGCACAGCTGCCGCGACAACTACCTGCGCGCCTGCGTTCACGATGGCCGACTGGGCAAGGGCGACATCGGGCCAAATATCAACTTCTTCATGAACGTGCCGGTCACTGCTGATGGCGGCCTGACCTTCGAAGACGGCATCTCGGCACCGGGCAAGTACGTCGACCTGCGGGCCGAGATGGACGTGATCGTGCTGATCTCCAACTGCCCGCAACTGAACAACCCCTGTAACGCCTACAACCCCACCCCTGCGGAGCTGCTGGTATGGAATTGAAACTCTCGCGATTGCGCCGCTGGTTGTTTGCCTTGTGCCAGGCCCGATCAGGGCAGTGCCTGAAAAAGTAAAAACACTGAATAACCCTGTGGGAGCGAGCTTGCTCGCGATAGCGGTGGGTCAGCCAACACAAGTGGTGAAGGTACTGACGCCATCGCGAGCAAGCTCGCTCCCACAGGGGATCGGCGGTGTTGCGAAGTGAACTGATTTTTCACCGGGGACGGCCCAGGTGTATCAAAAAAAACTGCGGGACGGCCCGCATCCCAGTCGAGGCTGATGCGCTATCGCCTCCGGGGGTTATGCCATGTTCGAAAAAGTCCTGATTGCCAACCGCGGCGCCATTGCCTGCCGCATCCTGCGGACCCTGCGTGAACTACAAGTGCAGGGCGTTGCCGTGTACTGCGAAGCGGATGCCGCCAGCCTGCACATCCTGCAAGCCGATGAGGCCCATAGCCTCGGTGAGGGTGCAGCGGCTGGAACTTACCTGGCAGTCGATAAAATCCTCGCCATCGCCAAAACCGCTGGCGCCACCGCGATCCATCCCGGCTACGGCTTTCTCTCGGAAAACGCCGCGTTCGCCGAAGCCTGCGAGGCCGCCAACATCGCCTTCATTGGCCCAACGCCCGAACAACTGCGGGTGTTCGGCCTCAAGCACACCGCCCGCGCCCTGGCCAAACAACACGGCGTGCCCATGCTCGAAGGCACCGAACTGCTCGACAGCCTCGACGCCGCATTGATCGCCGGCGAACAGGTCGGCTATCCGGTGATGCTCAAAAGCACCGCCGGCGGTGGCGGCATTGGCATGCGCGTGTGCCGCAGCGCGACCGAGTTGAGCGAGTCCTTCGAAGCGGTCAAACGCCTGGGTCAGAACAACTTCAGCGACGCCGGAGTGTTCATCGAGAAGTACATCCAGCGCGCCCGCCATCTGGAAGTGCAGGTGTTCGGCGACGGTCGCGGCGAGGTGATCGCCCTCGGCGTGCGTGATTGCTCGGTGCAGCGGCGCAATCAGAAAGTCCTCGAGGAAACCCCGGCGCCGAACCTGCCCGACGGCATGGCCGATGAACTGTGCGCGGCAGCGATCAAACTGGCCAAGGCAGTGAATTACCGCAGCGCCGGCACCGTGGAGTTCGTCTTCGACAGCGAGGCCCAACGCTTCTACTTCCTGGAAGTGAACACCCGTTTGCAGGTGGAGCACGGCGTCACTGAGCAAGTTTGGGGTGTCGACCTGGTGCGCTGGATGGTGCAACTGGCGGCCGGTGACCTGCCGCCGCTGAGCGATCTGGTACAGGGTTTGAAACCGCAGGGTCATGCGATTCAGGCGCGGTTATACGCGGAGGATCCGGGTCGGGATTTTCAACCGAGCCCCGGTTTGCTCACCGCGGTGAATTTCCCCGCCACCGATGGCAAACAGCTGCGCATCGACACCTGGGTCGAGGCTGGCTGCGAGATCCCGCCCTACTTCGACCCGATGATCGCCAAGATCATCAGTTGGGCGCCGACTCGCGAAGAAGCCACTGCGGACCTGCATCAGGCGCTGGGTGCCAGCCTGCTCTACGGCGTGGAAACCAACCGCGACTACCTGCGGCAGATTCTGCTCGATGCGCCTTTCGCCAGCGGCCAGCCATGGACCCGTTGCCTGGAAAACCTGGTGTATCAGGCCAACACGTTCGAGGTACTCAGTGCTGGCACCCAGACCAGCGTGCAGGACTATCCCGGTCGCCTCGGTTACTGGGCGGTGGGTGTACCGCCGTCGGGGCCGATGGACAGTCGCGCGCTGCGCTTGGGCAACCGTTTGCTGGGCAACGAAGAAGGCGCCGCGGCGCTGGAAATCACCATGAGCGGGCCGTTGCTGCGCTTCAATTGCGAGGCGGTAGTAGCCGTGACCGGCGCGGTGATTCCATTGCTGCTCAATGGCGCAAGCGTACCGATGAACGCTGCGTTGAGGGCTCCGGCAGGCGCCACCCTGAGCCTCGGCACCATTGCCGGAGCCGGTGCCCGCAGCTATCTGTGCCTGCGTGGCGGCCTGCGAGTACCGGACTATCTGGGCAGTAAAAGTACCTTCACCCTGGGTCAGTTTGGTGGACACGGTGGTCGCGCCTTGCGAGCCGGTGATGTGTTGCACCTGCCGGCCCTGAATGACCACAGCGCCGGTCAGCAACTGGCTGAAGATCAGCTCACCGAACTGCCTGCGATTCGGCGAATCCGAGTGATCTACGGCCCCCACGGCGCCCCGGAGTACTTCACGGAAAACTACATCGGCACCTTCTTCGCCACGCAGTGGGAAGTGCATTTCAACTCCAGCCGCACGGGCGTGCGCCTGATCGGGCCAAAGCCGGAATGGGTGCGGGCCGACGGTGGCGAGGCCGGTTTGCATCCGTCGAACATCCACGACAATCCGTACGCGATCGGTGCGGTGGATTTTACCGGTGACATGCCGGTGATCCTCGGCCCGGATGGCCCGAGCCTCGGCGGGTTCGTGTGCCCGGTGACGGTGATCGAGGCGGATCTTTGGCAACTGGGGCAGCTCAAGGCGGGGGATAGGGTGCAGTTCATTCCTGTCGACCTCAAGACAGCCCGAAGCCTCGCCTTGAAATGGGATCACTGTGGGAGCGAGCTTGCTCGCGATAGCGGTGTTTCAGTCACACAGATGTCGGATGTGATGCCGTCATCGCGAGCAAGCTCGCTCCCACAGGGGATTGAGTCGCCTGTGGTTCTGGACATTGGGCAGGACGATACGCGGTTGGTGGCGCGTCTTTCCGGCGACACCCACCTGCTGCTGGAAATCGGCGCCCCGGAACTGGACCTGGTTCTGCGCTTCCGCGCCCACGCCCTGATGCAGGCGCTGGAAAGCAAACAGCTGCACGGCGTGATCGACCTGACGCCAGGCATCCGTTCGCTGCAAATCCATTATCAGCCCGAGCAACTATCACTGTCGGATCTGCTCGGCATCGTCGCCGGCGAATGGGACGCCGTGTGCGCCGCCAAAGACCTGCAAGTGCCGTCGCGCATCGTTCATCTGCCGCTGTCCTGGGACGACCCGGCGTGCCAGTTGGCCATCGAGAAATACATGACCACCGTGCGCAAGGACGCGCCATGGTGCCCGAGCAACCTGGAGTTCATCCGCCGCATCAACGACCTGCCGAACCTCGATGAAGTACAACGCACAGTGTTCGACGCCAGCTACCTGGTGATGGGGCTGGGCGACGTCTACCTCGGCGCACCGGTCGCCACCCCGCTCGACCCGCGTCATCGCCTGGTCACCACCAAGTACAACCCGGCGCGCACCTGGACCGCGGAAAACTCGGTGGGCATCGGTGGTGCCTACATGTGCGTCTACGGCATGGAAGGCCCCGGCGGCTATCAGTTTGTCGGGCGCACGCTGCAGATGTGGAACCGCTATCGCGAAGTCGCAGCCTTCGATGGCAAACCGTGGTTGCTGCGGTTTTTCGACCAGATCCGTTTCTACCCGGTCAGCGCCGACGAACTGCTGCGCATTCGCCGGGATTTCCCCCTCGGGCGCTTCGACCTGAACATCGAGCACAGTCAATTGAACCTGGCGGATTACCAGGCCTTCCTGGCCCGGGAAGCCGAGACCATCGGCACGTTTCGCGATCAGCAAAAAGGCGCATTCAATGCCGAGCGCGAACGCTGGATCGCCAGCGGCCAGGCCCATTTCGACAGTGAAGAACCGGCCCCGGAGACAACCGAAGAGGCGCCGCTGACCAGCGGCCAACAGAGCGTCGACAGCCACATCGCCGGCAACCTCTGGCAGGTTCAGGTCGAGGCCGGCAGCCGCGTCGAGGCCGGTGACGTGCTGGTGATCCTGGAGTCGATGAAGATGGAAATCCCCCTGCTCGCACCGATGGCCGGCGTGGTGCGCGAGATTCGCGTGCAACCGGGTTCGGCGGTGCGCGCCGGACAGCGCGTCGTGGTGCTGGAACTCGACTGAACCCATTTTGCCAAGGACTCATGCCATGAACATCAATCTGCAACTCGACGCCCTGCGCAGCGCCTACCGCGACGGCAGCCTCACCCCTCGGCAACTGTTGCCGAGCCTGCGGGACAAAGCCGCAGTACTGAACCCGGACTATCACCTGTTCATCCACTTGCTCAGCGCCGAGGAGCTGGAACCTTACCTCGCCGCCCTCGACGGTCGCGCTCCCGACAGCCTGCCGCTGTATGGCGTGCCGTTCGCGATCAAGGACAACATCGACCTGGCGGGCATTCCGACCACGGCGGCGTGCCCGGCATTTGCCTATGTGCCGCAGCGTTCGGCGACCATCGTCGAGCAACTGCTGGCCCTTGGTGCGATCCCGCTGGGCAAGACCAACCTCGACCAGTTCGCCACGGGGCTCAACGGCAGCCGCTCACCGTACGGCGCGTGCCCCAACAGCGTGTTGCCGGAGTACCCGTCGGGCGGATCCAGTGCCGGTTCGTCACTGGCGGTGGCGCTCGGGGTTGCGAGTTTTTCCCTGGGCACCGACACCGCCGGCTCCGGACGCGTGCCGGCGGCGTTGAACAATCTGGTCGGCCTGAAAGCCACCAAGGGCCTGATCTCGACGGCTGGCGTGGTACCGGCCTGTCGTACGCTGGATTGCGTCACCACGTTCACCGCCACCGCGCGGGAGGCCAGTCAGTTGCTGGCGCTCACTGCGCGCCTCGATCCACGGGACGAATACAGCCGCAGCAACCCGCTGTGGAACGACGGCTCGGCGTTCGGCACACCGCGGCCATTCCGTTTCGGCGTGCCGCGCGCGCAGGACCTGCAATTTTTCGGTTGCCCTGAAGGCCCGCTGTTGTTCGGTGATGCCATCGACCGCCTCAAGGCCTTGGGCGGCGAAGCGGTGGAACTGGACCTGTCGCCGTTTCTGGAGGCCGCCCGCTTGCTCTATGAAGGCCCGTGGGTAGCCGAGCGCTACAGCGTGGCCGGTGAGTTGATGGCGCAAAACCCCGAGGCCGTGTTGCCCGTGATTCGCGCTGTATTGGCCAAGGCACCCGCCGTCGACGGCGTGCAAACCTTCCGCGCCCAATACCGACTGCAAGCGCTCAAAGCCCTGTGCGACAACGCCCTGCAAGGCCTCGATTGTGTCGTCACGCCGACCATCGGCCGCCCGGTGACGCTGGCTGAACTCGAGGTCGAACCGGTGCTGCGCAATTCGGAACTGGGTTACTACACCAACTTCATGAACCTGCTCGACTACGCCGCTGTCGCCGTGCCCAGCGCCTTCATGGACAACGGCATGCCTTGGGGCGTGACGCTGTTCGGGCGGGCCTTCACCGATCAGTATCTGCTGAGCGTGGCGGATGCCTTGCAGCGTCAGCAAGGCCTGGCCGCACCTGCCCCGGCGCCGGTTGCACGCCATGATCGGGCGCGGCTGGTGGTCTGCGGCGCGCACCTGGACGGGCTGGCGTTGAACTGGCAGCTCAAGCAGCGCGGCGCCCGCCTGGTGGAAACGACTTTCAGCTCGCCGGACTACCAACTCTATGCCCTGGCCGACGGCCCGCCGTTTCGTCCGGGCATGGTCCGCGTGAAGGATGGCGGCGTGGCGATTGCGGTGGAAGTCTGGGAGTTGCCAAGCAGCGAGTTGGGTTCGCTCCTGACCGGAATTGCGGCCCCGCTGGGATTGGGCAAGGTACAACTGGCGGATGGTCGCTGGGAGAGCGGGTTTATCTGTGAGGCCTATGGACTGGAGGGCGCGGTGAATATCAGCCATTTGGGCGGGTGGCGGATGTACCTGAAAACACTGCGATAAACACACATCCCCTGTGGGAGCGAGCTTGCTCGCGATGGCGTCAGCACATTCACGATTGATGTGACTGACACACCGCAATCGTCGGATCGCCGCCCGGAGCAGGCTCGCTCCCACAAGATCCTGCACGAAGCCTTGCAACTGACCGTGAGCATCGGTCTCACCACCCTGCAGCCCGATGACACCTTGCACAGCCTGCTGTCGCGGGCGGATCATGCGATGCATCGGGCCAAATAAAGTGGCCGCAACCGAACCTGCGTAGAGAAGTCTCACTCCGTCCATGAACCAGCCTGAGCTCTGCCCCGCCTGCGGTGCCCCCAACGACTGCACCCTGGCCGACCCGCGAACCGCTGACAGCGCCTGCTGGTGCTACGGCGTCAGCATCGACCCGGCGGTGCTCCAGGCGCTGCCGAAGGAACTGCGCGACGCCTCGTGCCTGTGCCCGCGTTGCGCCGAAGTCGAAGCGCAGCTGCAAGCAGTGTCCAATTCGATCAAGTAAGATGCGCGCCCCTTTCTTCACTGATCCTTAGCCATGCGAGTCGACCGTTTCCTCAGCAACCTGCCGTGCTTCAACCGAAAGCAGGTACGCCTGTTGCTGGTGGAAAAACGCGTCAGGGTTGACGGAAAAATCGTCAGCGACCCACACAGCGAAGTCCGCGAGTTCAGCCGCGTCGAAGTCGACAACGACGTGCTGCAAGTCGGTAAACCCCTGCGCCACTTCATGCTGCACAAACCTGCCGGTTGCGTCAGCGCTACCAAGGACCCGCAGCACCCGACCGTGCTCGACCTGATTCATGAACCGGACAAGGAAGAACTGCACATCGCCGGACGCCTGGATTTCAATACCACCGGTCTGATGCTGATCACCAACGACGGCAGCTGGTCGCGACGCTTGACCCAACCACAGACCAAACTGCCCAAGGTCTATTACGTCGAAACCGAACAGGACATCGGTCCCGAATACGCGATCAAGTTCAGCCAAGGGCTGTACTTCGCCTTCGAAGACCTCACCACGCAACCGGCCGGGTTAGAGCTGCTCGGGGCAAAATGCGCACGCCTGAGCATCGTCGAAGGCCGCTATCACCAGGTCAAGCGCATGTTCGGCCACTTCAACAACAAGGTGATGCGCCTGCACCGCGAACGCATGGGGCCGCTGGTGCTCGACGACGCGTTGAAACCGGGCGAATACCGCTCACTGAGCGATGCAGAGATCGGATTGATCTAAGCAGGCGACCGCCGAGCAGAAAGTTGTCGAACAATTTACCAATGGCACTTGCGCGATGACGTGACCCCTGCTTGAATCAGGACGTCGGCCGAAATGTGACCGATGAGTCACCACATTCTTCCAAGAAACTTTTTGCCGGTAGGAACCCTTGGGTTCCGGCCTCATCCGGCAGACTGCCCGCCAATAACAATACCCGTCGACCGGACTGCAGTGGATCGACATGGGCCTCTCAAATTCCAGGCGTATGCCTACCTGTCACAAAGCTCGTGCAATCTCTATTTGCGCGCATACCCGCTTGCCAGGAGTCTTATGACATGAGGCCAGAAATCGCTGTGTTGGATATACAGGGTCAGTATCGGGTTTACACGGAGTTCTATCGCGCAGACGCCGCAGAGAGGACCATTATCCTGGTCAACGGCTCGATGGCCACGACTGCGTCGTTTGCACAAACCGTGAAAAACCTCCATCCGCAGTTCAACGTCGTCTGCTACGACCAGCCCTACGCGGGCCGGTCAAAAGCTCACAACCTGCATGAAAAAATGCTCACCAAGGAAATCGAAGGGCAGATCCTGCTTGAGCTGATCGACCACTTCGCCGCCGAACACGTGCTGTCGTTTTCCTGGGGCGGTGCCGCGACCATGATGGCGTTGTCGCAACGCCCACGGCGCATCGAAAAAGCCGTGATCAGCTCGTTCTCCCCGGTGATCAACGCACACATGCTCGACTACCTCGAGCGCGGCGTCGAACACCTCGGCAACCTGGATCGCGACCGGGTCGGGCACCTGGTGAACGACACCATCGGCAAACACCTGCCGTCGTTGTTCAAGCGCTTCAACTATCGCCACGTCAGCTCCCTGGCCGAACATGAGTACGGGCAGATGCACTTCCACATCAACGACGTGTTGCACAGCGACCGTCAGTGCTACCTGCACGCGGCGAAGAAAATCGACGTACCGGTGCTGTTCCTCAACGGCGAATGGGACGAATACACCGCCGCCGACGACGCCCGGTTGTTCGAAAGCCACGTACAACACAGCACGTTCAGTACCCTTCAGGCCACCGGCCACTTTCTCGACATGGAGCACAAAGCCGCCTGCCGAGACAGCCGCAACGCACTGATGGGATTCCTGAAACCAGCGCAACACGAAAGCCGACCGCGTTACCACAAAGTCCAGGAACACCATGCATTGGCAGGCTGAAGTAGCGTCATCGCGAGCAAGCCCCGCCCTGCTGCGTTAAACGCATTCTGCAGGCGCGAGGTTTGCCCGCGATCGACCGTCAGGCGGTCCGGGCTTTTTTGTCACATCTGCGTTAAACCCGCCCCACGTAAAGAAAAACTTCAAATCCATGGCCGTATCTGGTACAAAGTCACCGCTCTGAGCGGGTGTCGTATAATGGCATTACTCCAGCTTCCCAAGCTGATAACGAGGGTTCGATTCCCTTCACCCGCTCCAATCGAATTTTGATCTCACGTCAGGGTGGTTTTGACGGGGGATGTAGAGACAGAAAAAACCGGTCCGAGTGGCCGGTTTTTTTGTGGGCGGGATTTGGGTCAGCGTCTCCAAACCCTGAAAATTAGCGTTTTCGCGCAAGATCCAGGTTTCGTTAACGTTTTTCGTGTCCTGATAACGATTACATCAACGCGGAGATCGTGTGATGAACATTAAACCTATCCATCGTAAAGAAGACCTGACCGCTGCACTTGCTCGCGTTGAGCAATTGTGGGGAGCTGAAATCGGCTCGCCTGAAGGCGGTGAGCTGGAAATTCTGGCGCTGCTTATCGAAAAATATGAAGACGAGCATTGTCCGATGCCGCCCTCAGAACAGGTTGTCTGACGAGAGATCCTATGAAAGAAAAAACCAGCCCAAGTGACTAGTGCCGATCAGTTAGGGGCTTGAACACCGCAATCCTTGTGCGAGCCTGCTCGCGATGACGGTTGGAGAGTCACACAAGGGGTGCCTGACAGTCCGCCATCGCGAGCAAGCTCGCTCCCACAGGCTTCGTGTGTTAACTGATCAGCATTAGCCAAAGTGGCCGGTTTTTTGTGCGCGGAACTTAGTGATGCGTTCGCGAACGCAAGTGTTAAGGGCTCAATTTTAAAAGCCCAACGGAGATCAACGCCAGAAAAAGCAACGTCCTACACGACACTGGGAAATGTCCGTACACTTGCGCATTGCTGTGCCTTTGTCATGAGACCTATAGTCCGAGCGCGCCCAAATGGCGTATCGGGTTTGGCGACTCGGTAACAACGGTACAGAAGGCTCCGAGGATTTCTCGGAGCACTTTTGATCACGCTTGGCTGCTTTTTCGGTAGCTGTGCGTGGGAGACCTTCGGGTCTGCCGGTTTTACCATTGTCCGGTTCGCCAACCCGCGTACAGCTACCACCCTATTGTTTGGCGACAATTGAGTGGTAGGTCTTCCACCTACAATTGGTACTCACTCATGAATGAATTCATGGCTTTAACCAGCAACGCCGACGACCTCCCCTCCCTCTACGTCAACACCACCCAACCCCTGCACTCCCTGCTCAGCACCGCCAGCTACAGAATTCGCGCCGTGACGCAGCTTCTTGAAAATCTCGCAATGCGCGGCGACCTGACCTCTGACACCGTGGTGCTGAGCGACTTCGCATTGCTCTGCTGCGTGCCGCTGCGCGACGGTTGCGATGTGCTGGACGTTATCGCTCGACGCATGGATGCAGCGCCGTCCTGACGTCCCATGCCCGGTCTTCCAGTGCTGGCTTGGTCCGGTACTATGGTCGGGCTTTTTCTCTCCGGGAAATGGACTTTTACATGACTCAAAACATCTACGACGACCCTGAATTCTTCCAGGGCTACAGCCAGATGGCCCGCTCCATCGGCGGCCTCGGTGCCGCGCCGGAATGGCCTGCACTGAAGGCCATGCTACCGCCCATGCAGGGCTTGAAGGTGGTGGATCTCGGTTGCGGCTACGGTTGGTTTTGCCGTTGGGCCAGTGAGCAAGGTGCTGACAGCGTGCTCGGTCTGGATGTATCGGAAAAGATGCTGGAGCAAGCGCGCAAGACCACATCCGCATCAAACATCCGTTATCAGCGCGCCGACCTGGAGCAGCTCGATCTGCCCGCCGCCACGTTCGATCTGGCCTACAGCTCCCTGGCACTGCATTACATCAAGGACTTGCCTGGACTGTTCACACATGTCTACGCAGCCCTCAAACCCGGATCGCATTTCGTGTTTTCCATCGAGCACCCGATCTTCATGGCTCCGCGCAATCCTGGCTGGATCATCGATGCCGAGGGCCGCAAGAGTTGGCCTGTGGACGGTTACCAACAGGAAGGTGAACGCGTGACCAATTGGCTGGCGGACGGCGTGATCAAGCAGCATCGAACCATCGGGACGTTGCTCAACTCGCTGATAGCGGCGGGTTTCAGCATTCGCCATGTCAACGAATGGGGGCCGAGCGATGCCGAGGTGGCGGCGCAGCCAGCGCTTGCCGAAGAGCGTGAGCGGCCAATGATGATGCTGGTCGGCGTTCAGCGTTGATGGATAAAAAAGGGACAGATTACGCTGCCCCTTTTTTCCATCAGCGGGTCGCGACGATAAACAGTCGTGGAAACGGCAGCAGTACCGAACCATCGGCCAATACCGGGTAGGCCCGCTCGATAGCCGTCTGATATTGCTTCAGATACTGCGCCCGTTCCGCCTCGTCCAGCGGATCAAGAAACGGCCGCAAGCCACTGCCCTTGAACCACTCCACCACCCCGGACGCACCCCCTGCGAGCGGATGATGGTAAGTGGTGCGCCACACGTCGACGCGGGTGCAACAGGCTTTGAGTATCGAGTAATAACCGCTGGCATCGGCCATTTCAGTCCGCTGCCCGGCGGCGCCTGCCAGTTTGCCGACCCAAGGGCCATCAGCGGCGACTTCACGCATCAAGCGGTGCGAGTGTTCATTCAGGTTGTCAGGCATCTGGACGGCCAGGCTGCCACCCGGCGCCAGTTTGCTCACCAGCGACGGAAGCAACCTGGCGTGATCAGGCACCCACTGCAACACCGCGTTGGCGAAAATCACATCGAACGGGCCACTGTCATTCCAGGTGTCGATGTCGGCGATGTCGAACTGCACCTGCGGCAAGCGCTTGCGAGCGGCTTCGATCATGTCGCTGGAACTGTCCAGCCCGCGAACTGTGGCATCGGCAAAACGCTCGACCAGCAACTCGGTGGAGTTACCGGGCCCGCAACCGATATCGATGGCCGAACGCACGTCCCCGGCGGGAATGGCCGCCAGCAGGTCACGGGCGGGACGGGTGCGTTCATCTTCAAAAGCGACGTACTGTTTGGCGGACCAACTCATTGCGTTCTCCTGTCGGTGTGTTGTCCTCGGGCGGCTACGATACCGCAGCGAACACCGCCAAATGTTTCAGAGAATCATCTTTTCGGCCACGTCGAGTACTTGACCTCAATGGCCTGAATCCACCGCATAACCTCAAACCGCATCTGGATCAGTGCTGAAAACAAAAACGGCGCGTGACCGAAGTCCCGCGCCGTTTTTGTTCAATCCTTATGCTCAACTTTTAGCCTGCAACGCCTTGGCCATTTGCAGATGATTTTGCAATTTTGGCAGGGTTTCTTCGGCGAACGCCTTGATTTCCGGCAGATCGGTGGTTTGTGCTTCCTGCTGCAACTGATCAATGGCTTCCTGGGTGGTCTTCACCTGACTGGCTGCATAGGCCTCGTCGTAGGTCTCCCCTTCCATGATTTGTGGCATCAGGGCTTTGGCTTTTTCGACAACCTCTTCGCGCGGGGCGACAGGTAAATCCAGTTGTTTGGCGATTTTCGCCAAGTGCTGGTTCGCAGTGGTGCGGTCGTTGATGACGACGATGGTGTAGTCCTTGACCTCTTTGGACTCGGATTTCTGGTGCGCCAGGCGGCTCACTTCGATATCGGCGATACCTTTTGCCGAGGCCTCGTCGATGAACTCGGCGGGCGACTGGGCAAAGGCGCTGCTGGCAAACAGACCCAGCAGCGTGGCAAAACTGACATTACATAATCGGGTGGCCATCCGGTTCATGGTCGCGCCCTCCTTTTCAAAGTCAAACGGGAGCTTTCGCCCCCGCTTCTCAATCAAAACCACCTGCATCCTTTAGCGGGTTTTCTGACCGCCCTTGCGACCCATGCCAGGTTTCGCAGGGTCTTTATCGACGGTCGTGGTGGTGGTTTTCCCACCCTTGCGACCGGCTTCAGAGGCCTTCGTTCGATCGTTGGCGAAGTTTCCCGAGTTCGAGTTTCTTGAATTAGGCATGATTCTCTTCCTCCTGGTGATGATCGCGGCGAGCTGTAGCCCCCATAGAATCTGAAGTTGCGCGTCCCAAAAGGTTTAGAAAATTGCATGGATACCACGACGAACGGTGCCCGGCTTTCAGACCAGTCGCAGGTGATTCTCGCGTTTTGCGCAGTACATCGCCTCGTCCGCATGCCTGAACAATTGCTTCTCTTCGGTGCCGTGATCGGGGTATCGGGCGACGCCGATACTTGGCTGGATGTTCACGCTGTGCCCGTCCAGGCGCAAGGGCTGGACCAGGACCTGACGGATTTTCTCGACCACGATGTCGGTATCGCCCGCAGCGCGAATGCTGTGCAACAACACCACGAATTCATCGCCGCCGATGCGGGCCACGGTGTCGGTTTCCCGCACGCAGCCCTTGAGCCGGTTGGCCACCGCTTGCAGCAGCATGTCGCCGACCGCGTGGCCATGGGTGTCGTTGACTTGCTTGAAGCGGTCGAGGTCGACGTACAACAGCGCCATGCGCCCGCGGTCCTCCCTGGCCGCTTGCAGTGATGCCTTGAGCCGGTCGCGCAGCAATTCGCGGTTGGGTAACTGGGTCAATTGGTCGTACTGGGCCATGTATTGCAGGCGGGCATGCAGTTGCTTGCGCTCGATGGCGGTTGCGACCTGGGCGCAGACGTATTGCAGCAGTTCCTTGTCTTGCTCGGTGTAGCGCTCGCCGCCCGGAATGCTTTTGACGATCAACGCACCGATGGTGCCGTTTTGCGAGTTCAGCGGCACACCCAGCCAACACGGTGCGTTCTGCCCGGTCAACAGCACTTCGAAGCCGGCAGGCGGTGCGCTCTGGTCCGGGGTCAACAGGATCGGCTGCCCCGTGCGGATCACTTCGGTGCACAGGCGCCCGGTCATGGTTCCGGGCTGTTCGGGCTGTGGCTCGTGGTCATCGACGTGATAAGGGAAATTCAACTGCGCGCAGCGCTCGTCGTACAGCGCCACGGAAAAATTCAGTGCCGGCAGCCATTCGCCGATGATCATGTGGATGCGTTTGAACAACGCCAGCAGATCTTCCGCCGCGTGGGCCGCCTCGGAAATCGCATACAACGCTGCCTGCCGGGATTCGGCCTGCTTGCGTTCGGTGATGTCGCGAGCCACCGCGATACGCAATTGATCGTCCTCGGACCAACGTGCCGACCAGAGGATGTGTACCACGCTGCCATCCTTGCGCAGGTAGCGGTTTTCGAAGTTGAGCTTGGGCTCGCCACCCATGATTTCCCGGGCAGCGTCGAGGGTGCGCTGGCGATCGGCCGGGTGCACCATATCGATCATCGTTTCTCCGATCATCTCGTCGGCGCTGTAGCCGAAAATGCGCTCGCACGCCGCGCTGACAAAGACGAAACGGCCCTGTTTATCCACCGCGCAGACGGCGTCCAGCAACAGATCGATATAGCTCGCCAGCGGCGCGGAGTTTCGGTTTTCCATGGTTCAGCGTGGGTGTCCCGATTATGCAGTGCTCATCAATCATCCCTGCCCTGTCGGCCTTGCGTCCTTGTGATCACATTCAAGCCTTGTTCGGCATCAGCCCCGGCAACGCATGGACCAGCGCGTTGATGGCAAACCCGATGAACATCACCCCGCACAACCGGGTAATTGCCAGTTCATGACGCTGGTACAGGCTGCGCACTCGCCGCGCACCGACAACGCCAATGAGAATAGCGTAGGCGAGCAACCCGCCGACGAAACTCAGAGCGATCAGCGCCGGCAGCATTGACCAGTGGAGCAGTTCCGCGCGGCTCGACAACAGTGCCGTGAACGTCGCCACCGCCACCGGATAGGCCTTCGGATTAGTCAAACCGAACAGAATGCCGTGCCAGAACGGCTGCCGCGCCGGGCCCTGCGGCGTATCAGCGCTGCTGCGTCGGGCGCGTACCGCGCGCCAGCCGAGCCAGAACAGATACAGGCCGCTGAGCACACCGAGCACGTCGAACGCGGCACTGCCGATCTCCCGCGCACCGACAATCGCGATCAGCGCCGTGCTGCACCAGAGCACATCGCCGAGCAAATGCCCGCACAGAAACCCCGCCCCGGCCCGTCGCCCATGGGCGGCGCCAATGCCGAACACCGCCAGCACACCCGGTCCCGGGGTGATGCCGTAGATAAAACCCGAGGCAAGCACGGCCATTAGCAACGATGGGGTCATGGGGAATCCTTTTGAACGGCTTGGTGAATGGTGGCCAGTCTATATCAGGTCATTACCTGTCGACTGAAACATCTCGACAGACGAACGGGCTGGCCCCGCCCCACAGATGACGGTGTAGTATGTTGTATTACAAACCACTACATCGAGACCACCATGTCAGTTATGTCCCTGCGCATACCAGACGACATCGCCGATACCCTCGCGAGCCTTTCCAAGGCAACGGGCCGCAGCAAATCATTTCTGGCCGTGGATGCGCTGCGTGAATACCTCGCCCGTGAAGCGTGGCAAATCGAGGAAATTCAGAAAGCCTTGAAAGAAGCCGATGAAGGTGACTTCGCGACACAAGAAGAAGTGAACGCAGTGGCTGGCAAGTGGACGACGAATGCGCGTTGAGTGGTTGCGTACCGCGTTGAAGAATCTGGATGACGAAGCCGCGTACATCGCCATCGAGAACCCAAAAGCTGCTGCAGATTTTGTCCAGGCGATTCTCGCCAGTGTCGATCACCTTGCCCGATTTCCAGCAACGGGTCGTGAAGGACGCTTACCCGGTACCCGGGAATGGATCATGCCAGATCGCCCCTATTTGATTCCCTACCGGGTTCGCCAAGGTCGGCTTCAGGTACTACGAATTTTTCATACGCGTCGCCTGCCACCATCCAATTGGTAAAGGCCATTTTAGAAAAGCCTCTAGCGTTCGATCCCCTCCTCAATCCTGCGATTCAACCAGTTCAACGCCTGATCCCCGCCCCGCCGTTTATGCCACGCCAACACAAAGGCGAACGACGGAATGTGAAAGGGTGGCGGCACGACGACCAATGTCGACTCATGGATATCGCGCAGGCCTCGAGAAGCGACGGTGAGGATCAGGTCGGTACCGCTGATGAGCTGCGGGGCCACGCTCCAGTGCGGCAGGCTGATGGCGACACGCCGGCGCTCGCGCAATGCAGTCAAGGCGCGCTCGATTTCCGGGGTGCCGCTGCCGCGCATCTCCAGCAGCACATGAGGCCGAGCCAGGTAGGTGGGCAGGTCGAGGACACCATCGATGGGCAAGCTTTTGCGGTCGACCAGGCAGGCGTAGTGCTCTTCGAACAGCGCCGTGCTACGCAACTCGTTGGGCATTTCCGGAAACACACCGGCGGCGACATCAATGTCACCGTTGAGCACCCCTTCGAGCATGCTTTCGCGACTGCCATGGCTGATTTGCAGGTCAATGCCCGGCGCTTCACGGCGCAAGGTTCGGATCAGTCCCGGCAGGACGATGGCGGCGCCATAGTCGGACATCGCCAGGCGGAAAGTGCGCCTGGTGGTCGCGGGATCGAAGGCGTTCGGCGCCAACAGCGCTTGCACCTGGGCGAGGGCTTCGGCCAGCGGTGCCACCAGCTCCAGCGCTCGCGGAGTCGGCACAAGGCCGGCCCCGGCGCGCACCAGCAGCGGATCGCCGAGCAGGTCACGCAATCGCGCCAGCGCATGGCTGACCGCTGGCTGGCTCAAGTGCAGACGCTCGGCCGCCCGGGTCACGTGTTGCTCGCTGAGCAAGGCGTCGAGGATTACCAGCAAATTGAGGTCGATGCGTCGTAGATCATTCATCTGCTGCATGTTCTGGATAGCAAAACGGAATTTAAATCTGCGCGACGAATACCCTAGAGTCCAGCAAAACCTGTTGGAGCATGAACATGAGTACGTTGCATTGGGCCGGTCTGATGGGGCTGGCGATGATCGCCGGGGCGGTGGTGCCATTTCAGAGTGCGATCAACGTCAATCTCGGACGCGGGTTGGGCCATCCGTTGTGGGCGACGCTCGCCTCGTTGCTGGTGAGCGTTGTGGTGTTGTTGCCGATCATCGTTGCAATGCGCTTGCCGTTGCCGTCACTGGCGTTCATCAGCAAGGCGCCGCCTTGGATGTGGGCCGGTGGTGCCTTTGGGGTGATCTTTATTTCCTTGGCATTGGTATTGCTGCCCAAGCTGGGTGCCGCGGGGTTCATGGCATTGGTGCTGGCGGGGCAAGTGGTGGCGTCGTTGTTGCTGGATCACTACGGCTGGTTTGGGTTGGTGGAGCGGCAGGTCACCTTGCCGAAGATGTTTGGCGTGGCGTTGTTGATGGCCGGGGTGGTGTTGATTCAGTTTAGTGACGCTGCGCAAAAAGCGATGACAGCGACTTCTTGAAGATCAAAAGATCGCAGCCTCCGGCAGCTCCTGCGGGGATGCGTGGTCCGAGCAGGCGCTGCCGAAGGCTGCGATCTTTTAAAACTTGTCGAGTGTGCGCAACTTCTGCGGCAACCCCCACAGCAACAGCGCCACCGCGATCAGTGCACAGACGCCGATGACATACAGCGCCGGCGTGGTGCTGCCGGTCAGGTCCTTGATCCGGCCGACCATCACCGGGCTGACGATGCCGCCGAACTGGCCCAGGGTGTTGATCACCGCAATCCCGCCGGCAGCGCCCGCGCCGGCACCGGCCAGCAGTTTCGGCGGCAGGGTCCAGAAGCTCGGGATGGAGGCGATGATCCCGGCACCGAGCAGGCCCAACGCGACAATCAGGAAGGTCGTGTGGTTGGCGAAAATCCCTGCGCAGAAGAAACCGATCGCACCGACCGCCACCAGACCGGCGACAAACTTGCGCCGCTCGCCAGAAGCATCGGACAGCCGACCGATCACCACCATGCTGATGGCGCCGCAGATATAAGGGATGGCTGTCAGCAAACCGATCATCACCGGACTTTCGGTGCCGGCGCTGCGGATCAGTTGCGGCGCCCAGAAGTTCAAGCCGTAGGACGCCACCTGGATCAGGAAATAGATCAGGCCCAAGGTCAGGAAGCCCGGAATCCGCAGCGCGGCGAGCAGCGAACCACCGCTCTTGTGCGGCTCATGCCGGGCGATGCGGCTGGCCAGCAGGGTCTTCTCCGAAGACGTCAGCCAATGGGCGTCTTCGATGCGGTCCTTGAGCAGGGTCAGCACCAGCAAACCGAGGCCGATGCACGGCACGCCACCGAGCAGGAACAGCCAGTGCCAGCCACGCATTTGCAGGAAGCCGTCGAGGTGCTGCAGCACCAGCCCGGAGAACGGCGCGCCCACAAGGCCGGCAAATGCCGACGACAGGAACAGCATCGAGGTGATGCGCCCGCGATAGTGCTGCGGGAACCACAGGGTCAGGTAATACAGCACGCCTGGGGCGAAACCCGCCTCCATTGCGCCGATCACGAAGCGCAGCACGTAGAACTGCCATTCGCTGTTGACGAACACCATGGCCGCCGTGGCCAGGCCCCAGGACATCATGATCCGGGCGATCCAGCGGCGGGCGCCAACCTTGTACAGCATCATGTTGCTCGGCACTTCGAAAATCACGTAACCGACCACGAACAACCCGGCGCCGAGGCCATACGCGGTGTCGCTCAGGCTCAGGTCGGTCTGCAGCTGAAACTTGGCGAAGCTGATGTTGATACGATCGAAAAAGGCAAACAGGTAGCAGACCATGATCAGCGGCATCAGACGCCAGGCGACTTTGCTGACCAGGGCTTTTTCGGTGTCGTGGCTAACGGCCGGGCTCACGCCGGCCTCCAGTGCATTCAGGCTCATTGCGGTTCTCCAGGCGGACTTCCCGTGGGTGTCCGATTGTTTTTGTTGTCTGGTTGAGGTGCTTTTTACTGTAGGAGCGAGCCTGCTCGCGATGGCTGAGTCACATCCAACATTGATGTTGACTGACCCACCGCTATCGCGAGCAGGCTCGCTCCTACAGGGGATTTGTGTCAGGTGGGGATCGGGTGCAAGTCGCAATTGCGTCCGGCCTTGGCCAGTTGCCCCGGCACTTCGTGGCCGAGCAGCGCCGGCAGTCCTCGGGACAGTTTCAGCAGCAACGGTAAATCGATACCGGTATGAATGCCGACTTCATCGCACAGGTTCACCAGATCCTCGGTGCAGATGTTTCCCGATGCCCCTGGTGCAAACGGACAGCCACCGAGGCCGCCGAGGGCCGCGTCGAAGCGTCGGGCACCGGCCTCGTAGGCGGCCAGCACGTTGCACAGGCCAAGGCCGCGGGTGTTGTGAAAGTGCAGGGTCAGGTCCGCCGGGGAGACCCGTTGCAGCACCCGACGCACCAGCCGGTCGACCTGACGCGGGTTGGCCATGCCCGTGGTATCGGCCAGGGTGATGCCCTGGATGCCGAGTTCCTGATAGGCCTCGACGATTTGCAGTACCCGGTCCTCATCGATCTTGCCCTCGAACGGGCAACCGAAGGTGGTGGCGATACTGCCGTTGAGTCGTACGGGACTGTCGCCGACGAACTGCACAATTTCGCCGAACGCGGCCAATGAATCCTCACAACGCATGCGCATGTTCGCCTGGTTGTGGGGCTGGCTGGCGGACATCACCAGGTTCAACTCATCGGCACTGCACGCCAGCGCCCGTTGCGCGCCTTTGAGGTTGGGGATCAGCGCGACATAGATCACCCCCGGTTGCCGGGCGATGCCCTTGAACACCAGCTCGCCATCGCGCAGCGCTGGAATGGCCTTGGGCGACACGAACGAACCGGCTTCGATACGGCTGAATCCGGCCAGCGACAGTTGATCGATCAAGGCGATCTTGTCGTGGGTTTCAACCCAGGTCGGCTCGATCTGCAAGCCGTCGCGCGGGGACACTTCCTGCACGATCAGGCTATCGGAATAGTCGGTGATCATTGCACCACTCCTTCGACTTTCAGACGTTCTATGTCGGCAACGGTAAGACCCAGTTGCGCGAGGATGCCGTCGGTGTGCTGGCCCAAACCAGGGCCGGACCAGTTCACGCCGCCGGGGGTTTCGGAGAGTTTCGGCACGATGCCCGGCATCTTCACCGTGGCGCCACCGGGCAGTTCCGCATTGAGCAGCATGTCCCGCGCCTGATAGTGCGGATCGGCGACGATGTCGGCCACCGAATAGATGCGTCCGGCCGGGACTTCGGCGGCCTCCAGCGCGGCCAGGACTTCGTCGATGGGCAGGCTGCTGGTCCAGTGGGTGATGGCGGCGTCAAGCAGATTGCTTTTGGCTGCACGCCCGTCGTTATGGGCGAACTCCGGGGCTTCGGCCAGATCAGGGCGGCCGATGGTTTGCATCAGGCGTTTGTAGATCGGGTCGCTGTTGCCGGCAATCACCACGTAGGCGCCATCGGCGGTCAGATAGGTGTTGGACGGCGCGATGCCCGGCAAGGCGCCGCCGCTGCGTTCACGCACATGGCCCAGCATGTCGTATTCCGGCACCAGGCTTTCCATGACGTTGAACACGCTTTCGGCCAGGGACACATCAACGATTTGCCCGCCGCCCTGCCCGGTCTTGACCCGCAGCAGCGACATCAGCGCACCGATCACCGCATGCAGCGAAGCCAGGGAATCGCCAAGGCTCACGCCGACCCGCGCCGGCGGCGAACCGGGCGTGCCGGTGGTGTAGCGAATCCCGCCCATGGCCTCGCCGATGGCACCGAAACCCGGACGATCACGGTACGGACCGGTCTGGCCGTAACCGGAAATCCGCACCAGCGTCAGGTTGGGGTTGAGCGCATGCAATACGTCCCAACCGAGGCCGAGTTTCTCCAGGGCGCCGGGGCGCAGGTTTTCGATCAGCACATCGGCGCTGGTCGCCAGTTGCTTGACCAATTCAATGCCTTCAGGGGATTTGAGGTTCAGCGCCAGGGACTTCTTGTTGCGCGATTGCAGGTACCACCACAGCGAGGTGCCTTCGTGCAGCTTGCGCCATTTGCGCAGGGGATCGCCCTGGCCCATGGCTTCGATCTTGATCACCTCGGCGCCGAACTCGGCCAGCATGCGCGCCGCAAACGGCGCGGCGATCAGCGTGCCGATCTCGATCACTTTGATCGCACTCAAGGGGGCAGTCATCGCGGGGTACCTCTTGTTCTTGGAATATGCGCCAAGGCTAGAGGACAGGGGGCTCGGGAATCCAACCTTCAGTTGGCAACGAGCGTTCGCCAAATGCGAACGCTCAGGAAGATTGTCGTGGCCTCAGGTCAGTCATCGCGAGCAAGCTCGCTCCCACAGGGGAACGCATTCCAATGTGGGAGCGAGCTTGCTCGCGATGAGGCCGGCCCATACAGCCAAGAACTGTCAGGCTGGCCCCCGCAAATGCTCAAACAACATCCGGCTCACCGGCGACAGCAACGCCTCATCCCGCACCACCAGAATCAGCGCCCGATCGGACCATTCGTCCGTCAGCGGCACCGCGTGCAAACCCAGCGCCCGGCCAAACAATTCATAGGCCCGTTGCGGGAGGATGCCGATCCCCATGTTGGCCTGGACCATGCGGCACATGGCATCGAACCCTGGCACATGAATACGTACCCGCAACACCTTGCCGGCTTCGCGGGCCGCGGCATGGGTGCGCATGTTGATCGAACTGGCGGCATGCAAGCCGACGTAGTCGCTGCCCAGCGTATCGGCGAACGCCACGCTCGACCGGCTCGCCAATGGATGATGGGGCGGCATCAACACCACCAGTTTGTCCTGACGATACAACACGCTGTGCAGGCCCTTGATGTCACTGTCGATGGAGCAGATCCCGAGGTCGGCCACCCCGTCGAGCACGCCCTGAATCACCCCGGCGCTGGGGCGCTCTTCGAGGTCGGTCTTGACCTGTGGGTGACGCTCGGAAAAATCCCGCAGGTCCTCGGGCAAAAACTGAATGATCGCAGACAGGTTGGCGAGCATCCGCACATAGCCGCGCACACCGTGGCTGTGCTCGCCCAGTTCAAGGCCCATTTTCTCGACGTTGAACAACATCTGCCGGGCATGGTGCAACAGGGTTTCGCCGGCCGGCGTCAGGGACATGCCCTTGGCCTGGCGCACGAACAGGCTGATGCCCAGCGCCTCCTCCAGCTCCATCAAGCGCTTGCTCGCCGCCGAGACGGCAATCGCTTCGCGCGAGGCGGCACGGGTCAGCGTGCCCTCTTCATGCACGGCGACGAACAGTTGCAGGGTGATCAGGTCGAGACGGCGGATCAGGCTTTTTTGCAGCATCGGGTACTCGGCGAAGTCGGCTCAGGCAAAGTCGCAGCATAGCGTTCTTCGCCCGCGTCGTGCCGTGGTCCGGGCACCCGGTCGTGATAAAGTCGCCGCCCACAGACCTTTTGCCGTGAGACGAAGACCGCAATGACCGATTTCCAGGATGTCGATGCCCAGCTTGAAGACTGGAACGCCTTGCGCAGTACCGCTTCGTTCAGTGGTTTGCTGGTGGGTAACGGCGCCAGTCGCGCGGTGTGGGACGATTTCGGCTACGAGTCGCTGTTCGAAAACGCCCGCACCGTTGAAGAAAAACCCCTGAGCCAGTCCGAGCTGAGCGTGTTCGATGCGCTGCAGACCCGCAGTTTCGAGCAGGTACTGAGCGCGTTGAAAACCACCAGCCGGGTCAACAAGGCCCTGGCCGTCAGCTCCGCCGCCCCACGCAATCGCTACTACGCGATCAAGGAAGCGCTGATCAACACCGTGCATACGGTGCATATCCCGTGGCGGCTGGTGGTGCCTTCGACGTTGGCGACGATCAATCAGGAACTGGCCAGTTACCGCACGGTGTTCACCACCAATTACGATTTGCTCAACTACTGGGCGGTGCAACAGCAGCCCGAGGCGATTACCGACCTGTTCCAGGGTGCCGAGCCCGGTTTCGATCTGAGCGACACGGCCACCGACAAAACCCGTTTGCTGTACCTGCACGGAGGCCTGCATCTGGTGCGCAACCAGGACGGCACGGCGCGCAAGCTGATGTCGACCGAGGGCACGTTGCTGGGCAATTTCGCCATCAACAACACGATCAAGACCCTCGACGACGTGCCGCTGTTCGTCAACGAAGGGCCGAGCGCGGACAAGCTCAAGACCATCCGCAGTTCGGACTATCTGTCGTTCTGCTACGAGCAACTACTCGGTCACGGCCAGGCGCTGTGCATCTTCGGCCAGGCGCTGGGAGAGCAGGACAGCCACATCATCCACGCCTTGCGCCTGGCGAAGCCGCAGGTGGTGGCGATCTCGATTTACCCGCGCAGCAAGGCATTCATCCAGCACCAGAAGCGGCATTACGCGAAGGTGTTTGAGGGGACGGGGGTTGAGTTGCGGTTTTTTGATTCCAAGAGCCATGCGTTGGGTGGCCCGAAGCTGACCGTACCCGTTGAAGTCTAACTGCGACACGATTGACGCCTTCGCGAGCAAGCCCGCATTGGAACGCACTACCCCTGTGGGAGCGAGCTTCGCTCGCGATGAGGCCATTACATTCAATTCAGATGTTGACTGTCAGACCGCCATCGCGAGCAGGCTCGCTCTCACAGGGATATCGGTGAAGTTGAAACGTTGATTCAAAGCACCGGCAACGTTTTGTCCTTGACCACCTTGGACGGGCCATTAGCCTTCACGCTGGCAATGCCTTTCTCCATGGCCGCCGGTGAGGCATAGGCCTCGCTGCTGCCGATGATCTCGTGGTTGCCCGCCTTGAGGTTGAAATACGGGTGACCATCCTTGGTGGTTTTCTTCTCGTAACGCTCATCCAGCGGACTGTTGGCCTGGACCGAGGCGATGCCTTTGTCGGCGGCGGCGTGAGTGGTGTACAGCTCGCTGGTCAGAATGGTCTCGGCGTTGGCTGCCTTGAGGACAAACCTGAACTGGCCATTGCTGCTTTTGCTCACTTCATACCATCCGGACATGCTCTTTCTCCTGGGCGATTGAGAGGTTGCGCGCTTCACAGTAAAGACCAGCCTAGTGTTTCTGTCGCCTGTACCGACCCCATCGCGGGCAAGCCCGCTCCCACAGGTTCAGCGTGATCCCTGTGGGAGCGAGCCTGCTCGCGATGGAGTCGACACAATCTTCCTTACTTCGCCGCAGCCCGCACCACCGACAACTCCGGCGCCGACGCCCGCCGCTGGCTCAAATACCGCGTACAACTCACCCGCAGGAACGAAGCGAAATTGACCACCTCGCCGCGATAATCCATCACCTCTTCATACAGCTTGGCGATCAACTGATTGGTGGTCATGCCATCGACTTCGGCGATTTCGCTGAGGATGTCCCAAAACTGATTCTCCAGCCGCAGGGTGGTGACCACCCCGCAGATGCGCAGCGAGCGGGAGCGCGATTCGTAAAGTATCGGATCGGCTTTGACGTACAGCTCGCACATGGACTTATCCCTCGTTACAACGTGATTTTGGTACCCAGCAACCCCAGGAAACCGGCCAGCCAGTTCGGGTGCGCAGGCCAGGCCGGAGCCGTGGCCAGATTGCCCTGAACATGGCCGTCCGTCACCGGGATATCGATATACGTACCGCCCGCCAGGCGCACTTCCGGGGCGCAGGCCGGATAAGCGCTGCATTCGCGACCTTCGAGAACACCCGCTGCTGCCAACAACTGTGCGCCATGGCACACGGCGGCGATAGGTTTACCGGCCTTGTCGAATGCGCGCACCAGTTCCAGGACTTTTTCGTTCAGGCGCAGATACTCCGGCGCACGGCCGCCCGGAATCAGCACGGCGTCATAATCGGCGGCATTGACCTTGGCGAAATCAAAGTTCAGGGCAAACAGGTGACCGGGTTTTTCACTGTAGGTCTGGTCGCCTTCAAAGTCATGGATCGCCGTGCGCACAGTCTGGCCGGCGGCCTTGTCCGGGCAAACGGCGTGCACCGTGTGGCCGACCATCAGCAGCGCCTGGAACGGCACCATCACTTCATAGTCTTCGACGTAATCACCAACCAGCATCAGGATTTTTTTCGCAGCCATGGGGAAGACTCCTCTGGAAGTGGGCGTGCAGGAGTATTCAAGGTAGTCCTTATCCCGTGAGGTGGGTAACAACCGGCTACTACCTGATAGACCGCGTTATCGTTCTTCGCGAGCAGGCTCGCTCCCACAAGGACGACACAATCCCTGTGGGAGCGAGCCTGCTCGCGAAGAGGTCCGCAAACTGTACGGATAACTCTGCACCTAGCTGTAACAGCGGGAAACCCACGGTTTATGGCTATATGAAGCCCTACCCCATTCCCCAATATTCTGGTTGCCATCATGTCCTCGCGCGAAAACACCGGCATGGCCCTGGGCCTGCTCGGCGTTGTGATCTTCAGCCTCACCCTGCCCTTCACGCGGATCGTCGTGCAGGAACTGCACCCGCTGCTCAATGGCCTGGGCCGGGCACTGTTTGCAGCGGTTCCGGCGGCGTTGCTGTTGCTGTGGCACCGGGAAAAATGGCCGACCTGGAAACAGGTCAAAGGCCTGACGCTGGTGATGGCCGGGGTGATCCTCGGTTTCCCGGTATTGTCGGCCTGGGCCATGCAAACCTTGCCGGCGTCCCACGGTGCGCTGGTCAACGGTTTGCAACCGCTGTGCGTGGCGCTGTATGCCGCGTGGTTGTCCCATGAGCGGCCGTCGAAAGCCTTCTGGGCCTGCGCCGCATTGGGCAGCGCGTTGGTGCTCGGTTATGCACTGATCAGCGGCGCCGGCAGCATTCAGGCCGGTGATTGGCTGATGCTTGGTGCCATTGCAGTGGGCGGATTGGGCTACGCCGAGGGAGGCCGACTGGCCAGGGAGATGGGCGGCTGGCAGGTGATCTGCTGGGCACTGGTGCTATCGACGCCCCTGCTGATCGGGCCTGTGGTGTATCTGGCGCTGCAGCATCAGGGCGAAATCTCCGCCAAGACGTGGTGGGCCTTCGGTTATGTCTCGCTATTTTCGCAGTTCATCGGCTTCTTCGCCTGGTACGCCGGGCTGGCCATGGGCGGCATTGCCCGGGTCAGCCAGATCCAGTTGCTGCAGATTTTCTTCACCATCGCCTTCTCGGCGCTGTTCTTCGGTGAACATGTGGAGCCGATTACCTGGCTGTTTGCGGGCGGGGTGATCGTGACGGTGATGCTCGGGCGCAAGACAGCAGTGCGCCCGGCGCGGGTTGCTACCGCATAACCTGTAGGAGCCGGCTTGCCGGCGAAGGCGTCCTTGAGATCGCTTTCGCTGGCAAGCCAGCTCAGGATTGTGGGAGATCAGAGGTAACCGTCAGCGCGCAGCAAGGTTTCCAGGCAATGCTCGCTGATGTGATAGAAGTCCTTCAGCTCCTGAATCTTCGCCAGCAACCGGACCGGGTCCCCCGGCTCGGCGCGTTTGACCGCCAGGATCATTTTGTTCTTGTTGGTGTGGTCCAGTGAGATGAACTCGAACACCTTGGTCTCGTAGCCGCAGGCCTCAAGGAACAACGCGCGCAAACTGTCGGTGACCATTTCCGCCTGCTGGCCCAGGTGCAAGCCGTATTGCAACATCGGCTTGAGCAGCGCCGGGCTCTGGATTTGCAGGCGGATCTGTTTGTGGCAGCACGGCGAGCACATGATGATCGCCGCGCCGGAGCGGATGCCGGTGTGGATCGCATAGTCGGTGGCGATGTCGCAGGCGTGCAGGGCGATCATTACGTCCAGTTCGCTCGGCGCCACGCTGCGCACGTCACCGCACTTGAACACCAGTCCGGGGTGTTCAAGCCTGGCAGCAGCGTTGTTGCACAGGGTGACCATGTCTTCACGCAGCTCGACGCCGGTCACTTCGCCTTCGGCCTTCAAGGTGTTGCGCAGGTAATCATGGATGGCGAAGGTCAGGTAACCCTTGCCCGATCCGAAGTCCGCCACACGCACCGGTTTGTCCAGCGCCAGCGGCGACGAGGTCAGCGCATGGCTGAACACTTCGATGAACTTGTTGATCTGCTTCCACTTGCGCGACATCGCCGGGATCAGTTCATGCTGCTTGTTGGTTACACCCAGGTCGGCGAGAAACGGCCGGCTCAGGTCAAGAAAACGGTTTTTTTCACGGTTGTGCTCGGCCGATGGCACTTCGCGCAATTGTTGAGGTTTGCTCTTGAACAGCGATGACTTGCCCTTTTTGCTGTATTCGAGCTGGGCTTCGTCGGTCAACGCCAACAAATGCGCATTTTTGAACGATGCTGGCAGCAGCCGGACAATGCTCGCCACGCCTTCGGCCAGCGGCAGGTTCTTGGTGATGTCGCGGGTCTTGTAGCGGTAGACAAAGGACAGGCAAGGCAGCGTCTTGACCGTCACCGGTTTGATGATGATCCGCTGCAGGTCCGTTTCATCGCCCACGTACTTGGCCAGCACCAGTTTGATGAACGCATTTTGCTCGAGGCTGGTTTGCACCAGATCGATGAACTGGGCGTGATGATCCGGCGCGAGGTTGGCGGGAGTGGTGGTGACGGACATGGAAAAACGGCCTCAGGCGATGCAAATCGGAGAATGCCGGTATTTTAAGGGGGACGAGGAATTTGGGCACGGGGTTATTTTGCGGCAGGTCCCGGTCATGGTGCCCAGGACCTCAGTACCACCGCTGAAAACTCAGGGTTCCACCAAGCGAAGCCTGCGGTTGTTCGGCGAGTTGATGATGTGTTTGACGATCAGCCCCACTGGCACCGCCCACGTCAGGCCATTGGCAGGGTCAGTCACCACGGCGACCGTTTCGGAACTTGCCTCGATATCCAGGCGCCGTCGGTCGTCGCACGACTTGAGTACGCCGTAGGCACGGCTAACCAGCCTTTCCGCCAGGTACATCGGTACATCCAGATTCTGCAGATGCTTCACCGCGCGACAAAACAGAACTTGATCATCGTTCCCCCCTCCACTTTCATGACGCCCCAGAAACGCCTGGGCTATAGCCAACAGCTCCCCATTCAGATCTGCATATTCATCGATGACCTTCATGCTCACGTCTCCTGCGGCACGTCTGTGGTGGCAGGACTGGCTGCTACGGGCCGGGCGGCGCGGCGCAAATCGGGTCCGGCGCAAGGCAGGCGCACGGCCGGATTGGGCATGCCACTGGGCGAAAGTTCATGGGTCATTTCAAATTCGGCACGCACGGACCAGCCGCAAGCTTCCGACGTGCATTGCAGATACGCCACCCGCAGGAAAATATGTCGGCCTTCGCTAGTGCGGATGCGCATCCTGCTCAAGCAGTGCGGGCACACCATTTTATAGGTACTCATGCTTGATTCCCGACAGTCATTGGGTGGCAATCAACCTGATCAAACGCAATACTGCTTGAGAGTTTCATCGCGGCGCTCCGGTCTTGCGAACAGTGTCTGCCAGACATAAGGAAGTGCATCGGGCAGACGCGTAATGGGTTCGAGCCATGCTCGTAGGAAATCACCCTGATAGCATTAGGAAGTTTCGACATCGTATTCTTCTGACTCATCTTTGATGATTGATTAGTTACAAGAAAAAAAGTACTCATTACGCATAAATTAGGCACTCAAAAAGCATATGTCAAAAGGAAGAGGCTCAAATTGCGTAGCAAAAAATCACAAGCTGTTCTGGCTCGTCTAAAGCAAGTTACCGGTACTAAAACCGATGTTTCTTTATCTTCGGCGCTACAAATCAGCCCGCAAACCCTTAGTAGCTGGAAAGGCCGCGATAGCACGCCGTACTCATTATGCGTAGAAATCGCTCAAACTCGGGGTATCTCCCTTGACTGGTTGCTGCTGGGCGAAGGTCCGATTTTGAGACAATCAGTTACTAACTCTTCGGAAGCCAATCAGGAAAGCACAACACGGGAAAACACCATTCTCACGCTCTGGCGTTTGCTCGACGAAGATGATCGCTGCGCCATACAAAACGCACTCGAGGAAAAGCAACGACTGCGTAATATGGAACTCAGGCTTTGCGAAATGGCCTCCATTCTGGCAACACTTAAACCTTCGAATGAAACTTCATGACCTATGTAATTCGAAGTTTCATTGCTTCAAGACGCCGAGCCCGCCACCCACACCAGAGCAACCCATTCACGGCCCCTCATCTTCGCCCTCGCAGGTGTCGAATGATTTCGCCGATACCGACGCTATCGATCCATTGCATGAGCTTGATGCTGATAGGAATAACAACCAGTGCGCAAAGAAAGGCTGTCACGCCTGCTGTCAGAAAAGGCACCAGCGGATGCGCGACAGGCGTGAAAAGGTAACCGACACCTGCAGACAGCAACCAGGAACCGATACGCTGCCAGGCCTTGAAGTCAGTGCGAGTGGTTGTGACCAGCCACGCGCCGAGCATTGCACCGAACAGTACCTCGCCATCAACCACTGGCAGCGATGCAATCCCCATTCCCAACATGAGCCCACTGATGCCGTTGTAGGTCGAATCAGTCAGGCTCATGTGCACCTCGCGCAACGACCGAATCCACGATGATCGCTCCCGACTCGATCGCCTTGAGCAAGGCAGAACTGCGAGAGCTGACGTCGAACTTTCGGCGAATATTGGCGAAGTGAAAATTGACGGTAGATTCCGCGCAATTCTCGATCCTGGCGATTTCCCAGGAAGTCTTGCCCTTGAAACACCACATCAGGATTTGTGTTTCTTTCGCCGTCAGCTTCACCGTTGGTGTACTTCCCTCTCCACCGGGTGCTACCGGTGCCAAAGAGTCATTCGATTGCTGGGTTGACATAAGAATCCCTCTTCGCGGGAACACCCGTCGCTGGGCGTCCACTGTTAGAGAGAAATACTGACGACCAGGCCGAACCCGGACAATCGACGGGAGTTGTAGCGATGGGCGCTACACAACGCCATGGCAAGACTTAGCCGAGCACCACCAACCGGTTCGGCAACTCATTGCGCACATGGGTTACTGGCACATGCACCTTGAGCAGCTCGCCGCAGGCTTCGATGCAGCTGACAAACCCTTGCAGCGTCTGCCCCTGCTTCACCTGCTGGGTGAATGTGGCGACGATCGCGTCCCAGTTCTTGTTGTCCAGGCGACTGGAAATCCCTTCATCCACCAGGATCTCCACGTAACGCTCGGCCTCGGAGACGAAAATCAGCACGCCAGTGCGGCCCTCGGTGTGGTGCAGGTTCTGCTCCAGGAACTGCCGGCGCGCCAGGTTCGAGGCGCGCCAGTGGCGCACCGAGCGCGGAATCAGATGGGTGGTGACGGGCGGCAGGCGGAATACCAGACACAGCACGATGAAGATGGCCCATTGCACCAGCAACAGGCTGTGCAGGGTCAGCCAACCGGTGAAGTAATGCACGATGCCCGGCACCAGCAGCGCCAGCAGGCTGGCCCACAGCAACGGGATATACGCATAGTCGTCGGCGCGGGCCGCGAGCACGGTCACCAGTTCTGCGTCGGTGTCGCGCTCGACCCGGGCAATGGCCTCGGCCACCTTGCGTTGTTCGTGTTCAGTCAGTAATGCCATGCGTAAAGTGCCTGCTCGTTTTTATTATCACCAGCCGCCGGACGAACCGCCCCCGCCGAAACTGCCCCCGCCGCCGCTGAAGCCTCCACCTCCATCGCCGCCGCCAAATCCACCACCGCCGAAGCCGCCCCCGGATCCACCGGAGCCGCCCCGGCCGGCAGGCAGGATACCGAGCATCTGGCACACAAAAACAGTCAGGATGAACAACATCAGCAAAAACACGAACAACCCGGGGTGGCGCGAAACGAAATCGTCCCCCGGATCGCCTCTGGATTCATACGCCGTGGAGGGCTCGTCCAAGGGGTTGCCGCCCAACACCACCAGCATCGCCGCCACGCCGTCACTGATGCCCTTGCTGAAGTTGCCGGTCTTGAATGACGGGGTGATGACCTGATTGATGATCACCGAACTCTGGGCATCGGTCAGGCGATCTTCCAGGCCGTAGCCGACTTCGATACGAAGTTTACGCTCGTCCCGGGCGACGATCAGCAAGACGCCGTTGTTCTTGTCCTTCTGTCCGATGCCCCAGTAGCGGCCGAGCCGGTAACCGAAGTCAGCGATGTCAGTGCCTTGCAAATCCGGCAAAGTCACGACCACAAGCTGCTCACCGGTGGCTTGCTCGTGGGCCTGAAGTTGCCGGGTGAGTTGCTCGCGCACCGATGGCTCGATCATCTGCGCGTTGTCGACCACCCGTCCGGTCAGCGCCGGGAAGCTCAGCTCGGCCCTGGAGGCGACCGCCACCACCCACAACAACAGCAACAGGCCTGTTTTAAACGCACGCATTGGCAACCTCTTCCGTCCCAAGCCTGGCCCTGTAGGGTTGATTCAGAATTTGACCTCAGGGGCTTTTTCCGACCCCGATGTGGCTTCGAAGGTCTCGCGCACCGGCAGGTCGCTGTACATCACGCTGTGCCACAGGCGACCAGGGAACGTGCGGATCTCGGTGTTGTATTTCTGCACCGCGAGGATGAAATCACGCCTGGCCACGCTGATGCGGTTCTCGGTGCCTTCAAGCTGCGATTGCAAGGCGAGGAAGTTCTGGTTGGCCTTCAGGTCCGGATAACGCTCGGAGACCACCATCAAACGACTCAAGGCGCCACTGAGCTGATCCTGAGCCTGCTGGTACTGCTTGAGTTTTTCCGGGTTGTCGAGGGTCGAGGCATCCACCTGGATCGACGTGGCCTTGGCTCGCGCTTCAATCACCGCGGTCAGGGTCTGTTCCTCATGTTTGGCGTAACCCTTGACGGTTTCCACCAGATTGGGAATCAGGTCGGCACGGCGCTGATACTGGTTCTGCACCTGGCCCCAGGCGGCCTTGGTCTGTTCGTCGAGGGTCGGGATATTGTTGATGCCACAGGCGGTCAGCAACGTGGCCAGCATCAGCAGCGTGGCGACCTGCAGGCGCGAACGGTAGGTTGGACTTACATTCATCTGGCTGATGCTCCCTGGTACATGTCATGAAAAAACCGACCGCGAAACCTTCTGGACCGGCTCTTGGGGCATAATCGCCCACGCCTCTGGATTGCAACGTGCCGATGGGCTAAAAAGAGGCCCTGCGCGAAACCGCATCCGCCATCTTGCGGTCGTATCCTGGCTCTGGTTTTTTGAGCCGGCGCCCGAACAACAATAGACGCTCCCTAAATTTTGGCTGGCCGGCGTGTACATCGCCGTTTGGGCCCTTGAGAAAACTATTCATGAAGAAGCTGTGTTTGCTGGGCCTGTTCGTCAGCCTGGCCAGTCATAACGTATTGGCCGCCACGACCCCCGCACCCCTGGAGAACAAGGAAGCCTTCGTCAGCAACCTGATGAAGCAAATGACCCTCGATGAAAAAATCGGCCAGTTGCGCCTGATCAGCATCGGCCCGGAAATGCCGCGCGAAATGATCCGCAAGGAAATCGCGGCGGGCAACATCGGCGGTACGTTCAACTCGATCACCCGCCCGGAAAACCGGCCGATGCAGGACGCGGCCATGCGCAGCCGCCTGAAGATCCCGATGTTCTTCGCCTACGACGTGATCCACGGCCACCGCACCATTTTCCCGATCCCGCTGGCCCTGGCCTCGAGCTGGGACATGGACGCCATCGGCCTGTCCGGGCGCATTGCCGCCAAGGAAGCCGCGGCTGACAGCCTCGACATCACCTTCGCGCCGATGGTCGACATCTCCCGCGACCCGCGCTGGGGCCGTACTTCCGAAGGCTTCGGCGAAGACACCTACCTGGTGTCGCGCATTGCCGGCGTGATGGTCAAGGCGTTCCAGGGCACGGGTGCCAACGCGGCCGACAGCATCATGGCCAGCGTCAAGCACTTCGCCCTGTATGGCGCGGTCGAGGGTGGCCGCGACTACAACATCGTCGACATGAGCCCGGTGAAGATGTACCAGGACTACCTGCCGCCGTACCGTGCCGCCATTGATGCCGGCGCTGGCGGGGTCATGGTCGCGCTGAACTCGATCAACGGCGTGCCGGCTACCGCCAACACCTGGCTGATGAACGACCTGCTACGCAAGGAGTGGGGCTTCAAGGGCCTGGCGGTCAGCGACCACGGAGCGATCTTCGAGCTGATCAAACACGGCGTTGCCGCCGACGGTCGCGAAGCGGCGAAGCTGGCGATCAAGGCCGGCATCCACATGAGCATGAACGACACCCTGTACGGCAAAGAGCTGCCAGGGCTGCTGAAGTCCGGCGAGATCCAGCAGAGCGACATCGACAAAGCCGTGCGTGCGGTGCTCGGCGCCAAGTACGACATGGGCCTGTTCAAGGACCCGTACCTGCGCATCGGCAAAGCCGAGGATGACCCGGTCGACACCTACGCCGACAGCCGCCTGCACCGCGCCGAGGCCCGTGATGTGGCACGCCGCGGCCAGGTGCTGTTGAAAAACCGCAACGCAACCCTGCCACTGAAGAAGACCGCGAAAATCGCCCTGGTCGGCCCGCTGGCCAAGGCGCCCATCGACATGATGGGCAGTTGGGCTGCCGCCGGTAAGCCGGCGCAGTCGGTGACCCTGTTCGACGGCATGACCAACGCCCTGGGCGACAAATCGACACTGATCTACGCCCGTGGCGCCAACATCACCAGCGACCCGAAAATCCTCGGCTACCTCAATTTTCTCAATTTCGACGCCCCGGAAGTGGTGGATGACCCGCGCCCGGCGAAGGTGCTGATCGACGAAGCGGTGAAAGCGGCCAAGGATGCCGATGTGGTCGTTGCCGCCGTCGGCGAATCCCGTGGCATGTCCCACGAATCGTCGAGCCGCACCGACCTGAATATCCCGGAAAACCAGCGCGAGCTGATCCGTGCCCTGAAAGCCACTGGCAAACCGCTGGTACTGGTTTTGATGAACGGCCGTCCACTGACGATCCTCGAGGAGAAGGAGCAGGCTGACGCGATCCTGGAAACCTGGTTCACCGGCACCGAGGGCGGTAACGCCATCGCCGACGTGCTGTTCGGCGACTACAACCCGTCGGGCAAACTGCCGATCAGTATCCCGCGCTCGGTCGGCCAGATTCCGACCTACTACAACCACCTGACCATTGGCCGGCCGTTCACCCCGGGCAAACCGGGCAACTACACCTCGCAATATTTCGATGACACCACAGGTCCCCTGTACCCGTTCGGCTATGGCCTGAGCTACACCGAGTTCAGCCTGAGCGACATGGCCCTGTCGTCGACGACACTGAACAAGACCGGCAAGCTCGACGCCAGCGTCACAGTGAAGAACACCGGCAAGCGTGACGGCGAAACCGTGGTGCAGTTGTACATCCAGGACGTGGCCGGCTCGATGATCCGTCCGATCAAGGAACTGAAGAACTTCCAGAAAGTGATGGTCAAGGCTGGCGAGCAGAAAGTCGTGCACTTCACCATCACCGAGGACGACCTGAAGTTCTACAACACCCAGCTCAAATACGCGGCGGAGCCGGGCAAGTTCAACGTGCAGATTGGCCTGGATTCCCAGGACGTGACGCAGCAGAGCTTTGAGTTGCTCTAAACCCCACTCCCCCCTGTAGGAGCTGGCTTGCCAGCTCCTACAGGGGTTTCAGGGTGTTCGGAAGATCGGGTTCAACCCCTTCGATCCAGCAGATTCACCACCACCCGATCCACCCATCCCCACACCCGCTGCTTGACCCGCCGCCACAATGGCCGACGCTTCCACTCATCCAGACTGACTTGCTGGCTCAGGGCGAAGTCGTGCTCGAAACTCGCGGCCACCGACCGGGTCAACCCGGGGTCCAGCGCTTCCAGATTGGCTTCCAGGTTGAAGCGCAGATTCCAGTGATCGAAGTTGCACGAGCCGATGCTCACCCAGTCATCGATCAAGACCATTTTCAGGTGCAGGAAACACGGCTGGTACTCGAAGATCTTCACCCCGGCCCTGAGCAGTCGCGGGTAGTAACGATGCCCGGCGTAGCGCACGGACGGGTGATCGGTACGGGGTCCGGTCAGCAGCAACCGCACATCGACGCCCCGGGCAGCCGCCCGGCGCAGGGAACGGCGGACCTTCCAGGTCGGCAAAAAGTACGGCGTGGCCAGCCAGATCCGTCGCTGGCCGCTGTTCAACGCGCGCACCAGCGATTGCAGAATGTCCCGGTGTTGACGGGCGTCGGCATAGGCCACCCGGCCCATGCCCTCGCCCATCGATGGCACCCGTGGCAGGCGCGGCAAGCCAAAATGCGAGGCCGGTCGCCAGGCGCGGCGATGGCGGTTGGCGATCCACTGACGATCGAACAGCAACTGCCAGTCGAGCACCAGTGGCCCGGTGATTTCCACCATCACCTCATGCCATTCGCTGACCTCTTCCCCCGGGGTCCAGAACTCATCAGTGACGCCTGTGCCGCCGACGACCGCCAGGCTCTGATCCACCAGCAACAATTTGCGGTGATCGCGGTAGAAATTGCCGACCCAACGCCGCCAGCTCAGGCGATTGTAAAAACGCAGTTCCACTCCGACAGCCGTCAGCCGCTGACGCAAGGTCAGGGTGAAGGCGAGGCTGCCATAGTCATCGAACAGGCAGCGCACTCGCACACCGCGCTCGGCGGCCTGCACCAATGCCTGGACCATGGCTTCGGCGCAGGCGCCCGCTTCCACCAGGTACAGCTCCAGCTCGACCTGTTCTTCGGCGCGGGCAATCGCCACCAGCATGCGCGGGAAGAACTGTGGACCATCGACCAGCAGTTCGAAGTGGTTGCCTTCACGCCAGGGAAAAATCGCTCCGGCCATGTCAGCGCGCCGTGAAAATCAGCACCGCACTCACCGGCACTGAAAGACTGATTGCCGACAGATCGGCCATTTTGCGCAACGTTTCCAGGCCGGGAGCCAAATCGAAATCTTCGGCGTTGATCACCAGCGGTTCGAGGGTCACCACCTGGAAGCGCCGGTCATCGAGACGGGTCGCCAGCAGTTCGGCGGGGTATTCGTGCTGCTTGCCGTGCAAGTCCACCATCAGCGGCAGGCGCAACTCCAGCTGTGCGCCGGGAGCAAGATCATTGATCGGGCGCAGATCGATTTTCGTGGTGATCAAGGCGTCGGGAAACCGGTCGATCTGAAACAGTTCCTTGCGCATGCGCTCATCGCGCAACGGGATGCCGCTGTTGATCGATTCCAGCTCGACTTCGACCTGTGCCAGTCCTTCGGGATCGACCTTGCCGTGCAGCACCAGAAAGCGCTGCACTTCGCAGACATTGGCGTTTTTGGTGCTGACGAATGACAGACGCGAGGACTCACCATCCAGGTACCAATCGGCACGGGCCGACAACGCGGCACCGGCCAACAACAGGAAAGCGAGGGTTTGATGGGTGGAGCGCTTGAACATAGAGACTCGTGGGGCAGATAAACCTGTGCTGAACCTTAACTGGCTTGTCACAGGTTGCAAACTTTCTGTTGCTCCTTGAACACATTACCTGAGGCAAGTGAGCTTTTGTGGCGAGGGGGCTTGTCGGGTCGCCGCACCGCCCCGCTCGACTGCGAAGCAGACGCAAAGCCAGCCTTCCCGGTGAATCAGACTTACTTGGTTGCAGCTTTCAGCACTGCTTCGCAGCGCAACGGGGGCAAGCCCCCTCGCCACAAAAGCACTCGCCTGACCTCACGGTTTTGGCGTGTTCAAGGCTGCAAACGGCAGCCCTGGCGCTCGCCGATCCACACGGCGCTGTTGCTGCGGCCCATGCCGCTGACCGTTACGCGCTTGTCGGTAGCATCATCGGTAAAGCCGCTGGCGGGCAGCCACTGTTGCACATAACGGTGGCAGTACTCGGCGTCGTTGTTCATCACATAGCGGCACGAACAGTATTCCTTGGCGGTGTAGGCGCTGATGATGTCGGGGAACGCCCACAGCGCCACCCGCTCGTGCCAGATCCAGCAGAGCAAGGCGATCAACAGGATCAGCAATAGAGAACTGGCCGGTCGACGACGAATGAAACCGGTCATGGCTGCACCTTCCCGGCAAAGGCCTTGAGCGCGAGCTGGAGCAATTGGTTGTGCCGGTAGCTGCCGTCGCGGTCATCGCCATAGCGGACGATCACCAGGTGTTCGCTGGGGATCACATACATTGCCTGCCCCCAATGACCCAATGCGGCGAAGGTGTCGGCGGGGGCATCGGGCCAGGGTCGTGTCGCGCCCTCGACGGCTCGATTGAGCCACCATTGGCCGCCGGGGACGGCATCGTCTTCGTGTGCGTGATAGTGAGCGAACGGCTCGCGGTTGAAGGCCAGCCAATCCTTGGGCAGCAGCTGCTTGTCTGCCCAGCGACCCTCGCGAGCCATCAACAGACCGACCCGGGCCAGGTCCCGTGCAGTGAGGTAGGCATAGGACGACGCGACGAAAGTGCCCGTGGCATCGGTTTCCCAGATCGCGTGGCGAATGCCCAGCGGTTCGAACAATGCAATCCACGGAAAGTCGGGATAACGGCCGGGACCGACGATGGTTTTCAGCGCGGCGGACAGCAGGTTGCTGTCACCGCTGGAGTAGCGGAACGCCTGGCCTGGCGCCACATAAGCATCATGGGTCGCAGTGAACGCAGCCATGTCGTGGTGACCGCGGGTGTAGAGCATGGCCACCACCGAAGACTTCAGCGGTGCGTATTCGTAGTCTTCTTGCCAATCCAGGCCCGAGGCCCAGTGCAGCAGGTCGGCCATGGTCATGTCGGGGTGTTTTTGCAGGGGCGGATAAAACTTCGCCACCGGGTCGCCAAGCTTGAACAAGCCTTCGCCGTAGGCCACGCCGAGGATCGTGGCCATCAGGCTCTTGCTGATCGACCAGGTCAGGTGCGGCGTCTCGGCCGTCGTCGGACCGGCGTAGCGTTCATAGAGCAACTGGCCATCGCGAATCACCAGCAAGGCATCGGTGCGAATGCCCTGGCGGGTGGTGTCATCGCGGGATGGGAAGGCGTAGGCCTCCAGGGCTTGAAGCGCCGGGCCGGTCGGCGTCGGGGCGGTCGGCCATTGCTCGGCGGGCCAGTTTTCGGCCCTGGCCGTGAGGCTGAGCAACAGCAGGAAAATCAGGGACAAGCCTTTGGGCATGGCGGGGGCTCACAGATTGAACCTGCTGAGCCTAGTCGAGGTTGATGACAATTCAGAAGTTCATGTTGCCAATCAGGCCGCCATCGCGAGCAAGCTCGCTCCCACAATGGATCTTTGGTGTGAGCGAGATCCCTGTGGGAGCGAGCTTGCTCGCGATGAGGCCAGTCAGGCCAGCGAAGATTGCGCCAGAGCCTTCGCCAATCGCTTCCCTCGCGCCCCTACCGCCAAATCCATCACCGCCTGGTCCCGCTGCCACATCGTCGCCCACTCCGCAGGCCCTGCGGCCAACGCCTCATTGACCTCAGCCTTGAGCCCTTCGAACTGCGCAAACAACCCGCCAAGCAACACATGCCCGGCCGGAAGGGTCGGTGGCTGGCGGCTGGTTTCCGCGCACCCCGCCAACAACCCCAGCAACCGCAATTGCAAGCCTTGCGGCCAATCGCATTCCTGGCCAATGCCATACAACCACGCCGTCATGGCGCTCAGCACATAGATGTCTTCCAGGGTGCGGAACGGTTTGACATAGGCATCCCAGCCGTCCCCGGCGAGCAATTCGCACAAGGCATTGTCCAGAAACAATCGGCCATGACTGATGTCCGGCATCAACGGGATCGGCGCCAGTTTTTCCACCCGCACACCCGGCTCACCACGATAGATCACCGCCAGGCTCAAGTGCGGATCGGTACCAGGCTCCTCACTGCGCGCCGCCACCAGTAGCCAGTCGGCGGCAAAGCCTGCGGTGACGAAATCCTTGCGTCCGCTCAAACGCAAACCGCTCAGTCGGGTTTGCATGTCGGCCGGGCGCAGGCTGCGCTGTTCGGTGGCGCACAGCGCGCCGAGGCTCAGCGGCGCACTCGGCCAAAGCATGCGTAATGCCGCTTGATAGCCCACCAGAAACGCCAGCCCCGGCGTCGCCATCAACCGCCCGCCAAGCACGGCCAATTCGAACGGCGTGACCGCGCCCAACTGCTGCAACAAGGTCGCGAAACCTTCAGCCAGATCCGGGTTGGCGGGCAAGCGATCACGGCGGTTCAACAGGGTTTGCCAGGGCATAAGAGGCTCCTCGAGGGCTGTCATATAAGCATCACCAAAGCTTAATGGCGATGACACCGGGGCTACATAGCCTGACTTTGCACAACACGGCTAGACAAAGAAAGTCGATTCGCTGTAGCCCAAAGACAGGTGAGCAGCCCGCACGGAGATTCGCCATGACTCAGATCGCCCGCATCAGCGACACCGGCAACGAACGCCGCCTGCAAGCCGAACGCCTGGTGGGCGCCGAGGCGTTGCAGGAAGCCCAAGCCTTGCGCTTCAACGTGTTCAGCGGCGAATTCAACGCCAGGCTCAAGGGCGCTGAACTGGGTCTGGACATGGATGACTATGACGTTCACTGCGCCCACATCGGCGTGCGTGACCTGAACACCGGGCGTCTGGTGGCGACCACACGTTTGCTTGACCACACGGCTGCCAGCAGCCTGGGCAAGTTCTACAGCGAAGAAGAATTCAGCCTCCACGGCCTGGTGCACCTGCAAGGCCCGATCCTGGAAATCGGCCGCACCTGCGTCGACCCGGCCTACCGTAACGGCGGCACCATCGCCGTGCTCTGGGGCGAACTGGCCGAAGTCCTGAACCAGGGCGGCTACAGCTACCTGATGGGTTGTGCGAGCATTCCGATGCAGGATGGCGGCGTACAGGCCCACGCGATCATGCAGCGTCTGCGCGAGCGCTACCTGTGCACTGAACACCTGCGTGCCGAGCCGAAAAAACCGCTGCCGAGCCTGGACATCCCGTCGAACGTGATCGCCGAAATGCCACCGCTGCTCAAGGCCTACATGCGCCTGGGCGCGAAGATCTGCGGCGAGCCATGCTGGGACGAAGACTTCCAGGTCGCCGACGTGTTCATCCTGCTCAAGCGCGACGAACTCTGCCCGCGTTACGCCAAACACTTCAAGGCGGCTGTCTGATGAGCCGGTTACGGGTGTACGCGCGAATCGCGCGAGTGCTGCTGGTGGTGACGCTGGGCCTGGGCATGGCCTGCGTGTTCGGAGTGTTCGAGCGCCTGGGCATGGCCCATTCGATGGCGCGTCGTCAGCGCTGGTCGCGGTTTTTCATGGCCCGCCTGAGCAACGCCCTGCCCTTTGACGTGACCGTTCACGGCGAGCTGCCGAAGGCACCGATGCTCTGGGTCAGCAACCACGTGTCCTGGACCGACATCCCGCTGCTGGGCATGCTCACGCCGCTGTCGTTCCTGTCCAAGGCCGAAGTGCGCACCTGGCCAGTAGCCGGCTGGTTGGCGGCCAAGGCCGGTAGCCTGTTTATCCGCCGTGGCTCGGGTGACAGCCAGTTGATCCGCAAGCAGATGACCCGTCACCTGGAACAGGCACACCCCCTGCTGATGTTCCCGGAAGGCACCACCACCGATGGCCGTTCGCTGCGTACCTTCCATGGTCGCCTGCTGTCCGCCGCCATCGATTCCGAAGTGGCGATGCAGCCGGTAGCGATTCGTTATGTGCGTGACGGCGAGCCTTGCGCGCTGGCGCCGTTCATTGGCGACGATGATCTGCTCTCGCACTTGATGCGCCTGTTCAGCAATGACCGTGGCGGTGTGGAGATTCATCTGCTCAAGCCAATCGCTTGCGAAGGTCGGGAACGCGCAGCGCTGGCGTTCGAGGCACAGCAGGCGGTGCAGAAGGCGTTGTTTGGTGAGATTGTCGAACCGCATCGAACACCAATGCGCCCCGCAATTGCAGCGTAAACACATAACTCCTGTGGGAGCGAGCTTGCTCGCGATAGCTATCTAACAGTCATATCCATGGTGACTGTTATGGCCTCATCGCGAGCAAGCTCGCTCCCACAGGGGTTTCAGGGTGTTGAGTAGTTCCGGGCAAACGCCTGCAGCTGCGGATAGAACAAACTGAAGTCCTCGCTCAACGGTTCATACAACCGCCGCAACTCCTGCATCGCCGCCGCCAGTTCCTCCGGCCGGGTCAGGCGCCGTGAGATTCCGCGCAACACCTGCTCCAGCACTTCGAATTCCTGATACGAGCCCAACCAGTCATTGGCCACCATGTGCGGCGCTATCTTCGCCAGCCGCTCCGGCAATTGCCGTTCGCTGGACAGCACGCGGTAAACGTCCGAGGTGAACAACGCCAGGGGCCGGTCGGCATACAGCGTCCAGTCCCGGGCCAGGCAATGGTCGAAAAACACGTCGAGCACGATCCCCGCGTAGCGACGACGGGTCAGGGAGAAACGCGACAACGCGACGTCCACCAGCGGATGGCGATCAGTGAACACGTCGATGCTGCGGTGCAACTGGATAGCCCCCTCGATTTCCGGAGCGAACTGCCCTTGCAGCCGTCCCTTGACGAAATCGCCATATAGGCTGCCGAGCATTTGGCCGGGACGCTGACCACCGAGGTGAAGATGTGCGAGATAGTTCATGGGCGCAGCTTAGCACTGCCCTCTTGTCTTGTTACACTCACCATATCGTTATAACTCGATATACCGAAATGTGAGCGGGTCAGAGCAAAATCATATTTGTATATCGCGAAATACCGATTTAAAGTTCGCTTAATCGCGATATAACGTTTTACACATCACGAGCCCACATCATGACCATCAATCTCGACGAAATAATAAAAGCCCTGGCGCACCCGGTACGGCGAGACATCCTGCACTGGCTCAAGGACCCGACCGTCGAATTTCCCGACCAGTCCCACAGTAACGAACACGGCGTCTGCGCCGGGCAGATCGATCAACGTTGCGGCCTGTCGCAGTCCACGGTGTCCGCACACCTGGCGACCCTGCAACGCGCCGGCCTGATCAGCAGCCGCAAAGTCGGCCAGTGGCACTTCTTCAAACGTAACGAGGAAACCATCCAGGAGTTCCTCAAAACCTTCAGTAAAGAGCTCTGACCCTGAGAACGCCCCCAACGTCAGCCAGCCGAAAAGGAATTAAACAATGCCCCTCTCGCTACTCATCCTGGCCTTGAGCGCCTTCGCCATTGGCACCACCGAGTTCGTCATCATGGGCCTGCTGCCCAACGTGGCGGCTGACCTCGGTGTGTCGATTCCCGGTGCCGGCTGGCTGGTGACCGGTTACGCCCTGGGTGTGGCCATCGGCGCGCCGTTCATGGCGCTGGCCACCGCCAAATTGCCGCGCAAGGCCGCCCTGGTAGCGTTGATGGGCATTTTCATTATTGGCAACCTGCTCTGCGCAGTGGCCGGCGACTACAACGTGTTGATGTTCGCCCGTGTGGTCACCGCCCTGTGCCATGGCGCCTTCTTCGGTATCGGTTCAGTCGTAGCCGCCGGCCTGGTGCCTGCGAACAAACGCGCTTCGGCCGTGGCCCTGATGTTCACCGGCCTGACCCTGGCCAACGTCCTCGGCGTACCGCTGGGCACCGCCCTCGGTCAGGCAGCCGGCTGGCGTTCGACCTTCTGGGCCGTGACCGTGATCGGTGTGATCGCACTGATCGGTTTGATCCGCTTCCTGCCGGCCAAGCGCGATGAAGAAAAACTCGACATGCGCGCCGAACTGGCCGCACTCAAGGGCGGCGGCATCTGGCTGTCCCTGAGCATGACCGCGCTGTTCGCCGCTTCGGTGTTCACCCTGTTCACCTACATCGCGCCGCTGCTGGGCGAAGTCACCGGCGTCTCGCCCCGTGGCGTGACCTGGACCCTGATGCTCATCGGCCTGGGCCTGACGGTCGGCAACATCATCGGCGGCAAGCTGGCCGACAAAGGCATGGCCGCGACGCTGATCGGCGTGTTCATCACCATGGCCGTGGTGTCCACCGTGCTGACCTGGACCAGCGTCGCGCTGATCCCGACCGAAATCACCCTGTTCCTCTGGGCCACCGCGTGCTTCGCCGCGGTACCGGCGCTGCAAGTGAACGTGGTGACCTTCGGCAAGGCCGCACCGAACCTGGTGTCGACCCTGAATATCGGCGCTTTCAACATCGGCAACGCCCTGGGCGCCTGGGTCGGCGGCAGCGTGATCGCCCACGGCTTCGGCCTGACCAGCGTGCCGCTCGCCGCAGCCGCACTGGCGGTACTCGCCCTGCTGGTGACCCTGATTACTTTCCGTCAGAGCGGCAATCCCGATCTGGCCCCTGCTACCAACTGATCAACCATTACCTCACGAGGGTTGCTTTAAATGACGACTATTTTCGATCCGATCAAACTGGGCGACCTCGAGTTGGCCAACCGCATCATCATGGCGCCACTGACCCGCTGCCGCGCCGACGAAGGTCGCGTGCCCAACGCGCTGATGGCCGAGTACTACGTGCAACGCGCCTCCGCCGGCCTGATCCTCAGCGAGGCCACCTCGGTGACGCCGATGGGCGTCGGCTACCCGGACACCCCGGGCATCTGGTCCAATGATCAGGTGCGTGGCTGGTCTAACGTGACCAAGGCGATCCATGGCGCGGGCGGCAAGATCTTCCTGCAACTGTGGCACGTGGGTCGCATTTCCCACGGTTTGTACCTGAACGATGAAGCCCCGGTCGCCCCGAGCGCCATCCAGCCCAAGGGCCACGTCAGCCTGGTGCGTCCGTTGGCCGACTTCCCGGTGCCGCGCGCCCTGGAAACCGCTGAAATCGCCGACATCGTCGACGCTTACCGCGTCGGTGCCGAGAACGCCAAGGCCGCCGGCTTCGACGGTGTGGAAATCCATGCCGCCAACGGTTACCTGCTCGACCAGTTCCTGCAAAGCAGCACCAACCAGCGCACCGACAACTACGGCGGCTCCCTGGAAAACCGTGCTCGCCTGCTGCTGGAAGTGACCGACGCGGCGATCGAAATCTGGGGCGCCGGCCGTGTGGGCGTACACCTGTCGCCACGCGCCGACCTGCATGACATGGGCGACGACAACCTGGCCGAAACCTTCACCTACGTCGCTCGCGAACTGGGCAAGCGTGGCATCGCCTTCATCTGCTCGCGGGAGAAAGAAGGTGCCGACAGCCTCGGCCCTCAACTCAAGGAAGCCTTCGGCGGCCCTTACATTGCCAACGAGCGCTTCACCAAGGACAGCGCCAACGCGTTGCTCGCCAGCGGCAAGGCCGATGCAGTCGCCTTCGGCGTACCTTTCATTGCCAACCCTGACCTGCCAGCGCGTTTGCAGGCTGACGCGCCGCTGAACGACGCGCGTCCGGAACTGTTCTACGCCAAGGGCCCGGCCGGCTACATCGACTACCCGACGCTGTAATCAGCAACCGTTGAAACGTGAAAGCCCCGACTCGAAAGAGCCGGGGCTTTTTAGTATCTGGACGGTTAACACTATCCACTGTAGGAGCGAGCTTGCTCGCGATGGGCTCGATAGCGTCGCGTTTAACCAGTAACCACGCGTTATCGTTAACGACCATCGCGAGCAAGCTCGCTCCTACAGGGGCAATAGATGGCCTTCTCACAGACTCGACACAAAATTCCTACAAATTACTGAGCTTGCTACCTGTCCACCTGCCGAGTGTAAGTATATAAAAGCACCCCATTGTCGGAGGGCGCGTGAAGAACTGTTCATCTTCGGTTTCAATGGTTGACACACAAGGCGCCAATTACGCATTTTGCTTTATTTACGCAGGCTGGGGCTGAAGCGCAACAGATCCAGCCCGGTATCGACCCAACGTTCGGCTTCGGCGTGCAATTGAAAACTGTCCGGGGCCAGCAACCACTGGTACAGGATGCCATCAATAAAAGCATGCAAGCTGATGGCGGCGCGGGCGGTGTCGAGGTTTTCCGGCAACTGGCCGCGATTCACCGCATTACTCAGGGCCAGGCCGATCCGCACATTGCATTCGAGGCTGGCCGACACCCGTTGTTGGCGCAGGTCGCACATTTCATCGGTGAATTCACACTTATGAAAAAGAATCTCATTGATGCGGCGGGTTTTCGGGTCCAGCGCAATTTGATGAAACAAATGAATCAACAGTTTGCGCATGCAGCCCAGGGGATCGAGTTCGTCTTCGCTCTCGCTGGCCTTGGCCATTTCTTCCAGCGGCTCATGCAAGGTGTCGAGCATGGCCTGCACCAGATCCGCCTTGTTGCTGAAGTGCCAGTAAATGGCCCCTCGAGTGACACCGGCCAGGGTCGCGATGTCCGCCAGGGTCGTGCGCGCCACGCCTCGCTCGAAAAAGGCCTTTTCGGCCGCCTCGAGAATTTGTGCGCGGGTTTCCTGAGCTTCCTCTTTGGTACGACGGACCATGGCAGTACAACCTCAATCGGGGTGCTTCAGCGATGTCTGAATATCAGCTGAATAAAAAGTGGGGCGAACGTTCTGGGGGGGGCGTCCCCAGCCTGCATTTACTACCGTTCAACGGCTTGTGTAACGACGTTGATACGCCGCCTGGGTATTTACAAACAGCCATGTACGTAAGTATATTCCTTAGCAAGCTACTTATCCACTCGGTAACCATTTTTCAACCTTCCACCTTTCTAGTGCGCTCCTTGCGCGCCTGACCCGAGGATTTTCATGCAATTCAAGCCAGCTGTTACCGCTCTGGTCGCCGCCGTCGCCCTGGCATCGCTGCTCAGCGGATGCAAAAAGGAAGAGGCAGCACCGGCCGCCCCACCGCCTCAGGTCGGCGTCGTGACTCTGCAACCCCAGGCTTTCACCCTGACGTCCGATCTGCCAGGTCGGACCAGTGCGTACCGCATTGCCGAAGTCCGTCCGCAGGTCAACGGCATCATTCTCAAGCGCTTGTTCAAGGAGGGTAGCGACGTCAAGGCCGGCCAGCAGCTCTATCAGATCGATCCGTCAATCTATGAAGCGACGCTCGCCAGCGCCGAAGCCAACCTGCGTTCGACCAAATCGATTTCCGACCGCTACAAGCAACTGGTCGACGAACAAGCCGTAAGCCGTCAGGAATACGACACCGCCCTGGCCAACCGCCTGCAATCGGAAGCCGCACTGCAAACCGCCCAGATCAATGTGCGCTACACCAAGGTCAATGCCCCGCTGACCGGCCGCATCGGCCGCTCCTCGGTGACCGAGGGCGCACTGGTGAGCAATGCCCAGGTCGATGCGATGGCGGTGATTCAGCAAATCGACCCGATCTACGTCGACGTGACGCAGTCTTCGGTCGAGCTGTTGCAACTGCGCCGTGAGCTGGAAAGCGGTCGCCTGCAAAAAGCCGGTGACAACGCAGCCTCGGTCAAGCTGACCCTCGAGGACGGCAGCGAGTACAAGCTGGACGGCAAGCTGGAGTTCTCCGAAATCTCGGTTGACCAGACCACCGGTTCCGTCACCCTGCGCGCGATTTTCCCGAACCCTGATCACACCCTTCTGCCAGGCATGTTCGTGCACGCCAAATTGCTGACCGGCGTGAACAGCGCGGCGATCCTGGCTCCGCAGCAAGGCGTGACCCGTGACCTCAAAGGCACCCCGACCGCTCTGGTCGTCGGCCCGGACAACAAGGTCGAACTGCGTCAACTCAAGGCCAACCGCACTGTCGGTAACCAATGGCTGATCGAAGACGGCCTGAAGGCCGGCGATCGCCTGATTACCGAAGGTCTGCAATTCGTCAAGCCTGGCATCGAAGTCAAGACCAGTGAAGCGACCAACGTAGCCGTAAGGAACCCGGCCCCCGCCCAGGTAGCTGATAAAGCCTCCGGCGGCGAAGGGGAGTAAACCATGTCGAAATTTTTTATCGACCGTCCGATTTTCGCCTGGGTAATTGCCCTGGTGATCATGTTGGTCGGGGCACTATCGATCCTCAGACTGCCGATCAACCAGTACCCGAGCATTGCGCCTCCAGCGATCGCCATCTCCGTGGCCTACCCGGGTGCTTCGGCGCAAACGGTACAGGACACCGTGGTTCAGGTGATCGAGCAACAACTCAACGGTATCGACCACCTGCGTTATGTCTCGTCGGAAAGTAACTCCGACGGCACCATGACCATTACCGCGACCTTCGAGCAAGGCACCAACTCCGATACCGCGCAGGTTCAGGTCCAGAACAAGCTGAACCTGGCCACCCCACTGCTGCCGCAAGAAGTGCAACAGCAGGGTATCCGCGTCACCAAGGCGGTGAAGAACTTCCTGTTGGTGATCGGCGTGGTGTCGCGTGACGGCAGCATGACCAAGGACGACCTGTCCAACTACATCGTGTCGAACATGCAGGACCCGATCTCGCGGACCGCCGGTGTCGGTGACTTCCAGGTGTTCGGTTCCCAGTACGCCATGCGGATCTGGCTCGACCCGGCCAAGTTGAACAACTACAACCTGACGCCGATCGACGTCAGAACCGCCATCGCTGCGCAAAACGTCCAGGTGTCATCCGGCCAGCTCGGCGGCCTGCCTGCCCTGCCCGGCACCCAGTTGAACGCGACGATCATCGGCAAGACCCGCCTGCAGACCGCGGAGCAATTCGACAAGATCCTGCTCAAGGTCAACAAGGACGGTTCCCAGGTTCGCCTCAAAGATGTTGCCGAAGTCGGTCTGGGGGGTGAGAACTACAGCATCAACGCCCAGTTCAACGGCGCCCCGGCTTCCGGTCTGGCGGTGAAACTGGCCACCGGTGCCAACGCTCTGGATACCGCCAAAGCCCTGCGCACGACCATCGACAGCCTCAAACCGTTCTTCCCGCAAGGGATGGAAGTGGTGTTCCCGTATGACACCACGCCGGTAGTAACGGAATCGATCAAGGGCGTGGTTCACACCCTGGTCGAAGCGGTCGCGCTGGTGTTCCTGGTGATGTTCCTGTTCCTGCAGAATTTCCGTGCCACCATCATCACCACGATGACCGTGCCGGTGGTATTGCTCGGTACGTTCGGGATCCTTGCGGCAGCCGGTTTCAGCATCAACACCCTGACCATGTTCGGTATGGTGCTGGCCATCGGCTTGCTGGTGGACGACGCCATCGTCGTGGTGGAAAACGTCGAGCGGGTGATGAGCGAAGAAGGCCTGTCACCCAAGGAAGCCACCAAGAAATCCATGGGCCAGATCCAGGGAGCACTGGTCGGTATTGCCCTGGTGCTGTCGGCGGTGCTGCTGCCAATGGCGTTCTTCAGCGGTTCCACCGGTGTGATCTACAAGCAGTTCTCGATCACCATCGTCTCGGCCATGGCCCTGTCGGTTCTGGTTGCGCTGATCTTCACCCCGGCGCTTTGCGCGACCATGCTCAAGCCGATCCGCAAAGGCGAGCACGGCGTACCGAAGCGCGGTTTCTTTGGCTGGTTCAACCGCAACTTCGACCGCGGCGTACGCAGCTACGAGCGTGGCGTGGGCAACATGCTTGCGCAAAAGGCCCCGTACCTGCTGGCCTACCTGATCATCGTCGTCGGCATGATCTGGCTGTTCACCCGTATTCCAACGGCGTTCTTGCCTGAAGAGGACCAGGGTGTACTGTTCGCCCAGGTGCAAACCCCGGCCGGTTCGACATCCCAGCGTACCCAGGTGGTCGTGGACGAAATGCGGGAATTCCTGCTGCGTCCGAGCAAGGATGGCGGCGAAGGCGATGCGGTGAACTCGGTGTTTACCGTGACCGGCTTCAACTTCGCCGGTCGAGGTCAGAGTTCGGGTATGGCGTTCATCATGCTGCGCCCGTGGGATGAACGTAACGCCGACAACAACGTGTTCAAGGTGGCGGCTCGTGCCCAGCAGCACTTCTTCACTTTCCGCGATGCCATGGTGTTTGCCTTCGCGCCACCGGCGGTACTGGAATTGGGTAACGCCACCGGTTTCGACGTGTTCCTGCAGGACCGCGCCGGTATCGGCCACGAAAAACTGATGGCTGCGCGTAACCAGTTCCTCGGTATGGCAGCGCAGAGCAAGATTCTGGCTCAGGTGCGTCCGAACGGACTGAACGACGAACCGCAATACCAGCTGGAAATCGATGACGAGAAGGCCAGTGCCCTGGGCATTACCATCGCCGACATCAACAGCACCCTGTCGATTGCATTGGGCAGTAGCTACGTCAACGACTTCATCGACCGTGGTCGGGTGAAAAAGGTGTACGTGCAAGGCCAGCCAGGCGCTCGAATGGGCCCTGAAGACCTGCAGAAGTGGTACGTGCGCAATAGCGTCGGCACCATGGTTCCGTTCTCGGCGTTCGCCAAGGGCGAGTGGATCTACGGCTCGCCCAAACTGGCCCGTTACAACGGCGTGGAAGCGATGGAAATCCTCGGCGCCCCGGCACCGGGTTACTCCACCGGTGAAGCCATGGCCGAAGTCGAAGCCATCGCCAAGAAACTGCCGGCCGGTGTCGGTATTTCCTGGACCGGCCTGTCGTACGAAGAGCGTCTGTCCGGTTCGCAAGCACCCGCGCTGTATGCCCTGTCGCTGCTGATGGTGTTCCTGTGCCTGGCGGCGTTGTATGAAAGCTGGTCGATTCCGATCGCGGTGATGTTGGTGGTGCCGCTGGGGATCATCGGTGCATTGATGGCCACCAGCCTGCGCGGTTTGTCCAACGACGTGTACTTCCAGGTAGGTCTGTTGACGACTATCGGTCTGGCGGCAAAAAACGCCATTCTGATTGTCGAATTTGCCAAGGAGCTGCACGAACAAGGGCGTAGCCTGCGCGATGCGGCAATTGAAGCCAGTCGCATGCGTCTGCGACCGATCATCATGACCTCGCTCGCCTTCGTTCTGGGTGTGGTACCACTGGCGATATCCACCGGCGCGGGCTCCGGTAGCCAGCATGCAATCGGCACCGGTGTGATCGGCGGTATGATCACAGCCACTGTGCTGGCGATCTTCTGGGTCCCACTGTTCTTCGTCACCGTGTCGTCCATAGGCCAGCGTAAAATCGCCGACCAGGATGACGCCACTGAAACTCCTCAAGAGGCTGGCTAATGAGCAAGTCGCTACTCTCCCTGGCAGTCGCCGCCTTCGTGCTCGGTGGCTGCTCGCTGATACCTGATTATCAGCAGCCCGAAGCGCCGGTGGCGGGCCAGTACCCGCAGGGTCCGGCGTACTCGCCGGCCCAGGCACCGGCGCAAGCGGCTGCCGAGCAGGGCTGGAAGCAGTTTTTCCATGACCCGGCGCTGCAACAGCTGATCCAGGTTGCCCTGGAAAACAACCGTGACCTGCGTGTCGCGGCCCTGAACATCGACGCGTTTGCGGCGCAGTACCGCATCTCCCGTGCCGATCTGTTCCCGGCCGTCTCGGCCAACGGCACCGGCAGCCGTCAGCGCGTTCCGGCTGACGCTTCGCAGACCGGCCAGACCGGCATCGTCAGTTCCAACTCGGCCACGGTCGGGGTCAGCGCCTACGAACTCGACCTGTTCGGTCGGGTCCGCAGCCTGAACGAAGAAGCGTTGCAGAAATACTTCGCCACTGAAGAAGGTCGCCGCAGCACACAGATCAGCCTGGTGGCCAGTGTGGCCAACGCCTACCTGACCTGGCAGGCGGACAAGGAACTGTACAAGCTGACCCAGGACACCCTGGCCACCTTCGAGGAGAGCTACAAGCTCACCGCCCGCAGCAACGAAGTCGGGGTCGCCTCGGCCCTGGACCTGGCGCAGTCGCGCACCTCGGTGGAAAACGCCCGTGCGCAACTGGCCAAGTACACCCGTCAGGTCGCCCAGGACGAGAACAGCCTGGTGCTGCTGCTCGGCACCGGTATCCCGGCCAACCTGCAAGCGGCCAAACCACTTGACGACGACCTGCTGAGCGACGTGCCGCCCGGCCTGCCGTCGGACTTGCTGCAACGTCGTCCGGACATCCTTCAGGCCGAGTACAACCTGAAGGCCGCCAACGCCAACATCGGCGCGGCGCGGGCTGCGTTCTTCCCGAGCATCAGCCTCACGGCCAATGCCGGCACCCTGAGCACGGACCTGTCAGGCCTGTTCAAGGGTGGTTCGGGCACCTGGCTGTTCCAGCCGCAGATCAACCTGCCGATCTTCAACGCCGGCAGCCTGCGCGCCAGTCTGGACTTATCGAAAATCCAGAAAGACATCGGCGTGGCGAACTACGAGAAGTCCATTCAAACGGCCTTCCAGGAAGTCGCCGACGGCCTGGCCGCGCGCCAGACCTATGTCCAGCAATTGCAGGCACAGAAAGATTTCGTCAGTGCCAACCAGGTCTACTACCGCCTGGCCGAGCGTCGTTACCTCATCGGTGTCGACAGCAACCTGACCTTCCTCGATGCCCAGCGTCAGCTGTTCAGTGCGCAGCAGGTGTTGATCACCGATCGCCTGGCGCAGCTGGTCAGCCAGGTCAACCTGTACAAGGCCCTGGGTGGTGGCTGGAACGAACAGACGGCGAAGAACGAGCCGTTGAAAGAAGAAGCGCCGAAGATGAAGTACTTCTGATAGCGCTGTGAAAACACGAAGCCCACCGATTGGTGGGCTTTTTGTTGGCTACGGGAAAAGGAGTGTTGTCAGTGCTGGCCTCATCGCGAGCAAGCTCGCTCCCACAAGGGATCGTCGATTGGCAGAAATCGCATGCACACAGAAAGCCCCTGTGGGAGCGAGCTTGCTCGCGATGAGGCCAGTGCTGACACCATTAAACACCGCGTCATGTTGCGTTCGATAATCGCCCAAAACCCGCTTTTTACGATTGAACCATCCAGTACATTCCACGCACCATCCGAACCACAAAACCAATAACAACAGGTTCGACACCATGCCCCCGCGCCTTGCCCTCTCCGGCTGATCCGCTTCGTTTGTACTGATTTCGAAAATTCGTCTGCAACCCCGGGTTGCGGCATCGCCCCGCTTCATCCCCAAGAATTAGAGAGACCCGAGCTCATGACGTCTTCCACCGCGCAGTATTTCGTTCCCAGCCTGATTGCCATTGCCCTGGCCAGCGCGGCCCTGCCCGCCAGCGCCGAAGAGTCGGGCTTCGTCGATGGGGCCAAGGTCAACCTGAACCTGCGCAACTTCTACATCAACCGCAACTTCACCAACCCGACCAAGGCCCAGGGCAAGGCTGAAGAGTGGACGCAAAGTTTCATCCTCGACGCCAAATCCGGGTTCACCCAGGGCACCGTCGGGTTCGGCATGGATGTGCTCGGTTTGTATTCGGTGAAGCTTGATGGCGGCAAAGGCACCGGCGGCACGCAACTGCTGCCGCTGGATCACGACGGTCGCCCGGCGGATAATTTCGGCCGCACCAACGTGGCGTTCAAGGCCAAGCTGTCGCAGACCGAAGTGAAAGTCGGCGAGTGGATGCCGGTGCTGCCAATCCTGCGTTCGGACGACGGCCGCTCGTTGCCGCAAACCTTCCGTGGCGGGCAGATCACGTCGAAGGAAATCAATGGCCTGACGCTCTACGGCGGCCAGTTCCGCCAGAACAGTCCACGCGACGACAGCAGCATGGATGACATGTCGATGACCGGCAAAGCGGCGTTCACCTCTGACCGTTTCAACTTCGAGGGCGGCGAGTACCTGTTCAATGACAAGCGCACCCAGATCGGTCTGTGGAACGCCGAGCTCAAGGACATCTACAGCCAGCAATTCGTCAACTTGATCCACAGCCAACCGCTTGGCGACTGGACCCTGGGCGCCAACCTGGGTTTCTTCTACGGCAAGGATGACGGCAGCGCCCGGGCTGGCGAGCTGGACAACAAAACCCTGTACGGCCTGTTCTCGGCCAAGTACGGCGGCAACACGTTCTATGTCGGCCTGCAGAAACTCACCGGCGACAACGCCTGGATGCGGGTCAACGGCACCAGCGGCGGCACCCTGGCCAACGACAGCTACAACTCCAGCTACGACAATGCCCGGGAACGCTCCTGGCAGGTACGCCACGACTACAATTTCGCCGCCCTCGGCGTACCGGGCCTGACCCTGATGAACCGCTATATCAGCGGCGACAATGTGCACACCGGTAGCATCACCGATGGCAAGGAATGGGGGCGTGAAAGTGAACTGGGCTACACCGTGCAGAGCGGTGCGCTGAAAGACCTGAACCTGAAATGGCGCAACTCGACCATCCGCCGGGATTACAGCAATAACGAGTTCGACGAGAACCGCGTGATCATCAGCTATCCGATCAGCTTGCTGTAAACACAAAACAAATGTGGGAGCGAGCTTGCTCGCGATGGCGTCGGCACATTCACTATTGATGTCGCCTGATACACCGCCATCGCGAGCAAGCTCGCTCCCACAGGTTGTTGACCGTTTTACCGCTTATTCCCGCGATTCAACCCCTAACTCATCCCACACCGACTCGGCCAAATGGAACGTCGCATTGGCCGCCGGGATCCCGCAGTAGATGGCGCTCTGCATGATCACTTCCTTGATCTCGCCACGGCTCACGCCGTTGTTGGCGGCGGCGCGCAAGTGCAGTTTCAATTCTTCGTTGCGATTCATACCGATCAACATGGCGATGGTGATCAGGCTGCGGGTATGGCGCGGCAGGCCCGGGCGGGTCCAGATGTCGCCCCAGGCGTGACGGGTGATCATCTCCTGAAACTCCGAGTTGAACTCGGTCAGGGCGGTCAGGCTGCGGTCGACGTGGGCGTCGCCGAGGACCGCGCGACGGACTTTCATCCCCTCGTCGTAACGTTGTTTCTCATCCACTGGAATACCCTCAATCAGCCGACAGAAACGCCAGCACACGCTCGCTGAACGCATCGCCTGCCTGGACGTTGGATAAGTGCGCCGCATAGAACTCGGCGTACTCGGCCCCGCGCACATGCTCCTGGATAAAATGCCCGCCGGACGGCGGCGTCACGGCGTCTTCGGTACCGGCAATCACCAGCAGCGGCGCCTTGATCGAGGACAACTGATCGCGGAAATCGGCATCGCGCACCGCTGCGCAATTGGCTGCATAGCCTTCGGGCGAAGTGGCCGCGAGCATGTCGGTGATTTGCTTGGCTGCCGCCGGGTTGGCTTCGGAGAAGTCCGGGGTGAACCAGCGGGCAATCGACGCATCGCGCAGGGCAACCATGGCCGCCTGCCCCTCACGCAGCACCATTTCGATACGCGGGTTCCACACCGACGGATCGCCGATTTTCGCCGCGGTGTTGCACACGATCAGCTTGTTCAGTCGCTCGCCGGCGTTGATACCCAGCCACTGGCCGATCAACCCGCCCATGGACAATCCACAGAAATGCGCGCGCTCGATGTGCAAGGCATCCAGCAGTGCAAGCACGTCGCGGCCCAGTTGCTCGATGCTGTACGGACCCGGCGTCACCAGCGATTGGCCGTGACCACGGGTGTCGAAACGCAACACGCGAAAATGCTCGGAGAACGCCGGGATTTGCGCGTCCCACATGTGCAGGTCGGTGCCCAACGAATTGGACAACACCAGTACCGGTGCATCGACCGGTCCATCGAGTTGGTAATGCAGTTCGCCCTCGGCGAGTTGTAAAAAAGCCACAGCAGTCTCCTTCAGGCAGTCAATGCAGAGTGTTCGGCCACCGCGCGCTCGACCCAGGTTTTGGCCTGACCGAGGTAATGGGCGGGGTCCAGCAGATGATCGAGTTCAGCCGCCGACAGCTCGGCGGTCACTTGCGGTTCGTCGCCCAGGACCGCACGCAGGTGACGCTGCTCGGCCACCGCGCGTTTGCAGCATTGCTCCAACAGATGATGCGCGGTATCGCGCCCTACCCGTTGCGCGAGGACGATGCTCACCGCTTCGGCAAGCACCAGGCCCTGGGTCAAATCGAGGTTGCGCGCCATGCGCCCGGCATCCACTTCCAGGTCTTGGGCGATCAACAGCGCTTGCTGCAAGCTGCCCGACACCAGGCAGCAAATCTCCGGCAGGGTTTCCCACTCGGCATGCCACAGGCCGAGGCTGCGCTCGTGTTCCTGGGGCATGGCGCTGAACAGCGTCGAGAGCAGACCGGGTACGCGAGTCGCCGCGCCGATCAGCACCGCCGCACCTACCGGATTGCGTTTGTGCGGCATGGTCGAAGAACCGCCCTTGCCCGGCGCCGAAGGTTCGAACACTTCGCCAGCCTCGGTTTGCATCAGCAGGCTGATATCGCGGCCGAGTTTGCCAAGACTGCCGGCGATCAGGCCGAGCGCGGCACCGAACTCCACCACGCGATCGCGCTGGGTATGCCACGGCTGATCGGGCAAGGTCAGTTGCAGTTCTTCGGCCAGCGCCTGGGCAATCGGCATGGCCTGCTCGCCCAGGGCTGCAAGGGTTCCGGACGCGCCGCCGAATTGCAGCACCAGCAGACGCGGCTTGAGTTCGGCCAAGCGTTGGCGACTGCGCGTCACCGCCCCCAGCCAACCGGCGATTTTCATGCCGAGGGTGACCGGCGTCGCATGCTGCAGCCAGGTGCGTCCGGCCAATGGCGTGGTCGCGTAGCGCTGGGCCTGGGACGCGAGCGTCTGCCCCAGTTGCGCCAGATGGTTTTCGATCAGTTCCAGTGCGCGGCGCAGTTGCAGCACCAGGCCGCTGTCCATCACGTCCTGGCTGGTCGCGCCCAGATGCACATAGCGCTCGGCGTCGGCATCGGTGGCCGCGATCTGTTTGCCCAGTGCCTTGACCAACGGAATCGCCGAGTTACCCGCCGTGGCAATCGCCTCGCCCAACGCCGCGAAGTCATAAAGCCCGGCGCGGCAAGCCGCTTCAATCGGCGCGACAGCACTCGGCGGAATGAACCCGACCCGCGCTTCGGCCCGGGCCAGCGCCGCTTCGAAATCGAGCATGGCCTGGACCCGGCCCTGATCGCAGAACACCTCACGCATATCGCGGGCAGTGAAATAGGCATCGAACAATTGATTGCCCGGTCGCTGGTTCATAAACAATTCCTGGAGGCGCGGGCCTGCGGTCCGCGCGTGAAGATCAAAGATCGTGATGCAGATACTTCGCCTGTTTCGGCAGACGCAGGCTGAACAGGAACGCTATCGCCATCATCACCGTCACGTACCAGTAGAAGGAGTTTTCCATGCCCACGGCCTTGAGGCTCAAGGCCACGTATTCCGCCGAACCACCGAAGATCGCATTCGCCACCGCATACGCCAGGCCGACACCCAGCGCACGCACTTCCGGCGGGAACATCTCGGCTTTTACCAGACCGCTGATCGAGGTGTAGAAACTGACGATCGACAGCGCCACAGTAATCAGCACGAAGGCCAGAAACGGACTGGTCACGCTTTTCAGGCTCAACAGGATCGGCACGGTGAACAGCGTGCCGAGGGCGCCGAACCAGAGCATCGAGTTACGCCGGCCGATCTTGTCGGCGAGCATGCCGAAAATCGGCTGCATGCACATATAAAGGAACAGCGCGCCGGTCATGATGTAGCTGGCGGTCTTGGCCGGCATGCCGGCGGTGTTCACCAGATACTTCTGCATGTACGTGGTGAAGGTGTAGAAAATCAGCGAACCACCGGCGGTGTAACCCAGTACGGTGATGAACGCGGCTTTGTGGTCGCGAAACAGCGCGCCGATGCTGCCGGCGTCCTTGTTTTCGCGCATTTCCTTGCTGGAAGTTTCTTTAAGCGAACGACGCAAATACAGCGAAACCAACGCCGCCATGGCACCGACCACAAAGGGGATCCGCCAGCCGTAGGCACGCAGGTCGTCCTCGGTGAGGAACTGTTGCAGGATCACCACCAGCGACACTGCGAGCAACTGACCGCCAATCAGGGTCACGTACTGGAACGAGGCGAAGAAACCGCGCTGGCCCTTGAGCGCCACTTCGCTCATGTAAGTCGCGGTGGTGCCGTACTCACCGCCCACCGACAAGCCTTGCAGCAAACGGGCGAACAGCAGCAGGATCGGCGCCCAGACCCCGATACTGTTGTAGGTCGGCAAGCAGGCAATCAGCAAAGAGCCGAAGCACATCATCAGAATCGAGATGAGCATCGAGTTCTTGCGCCCGTGCTTGTCCGCCAACCGACCGAAAATCCAGCCACCAATCGGGCGCATCAGGAATCCGGCGGCAAACACACCGGCCGTATTGACCAACTGCACCGTGGGGTTGTCGGACGGAAAAAAGGCCGGCGCGAAATAGATCGCACAGAAGGCATAGACATAGAAGTCGAACCATTCGACCAGGTTGCCGGACGAAGCACCGACAATGGCGAAAATCCGCTTGTTGCGTTCTTCGCCCGTATAAAGAGCTATAGGAGCCGTGGGTGTTGTCATTGTTTTATCACTCAAAGGGGGCAGTGAGAGTCTAGACACACTTTGCAATAGTCCCGTTCCACAGATAAATCAGCAACACGTAACCCCTGTAGGAGCGAGCCTGCTCGCGATAGCAGTGTGTCAGACGACATCGACAGTGAATGTACCGGCGCCATCGCGAGCAGGCTCGCTCCTACAGGTGAACAGTGTTCGCTCAATAATCGAAGAACACCGTCTCCGCATCGGTACCCTGCAGAATCACGTTCCACTGGTACACGCCCGACGCATCCTGCTTGGCCATCAGCGTATTGCGACGCTCGGCCGGCACGCACTCCAGCAACGGATCATTCACGTTGGCCGCCTCGCCATCAAAGTAAATCCGCGTCAGCAAGTGCTTCACCAGGCCACGGGCAAACACCAGCACCACCAGGTGCGGTGCCTGGGTCGTGCCTTTCAAACCTTCAACCGTGCCCGGCTTGATGGTGGTGAAGCGAAAACGTCCTTCGGCATCCACCGGCACCCGGCCAAAACCTTCGAAGTTCGGGTCCAGGGGTTTGTCCTGGTCGTCTTCCGGGTGGTCATACTTGCCGGCGGCGTTGGCCTGCCAGACTTCGAGCATTGCGTCGTTGACGACATCACCGTTGCCATCGACCACTTGCCCGGTGATCGCCACGCGCTCGCCCAGGGTTTGTTCGACAGTCAGGTTTTCGCGGTTCAGCCAGGTCAGGCCGATGTGGTAGTACGGCCCGACGGTGTGGGACGTGGTCGCAGTCAGCGTCATCTTATTTCTCCATCGGCGTGGCGTCGCGGCCGCGCAAAACGATGTCCCAGCGATAACCGAGGGCATAGGAAGGGATGGTTTTTTCCAGATCGAAGGTGGCGATCAAACGCTCTTTGGCGCTGGTATCGGGCACGCAGTTGTAGATCGGGTCGTACGCCAGCAGCGGGTCACCCGGGAAATACATCTGCGTCACCAGGCGCGTCAGGATGCTCGGCCCGAACAGCGAAAAATGGATGTGCGCCGGGCGCCAGGCGTTGTGGTGGTTGCCCCATGGATAGGCGCCGGGCTTGATGGTCTGGAACTGATACCAGCCATCGGCGTCGGTCACGGTACGGCCGGTACCGGTGAAGTTCGGGTCCAGCGGCGCGTCGTGCAGGTCGCGGGCATGGGCGTAGCGACCGGCGGCGTTGGCCTGCCAGATCTCCACCAGAATCCCCGGCACCGGCAGACCGTTTTCATCCAGTACACGACCGTGAATGATGATGCGCTCACCCTGTGGCTGCCCCTCATGCTGGGCGGTCAGGTCGTTGTCCTTCTCGTTGACGCGCTCGGCGCCGATGGTCGGCCCGGTGATTTCCGACAACGAGTGGGGCAGAAACACCAACGGTTTGGACGGCGAGCGCAAGTTGGTGGATTGATAGGTCGGGTGCAGGTATTGCGGCTGAGTGCCCGCCTGCGGGCGACGGTATCCAGGCTTGTCAGTCATGAAGCATTCCTCAGTTCTTATAAGTCTTCAGAGCGCGTCAGACGCGCTCGATCGCCAGGGCCAGACCCTGACCGACGCCGACGCACATGGTCGCCAGACCTTTCTTGCCACCGGTTTTTTCCAGCTGATGCAACGCGGTCAACACCAGTCGCGCACCGCTCATGCCCAACGGGTGACCCAAGGCAATCGCGCCACCGTTGGGGTTGACCTGGGCCGCATCGTCGGCAATCCCCAGTTCACGCAGCACTGCCAAACCCTGGCTGGCGAAGGCTTCGTTGAGTTCGATCACGTCGAAATCGCTGACCGCCACACCGAGGCGTTCGGTCAGTTTACGCACCGCAGGCACCGGGCCAATGCCCATCACCCGCGGCGCAACACCGGCGCTGGCCATGCCCAGCACTTTGGCGCGAGCGGTCAAGCCGTGTTTCCTCACGGCTTCGGCCGAGGCCAGGATCAACGCTGCCGCGCCATCGTTCACTCCGGAGGCGTTGCCGGCGGTGACAGTTTTGTCGAGGCCGTTCACCGGTTTGAGTTTGGTCAGGGCTTCCAGGGTGGTATCCGCGCGAGGATGCTCGTCCTGGCTGACCACGGTTTCACCCTTCTTGTGGGCAATACGCACCTCGACGATTTCTTCGGCGAAAAAACCTGCGGCTTGCGCGGCGGCCGTACGCTGCTGGCTGCGCAAGGCAAAGGCGTCCTGATCGGCTCGGGACACTTTGTAATCATCGGCGACGTTGTCAGCGGTCTGCGGCATCGCATCCACACCGTACTGGGCTTTCATCAACGGGTTGATAAAACGCCAGCCGATGGTGGTGTCTTCCAGTTTCATGTTGCGCGAGAACGCCGCGTCAGCCTTGCCCATCACGAACGGAGCGCGGGACATCGACTCGACGCCACCGGCAATCGCCAGCTCCATCTCACCGCTGGCGATGGCGCGGAACGCGGTGCCAATGGCGTCCATGCCCGAAGCGCAAAGACGATTGAGGGTCACACCGGGAATGCTTTCCGGCAGGCCCGCCAGCAACAGCGCCATGCGCGCGACGTTGCGGTTGTCTTCACCGGCCTGGTTGGCGCAGCCGAGGAACACTTCGTCCACGGCGTTCCAGTCCACCGACGGGTTGCGCGCCATCAAGGCTTTGATCGGAACGGCAGCCAGGTCGTCGGCACGCACCGTCGACAGACCACCGCCGAAACGGCCGATGGGGGTACGAATCGCGTCGCAGATATAAACGTCACGCATCAGGCTTCTCCGGGGGCTTGGCCGTGGGCGGCGGCGGTGCGGGCTTCAAGATCACGCAGCGCGGTCAACTCCACGATGGTTGGCTCGGCGGTGGTCGCAACGCTGTCGGCAAAACGAATCGGCCAACCGGTGGCGGCGACCACTTGCTCGCGGGTCACGCCAGGATGCAGTGCGGTGACCACGAACTCGTGGGTGCCCTCCTCCGGCTCCATGGTGCACAGGTCAGTGATGATCCCGACCGGACCGGCGCCCGGCAGACCGAGACGCTTGCGCGAATCACCGCCCTCGCCATGGCCGACCGACGTAATGAAGTCGAGCTTGTCGACAAAGGAGCGCGCCGACTGCTTGAGGATGATCAGTACGCTCTTGGCCGAACCGGCAATCTCCGGCGCGCCACCGGCACCTGGCAGGCGCACTTTCGGCGCGTGGTAGTCGCCGACCACGGTGGTGTTGATGTTGCCGAAACGGTCGACCTGTGCCGCTCCAAGGAAGCCGACGTCGATGCGCCCGCCCTGCAGCCAGTAACGGAAAATCTCGCCGGTCGGGACTACGGTGTCGGCGGTTTCCGCCAGTTCACCGTCGCCGATCGACAACGGCAGTACGCTCGGCTTGGCACCGATCGGACCCGACTCGTAGATCAGAACGACATCAGGCGAGGAAGTCAGGCGCGCCAGGTTGGCCGCTTTCGACGGCAGACCTATACCGACGAAGCACACCGAACCGTTCTTCAGGCGGCGAGCGGCGGCGACGGTCATCATTTCATTGGTGGTGTAAGTCATTACTTCGCCTCCGAAGCGGCGGCCAGTTTGGCCTGGAACTCGCTGAAGTCAGCGCTGCCATGGATGTACTCATTGATCCACGCGGTGAAGGTTTCACGGTCGCGGGCAATCGGGTCCCAGGCCTGGTAGAAACGGTTGTCGCGCTCGTTGTAGCCGTGGGCATAGGACGGGTGCGCGCCGCCTGGCACGTGGCAAACAGCGCTCAAGGCCCAGGTTGGCAGTACACAGGAGTTCATCGGTGCATTGAGGTCGTCGACGATTTCCTCAACGGTGACGATGCAGCGCTTGGCCGCCAGCGCGGCTTCCTTCTGCACACCGAGAATGCCCCAGAGCAGCACGTTGCCCTTGCGGTCGGCTTTCTGCGCGTGAATCACGGTAATGTCCGGACGCACCGAAGGCACGGCGGCCAACACTTCGCCAGTGAACGGGCAGGTGACGGATTTGATCAGTGGGTTGACCTTCGGCAAGTCGGAACCGGCGTAGGCACGCAGGACCGCGAACGGCAGGCCGGAAGCGCCGGCGACGTAAGCATTGGCCAGGTCGGCGTGGCTGTGCTCTTCGATTTCCAGCGGGTGCGGCCATTGCTTCTCCACGGCGTCACGCAGGCGATGCAGGGAGCCGACACCCGGGTTGCCGCCCCAGGAGAAAATCAGCTTGCGGGCACAACCGGCACCGATCAACTGGTCGTAGATCAAGTCAGGGGTCATCCGCACCAGGGTCAGGTCTTTCTTGCCCTGGCGAATGATTTCGTGACCCGCCGCCGTCGGGATCAGGTGAGTAAAGCCTTCGAGCGCGACCGTATCGCCGTCGTTTACGAATTGCTTCACCGCGTCGTGCAGCGAAAGGATTTCAGCCATTGGGGGCAGGCTCCCATTTATTGTTAACCGACAGTGGAAGAAGGCGCCGATGCGCAGCGCCGGAATGACTGAAGATTAAGCCCGTGCAAAACGCCAAACAATCCGATAATCGACTAACCGTTCGATTATCGAACATATTGTTGCTTGGCTACCGATCTCTGTAGGAGCGGGCTTGCCCGCGAAGAGGCCCGATAACTCACCGTAAAACTCGGCAACCAACCTCAGGTCGCATCCGCATGACTGACCATGCCCTTGATCACCACTGCCGTGGTCGCCAGGGCCGCCGGAATCACCAGCGCTGTCAGCACTTGCTCGAAATTCCAGCCCAGCCCCAACAGCGTCGCGCCCATCCATGCCCCGAGGATAGCGCCGAAGCGGCCGATCCCGAGCATCCACGACACCCCGGTGGCTCGCCCCTGAGTCGGGTAAAACCGTGCGGCCAGCGACGGCATTGCCGATTGCGCGCCGTTGACACACATCCCGGCCACCAGCACCAGGGTCGCCAGGATTGTGATGTTCCCCAGGCTCTGCCCTACCGCGTAGGCAAACACCCCGGCCAGCAGGTAAAAAATGCCGATGACCTTGTGCGGATTGAACCGGTCCATCGCCCAGCCCACGCCCACCGCACTCAGCACGCCGCCAAACTGGAACAGCGCGCCGATGAAGGCGGCTTGCTCCATGCTCGCGCCACTGTCACGCATCAGCGTCGGCAGCCAGCTGGTCAGCAGGTAAACGATCACCAGGCCCATGAAGTAGGTCAGCCACAGCAGCAAGGTGCCGGCGCTGTAGGTGCCGGAGAAAATCACCGCGAACACATTGCGCGCCTTCACGGTTTTCTGTTCCGGAACGCTGAAACTGGACGCCAGGGCCACCACCGTCGGATCAATCGGCGCCAATGCCTTGCGCACTTTGTCCGTACCGCGATTGCGTACCACCAGGTAACGCGCCGACTCCGGCAACCAGAGCAGCAAAACGACGGCGAGGATCAGCGGCAAAATTCCGCCGATCAGCAGCAGGCTGTGCCAGCCAAAGGCCGGAATCAGCTTGGCCGAGATAAATCCGCCGCCAGCCATGCCCAGGTTGAAACCGCAGAACATACTGGTTACCAGCAGGGACTTTTTGCGCTCCGGGGTGTACTCCGACAGCAGGGTCGTGGCATTCGGCATGCCGGCGCCCAGACCCAGGCCGGTCAGGAAACGCAATGCCAGCAACTGATCGACATTGCTGCTGTAGGCCGAGGCCAGGCTGAAGGCACCGAACAACAGCACCGCACCGACCAGTACGACTTTTCGTCCGAATCGGTCAGCCAATGGCCCTGAACCGAGTGCGCCGAATACCATGCCGATCAAGGCGGCACTCATCACCGGGCCAAGGCTGGCACGATCGATCCCCCAATCCTGAGACAGCGCCGGCGCAATGAAACCCATGGCCGCAGTATCGAGGCCGTCGAGGAAGACAATCAGGAAACACAGGATCACCACCCGCCATTGGTAGCGCGAAATGGGTTGAGCATTGATGAAGGACTGCACGTCGAGGCAGTTACCTACAGCAGACTGAGGCTGGTTCATTATTTTTATTCCACGGATCGCAGTCGAACGGTGTCAGCAGATGCTGACGAAGCCGCGACAGTAATGATCCGCAGGAAACAGCGTCAATTCGATAAACGCGACTCTGTGCGTTTATCGAACAGCTTAGGCAAACAGCTGGGCGCTGAGGTCGCGACTGGCACTCAGCAGGCCAGGCAGAAATCGCTGTTGCAGCTCATTGCGGCTGACTCGCCCGGCGTGAGTGCTGACGTTGAGGGCCGCAACCACCTGGCCGGAGGCGTCATACACAGGAACGGCAATTGAACGCAGCCCTTGCTCAAGTTCCTGGTCAACGATGCACCAGCCTTGCTGTCGCACCTCTTGCAGGCATTCGAGCAATGCCTCGGGGGTGTGAATCGTACGGCTGGTCTTGGCTTGCAGTTCGGCGTGATCAAGGTATTCGCCCAGCGACGTGTCATCCAGCGCGGCCAGCAGAATCCGCCCCATCGACGTGCAATAGGCTGGCAAGCGCCCGCCCACCGACAGGTCCACCGAAATCAGGCGCTGGGTGGTTGCGGAGCGGGCGATGTACAGAATGTCATCACCTTCCAGCGTGGCCATGTTGCAGGCCTCGTGCAGTTGCTCGCTCATGCGGTCCAGGTAGGGCTGGGCGGACACCGCCAGCGGCGTCGATGACACATAGGCATGGCCGAGGGTCAGCACTTTGGGCAGCAGCGAATAGGTGCGGCCGTCGGTGGTGGCGTAGCCGAGTTTGATCAGGGTGTGCAGGCAACGGCGCACGGCGGCGCGGGGAATTTCCGTTCGGTGACTGATCTGGGCGATGGTCAGGTGTCGTTTGCGCTCCTGGAACGCTTGCACCACGGCCAGGCCACGGGCCAGGGACGTCATGAAGTCCGGGTCGCCGGTCAGTGCCTGGATCCGTTTGGCCGGTGAGGCAACGATGGGGGGAGCCACTGAAGTGAAGGAGTTACGCATTTGATCGTTCATACAAGGTCCTGTTACCCACTCGGATCAGCGACTATTACAAAGGGCTACCGCCTGGCACTCAAGCCCGGCCTGCCATCTTCGGGCGATTATCGAACGCTCGACCGATAATCGCAATCCATCGAGTCAATCACCCGATTCGCGGGTCTCCGGTTTTTCGCTGACTCACGAACCGTTGTTTACATCGACTCGACACAGGACTTAATGGGGCAATCTAAATACCGTAACTTGTTCGAACATAATGGCGTCAGGCAGGCAGGCTGCAATCTGGTACCCCGCCGGCGTTCCAGTTAATCGTAAAGTTTCGAGCAACAAAATGGTCACACACCGGGATCCGCTTTTAACTCTTTGGATATAGTGTTCTTCAAATCGGCCGCTATAATACAATTCAGTAGCGCTTCGGTTTTTTACTTGCCGAACCCGCTGCCCGGCAATGCGATGTTACATCGCCGTTGCCCGTTGCAAGCGCCAGGCTCGCATTGAACCGCCTTGCCAATGCGCTTGCTGATACAGGAAACTGAAGCTACGTCAGCTGTTTATATCTGGTGCCGTGGCCGCCTGTGACATGGAAGTATTGATCACCCTGTTGCCAAAACGATGCCTTGACGGGCATTGCCCATTCGACGAACGTGATCAATCGATTTGATGCAGCGCGTGTTCACCAGAATTTATCCCAACTCAATCAGGTAGCACTGTGACGAAAGACGAACTGCGCGCGGAACTAGAGCGCCAGGAACAACGCTACAAGGAAGTTTACGGCGGAGAAGTCACCACTTACGCCGCTCAACCCGAACCGGAACGCAAGCCCTGGCGTAAACGCGCCACCGTTCAGGACCAGGTTTTTCAGCAAGAACTTCAAAAAATGGAAAAGGAACTCAAAGCCGAAGAGCCGTGACTGCTTTGGCCTGATCCTTACAAAGGCCAGCCTCTGCACCCGTTAAAAGCGGGGGTGTATTGATGCTGCCTTTCGCGCCCGCCATGAGCGGGCAGCAGCCATCACCGTCGTCGAATCCGGCATATTTCCGGTGTCTGACCTATTTCTCAGATTTTTCTCACAACCGTTCAAGCCCCTCTTACCGGGTCGTGAAGGTTTTGTGAAGGTATCTTTTTTCTATAAAATCAATGACTTACAAAACACAGCAAAACCGTGGGTTTTCGGGTGCTGCGGCAAAAAAAATCGTTGAAGTATGTTACCGATGAGCAGCTAGTGCATTGATTAGCAGTCTTTTCTGGCATAATCGCGCCCCCTTATGACCGGGTCAGAAAACCTTCATGATCGATTTATTCAGCGGACTGGATGCTTGGGTGCTTGTGAGCCTCTTGCTCGCCCTGGCCTTTGTCCTCGCCTTCGAGTTCATCAACGGCTTTCATGACACCGCTAACGCGGTGGCGACCGTTATCTACACCAAAGCCATGCCGCCTCACCTGGCGGTGTTTTTCTCCGGTGTGTTCAACTTCCTCGGCGTGCTGCTGGGCGGGGTCGGCGTGGCGTATGCCATCGTCCACCTGTTGCCGGTAGAACTGCTGATCAATGTGAACACCGGGCACGGACTGGCCATGGTGTTCTCGTTGCTCGCCGCTGCCATCACCTGGAACCTGGGCACCTGGTACTTCGGTATTCCCGCTTCCAGTTCCCACACGCTGATCGGTTCGATCCTCGGTGTCGGCCTGGCCAACGCCCTGATCAACGACATTCCGCTGGCTGACGGTGTGAACTGGCAGAAAGCGATCGATATCGGCGCTTCCCTGGTGTTCTCGCCGATGGCCGGTTTCCTGATCGCCGCACTGATCCTGATCGGTCTTAAATGGTGGCGTCCGCTGTCGAAGATGCACAAGACACCGGAACAGCGCCGCAAGATCGACGACAAGAAACACCCGCCGTTCTGGAATCGCCTGGTACTGGTGATCTCGGCCATGGCCGTGAGTTTCGTGCACGGCTCCAACGATGGCCAGAAAGGTATCGGCCTGATCATGCTGGTCCTGATCGGTATCGTGCCGGCCCAGTTCGTCCTCGACCTGAACAGCACGACCTACCAGATCGAGCGGACTCGCGACGCTACGCTGCACCTGAACCAGTTCTACCAGCGCAATGCCGAAACCCTGGGTGAGTTCCTGGCCCTGGGCAAGAGCCTGGATGGCGATCTGCCGGAGAAATTCCGTTGCAACCCGCAACAGACCGAACCGACCATCAACGCCTTGCTCGACACCCTCAAAGGTGTAGCCGACTATCACTCGCTGCCTTCGGAAAGCCGTATCGAAGTCCGTCGCTACCTGCTCTGCCTGGACGACACCGCGAAGAAAGTCAGCAAGCTGCCAACGCTCGGGGCTCGTGAAAAGACCGACCTGGACAAGCTGCGCAAAGACCTGACCACCACCACCGAATACGCGCCGTTCTGGGTGATTCTGGCGGTTGCACTGGCCTTGGGCCTGGGCACCATGGTCGGCTGGAAACGCGTGGTACTGACCATTGGCGAGAAGATCGGCAAGCAAGGCATGACCTACTCCCAGGGCATGTCGGCGCAGATCACCACCGCGAGCCTGATCGGCATGGCCAACATCTTCAGCCTGCCGGTTTCCACCACCCACGTGCTGTCCTCGGGCGTGGCGGGCACCATGGTCGCCAACAAAAGCGGCCTGCAAAGCGGCACCGTCAGAACCATCCTGCTGGCCTGGGTATTGACCCTGCCAGCCACCGTGGCCCTGTCGGCCGGGTTGTTCTGGCTGGCTTCGAAGGCCCTTGGCAGCTGATAGGCAGCCAAACGAAAAAAGGCGCGCTCCGCAAGGAACGCGCCTTTTTTATTGCCATGGATTTCTTAACACCATAGAACCCATGTGGGAGCGGGCTTGCTCGCGAAGGCGGTGTGTCAGTAAACATAGATACTGACTGACACGGCCTCTTCGCGAGCAAGCCCGCTCCCACATTTATCTTGTGTACTTCCCTAAATGACAGACAAAAAAAAGGGCAACCGAAGTTGCCCAAAATGCCTTGCGTGCTCATTACATCCAGAAAGAACTACGGTTTTTTCCGCTTGTGCGAATCCTTCCAGATAAAAAGTCCGAATCCTGCAAAAAACACAAACATGAGGCCGACAGTCAGCACTCCGGCGATCACCACGTTGTCGAAAAACATGACGCGTCTCCTGCACTTGCCCTGTTGCGATAGGGCTAAGTTAACCAAACGGGCAGGAGAGAATATTGACCGGGATCAATGTCGCCCGAGACTGGGCAAGAGGAAGGGAAACGTTTGACCCGCATCAATGAATGCGGGGGGATTTCAGCGCTTTTTCGGTTTGTTTTTCGGCTTTTTCCTGGCCTTGCCCAATGGCATGGCCTGTTCGAACGCCTGGCGAACTTCATTGAGCCGCTTGTCATTGAGGTCATGGATACGTTTGGCGCGTTCAGCGTTGAGGTCAATCAGTTTGTCGTCTTGGCTCATGGCAATCAGTGCATCGCTTGAAATGAGTGTCAGCCGCCGTAGCGTTCGGCAACCCTACGCCAATAATGCGGCCTGAAGGCCGCGCTGACCAGCCTGCGCTCAAATCTCGATATCGACCCACAGCCCCTGCCGCGGCTGATCTTCCATCAGCGGCGCCACCGGCACGGTGTTGTCGGCATTGAGTTCATCACCGGGAATCGCCAGGTGCGCCTCGGGGTCATGATCAGCCTCGCGGCGACGTCTTTGCTGCTCCTGCTTGCGGCGCTGTTCCTCGCGCAACACTAACCCGTCCTCTTCAGGATTGCGCTTTTGCAGGTCAATGGTGCTTTCACTGGAGCTTTCCTGCACCGGCACCACCGGTGGAATGTCCGGACGCTGGCGGATCGGGTCGGTTTGTGAAGTGATCGGCACGGCACTCAGGGGGAGCATCGGTGGCAGCATGGTTTCAGTCTCCTGTCAGCAGGCTGTCGGCTGCGGGGATGGCGACTTGAGCCATCGGTCGCAAACTGTGACCCGATTGGCACTCATTAGTGCACCGGGCGGCGCGCCATGCACAGGTGGGCTAACGTATGACTGTGAGTTTTTCTGAGAGTCCTTTGGCCCTGAAGCCCTCATTCCGTTAAGATAGCCGGCTTTTTCAGGTGGGAGTCAGGCAGCATGGCGCAGCAGTATCAACCGGGGCAACGCTGGATCAGTGACAGCGAAGCCGAGCTGGGTTTAGGCACCGTTCTGGCACAGGACGGTCGCTTGTTGACCGTGCTCTATCCGGCCACTGGCGACACCCGCCAGTACGCGCTACGGAATGCGCCTCTGACCCGCGTGCGGTTTTCGCCCGGTGACTCCATCACTCACTTCGAAGGCTGGAAACTGACCGTCCGCGAAGTCGACGACATTGATGGCCTGCTGGTTTACCACGGCCTCAACGGGCAGAACGAAGTGGTCACCCTGCCGGAAACCCAACTGTCGAACTTCATCCAGTTCCGCCTGGCCAGCGACCGTCTGTTCGCCGGCCAGATCGACCCGCTGGCCTGGTTCTCCCTGCGTTATCACACTCTGGAACACACCAGCCGCCAGTTGCAGTCCTCCCTTTGGGGTTTGGGCGGCGTGCGTGCGCAACCGATCGCGCACCAGTTGCACATTGCCCGCGAAGTCGCCGACCGTATCGCACCACGGGTTCTGCTGGCCGATGAAGTAGGCCTGGGCAAAACCATCGAAGCCGGCTTGGTAATCCATCGCCAATTGCTCTCGGGCCGTGCCAGCCGTGTGCTGATCCTGGTTCCGGAAAACCTGCAGCACCAGTGGCTGGTCGAGATGCGCCGCCGTTTCAACCTGCAGGTCGCGCTGTTCGACGAAGAGCGTTTCATCGAAAGCGATGCCAGCAACCCGTTCGAAGACACCCAGCTCGCGCTGGTCGCGCTCGAGTGGCTGGTGGACGACGAGAAAGCCCAGGACGCGCTGTTCGCGGCCGGCTGGGACTTGCTGGTGGTCGACGAAGCTCACCACCTGGTGTGGCACGAAGATCAGGTCAGCCCTGAATACTCGCTGGTCGAGCAACTTGCCGAAACCATTCCCGGCGTGCTGCTGTTGACCGCCACCCCGGAACAATTGGGCCAGGACAGCCACTTCGCTCGTCTGCGCCTGCTCGACCCGAACCGTTTCCATGACCTGCAAGCCTTCCGCGCCGAGAGCGAAAACTATCGCCCGGTGGCTGAAGCCGTTCAGGAGTTGCTGGACAAGGGACACCTGTCGCCGCAAGCCCACAAGACCATCCACGGTTTCCTCGGCAACGAAGGCGAAGCCCTGCTGGCCGCCGTCAACGATGGCGACACCGAAGCCAGCGCCCGCCTCGTGCGTGAACTGCTCGACCGCCACGGCACCGGCCGCGTGCTGTTTCGCAACACCCGCGCCGCCGTCCAGGGTTTCCCGGAGCGCAAGCTGCACCCGTACCCGCTGCCGTGCCCGGATCAATACCTCGAACTGCCGTTGGGCGATCACGCCGAGTTGTACCCGGAAGTCAGCTTCCAGGCCCAACCGGACACCAGCGAAGAAGAACGCTGGTGGAAATTCGACCCCCGCGTCGAGTGGCTGATCGATCAGCTGAAGATGCTCAAGCGCACCAAAGTGCTGGTGATCTGCGCCCACGCCGAAACCGCCATGGATCTGGAAGACGCCCTGCGCGTGCGTTCCGGCATCCCGGCCACGGTGTTCCACGAAGGCATGAACATCCTCGAGCGTGACCGCGCCGCCGCCTACTTCGCCGATGAAGAATTTGGCGCGCAAGTGCTGATCTGCTCGGAAATCGGCAGTGAAGGTCGTAACTTCCAGTTCTCCCATCACCTGGTGCTGTTCGACCTGCCGTCCCACCCGGACCTGCTGGAGCAACGTATCGGTCGTCTGGACCGGATCGGCCAGAAGCACATCATCGAACTGCACGTGCCGTATCTGGAAACCAGCCCGCAAGAGCGTCTGTTCCAGTGGTACCACGAAGCACTGAACGCATTCCTCAACACCTGCCCGACCGGCAACGCCTTGCAGCATCAGTTCGGCCCGCGCCTGCTGCCGCTGCTGGAAGAGGCCGACGACGGCGAGTGGCAAGCGCTGATCGACGAAGCCCGCGCCGAGCGTGAGCGTCTGGAGGACGAGCTGCACACCGGCCGTGACCGCTTGCTGGAGCTGAACTCCGGTGGCGCGGGCGAAGGCGATGCGCTGGTGGAGGATATCCTTGAGCAAGACGATCAGTTCGCGCTGCCGATCTACATGGAAACCCTGTTTGACGCCTTCGGCATCGACAGCGAAGACCATTCGGAAAACGCGCTGATCCTCAAGCCCAGCGAAAAAATGCTCGACGCCAGCTTCCCGCTGGGCGACGACGAAGGCGTGACCATCACCTACGACCGCAACCAGGCGCTGTCTCGCGAAGACATGCAGTTCATCACCTGGGAACACCCGATGGTTCAGGGTGGCATGGACCTGGTGCTGTCCGGCTCGATGGGCAACACCGCCGTGGCGCTGATCAAGAACAAGGCACTCAAGCCGGGCACCGTGTTGCTGGAATTGCTGTATGTCAGCGAAGTGGTTGCCCCGCGCTCACTGCAACTGGGCCGCTACCTGCCGCCGGCCGCCCTGCGCTGCCTGCTCGATACCAACGGCAACGACCTGTCGGCCCGCGTTTCGTTCGAAACCTTGAACGATCAGCTTGAAAGCGTGCCACGTGCCAGCGCCAACAAGTTCATCCAGGCCCAGCGTGACCAGTTGACGCCACGGATCAACGCCGGTGAAGCGAAGATCCTGCCCCGCCACACTGAACGTGTCGCCGAAGCGCAGCGTCGCCTGGCCGCCGATACCGAAGAAGAACTGGCACGTCTGACCGCGCTGCAAGCGGTCAACCCGACCGTACGCGACAGCGAACTGGTTGCCCTGCGCAAACAACGCGAGCAAGGCCTGGCCATGCTCGACAAGGCTGCGCTGCGACTGGAAGCGATTCGGGTGTTGGTGGCGGGTTAACAGCTCTCCTCCACCGCCATAAAAAGAAGGCCCGCAGCGATGCGGGCCTTTTTGTTTACTTCAATTTCAGTAGTGCTGCTGATGGCCTCATCGCGAGCAAGCTCGCTCCCACAGGGATCTCATATGCACTGAAGATCCAATGTGGGAGCGAGCTTGCTCCGGGCGGCGTTCCGACGATAGCGGTTAAACAGTCACCGCAGAACCTTCAGGCTCAACCACCGCCACCAACCCTTCCTTCATCCGCTTGGCATCGCGCACAAAACACCGCGAAGCCAGCACCAGAAACACCACGGTGAACAACAGCGCCACCGGAATCAGGTACATCGCATCGTGCAGGCCGACCGCCTTGAAGGCTTCGGTCATCTGCCCGGCACCGTCTGACAGCATCGCCGAGTGGGCAAAGTGATCCGACAAGGCCCCGACCACCACCGGTCCCAAACCGCCGCCCAACAGATACAGCCCGGCAAAGAACAGCGCCATGGCCGTCGCCCGCAACCGCGGCTCGACCACATCCTGAATCGCCGTGTATACGCAGGTGTAGAAGTTGTAGGCGAACAGCCAGCCCACACTGAATACGGCGATAAACACACCGATCTCGATGCGCCCGGAATGCAGCGCCCACGCGGTGCAGAGCGTCGAAATCACCAGGCTGAAGGCCGCAAACAACAGCCTCCCGTTGGCAATCCGCTGGTGAATCTTGTCCGCGATCCAGCCACCGAGGGTCAGGCCGACCAACCCGGTCACGCCGACAATAACCCCGGTGGCGACCGCCGCTTCCTGCAACGGCATGAGGAAGTAGCGCTGCAGCATCGGCACCAGAAACGAATTGCAGGCATAAGTGGCGAAGTTGAAACACAGGCCGGCCATCACCAGCCACAGGAAGGTCGGCACAGCCAATACCCGGCGGATCGGCCGATCGATCTTTTCCTGCGACACCTGAACGCTCTCGGCGGCGCCACGCTTCGGCTCCTTGATGAAAAACATGAAGATCGCGAGGATCAGCCCGGGCACCGCTGCGATAAAGAACGGCGCGCGCCAGCTATCGAAGGCCTTGACCATCGCGCCGATGGTGAAGAACGCCAGCAACAGCCCCAACGGCAGCCCGAGCATGAAGATGCCCATGGCGCGAGCCCGGCGGTGAGCCGGGAACAAGTCGCCGATCAGCGAGTTGGCGGCTGGCGCATAACTGGCCTCGCCGATACCGATGCCCATGCGCACGATCAGGAAACTCCAGAAACTGCCCACCATACCGTTGACGGCGGTCAACCCGCTCCATACCGCCAGCCCCCAGCCCATCAGCTTGCTGCGCGAACCGGTATCGGCCATGCGCCCCAATGGCAAGCCGGCAATGGCGTAGACGATGGTGAATGCCGTACCGATGATCCCCAGCTGGAAATCACTGAGGTGCCATTCCATGCGAATGGGTTCGATGATGATGGCCGGGATAGTGCGGTCGAAAAAATTGAACAGATTGGCCAGGAACAACAGGAACAGGATGCGCCAGGCATTGGCCGCTTGGGTCGAGTTCTGCATGGGTCCGTCTCTTTTATTGTTTTTGGGGCGTCACTGCCCCCGGACTTTGCAATCTAGACAGGGCGGCCACACCTGTCTTTCATTATTCGCCAGGCTGATACCAACCCATGGGACGCAACCTGTAGGAGCTTTCGCAGGACGGGTATTTCGCAGTCCGTCCGGTCGTTGAAAAATACCTTTCTCCCCCCCTTCCCAAGCCGTTGGCGAAGCCTAGAATAGCGGGCTTGATTCCCCCCTGTGTCTCCACCCCTCCTTACGATAATCGCCCATGTCCGAAGCCAGTCCGTGTCTGAATTGCGGTGCCTGCTGTTCTCATTTTCGCGTGTCATTTTTCTGGGGTGAATGCGCCTCGTCCGGAGGAACGGTACCCGATGAGCTTGTCGAGCAGATCAGTCCCAGTCGGGTCGCGATGCTCGGCACCGGCTGCAAACCCGTGCGTTGCACCAGCCTGGTGGGAGACGTGGGCAGTACGGTGCAGTGCTCGATTTACGAAAAACGCTCCAGCACCTGCCGGGAATTCGACGCTTCGTGGGTCGATGGCCTGGCCAATCCCGATTGCGACGCGGCCCGTGCCGCTTTCGGCTTGCCGGCCCTGCAACCCGCATTCGAGACGCCGCAGAAACACATCGCCTGATGTATTAGCACTATTCGCTATTAAGTTAATATCAAAATGTTTGGCATCAATATGCCACTATCGCTTGCGCTCCATCCACGCCCTCTATACTCCAGGACATTCGCTGGCGCTCCTTGCGCCGGCCTGATGGATAACGATGGGGCGTGCTATGGAGTGGCCTGGTTTGCATTTCCTTACCGAGCTACCAGAGAGTGGGCAGGTCATACTTAATTGCACACATGACCCTTTTCTGGTGTTGCTGGCTTATCTGGTCGCTTGTGTCGGCAGCTTCGCGACACTGGACATGGCCGAACGGGTTGCTCACGCTGAAAAATCCGCTTCCCAAACGCTCTGGCGCTGGGTTGGCAGCGGATGCCTGGCTGGCAGTATCTGGGCCATGCACTTCGTCGGGATGCTGGCATTCCAGGCGCCTGTCGCTCTTCACTACCAACTGCCTGTCACGGTGTTCTCGCTAACCATCGCGCTGCTCGCCGCGTGGCTGGCCATGCATACCCTCAGCCTTCCCGAGCTGAGTTTGCGACAGTGCCTCACGTCATCGGTCGGGATCGGCCTGGGTATCGCGACCATGCATTACGTGGGCATGACGGCCATGCACGCCAATGCCTCGGTCTATTACCATCAGGGCCTGTTTGCCCTTTCCATCGCGATCGCGATCGGTGCCGCACTGGCAGCCTTGTTACTGGCATGGTATCTGCGCGACGGCGCCGGCATGCTGCATCAGCTCATCAAATACTGCGCCAGCCTGTTGCTCGGGGCTGGCATCCTCAGTATGCATCTCACGGCCATGGCCGCCTTCAACCTGGTGCTGCCCGAAGGCAGCCTGCCAGCGCAAACCGGCGATCACAGCCAACTGCAACTGGCACTGACCGTGGCGGTCATGACCCTGCTGATCATCGGCAGCAGCATCAGCGCGGCGCTGGCGGACAAGAAACTGCAACGCAAGGACCACGACCTGCAACGGGTCAACTCCCTGCTCGGCCAGTTGGACCAGGCGCGCAGGTCGCTGCAACAGGTGGCGCACTACGATGCGCTGACCAACCTGATCAACCGCCGCGGATTCAACCAGGTCTTCGCCGAAAAACTCATCGAGAAAACCAACAAAGGCGGGATGCTGGCGGTCATGTTCCTGGACATCGACCATTTCAAGCGGATCAACGACAGCCTTGGCCACGATGCCGGTGACGAACTGCTCAAAGTGCTTGCCGGGCACATCAAGAATTCGGTTCGCAGTCACGAGGATGTGGTCGCGCGCTTCGGTGGCGACGAGTTCTGCCTGCTTATCGACCTGCATGATCGTGAAGAGGCGCGGCAGATGGCCCAACGCATCATGCTGAAAATGAAGGAGCCCATCGAACTGGCCGGCAGGCGCATGGTCATGACCACCAGCATCGGCATCAGCCTGTTTCCGGAGGATGGCAAGACCTGTGAAGAACTGCTGAAGAACGCCGACCTTGCGCTATATCAGTCCAAGGGCCGTGGCCGCAACGGCCTGAGTTTTTTCAGCGCCGACCTGAAAACCCGCGCCACACTGGAACTGCAACTGGAAGAAGAACTGCGCCATGCCCTGCGAGAAGACACCGGCCTGATGCTCTATTACCAACCGATCTACGACCTCAAGACCGGACAGGTCAGCAAGCTCGAAGCCTTGATCCGCTGGCAACACCCGGTCCATGGTTTCCTCGTGCCGGATCGTTTTATCGCCATCGCCGAGGCCAACGGCCTGATCGCCGAACTGGACAACTGGGTGCTGCGCAAGGCCTGCGAGGATCGGGGTGAGTTGTCGCGCCTGGGTTGTGCAGACCTCAAGATCGCCGTGAACTGCTCACCCCTGAGCCTGGCACGCGTAGAACTGGCCGATGAAATCGAGTCCGCATTGCGAGCCGCCGGTGTGAAGCCCCACCAGCTGGAACTGGAAGTCACGGAAAACGCCCTGATGGGCAATATCGCCAACACACTGATGTTGCTGCGACAAATTCGTGCCCTCGGCGTGTCGCTGTCGATCGATGACTTCGGCACCGGCTATTCTTCCCTGGCCTACCTCAAGCGCTTGCCGCTCAACACACTGAAAATCGACCGCTCGTTCATCCAGGACATCCCCAAGGCCACCCAGGACATGGAGATTGTCCAGGCGATCATCGTCATGGCTCATACCCTGCACCTGCAAGTGGTCACCGAAGGGGTTGAAACCTTCGAGCAATATCAGTTCCTGGAAAACCATGGCTGTGATTTCGTTCAGGGCTATTTGCTCAGTCGGCCGGTGCCGCTGGCCGAACTGCATCCGGTGTTGAACGAAATCAATCAGCGCGAGCACGCCTGTACCGTCACGACGCTGAGCCTGGCTCACGGTACATCTGCACTAATGTAGAGGGGTCCTTTTCAAGGAACCCCTGACTCCCATGCAGGCGCATCAACTGCGCGGCCAGGCCGCTGATCGGTGTCGCCGAGCCTTGCTCTCGCGAAAACCTTACCGCTGTATCCAGATCCTTGAGCAACGTGCGCACATGCCACTTGATCGGTTCGAAGCGGTTTTCAGCCATCTGCGGGGCCAGGATCTGCAAGGGTTTCGAATCGGCAAAGCCGCCGGCCAGCGCTTCGGCGATCAGGCTGGCATCAACCCCGGAACGCTCCGCCAGCGCGACCACTTCGGCAATCACCAAGGCATTGCAGGCGACGATCATCTGGTTACACGCCTTGGTCACCTGCCCTGCCCCGACGCCGCCCATGTGCGTCACACGTTGCCCCAGGCTCAGCAGAACGGGACGAACCCGATCCAGATCCTGTGACTCGCCACCCACCATGATCGCCAGGCTCCCGGCTTCGGCCCCGACCACACCGCCGGACACCGGCGTGTCGAGCCAGCCCATGCCGGTTTTACCGGCGAGTTCTGCGGCCATTTCCCGCGTGGCGTTAGGCTCCAGGCTGGAAAAGTCCACCAGTAACTGGCCTTTCTTTGCCCCCTCGATAATGCCTGCCGGACCAAACACTACCTCGCGTACGACCGACGTATCCGCCAGGCACAACATCACCAGGTCCGCGTGCTGGCACAGTTCTGCCGGGCTGGCGACCTGGCGTGCGCCGGCCTCCACCAGCGGCTTGCACTTGTCCGGATTGCGATTCCATACCGCCAGCGGATAACCCGCCGCCAACAGGCGCCGGCACATCGGCAACCCCATCAGGCCGATCCCGGCAAATCCCAGCGCAGGTAGCATTGACATCATTTTGCCTCCTTTTGATTAAAGATCACCGAATATTGGCCGATCCATCATGACTCAGGAAAGGATTCACGCCGAGTGATGCTCAGGCCAAGGACCAAGGCATGGTCCAGGTACGCGCTGAAAAAAAGACGCGATTGTATTCCGTGACGGTTCGACGACTGCGAGTCGGCCAACCAATCAGCCCAGGTAGATGGCGAACAATGACTTCTAAAAACAACCCGGCCACAGCGGTAACCGATCTGACGTTGAGCCCCGCGGCCAACAGCCCGTCATCACCGAAGCCATTGATTCAATCGCGCCCATTGGCAACCCAGCAATACCTGTACTTCACCGAAACCAACACCGACCGTATCCTCGACAACCTCGACGGCCTGCGCGACATGGTGTTCCCGCGCGCACCGCATCTGGAGGGCGACAGCGAACAGCACAACGATCAGGAGTTCCCGTCGGTGTGTCTGATCGGCCTGGGCCGCTGCGGCTCGAACATTGCGCTGGACGTGGCGGAGCTGGTGTACAACGCCCGCAAGTTCTACCTCAACGAATTCAACAACGAAGATCGCCTGTCGCCGGACAAGCGTTTTGCCGAAACCGGCTACAGCCCGGCCCAGTGGATCCGTAACAACCTGCGCCTGGGCCAGAACAAAAACACCAAGCCGGTGTTTCTGGTCGAACCACTGGTGATGCTCGGCGACCTGGACAAGGACATCGCCGGACGCATCCGTTTCTCGCGCAAGGGCGAAAAAAGCGGTTTCCTGCGCGACTACAGCAAGATGAAAATCATGGACTTGTCGGAAGTCCACGCCGGTGGCGCCGGTAACGCGCCGATCCTCGGCCAGTACCTGGCCAAGATCATCCTGAACAAGGACACCCAGCGTTTCTCCAGCCCTGACTGGAAGATGATCCACTCGTACCTGATCGACAGCTGCGGCATCAAGGCCAATCAGTCGCGCCTGTATTTCTCGATCTTCAGTGCCGGTGGCGGTACCGGTTCGGGCATGGCCTCGGAGTTCGGTCTGGCCCAGCAGCACTCGTACATGAACAAGACGTTCGACACCAAACCGATGGACGAGCACGACAGCAAGAGCGGCCACGCCTTCGTCTTCGAACCGATCTTCACCAGTGGCATCTGCGTACTGCCGAACATTTCCGATCACCGCAGTGAAATGTCCGAGGCGCTGCACATCAACGCCGGCCGCCTGCTGTGCAAATACCTGTCGGAAGAGTGGGACTTCTCCTACAACTTCGCCAACGAAGACAGCAGCGAAGCCAGCGTCATGGGCCGCATTCGCCCCTGGAACGCGATGATGTTGATCTCCAACGACATCATGCGTTACGCCGAAGAGAACGATGACGGCAATATCCAGAACATTGATGTCAATGCCATGGAAAAGCATGCCAACCAATACATCTCACAGCAGATCTTCAACATTCTCACGGCCCAGGCGGTGACCACCGACTACGACCAGAACTACTTCCGGCGCGCCGGCATCGACATCGGCGAAACCATCCGCCTGGACGCCAACGACCTGTTCATGAGCCTGGCCGGCCCGGTGGCGATTGCCTACGCAGAGTCCGTGGTGCCGGAAACCCCGCCGCCGAGCAGCGACAAATTCAAGGTGTTCGAGAAAGAGCCGCAGCGCCTGAACATCGACGACCTGTTCTTCCGCTCGATCGACCTGCCGCACTTCAACAAGGTCACCCAGGCCATCGAAGGCATCAGCCTGTTGCCGATCGAGTCCAAGCGCTATCGCGCATCGCTGGAGCAGTACAAGAACTCGGGGTACGACGCGGCGGCCCTGCATGACCTGCACTTCTTCAAGAATTGCTCGTCGGTGGTGTCGATCGTTTCCTTGCCCAAGGACTACAAGCTGTCCTACATGGATTTGAACCGGTTGAAGACGCACCTCAACAGCCTGTTCCCCAACACCACGCTCAAGCGCTACGCGCTGGTGATCGGTGCCTCGGCCAACCTGTCGCTGACCACCCTGATCGCCAAGAGCCCGTGCCTGTCGGACGATTTCCTGACACTGATCGTGGCCTTCATCAAGCGCTGTTTCGCGAAAAACCCGTACCGCTTCGACGAGACCCTGGACAACTCGATCCTGGACTTCATCATCAACGACCAGTTCGATGAAGACCGGATCGACGAGCTGCTCAACGAATTCGAGAACCCGGCGAAGATCCTCGATACCAACTGGTACGCGATCAAGCCGATGTACGAGAAGAAGTACCGCGAGCTGATCAACGACAAGGACAAATTCGTCTCGATCAACGACATCCGCCTGTCCCGGGATTGCGTGAAGAAATCGATCAAATACCTGCGCGAGATCTACCGTCACCGCATTGGCAAGACCAAGGTCATTTCGTTGAATAACCATACGGGCAAGACTTGCTGATCCAGGTTTGATACCCAGTCGCCCCCAATCGCGGGCAAGCCCGCTCCCACAGTGTTCTCGGTCGTTCACACATGTTGTGTACACCTCCGGAACCTGTGGGAGCGGGCTTACCCGCGATGAGGCCCTTATGGGCACTGGAAAATCCGAATTCCCAACATCCAGAAACAATTGAGCAGGCGTTCAGTTGCCCTCTCAACTGTTCCCGTTACGTTTACGTCACCGTGAAGCTGTGGCCTTTCTCTACGGCAACATGCCATCACGCTACTCGGCTACACACTTTTCCCTCCGAAAGAAGCGCACCATTCAGGTGCAACCTTTAAGCCTGCGCCCTTTCCTGGACCAGAATCCACGGCGAAACAACCACGGCCCACAACTGTGGATCACGTTCAAAAAGATCCAGCGCCCGCGTCTCAGACAGCTTGGCGAGCTTGCCAGCGGCCAGCCAGGCAGCCACTTTCTCTCCTTCATCCTGGGCCACGGCCTCAGCGGCGGCGATCAAATCCAGGCCAGGATCGACCCACAATAGGGCACCCTTGGCGAAGAACGGCTCCAGCTCTTTCCAGGTAATAGATGCGGTTTCACCAAGCAGCTTGGCATAGAGGGTGCTAGGTTCTTGATTCATGGGACTGTCCGGAAAAGAAATCGACGTAGATGATAACGTCGGTGGTCTGGCAGAAAAACCCGGATGCAATTGAGTGACCGAAATGAAAAGCGCAGTAAAGCCAGGGAATGCACTGAATCCGGCTATAAGCCCTTCAAGACCCTCGCCGCAATTCTGTCTTTTTCTTTCAATAAAGCGACACTTGCAGGTTTTGCCCCCCGGCGCCGCCTTCCCAGGCTGACAATCGGCGCTCTACACTGTACCGGTACAGTTGCCGGGGGGCATTTCCGGGGGGATGTCGTGGATATCTGACCCGGTTCTGCTGCCATCGGCGCCAGGACTATAAAAACTACAACAGTAAGAGTGGAGCACTATGACTAAGGCTACTAAGCAGATTTCCAAACTGTTTGCCGCTATGGTTCTGGCCGGGGTTGCCAGCCATTCGTTCGCAGCTGACACCATCAAGATCGGCATCGCCGGCCCTAAAACCGGTCCTGTAGCCCAATACGGCGACATGCAGTTCAGTGGCGCCAAAATGGCCATCGAGCAGATCAACGCCAAGGGCGGCGTGGACGGCAAGAAACTCGAAGCCGTTGAATACGATGACGCCTGTGATCCAAAACAAGCGGTAGCGGTCGCGAACAAAGTCGTCAACGATGGCGTCAAGTTCGTGGTCGGTCACCTGTGCTCCAGCTCCACTCAACCGGCTTCGGACATCTACGAAGACGAAGGCGTGATCATGATCACCCCGGCTGCCACCAGCCCGGACATCACCAGCCGCGGTTACAAAATGGTGTTCCGCACCATCGGCCTGGACAGCGCCCAGGGCCCTGCCGCCGGTAACTACATTGCCGATTTCGTAAAACCGAAAATCGTTGCCGTCCTGCACGACAAACAGCAATACGGTGAAGGCATCGCCACCGCCGTGAAAAAAACCCTGGAAGGCAAAGGCGTGAAAGTTGCCGTGTTCGAAGGCATCAACGCCGGCGACAAAGACTTCTCGTCGATGATCTCCAAGCTCAAGCAAGCCAACGTCGACTTCGTCTACTACGGCGGCTACCACCCGGAGCTGGGTCTGATCCTGCGTCAATCCCAGGAAAAAGGCCTGAAAGCCAAATTCATGGGTCCGGAAGGCGTGGGTAACGACTCCATTTCGCAGATCGCCAAGGACGCTTCCGAAGGCCTGCTGGTGACCCTGCCGAAGTCCTTCGACCAGGATCCGGCCAACATCGCCCTGGCTGATGCGTTCAAAGCCAAGAAAGAAGACCCGAGCGGTCCGTTCGTGTTCCCGGCCTACTCGGCTGTGGAAGTGATCGCCGAAGGCATCAAGGCTGCCAAGTCCGAAGACTCCGCCAAAGTGGCTGAAGCCATCCACGCCGGCACCTTCAAGACCCCGACTGGCGACCTGAGCTTCGACGCCAAGGGCGACCTGAAAGACTTCAAATTTGTGGTTTACGAGTGGCACTTCGGCAAACCTAAAACTGAAGCCAAGCCTCAGTAAGGCGTTGCCTGACTGACTGCCAATAAAGCCCACGGCGTGCCGTGGGCTTTATTTTACGAACGTATTGGGCCGCGCTGGCGTGATCCGCCAGTCTCCCCACCTGAAAATCTCAAAACCGTCATCAGCGGTTCGCTGGCAAACCCCGAATTCGAAGTGGATGCAGATCCACGGGGCTCGGGCGGGAAAATGACTCCACCAGTGAAATGCGTATCAGGTTTTTAGGAGCGCTGTAATGCCTGACATCTATCACTTTTTCCAACAGCTGGTTAATGGTCTGACCATTGGCAGCACGTATGCCCTGATCGCCATCGGCTATACGATGGTTTACGGCATCATTGGAATGATCAACTTCGCCCACGGCGAGGTGTACATGATCGGCTCCTACGTGGCGTTCATCGCCATCGCGGGCCTGTCCATGATGGGACTCGACAGCGTTCCGCTGTTGATGACCGCCGCTTTTCTCGCGACCATCGTCGTGACCAGTGCCTACGGCTACAGCATCGAACGGATCGCCTACCGCCCCTTGCGCGGCAGCAACCGTCTGATCCCGCTGATTTCCGCCATCGGCATGTCGATCTTCCTGCAGAACACGGTTCTGCTGGCGCAAGACTCCAAGGACAAATCCATCCCCAACCTGATCCCCGGCAACTTCTCCATCGGGCCAGGTGGCGCACATGAAGTGCTGATTTCCTACATGCAAATCGTGGTGTTCGTGGTGACCTTTGTCGCCATGCTCGGCCTGACGCTGTTCATCTCCCGCTCTCGCCTGGGTCGCGCCTGCCGCGCCTGTGCCGAAGACATCAAGATGGCCAACCTGCTGGGTATCAACACCAACAACATCATCGCCCTGACCTTCGTCATCGGTGCCGCACTGGCGGCCATCGCGGCCGTGCTGCTGAGCATGCAATACGGTGTGATCAACCCGAACGCCGGTTTCCTGGTCGGCCTCAAGGCCTTCACCGCCGCGGTACTGGGTGGTATCGGCAGCATCCCCGGCGCCATGCTCGGGGGGATCGTGCTGGGGGTGGCGGAAGCCTTTGGTGCCGATATCTTCGGCGACCAGTACAAGGACGTCGTGGCGTTCGGTCTATTGGTTCTGGTGTTGTTGTTCCGGCCAACCGGCCTGTTGGGACGTCCGGAGGTTGAGAAAGTATGACTAGGAATCTTAAACAGGCACTGTTCAGTGCCTTGCTGGTGTGGGCCGTTGCCTACCCGGTACTCGGTCTGAAGCTGACCATCGTCGGCATCGACCTCGAAGTCCATGGCACCAGCACTACAACGCTGATCACCATCGCCGCGTGCTCGGTGCTGATGTTCCTTCGTGTACTGTTCGACCAGCAGATCAGCTCGGCCTGGCGCTCCTCGCCCAGCATGCCGCTGATTCCGGCCAAGGCCAGCAACTTCCTGACCCTGCCGACCACCCAACGCTGGATCATCATCGCGCTGATCGCCGGTGCGCTGATCTGGCCGTTCTTCGGCTCTCGCGGCGCGGTAGACATCGCCACGCTGGTGCTGATCTACGTGATGCTCGGCCTTGGCCTGAACATCGTGGTCGGCCTGGCCGGCCTGCTCGACCTCGGTTATGTCGGCTTCTATGCCGTCGGCGCCTACAGTTATGCGCTGCTGTCGCACTACTATGGTTTGAGCTTCTGGATCTGCCTGCCGATTGCCGGGATGATGGCGGCCACCTTCGGCTTCCTGCTGGGCTTCCCGGTCCTGCGTCTGCGTGGTGACTATCTGGCGATCGTGACGCTGGGCTTCGGTGAAATCATCCGGCTGTTCCTGCGTAACCTGACCGGCCTCACGGGCGGGCCGAACGGCATCAGCAACATCGAGAAACCGACGTTCTTCGGCCTGACCTTCGAACGTAAAGCGGCTGAAGGCCTGCAGACGTTCCACGAGTACTTCGGCCTGGAATACAACTCGATCAACAAGGTGATCTTCCTCTACCTGGTGGCGTTGTTTCTCGCGCTGTTCGCCCTGTTCGTCATCAACCGCTTGCTGCGCATGCCTCTGGGCCGTGCCTGGGAAGCCCTGCGTGAAGACGAAATCGCCTGCCGTGCACTGGGTCTGAACCCGACGATCATCAAGCTTTCAGCCTTCACCCTGGGTGCCTGCTTTGCTGGTTTCGCCGGCAGCTTCTTCGCCGCGCGTCAGGGCCTGGTGACACCAGAGTCCTTCACCTTCATCGAGTCGGCCACCATCCTCGCCATCGTGGTGTTGGGCGGAATGGGCTCGCAACTGGGTGTCGTACTCGCGGCCACGGTAATGATCCTGTTGCCGGAAATGATGCGTGAGTTCAGTGAATACCGCATGTTGATGTTCGGCGCCTTGATGGTGCTGATGATGATCTGGCGTCCTCAAGGTCTGCTGCCCATGCAACGTCCTCACATGGAGCTGCGCAAATGAGCCGCGAGATCCTCAAAGTAGAAAACCTGAGCATGCGCTTCGGCGGCTTGCTGGCGGTCAACGGCGTGGCCTTGAGCGTGAAGGAAAAACAGGTCGTGGCATTGATCGGCCCTAACGGCGCCGGCAAGACCACCGTGTTCAACTGCCTGACCGGCTTCTACAAGCCAAGTGGCGGCAGCATCCTGCTGGACGGCGAGTCGATCGAGGGCCTGCCCGGCCACAAGATCGCCCTCAAGGGCGTGGTGCGCACCTTCCAGAACGTGCGGTTGTTCAAGGACATGACCGCGGTCGAGAACCTCTTGATCGCCCAGCACCGTCACCTGAACACCAACTTCCTGTCCGGTCTGTTCAAGACGCCGTCGTTCCGCAAAAGCGAGCGCGAGGCCATGGAATTCGCCGAGTACTGGCTGGACAAGGTCAACCTCAAGGCGTTTGCCAACCGTCCTGCCGGCACCCTGGCCTACGGTCAGCAACGTCGTCTGGAAATCGCTCGCTGCATGATGACCCGTCCGCGGATCCTCATGCTCGACGAACCGGCCGCAGGCCTGAACCCGAAGGAAACCGAAGACCTCAAGGCGCTGATCAGCATGCTGCGTGAAGAGCACAACGTCACCGTGCTGCTGATCGAACACGACATGAAACTGGTCATGAGCATTTCCGACCACATCGTCGTGATCAACCAGGGCACGCCCCTGGCCAACGGCACGCCGGAGCAGATCCGCGACAATCCTGAAGTGATCAAAGCCTACCTGGGGGAAGCGTAAATGCTGCAGTTCGAAAACGTTTCCACCTTCTACGGCAAGATCCAGGCCCTGCACAGCGTCAACGTCGAAGTCCGCCAGGGCGAGATCGTGACCCTGATCGGTGCCAACGGTGCCGGCAAATCGACCCTGCTGATGACGCTCTGCGGTTCGCCGCAGGCCCACAGCGGCAGCATCCGCTACATGGGTGAGGAACTGGTCGGCCAGGACTCCTCGCAGATCATGCGCAAGAGCATCGCCGTGGTACCGGAAGGCCGTCGGGTGTTTTCCCGCCTGACCGTGGAAGAAAACCTCTCCATGGGTGGTTTCTTCACCGCCAAAGGCGACTATGAGGAACAGATGGACAAGGTCCTCGGACTTTTCCCACGCCTGAAGGAACGCTTCGCCCAGCGTGGCGGCACTATGTCCGGTGGCGAACAGCAAATGCTCGCCATCGGCCGTGCGCTGATGAGCAAGCCCAAGCTGTTGCTGCTCGACGAGCCGTCGCTGGGCCTGGCACCGATCATCATCCAGCAGATCTTCGACATCATCGAACAACTGCGCAAGGACGGTGTGACGGTGTTCCTGGTCGAACAGAACGCCAACCAGGCGCTGAAAATCGCTGACCGTGCCTACGTGCTGGAGAACGGCCGGGTGGTGATGCAAGGCACCGGTGAAGCATTGCTGACCGACCCGAAAGTGCGCGAAGCGTACCTCGGCGGCTAAGCCATTGCGGTAAACAGAAAACGGCCTTCGGGCCGTTTTTTTTATGCCGGCAACAACCTCGCAAACAATGAAGATCCATTGTGGGAGCGAGCCTGCTCGCGAAAGCTGTGTGTCTGCCAACAAAGATGTTGAATGATAAACCGCATTCGCGAGCAGGCTCGCTCCCACAGGGTCTATACGGTGTCAGATGTTTTTTGTCACAGCCGATCCAGCACCTCCCCACTGCGCTTGAACCACCCGATCAAATAATCCGCCAGCACCTGCGTGCGCTTGGGCAATCCGCCCTGATACGGATGCACCAGATACATCGGCATGCTGCGGGTCTGATAATCGCGCAGGAGCCATCGCAAACGCCCGTCGGCCAGTTCTGTTGGCAAACAGTAGGATGGCAGGCGCGCAATACCGGCACCGACCAATGCGGCTTTCTTCAACAGGTTGTAGTGATTGCTGGCGAACGGCCCTGACACCCGCACCCGCAACAATTCATGCTGCTGGTGATACAGCCATTCTTCGCGGCCGCTGTAATGGCTGTTGAGCAGGCAACGATGTTCGGCCAGCGCCTGGGGCGTTTGCGGTTCACCGTATTGCTCCAGGTAAGCCGGGCTGGCGCAGGTCAGTTCTTGCCAAGCCAGCAACGGACGCGCCACCAGTCGCTGGTCAATTGCCACGTCAGAACGAATCGCCAGATCGAAGCCGTCGCGGGACAGTTCGCGGTAGCTGTTGTTGAGCTCCAGTTCGATCTGCACCTGGGGATACCTGGCGGAGAACTCCAGCAACAAGCCATCGAAGAAGGTTTCCCCGAGTGATACCGGAACTGTCATCCGTACCGGGCCGGCCATGTCGTCCTTCAGCCGCGCCAGCGCCTGACGCGCCCGCTCGACTTGCACCACCAGCGCCTGAGCCTGTGGTAACAACGCAGCACCGGCTGCCGTCAGGCTCAAACGGCGAGTGGTGCGCTGCAACAGCACCACACAAAACTGCGCTTCCAACTGGCTGATGCGCTTGGACAGCTGACCTTTGCTGCAACCGAGCTGCTGCGCCGCCAGGGTGAAACTTCCCGCTTCGATCAATACGGCGAACGCGGCCAGGTCATCCATCTCGCTCATGGATTGTTTCCATTTGAAAACCAAAGGTTGCCTATTAGTGCGCTTATCTAGAGAAAAAACCACCCTAAACTGATGCCTTGTTCAACCCATAACGAGGATCAGCTTCCATGAAAATTCTTTTGATCGGCGCAGGCGGCACCATCGGATCGGCTATCGACAAAGAACTGTCGCAACGCCACGAAATCATTCGCATAGGTCGCACCAGCGGCGACTTCCAGGTGGACATCAGTGACAGCGCCTCAATTCGCAAACTGTTTGCGCAGACCGGCAAATTCGATGCGCTGGTGTGCGCCGCTGGCAACGTGACCTTTGCCCCGCTCAATGAGATGACCGAGGAGAGCTTTACCCTGGGCCTCAAAGACAAGCTCATGGGCCAGGTCAATTTGCTGTTGATCGGTCGCGAATTCGCCAACGACGGTGCTTCGTTCACCTTCACCACTGGCGTACTCAGTCACGATCCGATTTACAGTGGTGCCTCGGCAGCGTTGGTCAACGGTGCACTGGACAGCTTCGTCCGGGCCGCCGCCATCGAACTGCCGCGTGGCCTGCGTGTGAATTCGATCAGCCCGAACGTCCTCGTCGAGGCCATGGGTAAATACGCTCCATACTTCCGTGGCTTCAAGCCGGTTCCTGCGGCGGACGTAGCCTTGGCCTACGCCAAAAGTGTGGAAGGGTTGCAGACCGGTCAGACCTTTCATATCTGAAGACCGAACAACCCGAGTTGTACCAGTGCCTGTACAAAGTGGAGGCAATAACGGGTTGTGATGAACGGTCAGCCTGAGTAACGTGGCGGCACTTGTCAGGAGACCCCAAGATGCGTGTTGCCCGTTCCTTAGTCCTCGTAGCCCTGCTTCCGCTGTTCACCGCTTGCCAGTTGTTCGAGGGTGAACGGCAGAGCGTTTCCCATGCCGGCCAGACACGCATGCAAGGCCAGTTGACCGCGGCGGACGGCAAACTGCTGTTCCAGCCGTGTAACCAGGCAAACCGCTACGTGGTCAACGACACGGGCGGTACCAGCGTCCTGCAGCAGGCCGCAAACCTGGCGGACAAGCAGGGCAAACTGTTTGCCGACGTGCGTGGGCGGGTTGTGGCCGGCAGCGGTGGTGACGGCCAGCTCGATCTGGAGCAGTTGTACCGCGTCGAGCGCTCGGGCACCGCCTGCGACGATCCGAATTTCAAGCTGCTGACCCTGCGCGCCGCCGGCCATACGCCGGAGTGGAACGTCAAGGTCAGCGGCAAAGGCATGGTCATTGACCGCGCCGGCCAGCCGCCCCTCGCCGTGCCCTACGTGGAAGAGCAACTGGGCGACGGCCGTTTCAACCTCAGCACCGAAGTCAATAACCAGCACATCGAACTGTGGGTTGCGCCGCAACGTTGCGTCGACAACAGCACCGGCAGCGTCCAGCACATGAGTGCCGAGCTGCGCGTTGACGGCCAGGTCCAGCGTGGATGCGGGTATTTCGGCGGCTCGCGCGACGACTGATTCGACGAGAGGCGGTTTTTGCCTCACTGGACGCTGTCTTTGGGGCTTATAATCGCCGGCTTCAAACGCCCTGGCGCAGTTGTGCGCCCCGCGAACCGGATCCCGCCATGTTACGAATCACCGAACTCAAGTTGCCGATCGACCATCCCGATGAAGACCTGCGCCCTGCCATCGTGCAGCGCTTAGGGCTTGCCAGCGATGACCTGCTCGATTTCACCTTGTTCAAGCGCAGCTACGATGCGCGTAAAAAGTCCTCCGAACTGTGTTTCATCTACACCATCGACCTTGAAGTTCGCGATGAGGCGGCGGTACTGCACAAGTTCGCTGATGACCGTAACGTCAACGTGGCTCCGGATGTCAGTTACAAAGCGGTAGGCCAGGCACCGGCCGAACTGAGCGCACGTCCGATCGTCGTCGGCTTCGGTCCGTGCGGGATTTTCGCCGGGCTGCTGCTGGCGCAAATGGGCTTCAAGCCGATCATCCTCGAGCGCGGCACCGAAGTACGCCAACGCACCAAGGACACCTGGGGCCTGTGGCGCAAAAGCGTGCTCAACCCCGAGTCCAACGTGCAATTTGGTGAAGGCGGCGCGGGGACATTCTCCGACGGCAAGCTCTACAGCCAGATCAAGGATCCGAAATTCCTCGGTCGCAAAGTCCTGCACGAATTCGTCAAGGCCGGCGCGCCGGAAGAAATCCTCTACGTCAGCAAACCGCACATCGGTACATTCCGTCTGACCGGCGTCGTGGAAAACATGCGTGAGCAGATTCGCGCCCTCGGCGGCGAAGTGCGCTTCCAGCAGCGGGTCACCGACGTGCTGATCGAGGACGGGCAACTGGTCGGCGTCGAACTCAACGGCGGAGAGCAGATACATTCAAAGCACGTGATCCTCGCCCTCGGCCACAGTGCCCGCGACACCTTCCGCATGCTTCACGGCCGAGGCGTGTTCATGGAAGCCAAGCCGTTTTCGGTGGGTTTCCGCATCGAGCACCCGCAATCGCTGATCGACCGTGCGCGCCTGGGCAAATACGCCGGCCACCCGAAACTGGGCGCCGCCGACTACAAACTGGTGCACCACGCCAAGAACGGCCGTTCGGTCTACAGCTTCTGCATGTGCCCGGGCGGCACCGTGGTGGCGGCGACGTCCGAGCCGAACCGCGTGGTCACCAATGGCATGAGCCAGTACTCGCGCAACGAGCGCAATGCAAACTCCGGGATCGTCGTCGGCATTACCCCGGAAGTCGACTATCCGGGCGGCCCGCTGGCCGGTATCGAGCTGCAGGAACGCCTGGAGTCCCACGCTTTTGTGCTGGGCGGCAGCAACTACGAAGCGCCGGCGCAACTGGTCGGCGATTTTATCGCGGGCAAACCGTCCACCGAACTGGGCAGCGTCGAACCGTCCTACAAGCCGGGTATTGCCCTGGGTGATCTGGCGTTGGCACTGCCGGCGTTCGCCATCGAAGCGATCCGCGAAGCCTTGCCGGCGTTCGAAAAGCAGATTCGTGGTTACTCGCTGCACGATGCGGTGTTGACCGGCATCGAGACCCGTACCTCCTCACCGCTGCGCATTACCCGCAACGAGTCGTTGCAGAGCCTGAACGTGAAAGGCCTGTTCCCGGCCGGTGAGGGTGCCGGTTATGCGGGCGGGATTCTGTCGGCGGGCGTTGACGGGATTCGCATTGCAGAAGCAGTGGCTCGGGACATCCTTGGCCTGGAAGCCTGATACCCGATCCCGTAAACAATGCAAAACCCTGTGGGAGCGAGCTTGCTCGCGATAGCGGTAGATCAATCAACATATGTGTTGAATGTGGCGCCGCCATCGCGAGCAAGCTCGCTCCCACACTGGTTTCTGTGTCTGATGAGTTTCAGATATTGGCGCGCAACACGCTAGCCGGCAGCGCCTCACCCCGCTCCACCGTCGCTGCCACTGCAGCCATCAAACCACTCAATTCATACCCCTGAGCCTTGAGCCAGTCCTGATCGTAATAGGTCGTGGCGTAGCGCTCGCCGCTGTCGCACAGAATCGCCACCATCGACCCCGTCTCCCCCTGCGCCTTCATGTGTTGAGCGGCCATCAGTGCGCCGATCAGGTTGGTCCCGCTCGACCCGCCCACATGGCGTCCCAGACGCTGCGCCAGGTAGTGCATGGCCGCCAGTGACAGGGCATCCGGCACTTTGACCATCGCGTCGATCACCTTGGGGAGAAACGACGCCTCCACACGCGGCCGACCGATACCTTCGATCCGCGAGCCGTGGTCCAGTCGCAGGCTGGCATCGCCGGTCTGGTAGTAATCGAAGAACACCGAGCGCTCGGCATCGGCACACAGCACGCGGGTGCAATGCTGGCGATAACGCACGTATCGGCCCAGGGTGGCCGTGGTGCCCCCGGTACCGGGGCTGGAGATCAGCCAGCTAGGCTCGGGATGCTGTTCGAAACGCATCTGCTGAAAGATCGACTCGGCAATGTTGTTGTTCGCCCGCCAGTCGGTGGCGCGCTCGGCGTAGGTGAACTGGTCAATGAAGTGCCCGTCGTGCTCGCGGGCCAGGCGCTCGGACTCTGCATAGATCTGGGTCGGATCGTCCACCAGGTGGCTTTGGCCGCCATAGAAGGCGATTTGCGCGATCTTTTCTTTCGAGGTAGTTGCCGGCATCACTGCAATGAACGGCAGGCCTAGCATGCGCGCGAAGTACGCTTCGGAAATCGCCGTGGAACCGCTGGAAGCCTCAATGACCGGCGCCCCTGGCTTGAGCCAGCCATTACACAGCGCGTACAGGAACAGCGAACGGGCCAGTCGGTGCTTGAGACTGCCCGTGGGGTGGCTGGATTCATCCTTGAAGTACAACTCGATGCCTGGAAAACCCGGCAGCGGCAAGGGGATCAGGTGGGTGTCGGCGCTGCGCTGGAAATCGGCTTCGATGATCCGGATCGCTTCGCGGGACCACTGTCGGTTGTCGCTCATGATGGATTTCTCGTTGAATCGGGCAGGAGTCGGCCTTTTATCAAGGCTCATCCGACAAGCTTAGGTAAAAACCTACATCCAGCACAGATACAGCTGAGGTCCAATACGCCCGACAACTGCTAGGCTCAACTCGGTACTGGCGGCTCACTCTGTAACGGCATATAACAAAAAAGAATATAACTTTTGTTTTAACAACTAACAGTACTTGTTAGGGTGTAACACCTTTTGAACTCACGGATGGAGAGCGACCTTGCCTCTGCGTAGCACTTTCACGCGTTTCTTTCAGTTGGAAGCTGCCAGCGGTCTGTTACTGATCGCCGCTGCCGTTCTGGCTCTGATCATCAACAACTCGCCGCTGGCGTGGCTGTACAACGGCCTGCTGGACACCCCCGTGGTGGCGCAGATCGGCGCGCTTAAAATCGCCAAGCCGTTGCTGCTGTGGATCAACGACGGCCTGATGGCGCTGTTCTTCCTGCTGATCGGCCTGGAAGTGAAGCGCGAAGTCCTCGACGGCCAGTTGTCCAAACCGTCGCAAATCGTCCTGCCTGGCGCGGCGGCGATTGGTGGCATGGTGGTGCCGGCGCTGATCTACTGGTACCTCAATCGCGACACGCCACCGGCCCTCAACGGCTGGGCAATCCCGACCGCTACCGACATCGCCTTCGCCCTTGGCGTGCTGGCGCTGCTGGGCAAACGCGTTCCGGTCTCGCTGAAACTGTTCCTGATGACCCTGGCGATCATTGACGACCTCGGCGCGATCATCATCATTGCGATCTTCTATTCCGGCGCTCTGTCGACCCTGTCCCTGGCGCTGGCCGCGGCCTGTATTGCGGCGCTGATCGGGATGAACCGGCTCGGCGTGGTCAAGCTCGGGCCCTACATGATCATTGGCTTGATTCTCTGGGTCTGCGTGCTCAAGAGCGGTGTCCACGCCACGCTGGCCGGTGTGACCCTGGCTTTCTGCATTCCGCTGCGCACGAAAAATGCCGAGCCCTCGCCATTGCTGACCCTGGAACACGCCCTGCACCCGTGGGTGGCCTACGGCATTCTGCCGCTGTTCGCGTTTGCCAATGCCGGCCTGTCCCTGAGCGGTGTCACCGTCGAAAGCTTCACTCACCACGTCCCCATGGGCATCGCCATCGGACTGTTGCTGGGCAAGACCGTCGGTGTCTTCGGCCTGACCTGGCTGGCCGTGAAAACCGGTATCGCCGCCCTGCCCCAAGGCGCCAATTGGGGCCAGATATTAGGCGTGGCGATTCTCTGCGGCATTGGTTTCACGATGAGCCTGTTTGTCGGCTCGCTGGCCTTTGAGCCGGGGGTGAGTGATTTCGCCGGGATGGATCGCATGGGAATCCTGACCGGTTCGATTCTGGCCGCGCTGATCGGTTATGGGGTGACGGCGATGGCGAGTCGCAAGGGTTCCAGCCTGGCATCCTGATAAACCGCGATAACGCCTGGCGCCAATCAAGACTCGCCTCAGCCAAAAACAAAAACCCGATCAGTCACCTGATCGGGTTTTTTGTTTATCCGGTGTTTACGCTTAGTGCGAAACGCGGCTGGTGCCACCCACACTGGCGATACGCACACGCTCACCAACACGGAACACTTCGTTTGGCTGAACTTCCTGAACGTAGGCGCGCATGCTGCCATCATCTTCGCGCACGGTGATTTCCACGCCCTGGGTGCGGGTCAAGCCTTCTTCAGCGGCCGAACCGATCAGACCACCGGCGACTGCGCCGATGACCGCAGCAACAACACTGCCTTTGCCACCACCGATCGAGCTGCCACCCACGCCGCCGACCACTGCGCCTGCAGCGCCGCCGATCGGGGTTTTGGTGCCTTCGATTTTCACCGGACGCAATGCTTCGATGGTGCCCATGCGAACGGTCTGCACGCGACGTGCTTCGTCACGGGAGTAGGAGTCACCGGTCAGGCTCGATTGGCAACCAGTGAGCAACATTGCCATCGTGGAAAAGGAAGCAACCAGTAGAACAGACTTACGCATAGCATCAACTCCAAAGAAACAGATATTCATTAAACTCCGCAGCTTGACGCCTGTCACGGCACCGCCCGGATAAAATTGGTTTGATTCAGGCTCCGTTAAGGCGCCTCCGCGAACTCACACAGTAGCGGCAAATCGGAAAACCGCACACTGGCCAAGGATTCTCATGGACTATTTTATCATCGTCGTCACGACTGTTGCCGGTTTGTACTTCCATTGGTGGCTGTACGTGCGGATCAAACGCTGGATGGACCGCGACCTGGCACTAGCGCTGGCGGGCAAGGATGAGCAGAAAAAAGCCTTCATGCTCGAACGGTTGGCGAGTGCTCAGGCGCAGAGGATCAAGCGTCGAGACCTGCCGAAGTGGCTGGAGGCCGCTGCGGCAGACTATCCCGGTGGGTAAACTGCTCAGGGGGCCAGACGTTCAAGAATCCAGCCGGCGCCCTGCTGGCGGTAATTGAGGCGGTCGTGCAGGCGGCTTGGGCGGCCCTGCCAGAATTCGATGCGCTCCGGCAGCAGGCGATAACCACCCCAGTGTTCCGGGCAGTGCGGCTGGGTGTCGCTGAAGCGTTGCTCGGTGTCCTTGAGCAACGTTTCGAGTTCGCCACGACCGGCGATCACGCGGCTCTGCGGCGATGCCCAGGCCCCCAGGCGACTGCCCAGTGGACGGACCTGATAATAGGCATCGGACTCTTCAGGCGTGACCTTCACCACCCGCCCTTCGATGCGCACCTGGCGCTCCAGCGCCGGCCAGAAAAACGTCATGGCCGCGAACGGATTCGTGGCCAGGTGTTGGCCCTTGGCGCTTTCGTAGTTGGTGAAAAAGGTGAAGCCCTGCTCGTCCAGGCCCTTGAGCAACAGAATGCGACAGTGCGGTCGACCGTCCTGGTCGACGGTGGCCAGGGTCATGGCATTGGCTTCCACCGGCGCCTGTTCGGTTTTCACCGCGTCGGCGAACCACTGGTGGAACAGCGCGAACGGCTCGGCCGGGGCTTGTGCCTCGGTCAGGCCATCACGGGTGTAGTCGCGACGCATATCAGCCAGGCCCTGGGTCATGGCGCATTCCTTTTGGTTAACCTATCACTGCTTTGCAGTATCGGTGGTGGCGACTTTCTTGTCAGCCGTCGAGGCTTTGGCTGGCGTGGTCTTTTTTGCCGGCGTTGCAGTTTTCGCAGGTGCTTTCTTGGCCGACGCTTTTTTCGCCGGGGCTTTTTTCGTCGCTGGAACAGCAGCCTTTTTAGTCGCTGGGGCCGGTGTCACAGACTTGGCGACCGGTTTGACGTCAGCTGCAGCGACCATGGTCACCGGGGCTGGCGCCGGCATGTTGTACTTGCTCAGCAGCGCGACCATGGTGTTTTGCGGGGTCACCAGCAGTTCCACGCGGCGGTTCAACGCACGCCCTTGCACGCTGTCGTTGGCGGCACGCGGCGCATCACCGCCCAGGCCACGCAGCATCAAGCGCTCACGCTGCAAACCACTGAGACGGAAAATCGCCGCAACGGACTGGGCACGCTCCTGACTCAACTTGACGTTGGCCGGTGCCGCGCCGGAGGTATCGCTGTGACCGAGGATCAACACAGCGGTCTTTGGATCGGCTTCAAGGATTTTCGCAACCCGGGTAAACGGACCGAGTGTGACCGGCAGCAGCATGGCCGGACGATCAGGATTGAACGAGCCCTCGACCGGCGCAGTCACCACCAGCACGTTTTCACGGCGTTCGAGTTGCATGTTGCTGCCCTTGACTGCCTCGCGCAGGCGCGGTTCGTAGTCGTCAAGCCAGGCCTGGGTGACTTTCGGGTCGGGCATCGGCACAGCCTTGGCGGTGCTCTGCTCGCCGCCGCCGAACGGCCAGTACCACTTGCTGCCGCTAGCGGTTTCAGCCTTGGCCACCGCAACGGGTTTGACTTCAGGTTTTACCTGCGGCTTGACTGCGGGCTTGTCGGCGCTGTCGTCGGAACCGAATGGCCAGTACCAGTGGCTGCTGCTTTCAGTCTTGGCAACGGGGGCCGCCGCGTCTTTCTGTGGAGTCTGTGCGCAACCGGTAATAGCGAAGCACAGGGCCAAGGCGAGGGTTTTATTGGATGACATTGGATATCCACAAAAATGAAGTCGAAAAATCAGGCCACATCGGCCCGTATAAACTGACGCTTTGAAACTGGAAAGGCTATTGGGTTCCAGCACTGGAACCCGATGATCGCTTTTACAGACAAGTGGCCAAAACCCGCACCAGCTTTTGCGCGCGCGGATCCATCAAGACGTACGGCCCCAGGGTATTTGTCACAAATCCGAAGGCCACATCGTGCTCCGGGTCGGCAAAGCCAACGGAACCGCCGGCGCCGGGATGACCAAACGCCCGCGGACCAAGGCCGAAGGTGGCATTGGCAACGTCCGGTTGATCGAGCATGCAACCCAGGCCAAAACGGGTCCGGGTCAGTAAAGTCTTGTCCTCGCCGAGGCTGTGCTCGCGGGTCAGTTCATCGAGCATTTCGCTTTCCAGCAAGCTGCCATCGAGCAGGCCTGCATAGAAGCCGGCCAGGCTGCGGGCATTGCCATGGCCATTGGCGGCCGGTTGCTGCATGCGTCGCCACTCGGGTTTGTTGGTGCTGGTCATGATCGACGGCGGGTTGGTGAACGCCCGGGTCGTCATGGCCGTTGGCTCGCGCATGGTCACTTGCAGCAGGCGCTGGGCGGCGGCATCGCCGACATTGCCCTTGCCCCGCGCAATGTGAGCCACGCGATAGAACTCTTCGTCGGACAGGCCGACATGAAAGTCCAGGCCCAACGGTTTGGCGACCCGCGCGACGATGGATTCCCCCGGTCCACGACCGTCGGCACGGCGCAGCAATTCACCGACCAGCCAGCCATAGGTGATCGCCGCGTAACCGTGGCCTTCGCCCGGCGTCCACCATGGCATTTCGGCGGCCAGGGCGTCGACCATGGTTTGCCAGTCGTAAAGGGCTTCGGGGGCCAGTAACTCGCGCAATGCCGGCAGGCCGGCCTGATGGCAGAGCAATTGTCGCAGGGTGACGGACTCTTTGCCGGCAGCGGCAAACTCAGGCCAGTAGCGTGCGACCGGGGCATCCAGTTGCAGTTTGCCTTCGGCCACCAATTGCAGCGCGGTGACGGCGGTAAAGGTCTTGGTGCAGGAGAACAGGTTGGCGATGGTGTCGCTGTGCCAGGCCTCGGCCCCGTCCTTGTCCGCAGTGCCGGCCCACAGATCGAGGACGGTTTCGCCACCGACCTGGATGCACAACGCTGCGCCACGCTCCTGAGGATCGTCGAACAGCGCCGCGAACGCCTCTCGCACCGCTTCGAACTTAAGCTCGTAATGACCCTGAATCTGCACCCGCAACTCCCCGGATTAACGCTCTACAAAGTGGCGGGCATTGTTCCAGCCCTTGACGGTTTTGGGAACAGGGTTGGGCTGGATGGTCGCTCTGCCATCAACTTCAAATGCAGTGGTGATGCTAATGACGCCTTCGCGAGCAGGCTCGCTCCCACAGGAGAATGCTTTCCAAAGTGGGAGCGAGCCTGCTCGCGAAGAACGATGACGCGGTTTCAGCGATTAATGACCTTTGCCGGAATGCCCGCCAGCGCCCTTCCCCGGCCCCTTGCCGGCCTCGGCCTTGCGGCCGCCCTCGGCGTCATGACTGGCTTTGTCGGCGGCAGCCGCAGCCTTCTCGGCCTCCTTGCCCAATTGCTCGACCGTCGCCAGGTTGCTCTTGCGCACGCTGTCGACAAAGCCCTGGAACGGCAGATCAGTAATGCCCACCAACCCGAAGTGACCGTTTTCACCGTCAAGCAGGCGCCCGGTGACCGGTTGATCGAGGTACTGAAACCAATGCACACCAACAATCGACGGCTCGCTCAAGGCCTGCTTGAGGAAGTTGGCATACGCCGCACCGCGGTCCTCCTCCTTCGCCAACGGCGTGACGCCGCCCCAGAACGGGCCACGATCGGTCGAGCCGAAATTGAACTCGGTGATCAGCACGGGTTTGTCGAGACTGCGCAGTTTGGCGAAGTCGTAACCATCCTGAGGTTGCAAGGTATACATGTTGAAACTCAACACGTCGCAATACTGGGCGCAGGACTCCACGGCCTCCGGCGTGCTGATGGCGAAACGGCCGCCGAGCAGCAGCTGGTTCGGCGCGTGCCACTTGAGTGAATCGGAGAGGGTCTTGAAATAGGTGTCGGCAAAGACCTTCTGGAAGTATTTGAAGTCAGCCTCGATTTCCGGGTGCTCGGCGCTTGGCAGTGGCGGTACGAACCCCGGGTCTTCCATCAGCTCCCAGGCCGGCAGATCAATGCCCCAGGCTTTCGACAAGCCAGCCTGATTACGGTACTTGTCGCGCAGTTGCTTGAGGAACGCGCGCTTGGCCGGCACGTCAGTAGTCATTTTCAAGGTGCCATACGCCAGGGCATAACGGGCTTTCGGGTCATCCCCTGGACCGGCCCAGGCCAGTTCATTGTCCGCGTAGTAACCGATCAGCCACGGATCATCACGATGGTCGCGGGCGGCAATCGCCACGGCACGTTCGGTGGCCATGGCGAAACGCGGGTCGAACGGGTCGGGCATGCCGCCCCACCAGTCGGTACCGGTGCTGATGCTGGCGTAGTCGCCGACGATCGACAGCGGCAAGGTGTACGGCACGCGATCAGCGTTGCCCAGTACGGGTGCGCTCCAGTTGCCGATGGTGTTGAAGCCCCAGGCCTGCAAGCGATCAAGGGTGTGACTGGCCCAGCGTTGCTCGTCGAACAGCGCTTTACACGGTTCGACAGATTTCGGCTCTGGCGCTTTCGCTACCGTCGCTTCGGGCTTGGCCGCTTCGGTGACGCCGGCCTTGGTTTCGCTGCCCAACGCGCAAGGATCACCATATAGACGCTGCAGGTTGGCAGCGTAGAAGTCGTACCAGCGTCCGGCATTGTAGCCGCGTCCTTGATCGACCCCATTGCCGCCACGGTTGTCGCCTTCGCCATAGTGGCTGGCCAGCGCCTCGTCGGCCTTGGGCAGGGATTCGAACATCCACTCGCGACCGGCAACATAGGTCTGGTTGACATCCGGGGCCACGGTATTGACCCCGAGGGAATAGAACGGGTGGCCCTCAGGCGTCACCAGATACCAGCGACCGTCATGCTTTTCCGTGCGGAAAAAACCGCTGGCCTTGAGAGACGGGCCTTTGGTCAAGCCACCGAATTTGTCCAGGGAGGACTTTTCGCGCTCGGCGAGCCAGGCTTTCAGTTGTTGCTGCTCCTTGCTGACGGCGCCTTTGAGTTGATCGTCGCTGCTGATTTTTTCCGGCCATTTGGCCCGGGTCGACTGGCCGTAAGCATCCACTAACCCGCCATACACGGCTTGGGTGACCGACTCGCCGTCCTGCACACCAAAGCGCTCCAGCAAGATGCTTTGCGCGACCTTCGGCTGGTCCATCGACAAGCTCACCGACACCACCTGGCTGCGATCCAGGTCACCGGCGCTACTGGCCAGTAACACACGTTGACCCTCGACAGTCACAGGCATCGGCGGGCCAGCTTTCATGCCCTGGCTCAGCGGTGATGTCGCTTGCAAAGGCACCAACAGGGTTTGCGCAGGCCCCGCCGGCAAATCGACGCGGCTGACCAGTGTCTTGCCGTCGTTGCTCTGGATGGTCACGTACAGGGTCAGGGCCCAGTTCATCGCGCTCTGGATCCGCAGGCTCATGACGCCCGACTGCGACCAGTCCCAGGCGCCGGTTTGCGGGGTCAGGCGCAAAGTCGGCCGTGCGACCGGGTTGAACGTCACCCGGCGCAGCACTTCGCCTTCAGGGGTTTGCTCGGCGTTGGATTGCGGCAGGCTCGCGTCCTGAGTCGCCACCTGGACCACGTCGGCGGGGCGTACAAAGTTGAACAGCGTCTGTTCGCTGGCGGGAGCGGCCAGCAAAGGTGTTGCGAACAGCAGGACAAAAACGGCAGGTAACGAACGGCGCAGCGAACGGCAAATCATGAGAACGAAAATCTCCCTAACGACCCGGATGGCCAGTGGAAAAGCGATGGCAGAGAGATAGACAACGCGGTGGGCAAAACTGCCCACCGGTGTTTCAGGAAATTTCTCGACGGAACGGCGGCAACGCGTTGAGGATGGCTTTGCCATAGCGCTGGGTCACCAGGCGCCGGTCGAGCAAGGTGATGGTGCCGCGGTCTTCTTCGGTGCGCAGCAAGCGACCGCAGGCCTGGACCAGCTTCAGCGAGGCGTCCGGTACGGAGATTTCCATGAACGGATTGCCACCCCGGGCTTCGATCCATTCTGACAAGGCTGCTTCGACGGGGTCATCGGGTACCGAGAATGGAATCTTGGCGATGACCACGTGCTCGCAATAGGCACCGGGCAAGTCGACCCCTTCGGCGAAGCTCGCCAGGCCGAACAACACGCTGGAGTCGCCGCCATCGACTCGCGCCTTGTGCTTGTTGAGGGTTTCCTGCTTCGACAGGTTACCCTGGATGAACACTTGCTTGCGCCAGTCGCGGTCCAGGCCATCGAACACGTCCTGCATCTGTTTACGCGAGGAAAACAGCACCAGCGTACCCCGCGAGCCTTCGACCAATTCAGGCAGATCCCGAATGATCGCGGCGGTATGTGCCGCTGCATCACGGGGGTCGGCGTTCAGGTTCGGCACCCGCAACACACCGGCGTCGGCGTGATGAAAGGGGCTTGGCACCACCGCCGTCACGGCTTTTTTCGGCAGGCCGGCGCGCATGCGGAAGCGGTCGAAGGTGCCAAGGGCAGTCAACGTCGCCGAAGTCACCAGACAGCCATACGCCACATTCCACAAATTGCGCCGGAGCATTTCCGCCGCGAGAATGGGACTTGCATTGACCTCGATGTCGAACAGCGAGCCGCTTTCGGCCAGGGTCAGCCAGCGGGCCATGGGCGGGTTGTCTTCCGGGTCTTCGACGGTGAAGGCGGTCCACAGCTCCCAGTTGCCGGAAGAACGCGAGAGCAGGCTGCCGAACAGCGGATACCACTCTTCGGCCTGGTTGCTGGCGATGCCAATGTTGACCTCGCCGTCCATGCCCTCCTTGAGCAGTTCGGTCAGACGGGTGAACAGGTCCGTCAGCCGCGCGAAGCCTTTCTTCAGTTCAATGCCCATCTCGCGCATGTGCTCGGGAATCACACCGCCGACGAATCGGTGACGCGGGCGCTCGCGGCCTTCAACGTCTTCGCCGGGTTTGAAATCGGCAATCTGCTCGCAGGCAGTGAACATGAACTGCTGCTGGGTCTTGATCTCCCGCGCCAGCTCCGGCACCTGTTCGATCAACTTGCCCAAGTCGCCCGGCAACGGGTGCTGGGCCAGCAGTTTGGTGAGGTTCTTGGCGGTGGTTTCCAGCCAGTCGGCGGTGGAACGCAGGCGCGTGTAATGGGCGAAGTGGCCGATGGCCTTGTCCGGCAGGTGATGGCCTTCGTCGAACACGTAGATGGTGTCACGCGGGTCCGGCAGCACGGCGCCGCCGCCCAGGGCCAGGTCGGCCAGGACCATGTCGTGGTTGGTGACGATCACGTCGACCTTGCCCATGCCTTCGCGGGCCTTGTAGAAGGCGCACTGGCCGAAGTTCGGGCAATGACGGTTGGTGCACTGGCTGTGATCGGTGGTCAGGCGCGCCCAGTCGGCGTCTTCCAGGGCGGTTGACCAACTGTCGCGATCGCCGTCCCATTTATTGCCGGCGAGCTTCTCGATCATGCTGGTGAACAGCTTCTGGCTGGCCTCGTCGACCTCGATCTTGAAACCTTCTTCTTCGAACAACTGCGCCGTGGCGGTCCGCGCATGGCCTTCCTGAAGCAACATGTCGAGCTTGGACAGGCACATGTAGCGCCCGCGCCCCTTGGCCAGGGCGAAGCTGAAGTTCAGCCCGCTGTTGCGCATCAGGTCGGGCAAGTCCTTGTAGACGATCTGCTCTTGCAGGGCCACGGTAGCCGTGGCGATTACCAGGCGCTTGCCGGCGGCCTTCGCCGTAGGAATCGCCGCCAGGCTGTAGGCCACGGTCTTGCCGGTACCGGTGCCGGCTTCCACCGCGACAATCGCGGGGTCGCCACTGCGCCGGCCTTCGTCGTCGGTGTCGATGTCACCCAGGACCTTGGCGACTTCGGCAATCATCAGGCGTTGGCCATAACGCGGCTTGAGGCTCTTGGCTTCGAGAAAACGCGAGTAGGCGCCCTGGATCGTGGTTTTGAGTTCGGTGCTGATCATGGATTGTCGGGCGCAAAAAACGCTGGATAAATTTTCAGTGGTTCGGTTTGGTCGCTATCATACCCCGCTAATGAATACCGCGCAGAACGGAGTAACCCAATGACACCTTTTAGCCTCATTTATAGCCTGCATGTACTGGCGGCCCTGGTCTGGGTCGGCGGCATGTTTTTCGCCTGGATGGTCCTGCGCCCCGCGGCGATCACGGCGCTGGAGGGCCCTGCCCGGCTGAAGCTGTGGGTAGAAGTGTTTCAAGGTTTTTTCCGCTGGGTCTGGGTGGCGGTGGTGCTGTTGCCGGTCAGCGGCGTGGGCATGCTGAATTTGCACTTCAACGGTTTTGAAAGCGCACCGCGCTATGTGCAAGTGATGATGGGTTTGTATGTGGTGATGACCGCGCTGTTTATCCGCATTCAGGCGCTGATGCTGCCGGAACTGCGCACCGCGGTGACCGGGCAGGATTGGCCAGCGGGGGCCAGTGTACTTGGGCGGATTCGCCGGTTGGTGGGGATCAATCTGCTGGTGGGGTTGGCTGTGGTGGCAATTGCCGCGGTTCGGCCGATGTTTTGAAGCAAATGTAGCCGGAGGGGCTTTTGTGGCGAGGGGGCTTGCCCTCGCCACAAGGCTCTCGGTGTTTCTTACATCCGCTGCACAGTCACCGAACCCGCCGCGCCTTCAGGCCCCGGCTGTCCGTCGGTGCCAGGTTTACCGCTCTTGCCGCCATCAGCCTTGTAAATCAGGCAGCCCTTGGCCTTGCCACCCGCGCCCGGCTTGCCGCCCGGGCCAGCCAGGCCACCGGTACCGCCGGCCACCTGAACCTTGATCCGGTCTGCCGGGTAGTCGTGCGGCACTGCCAGTTTAACCAGAGCCCCCGGAGCCCCTGGCTGGCCGTTGCTGCCATCACCGCCATCGGCACCGCGACCGGCTTGACCCCAGGTGCAGCCCGGCTCCTGGCCGTTGGCCCCATCGAGACCAATAAACCCCGGTGCGCCCGCACCACCACGAGCATCAACGATCAATTGCGGCGCGTTCAGTGCCTTGATCTGCAAATCAAGATTGCGTCCGGATCGGGCAGCCTTCTGATAGGTTCCGGGTGCGCCACGGGCGGTGATCTGACTGCCTTCGGACAAATCAGCGCGACGGACCTTCAGGGCCAGCGCCTGTTCCCCCGGCACGATGGCAATGCGCGCTTCACGCCCCAGATGCAATTCACCCACGGTGACTTCGGTCACGTTCGAGGGAATCAGCAAGGTGCCGTAATCCGCCACTTCCAGGCGTTCCAGTTGCAGGGTGCTGGCGGTGTTGGGCAAGCGCATCAGCGAGTTGGTTTCGACACTCACCACCTGTGCGCTGGCCAATGGACTGATGAGTGCGGCGAGCAGACAGAGTTTACGCATGGGAAGCCTTCGAAGCGGTGGGGGCTGGAATGGTTTGCAGATGGAATACGCCGAAAATGACGATCTTCAGGCGATCAAGCCAGGGATGGGCGCGACCTCGAAGGCTGCGATAGCACAGCAACGCTTCCAGAAGATGGATGAACCCCAACAGGCCGCCGGCCAGGTTGACCAACAGATGCAGCGGAAAGACGAACGGTGTGAGCAGATTGACCAGCACTACTGACCAGAACAGCAAAGTCAGTAACCGCCCCAGTCCCCATAAGACTTTCATACGCGCCCCCCGATGAGAATTATTGTTTGCGCGCACAGTAACGGCTTCCACGCGGGATAAGCCAGAGGGCAACGAAAAAATCTTCATGCAGGCCGCCGAACGGCCGTCGCACCGACCGCAAATGTCGCCCGACGGCTCTATCTCATGGCTCAGCGGTTTATATGCAGATCCACGCGACGGTTTTTCGCACGGCCTTCTTCTGTTTCGTTGTCGGCAATCGGTTGGCTCGCGCCGTTGCCTTCGCTGGTGACTTTGTTCGGCGCCACACCCTGGCTTAGCAAGTATTCCGCCACGCTGCTGGCACGTCGCTCCGACAAGGTCTGGTTATAGGCATCCGAACCGACGCTGTCGGTATGGCCGACCACTTTGATGCTGACCACATCGGCATCCTCGAACTTGCTCATCAACGCGTCCAGTTGACTCTTCGCCGTCGGGGTCAGGTCGGATTGATTGAAGGCAAACAGCACGTCATCGCTCAGGGTGATGACTTCCGATTGCGCAGGCTCGGCCTGGACGCTGTCCGGGTACTGCGGCGCCGGGCAACCGCGATGGTCGACCGGGGTATTGGCGGGAGTATCAGCACAACGGTCACGTCGGTCGAAAACGCCGTCGCCGTCTTCGTCGCCATCCTGGGCATAACAGATCAAGCCTCCGGACAAAATACCCAGCGCCGCCCCACCCGCGGCCCAGGCGCCGCTCTCGATTGCGCCCAGACCACCACCGACCAGGCCGCCGATCACGCTGCAAATTGGCCAGGTGCGTTGATTGAGGGGGGCAGTGCCATCGCTGTGGGTGGCGCAACCGGTCAAGAGGCTGCCAAGTAGCAGAACCGGCAAGACGGTCCTTGTGAGAACGATCATGTTGAAAGCTCCTGTGTCACCGGCCAATACCGGTCACACAGGAGTAAAGACCCGCATCCGCGACTGCACAAGCCGCGGATACGGCGGGCTTAACGCTGTATTTTGATTTCGGTACGACGGTTCTGTGCACGGCCGTCAGCGGTTTTGTTGTCCGCAACTGGCTGGCTTTCACCGGCACCGACAACCGACACGAAGTTGCTGCGAGGTACGCCTTGCGCGATGAGGTATTCAACCACCGAGTGGGCGCGTTTATCCGACAGTTTCTGGTTATAGACGTCACTGCCCACGCTGTCGGTATGGCCGGTTACGGTCAGTTGAGCAGTCGGGGCCTCGGCTTTCAAGCGAGTGGCAATCTTGTCGAGTACCTGTTTATCGGACGAGGTAAGCGTGGCCTTATTAAACTGGAAGTGAACATCGCGGATGACGATAGTTTCTTCCTGGACTACAGCCACTTCTTCAACCACAGGTGCAGGTGCAGGTGGTGGGCAACCGTTGGCATCGACTTGAACGCCTTTTGGCGTGCCTGGGCACTTGTCGCGACTATCTGGCACACCATCGCCGTCTTCGTCGCCATCGCCATGAACCCAGCAATAAGCTGCCGCCGTACCGCCGACGAGCAGAGCACCATACCCTGCCCATGCCGAGCTTTCGGTCGCACCGAGGCCCGCACCCACGACACCACCGACCGCCGCACAGGTCGGCCAGTCGGTTTTCTGCAAACCTGCGCAACCAGTCAAGACACTGGTTAGCAGAACCAAGGGTAATGCTGTCCGTACTATGCTCATCTAGTTTTCTCCTGAGGGATCGGCTTAAAACCGATTCAGGTAGTAAAGACCCGAGTTTTAATCTCCGCCAGCAATAGGCCATGCTGTTTATTCGTGTATTAACGACAGGTTGACGCTTTTGTCGCCAGGCCGCTCTAGGCCCGAACGTTCGGTCAGGCTAGTCTTGGCAGATCTGATTGAGGATCTTCGATGATTGCAGGTATTTCTTCACGCACGCCGCAGCAGGCACTGGCAGCTTTACTTGACCGATATGCCCCCGCGCGCCTGTTGTTGATCGGCGCCAGCGAGTTCCCGGCGCTGGAGGCTTTCAAGCTCGCTCACCCGGACAGCAGCGTCGCTTTCGCAGCCCCCGGACCGTTGCCCGACGAGTTGGCGGCCCGCCGATTCGACCTGGCCCTGGTGGTCGATTGCCTGGAGCATTTGCCCAAGCGCAACGGCCTGAATCTGCTGGGCGGCATTCGCAACCTCAACGCCAGCCGCATCGCCGTGTTGGCGGATCTGTCAGCGTGTGGCTGGCAGGAAACCGACTTTTTCTCCCTGGCCCTGCAAGCCAGCGAACGCTTTCAACGGGACGAACAGATCTTGACCCTGTTCACCTACGATCTGCTTGAATACAAACAAGTCCCTGACTGGCTCAATTCGCGCTTCTGGGCCAATCCGGAAAACTTCGGGAAATACTGGTGGTAATGCAATGAGTACATCCATTTGCCCTTGCGGCAGCGGCACCCTGCTCGAGGCCTGCTGCGGTCACTACCATGCCGGGCACCCGGCGCCGTGCGCCGAAGCCTTGATGCGCTCGCGCTACAGCGCCTACGTGCTGGGGTTGGTCGACTATCTGGTGACCACCACCCTGCCCGCCCAACAGGCCGGCCTGGACCGTCAATCGATCAGCGACTGGAGCGCGCAAAGTACGTGGCTGGGCCTTGAGGTGGAAAGCTCCGAAGTGCTGGGCGGCCAGCCTGAACACGCTTTCGTGACCTTCACTGCACGCTGGCACGACAGCAATGGCGAGCACAGCCACCGCGAGCGTTCGTCATTTGTGCAAAACACCGGGCGCTGGTATTTCATCGACCCCACCGTGCCGCTCAAGCCCGGACGCAATGACACCTGCCCGTGCGCGAGTGGGCAGAAGTTCAAGAAGTGTTGCGCAGGCTATTTCAGCAGTTAAGACATGGAATGTCTGTCCACCCCGCAGGAGCTGCCGAAGGCTGCGATCTCTTGGGTCTGGACCGGGGCTCAAGGGAGAAACACCACGATGATCATCCGCCGCGGCGCACTCTATCTGCTGACGTTGTTCCTGACACTCGGACTCGGCGGCTGTACATCGTGGTTCGACGACGACTTGCCGGACCCCGAGGTCCATCTGGTGAAGATCGAGGTGGTCAGCGCCAAACTGCTGGAACAGAAATTCCTCCTGCACTTTCGCATCGACAACCCCAATGACAGTGACCTGACGGTACGCAGTCTGGAGTACCGCGTTCACTTGGGTGACATACTGCTGGCCGACGGCGAGTACGAACACTGGTTCACCATCGGCCCCAGGCACAGCGCCTACCTCAAGGTGCCGATCCGCACCAACCTGTGGTCCAAGGTCCGTGATCTGGCCAAACTGCTGAAAAAATCCGATCAACCCATTCCCTATCGTCTGGAAGGTGAACTGGAAACCGGTATATTCATCGCCCACTACGTGCACCTGGCGCGCAATGGCGTGATAATCGCCGCCGATTTAATTCCGGAGCAATACCGATGACCCAGCAACCCCACGTCCACGGCCCTGACTGCAACCACGATCATGATCATGATCATGACCACCATGATCACGACCACGGCCATGTCCACGGTCCGAACTGCGGCCACGCTCACCAGGAACCTGTGCGCAATGCCCTGAAAGACGTCGGCCGCAACGATCCGTGCCCATGCGGCAATGGCAAGAAATTCAAGAAGTGCCACGGCGCTTGATGCTTCGGGCGAAGGCTTGCTTCGCCTGTTGAATCCCCTTCGCGAGCAGGCTCGCTCCCACATTTGGACTGCGCCAGACAACTGTCCTGTGAATGCAGCCCCCTTGTGGGAGCGAGCTTGCTCGCGATGACGGCAGCACACTCACTATGGGTGTGTCAGTCAGACTGCCATCGTCGGAACGCCGCCCGGAGCAAGCTCGCTCCCACAGGTTTTTCAGTCCGCCTTTAATACACAGGCGGTGCTGACCACCGTCGCATACTCTCCATGCAAATTCCCCAGCGACATCGCATGCACCTCTTCGGCGCTATGGGCATGGCCGAAAAAATCAGCCTTGTCGAAGGTAAAGCACGCATCCTCGGCCACCCACGTATCAAACCCCAGGTTGCCTGCAGTACGCGCCGTGGATTCCACCGAGTTGTGGGTCGCGACGCCTACGATGATCAATTGCCCGATCCCCGCCTCGCGCAACTCAGTCTCCAGCCCCGTCGAACAAAACGCATCCGGCACCTGTTTCTGGATCAAGCGCTCACCGGCCATTGGTAGAAACCGTTCCTGAAACTCCACCCCCGACTGCTGCGGCCAGAACACTGAGCCCTCAGAGCGGGACAGATGCTGCACATGGATCACCGGCCGAACGGTGCGCCGCCAATGGCCGAGTAATTCCAGCATACGCTCTTCAGCCTGAGGATTATTCCGGCGGCCGAGTCTGGGATGCAGGATACCTTTCTGTTGATCGATGATGATCAGTGCCGCGTTTGTCTTGAGCTCCATGCCGGCTTTTCTCCAGGATTGTCGAGCGTGTCGCACTTCAATATCACCAGTTACGGCTGGCAAGCCACTGTTGAGGGTCAAAAGATCGCAGCCTTCGGCAGCTCCTGCGCGAGATCGGCGTATCTCTACAGGAGCTGCCGAAGGCTGCGATCTTTGACAAATCCTGAAATAACCTCTTACCCCGCTTGCGCGGCCATCACCTGCTCACTAACGTAGCGCCTTTATTGCGCCACCACCCCCGCAGGAGCTTTGCCATGGCCTCGCCAGCCCTTACTCATTTTCTACCCCGGTTCGGCGTTGCCGCAGCAGTGGCCGGTGCCTTGAGCCTGACCGGTTGTCAGAACTTCAACGCCCAGGACACCCTCCCGCCGACCTCCGGCGTGCAACCGCTCAAGGGCTTGGCGCAGAACGTTTCGGTGCGCCGCAATGCCATGGGCATGCCGCTGATCGAAAGCAACAGCTTCCACGACGCGCTCTTCACCCTCGGTTACGTGCATGCCGGCGACCGTATCACGCAGATGGTCACCCTGCGCCTGCTGGCCCAGGGTCGTTTGGCCGAGATGCACGGTGCGGATCTACTCGATGCCGACCGTTACATGCGGGCGGTCAACCTGAAGAAAAGTGCTGGCGAGTTGTACAAGGCCTCTTCACCGCGTCTCAAGCGTTTCTTCGAAGTCTACGCGCGCGGCGTCAACGCCTATCTGTTCCGCTACCGCGACAAACTGCCGGCGGACCTCGCGGCCTCCGGGTACCAGCCTGAATACTGGCAGCCGGAAGATTCGGCGCTGATTTTCTGCCTGTTGAACTTCAGCCAGTCGACCAACCTGCCGGAAGAAATTTCCGCGCTGGTACTGGCCCAGACTGTCACCACCGACAAACTGGCGTGGTTGACGCCGTCGGCTCCCGACGAAAAGCTGCCGGTCGCCGAAAGCGAAAAGCTGCAAGGCATCAAACTCAACGGGCAAGTGCCGGGGCTGGCCGAACTCGGCAAGGCCACCGGGCAACTGTCGGACCTGAACCTGCTTGGCGCCACCTCGTCGAACAACTGGGCCATCGCCCCGCAACGCAGCCGCAGCGGCAAGAGCCTGTTGGCCAGTGACAGTCACGGCCCGCTGGGCGTGCCTTCGTTGTTCAGTTACGTGCAGATTCGCGCGCCGAAGTATCAGGCCTCCGGCGTAACCATCGCAGGCCTGCCAATGGTGCTCGGTGGTTTCAACGGCAAGGTGGCATGGAGCATGACGTCCGTGATGGGCGACAACCAGGACCTGTTCCTGGAGAAGATCAAACGCCAGGGCAACGGGCTCACCTACGAAAACGCCGGGAAGTGGCAGCCGGCGATCGTGCGCAACGAAACCTATTTCGTCAAAGGCCAGCGGCCGATTCGCGAAGCGGTGTACGAAACCCGCCATGGACCGCTGCTCAACAGCGCTCAGGGCAGCACTCTGGCCAATGGTTTCGGCCTGGCCTTGCAGACGCCGAACTTCACCGACGACAAGACCCTGGACGCGTTCTTCGACCTGTCCCGCGCCCAGAGCGTCGAGAAAGCCTCGGATGCCAGCCGCGAAATCCGCGCCATCGCGCTGAACCTGGTGTTTGCCGACGCGAGCCACATCGGCTGGCAAGTCACCGGTCGTTACCCGAACCGTCGCGACGGCGAAGGTCTGCTGCCCTCGCCGGGCTGGGAAGGTCGTTACGATTGGGACGGCTACGCCGACCCGATGCTGCACCCGTACGACCAGGACCCGGCCCAGGGCTGGCTCGGCACTGCCAACCAGCGGGTCATTCCCCATGGCTACGGCATGCAGTTGTCCAATTCCTGGGCCGCTCCGGAGCGCGGCGAGCGCCTGGCCGAACTGTCCGGCGCAGGCAAACACGACAGCCGCAGCCTGATCGCCATGCAATACGACCAGACCACTACCTTCGCTGCCAAGCTGAAGAAAATGTTTGAAGCGCCAGGTATGACCCAGCCGCTCAAACAAGCCATCGACGCCTTGCCGGCGGCCGATCGCGCCAAGGCGCACGAAGCCTACAGCCGCTTGATGGCATTCGACGGCAAGCTCAGCCCGACCGCCACCGATGCGGCCATCTACGAACTGTTCCTGCAGGAAAGCACCCGGCAGATCTTCCTCGATGAACTGGGCCCGGAAAGCAGCCCGGCGTGGAAGGCTTTTGTCGCCAACGGCAAGCTTTCCTACGCGGCCCAGGCCGATCACTTGCTCGGGCGTGAAGACAGCCCGTTCTGGGATGACGTGCGCACCGCACAGAAAGAAGACAAACCGGTGATCCTCGCTCGCAGCCTCGCCGCAGCGATCAGCGCAGGCGACAGCCAATTGGGCAGTGATCACAAGGCCTGGCAGTGGGGCAAACTGCACCGCTATGAATGGAAGAACAGCAGCGGCCAGACCGTACGCGGACCGCTGCCGGCCGGTGGCGATCACACCACGCTCAACACCGCCGCCTTCGCCTGGGGCCAGGACTTCAACACCACGCTGGCACCAGCCATGCGCTTTATCGTCGACTTCGGCCAGTCCGAACCGCTGATGGCGCAAAACGGCACCGGCCAATCCGGCAACCCGGCCAGCCCGAACTACCTCAACAGCATCGAACCGTGGCTCAAGGGCCAGTACATGAGCCTGCCGATGCAGCCGCAGAACTTCGACAACGCCTATGGCAAGGCACGGTTGACGCTGACGCCCGGTAAATAACCACGCCCCCTATCTGTGGGAGATTCTATGGTTGAGGGCTTTCCCTCAACCATAGAATCTCCCACAGGGGATGTTATTAATCCCCCAAAAACAAATAGAACTTCTCGCCAGACGCCAACCTCATAGCTAACAAGCCCCTCCACTCCGGTAACGAAATGGACCTTGTTATCTCCCGCCCCGAAGGTTTGTACTGCCCCGCCGGCGACTTCTACATCGACCCGTGGCGGCCGGTCGAACGCGCCGTGATCACCCACGCCCACGACGATCATGCCCGCGCCGGCAATCAGCATTACCTGGCGGCAGCGTCCGGCGAGGCCATCCTGCGCACGCGACTGGGCCAGAACATCAACCTGCAGACCCTGCGCTATGGCGAACGCCTGCTGCATCGAGGCGTGCGCCTCAGTTTTCATCCCGCTGGCCATGTGCTCGGCTCGGCGCAAGTACGCCTGGAATACGGTGCACAAGTCTGGGTCGCATCCGGGGACTACAAGATCGAACCCGACGGCACTTGCGCGCCGTTTGAACCAGTACGCTGCGACACCTTCATCACCGGGTCGACCTTCGGCCTGCCGATCTACCGCTGGCCGCCCCAGGCACAGGTGTTTGCCGAGATCAATCAATGGTGGCAGGCCAATGCGGCTGTCGAAAAAGCCAGCGTGCTGTTCTGTTGTTCCCTCGGCAAGGCCCAGCGCATTCTCCATGGCATCGACCCACGACTCGGTCCCATTCTGGTGCATGGCGCCGTCGAACCCATCAACGAGATTTACCGCGAAGCGGGGGTTTATCTGCCGCCCACGATTCATGCCGCCGACGTAAAAAAGAACGGCCCACTGATGCGCAAGGCGCTGGTGCTCGCCCCTCCTTCAACGGCGAACAGCAGTTGGATGCGTTGCTTCGGCGATTACAGCGATGGCTTCGCCAGTGGCTGGATGCGCTTGCGTGGCACGCGTCGGCAGCGCGGTGTGGACCGTGGCTTCGTGCTGTCCGACCACGCCGACTGGCCCGGCCTGCTCTGGGCCATCGAACAGACTGGCGCTCGGCGGATCATGGTGACCCATGGTTCGGCCGGCGCGCTGGTACGCCATCTGCGCGAGCAAGGGCTCGATGCCATGGAATTCAATACCCAATACGGTGATCACGAAGAGGATGTGGTCATCGCCGAAGCCGAGCCTGCCGAGATGCTGCCATGAAGGCGTTCGCCGAACTGTATACCGAACTGGACACGTGCACCTCGAACAACGCCAGACTGGCGGCATTGCAAAACTACTTCGCCCAGGCCAGGCCGGAAGATGCCGCCTGGGCGTTGTACTTTCTGTCAGGGGGACGCCCCCGGCAATTGGTGCCGGTACGGGTCCTGCGCGAATTGGCCGTGGCGTTTTCCGGTTTGCCGCAATGGCTGTTCGAAGAGAGTTACCAGGCAGTCGGTGATCTCGCGGAAACCATTTCGCTGGTTGTACCGCAAGCGTCGCATCACTCGACCGACGGGCTGGCCGCGTGGATCGAGGACAAATTGCTGCCACTGCGCGGCGAAACAGAGCAGTCCCTCGCTCGACGATTACCGGCGCTGTGGACGCAACTGGACGGTCCGAGCCTGATGGTCTGCATCAAACTGATCACCGGCAGCTTGCGCGTCGTGGTGTCCAGGTTATTGGTGACCCGTGCCCTGGCAGCCATGGCTCACCTGGACAGTAAACGCGTGGCCCAGCGCATGGTGGGTTACACCGACCAGACCCATCGCCCCAGTGCCACCTGCTACCTGAAACTGATCGCTGCCGAATCCCTGGATGAACACGCCCAGCGTGGCGGCCAGCCCTACCCGTTTTTCCTCGCCCACGCCTTATCGCCGCCCGTGGAGCAATTCGAAGCCCTGCTCGGCCCTGTCCAGCACTGGCAGGCGGAATGGAAATGGGATGGCATCCGCGCCCAGGTGATCAAGCGCGACGGGCGACTGTGGATCTGGTCGCGGGGTGAAGGGCTGGTGACCGAACGCTTCCCTGAACTGGACCGCTTAATTCTGAACATTCCCGACGGAACGGTGATCGACGGCGAGATCGTCGCCTGGAAATCTGCACCAACCGCCATCGACAAAGTGTTTCAACCCGCGGCGCAACCTTTCGCCCTCCTGCAACAACGCATCGCTCGCAAAACCCTGGACCGGAAAATCCTCGAAGAAGTGCCAGTCGTGTTAATCGCCTTCGATTTGCTCGAATGGCAGGGTGAAGACTGGCGCAACCGGCGTCAGGCCGAGCGACGCGCGCAACTGGAACGGCTGGCCTGTGACTGCGCCAATCCGCGGTTGCACCTCTCGCCATTGGTGACCGGTGACACGTGGCTCGACCTCGCCCGCCAGCGCGAGACATCCCGCGCCCTCGGTGTCGAAGGCCTGATGCTCAAGCCACGCGATGCCTTGTACGGCGTCGGCCGGACCAAGGACGCGGGTGCGTGGTGGAAATGGAAAGTCGACCCGTTCAGCGTTGACGCCGTGCTGATCCATGCGCAACGGGGGCAAGGACGCCGGGCCAGCCTCTACAGCGATTACACGTTCGCCGTCTGGGACGGCCCACCAGACGCCAGCGAACGTTCCCTGGTGCCGTTCGCCAAAGCGCATTCAGGGTTGAGCGACGACGAAATCCGCCAGGTCGACAGCATCGTGCGCAAGACCACGGTGGAAAAAATCGGCCCAGTGAGCAGCGTCCAGCCGAGCCTGGTGTTTGAATTGGGTTTCGAGGGGATCGCCCTCTCCCACCGTCACGAAAGTGGCATTGCCGTGCGTTTTCCGCGCATCTTGCGCTGGCGCAAGGACAAGTCGGTCGACGAAGTCGACAGTTTGGCGACCCTGCAAAATCTGCTCGGCTGAGCCTTCTTTTTATCCTCAAAATTTTTTCTTTTTGAGTCGAACGGGTGCGGCCATTTCCCTGCGCCCGTTTTCGTGCATAAATCTGTCTCCGGCTATTTCCAGACACCTTTTAAAACGCTTGTTCGGCACTCTGGTTCGGAAATTGCTACTTTCAACAGGTCTTACGCTTTCCAGTAACAATAATTCTGCGCCACAAGCGCTCATATTGGTTTTAGGGATTGAATAATGAAAAAAGCATTGCTGACCCTTTCTGCACTGGCGTTGTGCATGGCCGCTGGCTCCGCCATGGCGAAGGAGTACAAAGAACTGCGTTTCGGCGTTGACCCTTCTTACGCACCGTTCGAGTCAAAAGCGGCCGACGGCAGCCTGGTAGGCTTCGACATCGATCTGGGGAACGCGATCTGCGCCGAACTGAAGGTCAAGTGCAAGTGGGTCGAAAGTGACTTCGATGGCATGATTCCCGGCCTCAAAGCCAATAAATTCGACGGTGTGATCTCGTCGATGACCGTGACCCCGGCCCGTGAAAAAGTCATCGACTTCTCCAGCGAGCTGTTTTCCGGCCCAACCGCTTACGTGTCCAAGAAAGGTTCTGGCGTGACCGCTGACGTCGCGTCCCTCAAGGGCAAAACCGTTGGCTACGAACAAGGCACCATTCAAGAAGCCTATGCCAAAGCCATTCTGGACAAGGCCGGCGTAAAAACCCAGGCCTACGCCAACCAGGATCAGGTCTACGCTGACTTGACCTCCGGTCGTCTCGACGCTGGGATCCAGGACATGCTGCAAGCCGAACTGGGCTTCCTGAAGTCGCCACAGGGTGCCGACTACGAAGTCAGCAAGCCGGTCGACAATGAACTGCTGCCGGCCAAAACAGCGGTCGGTATTAAGAAAGGTAACACCGAGCTGAAAGCACTATTGGATAAAGGTATCAAAGCGTTACACGATGATGGCACCTACGCCACCATCCAGAAGAAACACTTTGGCGATCTGAATCTGTACAGCGGCAAATAATGCCCGGCGCCCATCTCTGGATGGGCGCTTTTTTCATCCGATCAGGCTGCTGATTTATGTTTGAAAACCTACTGGAAAATCTGGGGCTCTCTGCCTTCAGCCTCAAGGGCTTCGGTCCGCTGCTGATGCAAGGCACCTGGATGACGATCAAATTGTCGGCGTTATCGCTGTTGGTGGCCGTGTTGCTCGGGCTGCTTGGCGCCAGTGCCAAGTTGTCAAAAGTCAAACTGATGCGCGTGCCTGCCCAGCTTTACACCACACTTATTCGCGGCGTTCCGGACCTGGTCCTGATGCTGCTGATTTTCTACAGCCTGCAAACCTGGCTGACCTCGTTTACCGATTTCATGGAATGGGAATACATCGAAATCAACCCGTTCAGCGCCGGGGTCATTACCCTGGGCTTCATCTACGGTGCATATTTCACCGAAACCTTCCGTGGCGCGATTCTCGCGGTTCCGCGTGGCCAGGTCGAAGCGGCTACCGCTTATGGCCTCAAGCGCGGCCAGCGTTTCTGGATCGTGGTGTTCCCACAGATGATGCGTTATGCCCTGCCAGGTATCGGTAACAACTGGATGGTAATGCTCAAGGCCACCGCCCTGGTGTCGATCATCGGCCTGGCCGATCTGGTCAAGGCTGCCCAGGACGCCGGCAAAAGCAGCTATCAGCTGTTTTACTTCCTGGTACTTGCCGCGCTGATCTACCTGGTGATCACCAGCGCGTCCAACTTCGTTCTGCGCTGGCTTGAACGTCGTTACTCTGCCGGTACCCGGGAGGCCGTAAGATGATCGAACTCCTGCAGGAATACTGGAAACCCTTCCTTTACAGCGACGGCAACAACATCACCGGTCTGGCCATGACCATGTGGTTGCTCAGCGCATCGATATTCTTCGGTTTCATCGTCTCGATTCCGCTGTCTATCGCCCGGGTTTCACCGCGCCTCTACATTCGCTGGCCGGTGCAGTTCTACACCTACCTGTTCCGTGGCACGCCGTTGTATATCCAGCTTCTGATCTGCTACACCGGGATCTACAGCCTGGCCGCCGTGCGCGCACAACCGCTGCTCGACAGCTTCTTTCGCGATGCGATGAACTGCACCATCCTGGCCTTCGCCCTGAACACCTGCGCCTACACCACGGAGATTTTCGCCGGGGCAATCCGCAGCATGGCCCACGGTGAAGTGGAAGCGGCCAAGGCTTACGGACTGACAGGCTGGAAGCTGTACGCCTACGTGATCATGCCATCGGCCCTGCGTCGTTCGTTGCCGTATTACAGCAACGAAGTGATCCTGATGCTGCACTCGACCACCGTGGCCTTCACCGCGACCATCCCGGACATCCTGAAAGTCGCACGGGACGCCAACTCGGCGACCTTCCTGACCTTCCAGTCGTTCGGCATCGCCGCGCTGATCTACCTGTCCGTCACTTTTGCGCTGGTCGGCCTGTTCCGCCTTGCCGAACGCCGATGGCTGGCCTTCCTCGGGCCGACCCACTAGGACTCCGTTTTCAGGAAACAAAAATCCATGCGCCACCAGACTCATGACCTGCTGGCCCCGCTACCGGGGACTGCACGACAGATCCACAGTTTTCACTTCGGCCCACAACCCGCCAACGGCAAGATTTACATCCAGTCCTCCCTGCATGCCGATGAAATGCCCGGCATGCTGGTGACCTGGCACCTCAAGCAACGCCTGGCGGAGCTGGAAGCCGCTGGCCGCTTGCGCAGCGAAATCGTCCTGGTCCCGGTCGCCAACCCGATCGGCCTGGAACAAGTACTGATGGACGTGCCGCTGGGCCGCTTCGAGCTGGAAACCGGGCAGAACTTCAATCGCTGGTTCGTCGATCTGAGCGAAGAGGTCGGCAACGAGATCGAAGGCCAACTCGGCAACGACCCGCAGAACAATCTCGAGCTGATTCGTAACGGCCTGCGCAATGCGCTGGCCCGGCAAACCGCCAGCACCCAATTGCAATCCCAGCGGCTGACCCTGCAACGGCTGGCCTGCGATGCCGACATGGTGCTCGACCTGCATTGTGATTTCGAAGCGGTCGCACACCTGTACACCACGCCGGAGGCTTGGCCACAGGTCGAGCCACTGGCCCGCTACATCGGTGCCGAGGCCAGCCTGTTGGCGACCGATTCCGGTGGCCAGTCATTTGACGAATGCTTCACCCTGCTCTGGTGGCAGTTGAAGGAACGCTTCGGCGAACACTTCGACATTCCGCCAGGCAGTTTTTCGGTGACCGTCGAATTGCGTGGCCAGGGCGACGTCAATCACCCGCTGGCGAGCCTCGACTGTCAGGCGTTGATCGACTATCTGATCCATTTCGGCGCGATCACCGGCGAGCCCGCGCCCCTGCCCGACCTGCCCTATCCGGCGACACCGCTGGCCGGTGTAGAGCCGGTGACCACACCGGTGGGCGGGCTGCTGGTGTTCACCGCATTGCCGGGGGAATACCTTGAGGCCGGGCAACTGATCGCCGAGATCATTGATCCAGTCAACGATCTGGTCACTCCCGTTCATTGCGCCACAGCCGGGTTGATGTACGCACGCTCGCTGCGCCGCATGGCCACTGCCGGCATGGTGATTGCCCACGTCGCAGGCACCGAAGCCTATCGCAGCGGCTATCTACTTTCGCCTTGAGGATGCACGCCCCATGTACAAATTGACCATCGAAGGCCTGCATAAAAGCTATGGCGATCATGAAGTCCTCAAAGGTGTTTCACTCAAGGCCAAAACCGGCGACGTCATCAGCCTGATCGGCGCCAGCGGCTCGGGCAAAAGCACCTTTCTGCGTTGCATCAACTTCCTGGAACAACCCAACGACGGCGCCATGAGCCTCGACGGGCAGAACATCCGCATGATCAAGGACCGTCACGGCATGCACGTGGCCGACGCCGATGAACTGCAGCGCATTCGCACCCGCCTGGCCATGGTGTTCCAGCACTTCAACCTGTGGAGCCACATGACGGTGCTGGAAAACATCACCATGGCCCCGCGCCGGGTGCTGGGGTGTGACCGGAAAGAAGCCGAGGACCGCGCCCGGCGCTACCTCGACAAGGTGGGGCTGGCCTCCCGCGTGGCGGACCAATACCCGGCCTTCCTGTCTGGCGGTCAGCAACAACGGGTAGCGATTGCCCGCGCACTGGCCATGGAGCCGGAAGTCATGCTGTTCGACGAACCGACCTCGGCGCTGGACCCGGAACTGGTGGGTGAAGTGCTGAAGGTGATCCAGGGTCTGGCCGAGGAAGGCCGGACCATGATCATGGTGACTCACGAAATGAGCTTCGCCCGCAAAGTGTCGAGCCAGGTGCTGTTTCTGCACCAGGGCCTGGTTGAGGAAGAGGGCGCGCCGAACGACGTGCTGGGCAATCCGAAAAGCGAGCGGTTGAAGCAGTTCCTCAGCGGCAACCTTAAGTAACGACTACAGCAAAACCTGTGGGAGCGAGCTTGCTCGCGAATGCGGTATGACATTCAACATTTGTGTTGTCTGACACACCGCATTCGCGAGCAGGCTCGCTCCCACATTGTTTTGATCTTCAGTAACTGGTAATCAGGCCACAGGCGCAGGCGGCGGCTCATCCGGCAGGGTCGGCTCGCCTGGCTCGTTAGGCTGTTCGTTCGGGGTATCGGGATCAGGCTGGCCGGGGATACCCCCTGTCATGCTGACGGGCGGATGTGCCAACAAGGACCAGGCCAGAATGCCAACCTGATTGGGTTCAAGCCTTGCCAGTTCGGCACTGATTCGCGGATCGATCTTCATTCGGCACTCCTGAGCGATGACCCGACCCGCCTTGCGCGGATCGGAACAGTACACCCCATAGAGTGTACGCCCGCTCAGGAATTCCCGGCATTTGTCGGACGGTTGACTCAGGTGCGAGGCAGGGTCACGCCACGCTGCCCCTGGTACTTGCCGCCACGGTCCTTGTAGGACACTTCACACTCCTCGTCAGATTCGAGGAACAGCATCTGCGCCACGCCTTCGTTCGCGTAGATTTTCGCCGGCAGATTGGTGGTGTTGGAGAACTCCAGGGTCACGTGACCTTCCCACTCAGGCTCGAGCGGCGTGACATTGACGATGATGCCGCAGCGCGCGTAGGTGCTTTTACCCAGGCAAATGGTCAAGACATTACGCGGAATGCGGAAATATTCGACGGTGCTGGCCAGGGCGAAGGAATTAGGCGGAATGATGCACACGTCGCTGTGGATGTCGACGAAGCTGCCGGCATCGAAGTTCTTCGGATCGACGATGGCCGAATTGATGTTGGTGAACACCTTGAAATGATTAGTGCAACGCACATCGTAGCCATAACTCGACACGCCGTAGGAGATCACACGGCTATCGTCGCTGCCGCGCATCTGGCGCTCGACGAAAGGCTCGATCATGCCGTGTTCCTGCGCCATGCGGCGAATCCACTTGTCCGATTTGATGCTCATGGCGGGTGTCCTGAATAGCGAGGTCGAAAAATTCTGTCCGGCATCTTACCGGGCGCGCCGCCGGGTTCAAAGTCCGCGGTGCAATTCTCGCCGAACAGGCAGGAATTACCTGCGCTGGCGACGAACCGTCGCACCGCCGATCCTTAAATCAGAGAAACCTTCGCAAGAAGCATTGGCACGTTCAGGAAAAAGGGTTAAGGTGGCGTCACTGTGCTGCTTGTGTCACTGAGAATCTCTACACGATATGTTGAATTTCGATCCAACCATCTACAAGAATTTTTCCTGCTCTTTGCACTCAGTCTCGGCCAGGGTTCTTCCTGTGTCGCAGTTATCTTTGTTCAAGGAGTTACACCATGTCTAATCGCCAAACCGGTACCGTTAAGTGGTTCAACGATGAAAAAGGCTTCGGCTTCATCACTCCACAATCCGGTGACGACCTGTTCGTTCACTTCAAAGCTATCCAATCCGACGGCTTCAAAAGCCTGAAAGAAGGCCAACAGGTTTCTTTCATCGCTACCCGCGGTCAGAAAGGCATGCAAGCTGAAGAAGTTCAAGTTATCTAACTTGTACTTGCTTTAGTAAAAAAGCCCCGCCCTCAACAGCGGGGCTTTTTTGTGCCTGTGTGCTTTTCACAGGTAAAAAAGATCGCAGCCTGCGGCAGCTCCTTGGGTGAACATAACTCCCCTGCAGGAGCTGCCGCAGGCTGCGATCTTTTAGCGTCTTACCAGGTCACGCCAAATCCTGCGGTGTAGCGCGTCTTGTCCAGATCCGCATCGTCGGTGCCACTGATGATGTCCCGCTCCGCCTTCAGGTTCAGCGAAGCCCAGTCAGTCACCTTGTAGCGCAACCCCATCTCGGCATCGAGTGCGTAGTCGGCCACACCCGACAGCGGCTTGCCGACCTCACCACTGGTGAAGAACTCGACACGCTTGCCGATCAGGTAGCGGTTGTAATCCCACGTCATGGCCAGGGCGTAGAAATTGTCCTTGCTGCCATCGGAAAATTCATAGTCCGTGCGGTTGACCAGCGAGCCCAGGGAGAACGCCCCGAGCTCGTTATCCCAGAACTGATAGCCGGGACCGGTACCGACGGTGCGCTGACGGGAAAGGTCTTCGACCTTGTCGCGCTTGTACTCCAGACGCCCCTGCCAGAACCATTGCTCGGTCAGGAATCGGTCGATGGAGTACTCGGCCCGCCAGTTATCCGTGGTCACCACGTCGTCCTGGAACTCGCGGTTGTATTCACCCTCGGCGGTATGCCGCCAACGACCGTGGCGCGCACTGGTCTTGAAATCGATGTCGTAGTCATCGGTGTCGTTTTCCGCCCGCTGATAATCCAGCGCGATATCGACGTTGCCTTTCCACACCAGATCCTCAACCACCGGTTTTGGCTTGAGAATCTGCTGAATGCTCGCCAGCTCGACCGTCCTCGGTGCTTCGCCGTTGGCCAGCGTGACCTTGCCGGCGTCCGCCGCTTTCAGCGACTTGGCTTTCTCGCCACTGTAGGCATCCTGCTTGACCAGCAACTCCTGATCGCTGTCCAGTGTCTTGACCTGCTTCCAGTCGATTGCCACCGCACCGGCGTACTCGGTCTGGATCAGCAGCTTGCCGCCATCGAACAGCGTGATCTTGCCGCTCAGCTTGTCACCGTTCTTCAACCACACGGTATCGGCTAACAAGGGAGTAGAAGCACTGAGGACAGCGAGACACAGCAGGGGTCTGGACAACATAAGCAAAATACAGGCTCGGGCTTGCGAGAAAGGTCGGCATTATCCGTAGGAATAATGTCCTGACAAGGACTGACCCGACTATTTCTGTTGAGTTCATTTCTCAACCGCCCGTACAGGATTTACTCTACAGATGGTAAAGCAGACTTCTTCAGGAATGACGGACGTGACCGATCCAACCGATGAACCCGAGAGTGTGGCGCAAATCCGACGCACGGCGCTGTATCTGACACTGGCGCAAGTTCCCGAGGGCAAAGTCGTCAGCTACGGTCAATTGGCCGAGCTTGCAGGACTGGGTCGCGCCGCCCGCTGGGTCGGCCGCACCCTCAGCCAATTGCCGAGCGACAGCAAATTACCCTGGCACCGCGTTCTGGGTGCAAACGGGCGTATCAGCCTGCCGGTCGGCAGCCCTTCGGGCGATGAGCAGCGCGCACGATTACGCATGGAGGGCATCAGTGTCCTGAATAATCGTGTTGATATTCAGCGCCATGGCTGGCGCCCGGTAGAGCACAGCGGTTAGAGTGCGCGCTTTGTTTCCGTATTTGTTGAGGCAGACTCCAGCCCATGCCCCGTAAAACCTGGCGCGCCGCGCTCGCCGCTTATGCCAGCCCTTCGACACTCGTGCTGTTGCTGCTTGGTTTCGCCGCCGGCCTGCCCTACATGCTGGTATTTTCGACGCTTTCAGTCTGGCTGCGTGAGGCTGGCGTAGCGCGTGAAACCATTGGCTATGCAAGCCTGATTGGCCTGGCGTATGCCTTCAAATGGGTCTGGTCGCCGTTGCTTGACCAGTGGCGACTGCCATTGCTTGGCAAACTCGGTCGACGACGATCCTGGCTCGTGCTGTCCCAGACACTGGTCATCCTTGGCCTGCTCGGGATGGGTTTCTGCGATCCGCAAAAGCATTTGTCCTGGCTGATCGCCATTGCCGTGGTCGTCGCCTTCGCATCAGCGACACAGGATATTGCGGTAGACGCCTATCGCCTGGAAATCGCCGAAGACAATCGTCAGGCTGCCCTGGCCGCCAGCTACATGTCCGGCTACCGGGTCGCTGCACTGCTGGCGACTGCAGGCGCGCTGTACTTCGCCGAAGGCTTTGGCTCCACCGGCTTCAACTACAAGCACTCGGCCTGGGCCGGCACTTACATTCTGTTCGGGGTGCTGATGGTCCCGGCACTGCTGACTTCCATATTCATGCGCGAACCTCCCGTGCCGTTACGCACGCAACTGCAGGCCGGGCGCTACAGCTTCGCGCATCAACTGGCCTCGGTGTTCGTGCTGATCATATTGCTGGTGTCCGTGCCGGCCATGTTCACCCAGCTCTACTACACCGACTTCGCCAGCGTACTGTTCGAAGGCGTGAGCGTGCTCGACCTGCTGCTCGAAGACCGTGCGTTCCTGCGGGCCATCCTCTATATCACGCTCACTGCCCTGTGCCTCTCGGCCATGGGCCGTCGCGGCCTGGCACCCGTGCTCACGCCGGTCAACGACTTCATCCTGCGATACCGCTGGCAAGCGCTGCTGCTACTCGGTTTGATCGCCACCTATCGGATGTCCGATACGGTCATGGGCGTGATGGCCAACGTGTTCTACATCGACCAGGGCTTCACCAAGGACCAGATCGCCAGCGTCAGCAAAATCTTCGGTCTGATCATGACCCTGGTAGGGGCCGGCATGGGCGGCTTGCTGATCGTGCGTTTCGGCATCCTGCCGATCCTGTTCATCGGCGGCGTCGCATCCGCGGCGACCAACATCCTGTTCCTGATGCTCGCCGACATGGGCCCCAACCTGAACATGCTGGTGCTGACCATCTCCCTGGACAACTTCAGTTCAGGCCTGGCGACTTCGGCGTTCGTCGCCTACCTGTCGAGCCTGACCAACCTCAAGTTCTCCGCCACCCAATATGCCCTGCTCAGCTCGATCATGCTGTTGCTGCCGCGTCTGATCGGAGGCTATTCCGGGGTCATGGTGGAAAAATTCGGTTACCACAACTTCTTCCTGATCACCGCCTTGCTGGGCGTCCCGACCCTGGTGTTGATCGCCTTGCACTGGTTCCAGGAGAACCGCCGCGCAGGTCCGACACCGACACCGGAACCGGTGCAGACCCCGGTCGCCGAAGAATCGTAGGATCTTTACGCAGGAACAATCGCGGAGGGCCGAGTGAATTGTGCCCTCCTGCCACACCACTGACCGTACGCCTGTACGCCAGCGGATCTCGCCCGTACAATGTTCCGTCATTTCTCGTCATCAGCAATCGATAACGGCCAACCATGCGCACCAGTCAATTTTTGCTCGCCACACAAAAAGAAACGCCTTCCGACGCGGTCGTGATCAGCCACCAGCTGATGCTGCGCGCCGGCATGATCCGCAAACTCGCCTCGGGCCTGTACACCTGGCTGCCGATGGGCTTGCGGGTAATGCGCAAGGTCGAAGCCGTCGTTCGCGAAGAAATGAACGCCGCCGGCTCTCTCGAAGTGTTGATGCCGAGCACGCAACCGGCTGAGCTGTGGCAGGAATCCGGGCGCTGGGAAGAGTACGGCCCTGAATTGCTGCGCTTCAAGGATCGCCACGGTCGCGACTTCTGCGCAGGCCCGACCCACGAAGAAGTCATCACCGATCTGATGCGTAACGAGTTGAGCAGCTACAAGCAGCTGCCAATCAACCTGTACCAGATCCAGACCAAATTCCGTGACGAAATCCGCCCACGCTTCGGCTTGATGCGCGGCCGCGAATTCATCATGAAGGACGCCTACTCGTTCCACGCCGACCAGCCTTCGCTGCAGGTCACCTACGACCGCATGCACCAGGCCTACTGCAACGTGTTCACCCGTCTGGGCCTGAGGTTCCGCCCTGTTGAAGCCGACAACGGCTCCATCGGCGGCGCCGGTTCCCACGAGTTCCACGTTCTGGCCGAATCGGGCGAAGACGACATCGTTTTCAGTAATGGTTCGGACTACGCGGCGAACATCGAGAAAGCCGAGGCTGTGCCACGGGAAACCTCGCGCGCCGCTCCGAGCGAAGAACTGCGCCTGGTCGACACGCCGAATGCCAAGACCATTGCGCAACTGGTCGAAGGCTTCAACCTGCCAATCGAAAAAACCATCAAGACCCTCGTGGTGCACGCTGAAGAGAAAGGCAAGCTGATTGCCCTGATCATCCGTGGCGACCATGAGCTGAACGAAATCAAGGCGGCCAACCAGCCAGGCGTTGCCAGCCCGCTGGTCATGGCCTCGGAAAGCGAACTGCGCGACGCCATTGGCGCCGGTGCCGGTTCCCTGGGTCCATTGAACCTGCCGCTGCCGATCATCATCGACCGTTCGGTCGAACTGATGAGCGACTTCGGCATCGGCGCCAACATCGACGACAAACACTACTTCGGCGTGAACTGGGAGCGCGACTTGCCTGTTCCGACCGTTGCCGACCTGCGCAACGTTGTGGCCGGCGACCCTAGCCCGGACGGCAAGGGCACCCTGGAAATCAAGCGCGGCATCGAAGTCGGGCACATCTTCCAGCTGGGCAACAAGTACAGCAAGGCGATGAAGTGCGAAGTGCTGGGTGAAAACGGCAAGCCGGTCACCCTGGAAATGGGCTGCTACGGCATCGGCGTGTCCCGCGTGGTCGCGGCTGCCATCGAGCAGAACAACGACGAAAACGGGATCATCTGGAGCGACACCCTCGCGCCTTTCCAGATCGCCCTGGTGCCGCTGCGCTACGAAACCGAACAGGTTCGTGAAGCCACCGACAAGCTGTACGCGCAACTCACCGCTGCCGGCTTCGAAGTGCTGCTCGACGACCGCGACAAGAAAACCAGCCCGGGCATCAAGTTCGCGGACATGGAACTGATCGGCATTCCACACCGGATCGTGGTCAGCGACCGCGGCCTGGCCGAAGGCAACCTGGAATACAAGAGCCGCACCGAGGCCGACGCGCAAGCGCTGCCGGTCGACGACGTACTGTCGTTCCTTCAGGCCCGCATCCGCCGCTGATACCAGACATAGAGGCGTCATGTTCAAGCGAAACACCTTAGGCCTCGGTGGTGCCGCCTTGTGCGGCACCCTGCTGGTCAGCGGCTGTGCCAACCACATGTCACAACGCAGCGAGCAAGAGGAACGTGTCGAGCGCAAACTGCTCGATCACAGCCTGCAGATCGATGTCGGTGAGCCCAAGGTGCTTGAGCTGCCGCAACGGCGGGTGAAAATTCACGAGCAGAAGACTTTCGAAGTCACCGAGTACGAAGTCACGCGTCACTACGACCGCTATACGCCGTACCAACCCTGGCGGGAGATTTACGAAATCCCGCTGGGCGCGGTGGCCGTGGTGGCGGGTGTCGGTGCCAATGTGGTCAATGTGTTCGCCCTCGGCAATCTGCCGGACAGCGTGACCAAGGATTGGCTGAGCTACGGTTTCGCCGGGCTCAACCCGTTCATGAACGTGCAGTCCCACGGTCGCGCGCAGCAGAACCTGGCCGGCATTGATGAAGTCCAGCGCGACAAGCGTACGGAATATTCAAGCCTGCCCTGGAGCGAGCGCCCGGTCGAGGTCAAGGCCGGCAAGGAAACCTTCGAGCTGACCACCGACAAAAACGGCGTGTTACGCCTGAATCTGTTGGACAACCCGTTCGCCGAACATGACATCAATCATCTGAGCCGCTTGCTGATTCGTGTTGAGGATGCACAGGGCAACGTGCACAACGATTCCACCCTGGTCATCAGCAGCAACTTGCGCAGCAAGCTCTATGAGGCCCACGGGTTGATTTATGACGACCTCGAAGGTGACGAAGTCAGCCAATGGGTCCACCGGGTCAAACGCCTGTCGGAGCTGGGTCTTGAAGAGGAAGCCAGTGAGCTGGAACAGAGCCTGATCGAACTGACGCGCAATGATCCTGAATTGCAGACCGAATTCCTCAAGTCACTGGCCCGCAACGGGGAGAGACTGGTGGCGAATCCGGGGCTGAACTAAAAAGCCAGAAGCATTCGCGAGCCGGCTCGCCCCCACATAGGATTTCAGGTGTTCACAAATCCAATGTGGGAGCGAGCCGGCTCCGGGCGGCGATCCGACGAAGGCGGCCTGACATTCACCACCAAACCTCCATCTTCCGCTATCGCTCAAACAACTCCATCTGCTCGAACCCGCCCCGCAAGTCCTCCAGCCGCACGCCGACGCCCAACAACCGCACGGGTTTACCGCCGCGATTGAAGGCTTGGGTCAACATCAACTGATAACTGCCCAGATCCCGCCCTGCCCCGGCCTGCTCCAATGTCGTCTGGGTGAAGTCGTGGAACTTCACTTTGACGAATGGCTTGCCCGGACGATAGCTGCTGTCAATTCGCGCCATGCGGCCAGCCAGGGCCTCCAACAGCTCGGGCAACTTGTCCAGGCAACTCTTCAGGTCCGGCAGATCAACGTCGTAGGTATTTTCAACACTGATCGACTGACGACGACTGTCGTTATGCACCACGCGGTCATCAATCCCACGGGCCAGGCTCCAGAGTCGCTCGCCAAAGCTGCCGAATTCACGCACCAGCGCCAACTTGTCCCATTCGCGCAATTGCAGGCAATCGGTGATCCCCAGCTTGCCGAGCTTGTCAGCGGTGACTTTGCCGACCCCGTGCAGCTTGCTCACCGGCAAGCCACTGACAAAATCCTCGACCTGGTCCGGCGTGATGACGAACAGGCCGTTGGGCTTTTTCCAGTCACTGGCGATCTTGGCCAGAAACTTGTTCGGCGCCACACCCGCCGACACGGTGATATGCAACTGATTGGAGACCCGGCGCCGGATGTCCTGGGCGATGCGCGTTGCGCTACCACCGAAATGCGCACTGTCCGACACATCGAGGTACGCCTCATCGAGCGAGAGCGGCTCGATGATCTCGGTGTAATCGCGAAAGATCGTGTGGATTTCCCTGGATGCTTCTCTATAGGCGTCCATGCGTGGCTTGACGATGGTCAGGTCCGGGCACAGCTTCAGGGCATGCCCGGAAGACATCGCCGAACGCACCCCGTACGCTCGCGCCTCATAATTGCAGGTGGCGATCACCCCGCGCCGGTCCGCCGCCCCACCTACCGCCAGTGGTTTACCGGCCAGGCGTGGGTCGTCACGCATCTCAATGGCGGCGTAGAAACAGTCACAATCGACGTGGATGATCTTTCGCTGAGTCATGGCAAAGCAGTGTTCATGGCAAGGAAAAGGCGTCTTGGTATGACGGATATGCAGTATCTCACCGACACCTGTATATAGCACCAGTAGTCTGAATGTTCTTTTCCAATCGTAGGAAGAGTCGATTGTGAATTTATTTTTTCAATCGAAAAATTACTTTCAATAGACGCGCAGGCCTTGTCCTGCCTGCCTCACAGACCGGCCGACCTCCCCTTTTGAACGCTAACCGATTGAACAGGAAGAGGTTTTATCGGAATTTGAGGTTGACACCCGAGCGCATCTCTATAGAATGAGCCACACAGACGCGGGATGGAGCAGTCTGGTAGCTCGTCGGGCTCATAACCCGAAGGTCGTCGGTTCAAATCCGGCTCCCGCAACCAAATATCAAAAAAGGCTACTCGAAAGAGTGGCCTTTTTTGTGTGCGCTTGTTTTGTAGCGCCGAGCACCAAAACCAGCTATCCCAACTGGATCAAGCAGAAACCGGAAATCTTTCTGATTCCGAAACTTAGGCCATCGCCGCGACCGTTTGCCGCGATTCAACGTTTATTTGACCTGATTCAGGATTAACGGTTGACACCCCGGCATTACTCTATAGAATGCCGCCACACAGACGCGGGATGGAGCAGTCTGGTAGCTCGTCGGGCTCATAACCCGAAGGTCGTCGGTTCAAATCCGGCTCCCGCAACCAAACATCAAAAAAGGCTACTCGAAAGAGTGGCCTTTTTTGTATCTGTTGAAAAAGTCCTTTCGCAACAATGACCTGTCACTGTGAAGCAAGCCGTTTGGGGGGCACCCATACGCCGGGTTCAGACTATGCTCTATCGCAGGCTGAAGCCTTCACGACTGATGACGCGCCGTCCCCGCTGCCCGGTGATAGGCGTTAATATTTGTGATTATTTTTTTCTGCAGGGATTGGTAACTTGGCTGGATACCCCCATCCTGTCGCGCACAATCCAAGAGGTGATTGATGCGCGCCAACTCGTCTGATTCACAAGACACTGTCACAGCGACACAACCGATCAAGGCTGAACGTCTGCGCCTGCTCGATCGTTTGAGCAAATACCGTCAACCCATTGGCCTGGCGGTCACCCTGCTGTTGTTCGCGATCGCGCTGATTGCCTGTCGCCACCTGTTGAGCGAACTCGATCTTTACGCGCTGCACGATTCGATCCTCGAAGTCCCCAAACCTGCCTTGATGGGCGCACTGGGCGCAACCGTGGTGGGCTTCATCATTCTGCTCGGCTACGAATGGTCGGCCAGCCGCTATGCCGGAGTGAGCCTGGCACCGCGCGAGTTGGCGCTGGGGGGGTTCACGGCCTTCGCCATTGGTAACGCCATCGGTCTTTCAATGTTGTCGGGCGGTTCGGTTCGCTATCGCCTCTATGCCCGTCATGGCCTGGGAGCGGCTGAAGTCGCCCGCATGACATTGTTCGCCAGCCTCTCGCTGGGTTGCGCCCTGCCGCCGCTGGCCGCCCTGGCGACGCTCAGTGACCTGCCGGCGGCGTCCACCGCCCTGGGTCTCTCCGAGACATTGCTGGGCGTAGTGGCGAGCGCCGTGCTCGTACTGTTTTCAGTGCTGGCCATTGGTATCTACCGTCGACGGCTGCCGGAACAGCCTTACCCGGACAACCTGCTGGTCAAGGTCGGCCGCCGCACCTTGCGCCTGCCTGGGCGCCGCCTGACGTTCCTGCAATTGATCATCACAGCCCTCGACGTAGCAGCCGCTGCGACCGTGCTCTATCTGCTGCTGCCGGAAACACCGCCCTTCGGTGCGTTCCTGCTGGTTTACCTGCTGGCGCTGGCCGCCGGCGTGCTCAGCCATGTGCCGGGTGGTGTCGGGGTGTTCGAGGCGATTTTGCTGGCGGCGTTTTCCGACACCCTCGGTGCTGCGCCACTGGCGGCCGCCCTGCTGCTCTATCGCTTGATCTACGTGGTCCTGCCCTTGCTGGTGGCCTGCCTGCTGTTGCTGATCAACGAAGGTCAGCGCCTGTTCCAGACACGCCAGACGTTGCGCGCGGCCTCAGGCCTGGCGGCTCCGATACTGGCGGTGCTGGTATTCCTGTCCGGTGTAGTCCTGTTGTTCTCCGGCGCCACCCCGGAAATCGACACCCGCCTGGAACACATCGGTTTTCTGATCCCCCATCGACTGGTCGATGCTTCGCACTTTGGTGCCAGCCTGGTCGGCGTTCTTTGCCTGTTGCTGGCCCAGGGGCTGCGTCGCCGGCTGTCGGCTGCGTGGATGCTGACCACCATTCTGTTGCTGGTCGGCGCCCTGCTCTCGCTGCTCAAAGGCTTCGACTGGGAGGAAGCCAGCCTGTTGGTGCTGACGGCGAGCCTGCTCGGGGTGTTCCGCCGCTCGTTCTATCGCCCCAGCCGCCTGACCGAAGTACCGTTCTCGCCGTTGTACCTGGTGGCCAGCCTGTGCGTGCTCGGTGCGTCGATCTGGTTGCTGTTGTTCGCCTATCAGGACGTTCCGTACAGCCACCAGCTCTGGTGGCAGTTCACTCTGGACGCCGACGCCCCTCGCGGCCTGCGTTCGCTGCTCGGGGCTGCCGTGCTGTTGGTGGTGGTGTCGCTGACCTGGCTGCTGCGTACCGCGCGTCCGGTGATCCACCTGCCGACGCCCGACGAACTGGAGCGCGCCAGCAAAGTCCTCATGGCTTCGGCCCAACCGGATGGCGGCCTGGCCCTGACCGGTGACAAGGCGCTGCTGTTTCACCCCAACGACGAAGCCTTCCTGATGTACGCCCGCCGTGGCCGCAGCCTGGTGGCGTTGTATGACCCGATCGGCCCCGGCCAGCAACGGGCGGAAATGATCTGGCAGTTCCGCGACCTGTGCGACATCCACCACGCCCGTCCCGTGTTCTATCAAGTGCGCGCAGAGAACCTGCCGTACTACATGGACATCGGCCTGACCGCGATCAAGCTCGGCGAAGAAGCCCGGGTCGACCTCAAGCGTTTTGATCTCGAAGCCAAGGGCAAAGAGATGAAGGACCTGCGCTACACCTGGAACCGAGGCACCCGCGATGGTCTGTCGCTGGAAATCTTCGAGCCAGGCCAGGCGCCGATGGATGAGCTCAAGGTGATTTCCGATGCCTGGCTGACCGGCAAGAACGTGCGCGAGAAAGGCTTCTCTCTCGGCCGCTTCAGCAATGACTACCTCAAGCATTTCCGCATCGCAGTGATTCGTTTCGAAGGACGCCCGGTAGCGTTCGCCAACCTGCTCGAGACCTACGGCCATGACCTGGCCAGCCTCGACCTGATGCGCGCGCACCCGGATGCCCCCAAGCTGACCATGGAATTCATGATGGTCGGCCTGATTCAACATTATAAAAACCATGGGTACGCGCGTTTCAGCCTGGGCATGGTGCCGTTGTCGGGGTTGCAACCCCGTCGCGGCGCGCCATTGACCCAGCGTCTGGGCTCGATGGTATTCCGCCGTGGTGAGCAGCTGTACAACTTCCAAGGCTTGCGCCGCTTCAAAGACAAGTTCCAGCCTGATTGGGAACCCCGTTATATGGCCGTGCCCGCCGGACTCGATCCGCTGGTTGCGCTGGCCGACACTGCCGCCCTGATCGCGGGCGGCTTGACCGGATTGGTGAAACGCTGATGATTCAACGCTCCTTGCGGTATGTATTGGGCACACTGGTGATAGTGGCTCTGGTTCTCGGTGGCGGTTACTGGTACCTGAAACGCCCGGCACCGGAACCGACCCTCCAATTGCTGACCCCGGCCGATGGTGCGGCGATGACCCGCGTCATCCCCGGCACCACGCCGCGCGCCCAGGTGCTGGTAGCGGTCAACGAAGACCAGAAACTCAGCGACAAGCAATTGATGACCCTGAGCCGCAGCGGCTCGGCGCAGATTGTCCAGGTGATCCTGCCCAAGGACTGCCTGCTGCAAAGCCGTGCCCTGCAATCGGGCCTGAGAGAGCTGAAAGGCCCGGCGACCCTGGTCAGCGGTATCGGCCCGGGTGCCGTGCTGGCCTGGCGCTGGTTGTCCGAGCAGAAGAACGACAAGGCTCAGGCCGTTTCGGTCGACCTGGCCCTGGAAAAGCCTGGCTGCACGCACCTGCTGCCGAAAAGCGCGGCCCACGGCCACTGGCTGGTGGCCTGGAACGACAACCCGGACGACACCAGCGCCGGCTTCGTGCGCGATCAACCGAACGCCGAAACCAGCATCAGCGACTACGACATCAACCTGCCACAAGTGCTGAACAACGAGCTGCGCAAGATCCTCGTCGGTGGTGACAAGGCCGCTGGTGGCCTGCAAATCCCGGTGGTCGAAGTGCCGGCAGGCCAGGCCAGGGACACCGTCACCCTGTTCCTGTCGGGTGATGGCGGCTGGCGCGACCTCGACCGCGACGTCGCGGGCGAGATGGCCAAGATCGGCTACCCGGTGGTCGGCATCGACACCCTGCGCTACTACTGGCAGCACAAGAGCCCGGAGCAAAGCGCACTGGACCTGGCGGAACTGATGCAACACTACCGACAGAAATGGGGCACCAAGCGCTTCATCCTGACCGGTTACTCGTTCGGCGCAGATGTTCTGCCAGCGATCTACAACCGTCTGGCCGAATCGGAGCAGCAACGCGTCGACGCGATCATCCTGCTGGCATTCGCCCGTACCGGCAGCTTCGAGATCGAAGTCGAAGGCTGGCTCGGCAACGCCGGCAAAGAAGCCGCCACCGGCCCGGAAATGGCCAAGCTGCCAGCCGCCAAAGTGGTGTGCATCTACGGTGAAGAAGAAACCGACGAAAGCGGCTGCACCGACAAGACAGCGGTGGGCGAAGCCATCAAGCTGCCTGGCGGCCACCACTTCGACGAGAACTACCCGGCGCTGGCACAGCGACTGGTGGATGTGATCGAGAAACGTCAGGCGAAGGAAGCAGCTGTTCAGGAATGATCCGGCCCCGCTGAACAAGAGCCCTCGCTACTTCACGGTAGCGGGGGCTTTTTACATTCGGCAAATCAACACAGCCCCCCCTGTGGGAGCGAGCTTGCTCGCGATGGCGGCGTCACATTCAACAGTGATGTTGCCTGATAGACCGCTATCGCGAGCAAGCTCGCTCCCACAAGGGCCATCACACCGTTAAGACTTTGCACTCTCCCATCAAAAAGCCCCCGCTGCCTTGCGGCAACGGGGGCTTTTTATGGGTCGCTTACATCTCCACCTGCGTCCCCAGCTCAATCACCCGGTTCAGCGGCAGATTGAAGAAACGCAAGTTGCCGTTGGCGTTCTGCAACATGAAGGCAAACAGCGCCTCACGCCAGCGCGACATGCCTTCGAGCTTGGAGGCAATGACCGTTTCGCGGCTCAGGAAGTAGGTGGTGCGCATCGGGCTGAAATCCAGTTCTTCGAGATGACACAGTTTCAACGCCTTCGGTACGTCCGGCTCGTCGGTAAAGCCGAAGTGCAGAATCACCCGGTAGAAACCTTCGCCGTAGGCATCGACCTCGAACCGTCGTGTTGACGGCACCCGCGGGATGTCTTCGTACACCACCGTCAGCAGCACCACTCGCTCGTGCAGCACCTGGTTGTGCAGCAGGTTGTGCAATAGCGCGTGGGGCACGGCATCCGGTCGTGCCGTCAGGAACACAGCAGTGCCCTGAACACGATGGGGTGGTTGTACGGCAATGCTGCTGATGAAGATCGGCAGTGGCAATCCACCTTCATCGATACGCTCGACCAGCAACTGCTTGCCGCGCTTCCAGGTGGTCATCAGCACAAACAGCGCGAAGCCGGCGATGACCGGGAATGCACCACCTTGAACGATTTTCGGCACGTTGGCGGCGAAGTACACACCGTCTACCAACAGGAAACCCAACAGGATCGGCACCACAAGGACCGGTGGCCACTTCCACAGCAACAGGATCACCGCGGACACCAGAATGCTGGTCATCAGCATGGTCCCGGTCACCGCCACACCGTAGGCCGAGGCCAGGGCACCGGAGGATTCGAAACCCAGCACCAACAGCACCACGCCGACCATCAGCGCCCAGTTCACCGCGCCGATGTAGATCTGGCCCTGTTCGGCACTGGAGGTGTGCTGGATGTGCATGCGCGGAATGTAACCGAGCTGGATCGCCTGACGAGTCAGGGAGAACGCACCGGAAATTACCGCTTGCGAGGCAATCACCGTGGCCAGTGTCGACAGCCCGACCAGCGGGAGCAATGCCCAACTCGGTGCCAGCAGGTAGAACGGGTTGCGGGCCGCCTCCGGGTCGCCTAGCAGCAAGGCACCCTGACCAAAATAGTTCAGCACCAACGCTGGCAGCACGAGGATGAACCAGGCACGAGCGATCGGCTTGCGGCCGAAGTGGCCCATGTCCGCGTACAGTGCTTCGGCACCGGTCAGTGCGAGCACCACAGCACCGAGAATCGACAGGCCCATGCCCGGATGGACCACGAAGAAACGTACGCCCCATACAGGGTTCATCGCATGCAGAACTTCCGGATGCTGGCTGATGCCATAGACGCCCAGTGCCCCCAGCACGAGGAACCAGGTGACCATGATCGGCCCGAACAGAATGCCGATGCGCGCCGTACCGTGACGCTGGATCAAAAACAGCGCGACCAGCACTACCAGCGACAGCGGCACCACCCAATGGTCGATGCCTTCGAAGGCCAGCCCCAGGCCTTCAATCGCCGACAGCACGGAGATCGCCGGGGTAATCATGCTGTCGCCATAAAACAACGCCGCGCCGATCAGCCCGCAAACCACCAGCAACATGCGCAATTTCGCGTGCCCCGCCGCCGCCCGCCGGGCCAGTGCGGTCAAGGCCATGATCCCGCCTTCGCCCTGGTTGTCGGCGCGCAGCACGAACATCATGTACTTGATCGACACGACCCAGATCAGCGACCAGAAAATGAGTGCCAGAATCCCCAGCACCCCGTCATGGTTGACCGGCACGCCATAGCCTCCGGAAAACACTTCCTTGAGGGTGTACAACGGACTGGTGCCGATATCGCCATAAACCACCCCGACTGCCGCGACCAGCATGCCGATCGGCTTCACCGCCGAATGTTCGGCACCTGCAGCCTGACTACTTGCCTGACCCATCCACCACTCCTACTTCTCAGACCCGGGCTTCTTTGAAAGAAGCACTATGCTTTGTCGTGCAGCATGCGCTGTTTTACTTCACGTTACAGACGTTTTGTTGACTATAAAAAATCAGTAAAGCGTAACGGCGCGAAGCATAGCGCAGCACTCGTCGTATTTCCCTGCATAAAGCTGGTCAAGTGAACGACTCATCGCTAGAATTGCGCACTTTTTGATCAGAGGCGCCGTTCAAGCGCCCGTCCGTCGGTTTTGCCCTGCCCGGCAAGCGGCGTCACAAAATACCGAGGTTAGACATGTCCACCACTCCTGCGCCGGCCAATCCAAAGGTTGGCTTCGTATCCCTGGGTTGCCCCAAAGCACTGGTCGACTCCGAGCGCATCCTTACCCAGCTGCGCATGGAAGGCTATGACGTCGTGTCCACCTATCAGGACGCCGATGTCGTGGTGGTCAATACCTGCGGCTTCATCGATTCGGCCAAGGCCGAGTCCCTGGAAGTGATCGGCGAAGCCATCAAGGAAAACGGCAAGGTCATCGTGACCGGCTGCATGGGCGTCGAAGAAGGCAACATCCGCAACGTACATCCGAGCGTGCTGGCCGTGACCGGTCCGCAGCAGTACGAGCAAGTGGTCAACGCCGTGCACGAAGTCGTGCCGCCGCGCCAGGACCACAACCCGCTGATCGACCTGGTGCCGCCGCAAGGCATCAAGCTGACCCCGCGCCACTACGCCTACCTGAAGATCTCCGAAGGCTGCAACCACAGCTGCAGCTTCTGCATCATCCCGTCCATGCGTGGCAAGCTAGTCAGCCGTCCCGTCGGTGACGTGCTCGACGAGGCCCAGCGCCTGGTCAAGTCCGGCGTCAAGGAACTGCTGGTGATCTCCCAGGACACCAGCGCCTATGGCGTCGACGTGAAATACCGCACCGGTTTCTGGAACGGCGCGCCGGTGAAAACCCGCATGACCGAACTCTGCGAAGCCCTCGGCACCCTCGGCGTCTGGGTGCGCCTGCACTACGTTTACCCGTACCCGCACGTTGACGAGCTGATCCCGCTGATGGCCGCCGGCAAGATCCTGCCGTACCTGGACATCCCGTTCCAGCACGCCAGCCCGAAAGTGCTCAAGTCGATGAAACGCCCGGCCTTCGAAGACAAGACCCTGGCACGGATCAAGAACTGGCGCGAAATCTGTCCGGACCTGATCATTCGTTCGACCTTCATCGTCGGCTTCCCGGGCGAAACCGAAGAAGACTTCCAGTACCTGCTGAACTGGCTGACCGAAGCCCAGCTCGACCGTGTCGGCTGCTTCCAGTACTCGCCGGTAGAAGGCGCACCGGCCAATGACCTGGACCTGGAAGTCGTCCCGGACGACGTCAAGCAGGACCGTTGGGAGCGCTTCATGGCGCACCAGCAGGCCATCAGCTCGGCACGCCTGCAAATGCGCATCGGCCGCGAGATCGAAGTGCTGGTCGATGAAGTCGACGAGCAAGGCGCGGTGGGCCGCTGCTTCTTCGACGCCCCGGAAATCGACGGCAACGTATTCATCGACAACGGCAGCAACCTCAAGCCGGGCGACAAGGTCTGGTGCAAAGTGACCGACGCCGATGAATACGATCTGTGGGCGGAACAGATCTAAACGCATAAAATACGCAGAGCCCCGCTCTCTTGACGAGATGCGGGGCTTTTTTACGGCTATCGTTTGAGATTGAACGGACTCACATCACTCACGCATAAGGGGCAGACGGGCATGCGTCAGCATTCGGTCATCCACACGCCGAAACTCGGCGACTACGAAGAACTGACCCGGGTCTGGGAGGCCTCGGTACGCGCTACCCACGACTTTCTGCCGGACAGCTACATCAAACTGCTGAAAAACCTGGTGCTGACCCGCTACCTCGACTCGGTGATGCTGATCTGCACCAAAGATTCGAACCAACGCATCACCGGGTTCGCCGGCGTCGCGGCCGGCAAGATCGAAATGCTCTTCATCGACCCCGACCATCGCGGCCAGGGCCTGGGCAAGAAATTGCTGCGCTATGCCCTGGAACACCTGAACGCCTACGAACTGGACGTCAACGAACAGAACCCTCAGGCACTGGGGTTTTACTTCAAGCAGGGCTTCGAAGTGATCGGTCGCTCGGAAGTCGATGGCATGGGCCAGCCGTATCCGTTGCTGCACATGCGTTTGCGTCAGCCGCAACAATTGACGCGCAATGGCTGACACCATACGAAACCAATGTAGGAGTGAGCCTGCTCGCGATAGCGGTAGAGAAGCTTAAAAATTCATTGCCTGACACTCCGCCATCGCGAGCAGGCTCACTCCTACAAAAAAAGCATTACCAAAATGGAACCGGGATTAACCGGCGCCAGGCAGGTACAATGCCCACCCCCTTTTTGTTACGGCCCTGACATGACTGACCCGATTCGTCTCTCCAAACGCCTCATCGAACTCGTCGGCTGTTCCCGTCGGGAGGCTGAGCTGTTCATCGAGGGCGGCTGGGTCACCGTCGACGGTGTGGTCATCGACGAGCCGCAATTCAAGGTCGACACCCAGAAAGTCGAGCTTGATCCAGAGGCCAAGGCCACCGCTCCGGAACCGGTGACCCTGCTGCTCAATGTGCCCGCCGGCATGGATGCAGACACCGCCATGGCCACCCTCGGCGCCGAGACCCTGAGCGAAGAACACCGCTACGGCAAGCGCCCGTTGCGCGGGCACTTCCTGCGCCTGACCGCCAGCACCGACCTGCAGGCCAACGCCAGCGGTCTGCTGGTGTTCACCCAGGACTGGAAAATCCTGCGCAAACTCACCGCCGACGCCAGCAAGATCGAGCAGGAGTATGTGGTCGAGGTTGAAGGCGAGATGGTGGCTCACGGCCTCAACCGTCTGAACCACGGCCTGACCTACAAGGGCAAGGAGCTGCCGGCGGTCAAGGCCAGCTGGCAGAACGAAAACCGCCTGCGCTTTGCCATGAAGAACCCGCAACCGGGCATCATCGCCCAGCTGTGCCAAGCCGTCGGCCTGAAGGTCATCGCCATCCGCCGCATCCGCATCGGTGGCGTGTCCATCGGCAAAGTGCCCGTGGGGCAATGGCGCTACCTGTCCGGCAAAGAGAAGTTCTAAGGCGCCCCGCGCCACCATACCTTTCGGCGCTGCTGTTTTCGGCGGCGCCCATAGCCGAATTATCAGGACTGCACACATGATTCATAACGACGTACTGCGCAGCGTGCGCTACATGCTCGACATCAGCGACAAGAAAGTCATCGAGATTATCAAGCTCGGCGGCCTGAACGTGCCCCTGGCAGACCTGGTGACGTATCTCGACAAGAAAGAGGAAGACGAGGAAGGTTTCGTACGCTGCCCGGACGAAGTCATGGCGCACTTCCTCGACGGTCTGGTGATCTTCAAGCGTGGCAAGGACGAAAGCCGTCCACCACAGCCGATCGAAGTGCCGGTGACCAACAACATCATCCTGAAAAAGCTGCGGGTGGCGTTCGAGCTGAAAGAAGACGACATGCACGCGATCCTCAAGGCCGCCGAGTTCCCGGTGTCCAAGCCCGAGCTGAGCGCACTGTTTCGCAAGTTCGGCCACACCAACTATCGCCCGTGCGGCGACCAGCTGCTGCGAAACTTCCTCAAGGGCCTGACCCTGCGCGTTCGCCCGCAATAAACCTCCAGACTGATTGCTACTGAACTGGCCTAATAATTCCGGACACCTCTTAAGGGCGATATGATTTCGCCAACTTGGAGGTTCCATGAACGAAAGACAGGTCTATACCCGCGAGTACCGCAGGGGGTCTACATGACAGGGAATATCATTCCCCTGGATGGCGGGTTCAGTCTTTAAAAGATCGCAGCCTGCGGCAGCTCCTACGCCGAACGAATTCCTCTGCAGGAGCTGCCGCAGGCTGCGATCTTTTGATCTTTGCGGCATCATGCCCTACCTGAATCCACCTCGACCCCAAACCATGACCTACAGCGTTTCCCCCATCGGCTTCGTGCGCTCCTGCTTCAAGGAGAAGTTCGCCATTCCGCGTCAGCCGCAACTGGCCCCGGCCGCCCGTGGCGTGCTGGAACTGGTGGCACCGTTCGATCAAGGGGACGCCGTACAGGGCCTGGAGCAGGTCAGCCATGTATGGCTGTTGTTCCTGTTCCACCAGGCCCTGGAAGAAAAGCCTCGCCTGAAGGTCCGCCCTCCTCGTCTGGGCGGCAACAAATCCATGGGCGTGTTCGCCACCCGCGCCACCCACCGCCCCAATGGCATCGGGCAGTCAGTGGTGAAACTGGACAAGGTCGAAGCCAACCGCTTGTGGATCTCGGGCATCGATCTGCTGGATGGCACGCCGATACTCGATATCAAACCCTACGTGCCCTACGCCGATATCATCGACACAGCCTCCAACAGCATCGCCAGCGCTGCGCCGCAGCTGATTCCCGTGCAGTGGACGGATGCAGCGCTGCAACAGGCTCACGGACACGCCCGGCGCCTTGCAGAGCCCTTGGTTGAGCTGATCGAGCAATGCCTGGCGCAGGATCCGCGCCCGGCCTATCAAACGCCTGCACCGGAGCGGGAATACGGCGCGCAGTTCTGGGATCTGGATGTGCGTTGGCATTACCCCACACCTGATCTGATCCGCGTCCTCGAAGTCATCCCGGCAAACATCTGAGCCCCACACACGACTGTGGGAGCGAGCTTGCTCGCGATGGCGGTGTATCAGTCAATGTTGAAGTTGACTGTCACACCGCCATCGCGAGCAAGCTCGCTCCCACAGGTAAAGCAGCAAGCAGTTACAGCTGCTTATTTCTCTACAAACGCACGCTCGATCAGGTAATCACCCGGCTCGCGCATCCGCGGCGAAACCTTCAGGCCGAAGCTGTTCAGCACTTCGCTGGTCTCGTCGAGCATGCTCGGGCTGCCGCACAGCATGGCGCGGTCGTCCTGCGGGTTGATCGGTGGCAGGCCGATATCGCTGAACAGCTTGCCGCTGCGCATCAGGTCGGTCAGGCGACCTTCGTTCTCGAACGGCTCGCGGGTCACGGTCGGGTAGTAGATCAACTTGTCACGCAATGCTTCGCCAAAGAATTCGTTCTGCGGCAGGTGCTCGGTGATGAACTCGCGGTAAGCGACTTCGTTGACGTAACGCACGCCGTGGCACAGGATCACTTTTTCGAAACGCTCGTAGGTTTCCGGGTCCTGGATGACGCTCATGAACGGCGCCAGACCGGTACCGGTGCTGAGCAGGTACAAATGTTTGCCAGGCTTCAAGTCATCCAGTACCAGCGTGCCGGTAGGCTTTTTGCTGATGATGATCTCGTCGCCTTCCTTCAGATGCTGCAACTGCGAAGTCAGCGGACCATCAGGCACCTTGATGCTGAAGAACTCGAGATGCTCTTCCCAGTTCGGGCTGGCAATCGAGTAAGCGCGCATAAGCGGGCGGCCGTTGGGCTGTTGCAGGCCGATCATCACGAACTGACCGTTCTCGAAGCGCAGGCCCGGATCACGGGTGCACTTGAAGCTGAACAGAGTGTCGTTCCAGTGGTGAACACTGAGGACACGCTCGTGGTTCATGTTGCTCATGTACGTGGGACTCCTGGAGATTTATCTGCGCGTGCTCGGTGTGCTCTGCAAAGAAAGCCAACTCTGCGCAATTGCATCGCATTCTAAAGGCAGAGACAATATCTGTTAAATGGATTATTAAGATAAGGGTTATCGGTTATATCGATATGCGATTTACTCTCCGTCAACTTCAAGTATTCGTCGCCGTCGCCCAGCAGGAAAGCGTATCCCGTGCTGCGGGTCTGCTCAACCTCTCACAATCGGCGGCGAGCACCTCGATCACCGAGCTGGAGCGCCAGTGCAGCTGCCAGTTGTTCGACCGCGCCGGCAAACGGTTGAGCCTCAACGCGCTCGGCAAACAGCTGCTGCCCCAGGCTGTGGCCTTACTGGACCAGGCCAAGGAAATCGAAGACCTGCTCAATGGCAAGTCCGGCTTCGGCTCACTGGCCGTGGGCGCGACCCTGACCATCGGCAATTACCTGGCCACCCTGCTGATCGGCAGCTTCATGCAACGCCATCCGGAAAGCCAGGTGAAGCTGCACGTGCAGAACACTGCCAATATCGTGCAACAAGTGGCCCACTATGAAATTGATCTGGGTCTAATCGAAGGCGACTGCAGTCACCCGGACATCGAAGTGCAAAGCTGGGTCGAGGACGAGTTGGTGGTGTTTTGCGCCCCTCAGCATCCGTTGGCCAAACGTGGCACGGCGACCATGGACGAGTTGAGTCACGAAGCCTGGATCTTGCGCGAACAAGGCTCAGGCACGCGGTTGACCTTCGATCAAGCCATGCGCCATCACCGCACTTCGTTAAACATTCGCCTGGAGCTCGAGCACACCGAAGCGATCAAGCGCGCGGTGGAGTCAGGTTTGGGGATTGGCTGCATTTCCAGGCTGGCTTTGCGCGACGCATTCCGCCGCGGCAGCCTGGTGCCTGTCGAGACGCCGGATCTGGATCTGGCGCGACAGTTTTATTTCATCTGGCATAAACAGAAATATCAGACCTCGGCGATGCGCGAGTTCCTCGAACTGTGCCGCGCTTTCACCGCAGGGGTCCAGCGCAGCGACGAGATCGTGCTGCCGACGATCGCTTAGAGCAGAATCACCGCCCACACCAGGGCAATCATGCTCAGCGCCACGAACTGGGCGGCACTGCCCATGTCCTTGGCATTCTTGGACAGCGGGTGCAGTTCAAGGGAAATGCGGTCGATGGCCGCTTCCACTGCCGAGTTGAGCAACTCGACGATCAACGCCAACAGGCATACCGCGATCAACAACGCCCGTTCGACCCGGCTGACATTCAGGAAGAACGAAAGGGGAATCAGGATGACGTTGAGCAATACCAATTGCCGAAAGGCGGCTTCACCGGTGAAGGCTGCGCGCAGGCCGTCCAGCGAATAACCGGAGGCATTGAGAATGCGTTTCAGGCCGGTCTGGCCTTTGAAAGGTGACATAGAGTAGGCAACTGACAAAAAAGAAGTGGGGAAGCTAGATCAACCAAAGTCAAAAAAGCGTGAAGTCGCCAGCCTTTAATGGCTGGAAATTGACTCAAGTTGTTGCAAGAGCAGCGCGGCCTGGGTCCGGGTCCGCACATTCAGTTTACGGAAAATCGCGGTCACGTGCGCCTTGATCGTCGCCTCGGAAACACTCAGCTCGTAGGCGATCTGCTTATTGAGCAAGCCTTCGCAGACCATGGTCAGCACCCGGAATTGCTGCGGCGTCAGGCTGGCAAGACCTTCGCTGGCCGCCTTGGCCTCTTGCGAGACGCTGACCGCTTCGAACGCCTGCGGCGGCCAGAACACATCGCCATCGAGGACCGCACGCACGGCTTTCTGGATCACACTCAAGTCGCTGGATTTGGGAATGAAGCCACTGGCGCCGAATTCACGAGACTTGACCATGATGGTCGGCTCTTCCTGGGCCGAAACCATGACCACCGGAATCTGCGGATACTGACCGCGCAGCAGGACCAGTCCGGAAAAACCGTAGGCTCCCGGCATGTTCAGGTCCAGTAGCACCAGATCCCAATCGGATTTTTCCGTCAGGCGCACTTCCAGTTCGGCGATGCTCGCCACTTCCACCAGACGGACATCCGGGCCAAGACCCAGGGTCAGCGCTTGGTGCAAGGCACTACGAAAAAGTGGGTGGTCATCGGCAATCAGGATTTCGTATGTGGCCATTTTTCAAATGATCCTGTTTTTTTTCATGGGACGCCCGATGCATTCGGACCTCGCCAAAGCACCTCAAGGCACAGCCACGGAGCCGCACCGACAAGGCACGTACAACGCAAAAAACGCGTTGCAAATTCAGGCCGCACCCTAATCGGCGCCAAGCATGCCCAGCGAAGCCGGGGTGGTCAAGCAGCATGGCCGGTACAGGTTATTGCAGTACGCGCAACAATCAGTCCATCAACGGAATGACCGGCTGGACATAGGGCATCAACTCGGCGTGCGCCGGGGTCGAAACGTTCATGTCCAACTGATGTTTGGCGTCGAGGTAATGCTGGCTGAACACATCGAAGTAGGCATCCAGCGCCGAGGCTGCGGTTACATCGCCTGCAAGGTCGAGGCACAGCGCCGCCACTTCCGCCGTGCACAGATGCTCGCTGCGAGTCGAGCGGCGCAACCGGTAGCGGGAGAGTTTCTCCGGCAGCAGGCTGAGGATCGGCAGTCGGTCGAAATAGGGGCTCTTGCGAAAGATCTTCCGTGCTTCGGTCCACGTCGCATCCAACAGAATGAACAGCGGGCGCTTCGTGCCATCGACGTCAACAGTGTTTGTCACGCGTTCAGGTTCGACGTACTCCCCCGGAAACACGAGGTAAGGCTGCCATTGCGGGTCGGACAACAGCGCCAGCAACTTCGGGTCGATCTCGGTACGGGACCAGATGAAGGCATGGTTGTCAGGTACCACGTCGGCGATCAGCCAACCGGTATTGCTCGGCTTGAACACTTCCTTGTTGGTCATGATCAGACACACGCCGGAGCGGGTAGCGACCTGCGGACGCCATGCGCACAAGCAGTGGCTCTCGATCACCCGACAGTCACGGCAACGCGGCGCACGCCAGCCTCGGGCCTGGATCGGCTTGATGCCCTCCTCCTCTCGCTGATCGCGCAAGCGGGCGACGGCATTCAAGGCAAATCGCGCGGGGGTATGGCTCATAGCGGGCAATGCCCATAGAGAAGGGAAATCGACACGAAAAACACTCGACAGGGTAAAAAGTGCCAGCAGTTTACCAGACCGCCTGGCGCAAGCCTGTACCGTCCAGCCCACCTCCCCTATAATTCGCCGCCACTGAACGCACAGTCACGTGACGGGTCCAAGCCCCATCACTGAACCAGGAGAGTTTCATGCTGCGCCTTATCGTTCCTACCGCGGCCATTTTGCTGGCGTCGTCCCTCAACGCTCAGGCTGCGTCCCTGAAAGACACGGAACTGAACAAAATGCTGCAAAACGTCGCCGCCCAGAGCAGCGTCGGCACTCCTCGAGCGATCAACGAAGACATACTCGATCAAGGCTACACCGTTGAAGGCAAACAGCTGATCAACCATCTGAGCGTGCAGAGCAGCCATGCCGACAAGATGCGTGCAGACCCGAAAGCGGTGTACTTCCAGTTGGGAGCTTCCGTCTGCAGAAACGAAGGGTTTCGCAAGCTGATGGCCAAGGGCGCGATCATGCGTTACGACTTCACCGAGGTGAAGACCAACCGTCCGGTCGGCTCCGCAAGTTTCCAGGAATCGGATTGCCTGCAATCGGCCAGGAAGAAAAAGTAATCACCGGGAATTGGCGCGCCGCTGTTCATCCTCGGCGCGCAGTTCTGCCAGCAGCGCCTGCAAGTAATGTGAACGGCGTTCGCCACCGCGCAAACGTCGGCAGCACTCCTCTTCGAGACTCAAATGATGGGTCTCGGCTGATGACTTCAGCAATCGATACAGCTGCGTATCGATCTCCAGAACGACTCTGGTCATGGTTACCGCCTCCCTGCACCTCACTCATGATTGAGCGACAAATCCTTAAACCGCTTGTACCGCGCGCCCTGCCGTTGACGCAAAGTTGTCGTGTGACGCTTGTAACTTAGTAAATCAGAGCGCAACACATGCGACGCACGTTCAGACGAGCGGTGAATACACCTTGCAAATCGTCAATAAGCGGTTGCCAGGAAAAACTTTGTGGCGCAATGATCAAGGCAGCGCAAATCACTGTGAAGGTCTAGATTTCAGGGTACCCACGTTTACTTTTTCAGGGCTCGAAAGGGGCTGGCCGTCGCTTGTCGTGTTGTGCGAACGTTTCTTTCATCCAAGGGAAAAACAGAACCTGTTTGGATGATCCGATGCTTTCGGATCAAGTAGATCGCCCAGGCATGGGCCAGGGCAGACAGCGACACATGGAGTGTCGTGGCACCGACGTACGTTCTCGGGCCGAGGGTTCTGTGCAGAAGGAGAAGTTGAATGCCTTACCAACCGAATGACCTCCTGAGCCGTCATTTTGAAGAAAGCGGCCACGACCTCATCAGCAAGGTCGAAGAACAACTCAAGCTGATTTCACCCAACAGTCCGAACGCCCCGATCTACCGCGACATGATCCTGACCGTGCTGCGCATGGCCCAGGAAGACCACAATCGCTGGAATGCCAAAATCACCCTGCAAGCCCTTCGCGAACTGGAACAGGCTTTCCGCGTGCTTGAACAGTTCAAGGGGCGACGCAAAGTCACCGTTTTCGGCTCGGCCCGAACCCCCATGGAACATCCGCTCTACAGCATGGCCCGGGAGCTCGGCGCTGCGCTGGCGCGCTCGGACATGATGGTCATTACCGGCGCTGGTGGCGGCATCATGGCCGCCGCCCATGATGGCGCCGGCCTGACACACAGTCTGGGGTTCAACATCACGCTGCCCTTCGAGCAACATGCCAACCCGACTGTCGACGGTACGACCAACCTGCTGCCCTTCCACTTCTTCTTCACTCGCAAGCTGTTCTTCGTCAAGGAAGCCGATGCCCTGGTGTTGTGCCCGGGCGGCTTCGGTACGCTGGACGAAGCGCTGGAAGTGCTGACGCTGATCCAGACCGGCAAGAGCCCATTGGTGCCAGTGGTGCTACTGGACACGCCGGGCGGCAAATTCTGGCAAGGCGCACTGGACTTCATTCATCAGCAACTGGAGGAAAACCACTACATCCTGTCCACTGACATGAAGCTGGTGAAACTGGTCTACAACGTCGAAGAAGCGGTAGAGCACATCAACCAGTTCTACAGCAACTTCCACTCCAGTCGCTGGCTCAAGCATCAGTTCCTGATTCGCATGAATCACGCACTCAGCGACCACGCACTCGAACACATACAGGAGGCTTTCGCCGACCTGTGCCTGAGCGATCATTTCCATCAGCAAACTTACAGCGGCGAAGTACACGATGAAGCCGAATTCAGCCATCTGGCGCGGCTGCTCTTCAACTTCAACGCCCGCAATCATGGCCGCCTGCGCGAGCTTGTGGACTACATCAACCTGCCGGAAAACTGGGCACAATCAAAACCCCAAGTGCAACAACGCACGCGGGAGCCCTCAAAGGTTACGTGAGGCATAAAAACGGCCCGCTATCGAAATAGCGGGCCGTTTCAGCTCAATCGTCCATCCCTCGACCGCTGAACAGGCGGTTGATCATTTCCATCGAGTATCCCCGATACGCCAGGAACCGGCCTTGTTTGGCTCGCTCCCGGGCGTCTGCCGGCAATTGCCCGGAGAACTTGCGCCGCCAGGTATCGGCCAGTTGCTCCTGCCAGTCGATACCGCTCTCACGCAGGGCGAGCTCAATATCGGTGCGCTGCAGGCCGCGCTGGCTCAACTCCTCACGGATGCGCAAAGGGCCATAACCGGAGCGGGCGCGGTAGGAAACGAAACTTTCGAGATAACGGGTTTCGGACAACAACCCCTCTTCCGTCAACCGGTCGAGTGCTGTTTCGATCATTTCAGGGAGGGCGCCGCGCTGACGCAGTTTACGCGTCAGCTCGACACGACCGTGCTCGCGTCGTGCGAGCAGGTCCATTGCGGTTCGTCGCACCGCGACGAGTGTATCGAGTACGGCGGTCATTGCTTCGATCAGATATCAGCGTCAGCCAGGTCGTCTTCGGTCTCTTTGACCGCAGAAGCTTTGGCGTCTGCTACCGACGAAGGGGACAGCAGCTTGTCACGCAGTTGCTTCTCCAGCTTTGCCGCGACTTCCGGGTTGTCTGCCAGGAACTTGGCCGAGTTGGCCTTGCCCTGACCGATCTTGGTGCCTTCATAGGCATACCAGGCGCCGGACTTCTCGACGAAACCGTGCAGAACACCCAGGTCGATCATCTCACCGTTGAGGTAGATGCCCTTGCCGTAAAGAATCTGGAACTCGGCCTGACGGAACGGCGAAGCCACCTTGTTCTTCACGACCTTGACGCGGGTTTCGCTACCGACGACCTCATCACCTTCTTTCACCGCGCCAGTACGACGGATGTCCAGACGAACCGATGCGTAGAACTTCAGTGCGTTACCACCGGTGGTGGTTTCCGGGCTACCGAACATCACGCCGATTTTCATACGGATCTGGTTGATGAAGATCACCAGGCAGTTGGCGTTCTTGATGTTGCCGGTGATTTTACGCAACGCCTGGGACATCAGACGGGCTTGCAGGCCCACGTGCATGTCACCCATTTCGCCTTCGATTTCAGCCTTTGGCACCAGGGCGGCCACGGAGTCGACGATGATCACGTCAACCGCGTTGGAACGCACCAGCATGTCGGTGATTTCCAGGGCCTGCTCGCCGGTGTCCGGCTGGGAAACCAGCAGGTCGTCGACGTTGACGCCCAGCTTGCCGGCGTACTCTGGGTCGAGGGCGTGTTCGGCGTCGACGAATGCGCAGGTCGCGCCGGCTTTTTGAGCCTGGGCGATCACGGACAAGGTCAGTGTGGTTTTACCGGAAGATTCAGGACCGTAGATTTCAACAATACGGCCTTTTGGCAGACCGCCGATGCCAAGAGCGATGTCCAGACCCAGAGAGCCGGTGGAGATGGCCGGGATCGCCTGACGGTCCTGATCGCCCATACGCATTACGGCACCCTTGCCGAATTGACGTTCGATCTGACCCAGGGCCGCAGCCAAGGCTTTCTTCTTGTTGTCGTCCATTAAAGTCCTCACGTAATCAATAAGGCCTGACGGCCAACACCTGTATAAGTAGCCAGTATTATTCCACAGCGATTCCGGATCGCCTACCCCTGATTTGAGATTTCTGCCGCGGCATACCGCAGCAGCCCCTCTAGCGCGGCCTTCACCGTTTGTCGGCGGACGTCGTCGCGATTACCCGGGAAGTGCTGCCGCTCGCAGAACACCTGGTCTCCGACACCCCAGGCCAGCCACACCGTGCCAACCGGCTTGCTCGCCGTTCCACCATCCGGCCCGGCGATGCCACTGACCGCCACGGAGAAATACGCGCTGTTTTTCTTCTGCGCCCCCCGGACCATGGCCTCGACCACCTCGCGACTGACCGCACCCACGGTGGTGAACAACTCAACCGGGACATCCAGTTGCAGGGTTTTCTGCCGGTTGGAGTAGGTGACATAACCGGCCTCGAACCAGGCCGAACTCCCGGGAATACGGGTGATTGCCTCGGCGATGCCTCCGCCGGTGCAGGACTCCGCCGTGGTGACGTGGGCATTGAGAACCTGCAGGCGTCTGCCGAGTTCGGCGGCGAGCTGGGTGATTTCGTTCACGGTCATCTCCTGATCGGGCGGGATGAGGTTAACCGTACACGAGCAGACCGCACTTGCAAGCGACAGGACCGATCAAAATGTGAGGAATCAGAGGCTCTGGAAAGGGACTGCCGGAGAATCAATCTTCCACGTCACCGGACGGAACATGGTCGACCCCCACGCGCTTGGCCGCCCAACGCTCATACAACCCTAAAACTACGTCTGTCCCGGCCATCGCCGCTAAACAACCACCCGCACAAGCTGCCCAAATGGAAACATTGCCGGCGTGCAGCAGCATGATGATCGAAGCGCCGCAGATCATGCTGGAGCCAGACCGCAGGCTCAGGCGCCGGACAAGGGGCCAGCCACGAACGCCGTCTTTATCGGCACGCCACATTTCACCGGTAACGCCACCGAGTATTGGCAGGCTGATGACCAACCAAAGAGGCATGTCCAGCAACGCATATTGCTCAGCGGTCATTTCGTGCCTCCTTGAGCGAACGGTCATTCCGTGTTCTTGATAGATAGGCGACAAGCCTATGCATTAATGCATGGACAGTCAATGCGTAAACGCATAAAAAGACCATCCGATGCCTTCAGCACACGAAAAAAACTCGCTCGGGAGGCGGGTTCTACCTGAACGCAGTGGGGGGGGGGTTAGCGGGCGTACATGCCCCACCAGAAGACATGGCCGAGGATAACAATCGGCTCCTCCTGGACGTCCTGAAAGGTGTAATCCTCGTCTGGATGCTCGTCTCGATTGAAGCTGCGCAAGCGAATCCCGGTCGGCAGCCGATACAACTGCTTCACCCGCAATTGACCGTTGTGATTGATGGCATAAAGGTCGCCGTCAACGATATCGCCAATGCCGCATTTGCCGGCATTGACCCCGACCGTGGCGCCGTCGCGCAGTACTGGCAACATGCTGTTGCCCCGCACAGTCACGCATTTGGCCTGGTCGAACTGCACACCGTTATGGCGCAGGCTTCGCTTGCCGAAGCGCAGGCTAGAGCGCTCGCTCTCCTCGATGACGAATCTTCCTGATCCTGCAGCCAATTCAACCTCGCGAAGAAAGGGGACCGACACCTCGTCATCATCGACGGGGGTATCGTCGTCCCACAGACTTATATCCTTGAGTTCCGAATGCACGGGAGCGCGCCTGGCATTAGCGGCAGACGAGACGTCCGCGCGGCCACGCAACTGATCGGTGCTCAAGGAGAAATACTCGGCGATCTTCGAAATATGTTTATCCGAGGGATCGACGATCTTCCCGCTGAGAATGCGCGAGAGCGTGGATTGAGGCACACCGGTTCGACGGTGAAGCTCCGTGGGGGAGATCCCGTGCTGATCGAGCAATGCTCTTAATACGGTCGATACGTTGCGTTTTTGCATAACACGCATAGTGCTTGCTCTTCTCGAAGAAGACAATGCCGATTTGCATAGTCGATGCATAACACGCTTTTTTTGCATCGTAAAAGGTGTCACCCGGCCGTGATGCCTGCGTCGGGTAGACCGCCCATGGTAACCTTGCGCCCATCGCGGAAAAGCCCGGCCGTTGCCCCGCTTTTGCCCCATCTCTTTGAACGAGCTTCCTGACAATCCGATGAATAAAGCCGTCTCCGACCTGTCCTCCCACACCCCGATGATGCAGCAGTACTGGCGCCTGAAAAACCAGCACCCGGACCAGCTGATGTTCTACCGCATGGGCGACTTCTACGAGATCTTCTATGAAGACGCGAAGAAGGCCGCCAAGTTGCTGGACATCACCCTGACGGCCCGTGGGCAGTCGGCCGGCCAGGCGATTCCGATGTGCGGGATTCCTTACCATGCCGCCGAGGGTTACCTGGCAAAACTGGTGAAGCTTGGCGAATCGGTGGTGATCTGCGAGCAGGTCGGCGACCCGGCCACCAGCAAAGGGCCCGTAGAGCGGCAGGTCGTGCGCATCATCACGCCGGGGACGGTGAGTGACGAAGCGCTGCTCGACGAGCGCCGCGACAACCTGATCGCCGCTGTTCTGGGTGATGAGCGCCTGTTCGGCCTGGCGGTGCTGGACATCACCAGTGGCAATTTCAGCGTGCTGGAAATCAAGGGTTGGGAAAATCTGCTGGCGGAGCTGGAGCGAGTCAACCCGGTAGAGCTGCTGATCCCGGATGACTGGCCCAAGGATTTGCCGGCGGAAAAACGTCGCGGTGTGCGTCGCCGTGCGCCGTGGGATTTCGAGCGCGATTCGGCGCTCAAAAGCCTGTGCCAGCAATTCTCGACCCAGGATCTCAAGGGCTTTGGCTGCGAAAACCTGACCCTGGCCATCGGCGCCGCCGGTTGCCTGCTGGCCTACGCCAAGGAAACCCAGCGTACCGCCCTGCCCCATTTGCGCAGCCTGCGGCACGAACGCCTGGACGATACCGTGGTGCTAGATGGCGCCAGCCGTCGTAACCTGGAGCTCGACACCAACCTGGCCGGGGGGCGCGACAACACCCTGCAATCGGTGGTGGATCGCTGCCAGACCGCCATGGGCAGCCGCCTGCTGACCCGCTGGCTGAATCGGCCGTTGCGCGATTTGACGGTGCTGCTGGCGCGTCAGACCTCGATCACTTGCCTGCTCGACGGTTACCGCTTCGAAAGACTGCAACCGCAGCTCAAGGAGATCGGCGACATCGAGCGGATTCTTGCGCGAATCGGTCTGCGCAATGCCCGCCCGCGCGACCTCGCCCGCTTGCGTGACGCCCTCGGCGCACTGCCCGAATTGCAAGTGGCGATGACGGAACTCGAAGCCCCGCATCTCCAGCAACTCGCCACCATCACCAGCACCTACCCGGAACTGGCGGCACTCCTGGAAAAAGCCATCATCGACAACCCGCCCGCGGTCATTCGTGACGGCGGCGTACTGAAAACCGGCTACGACAGCGAACTCGACGAACTGCAGTCGCTCAGCGAAAACGCCGGACAGTTCCTGATCGACCTCGAGGCGCGGGAAAAGGCTCGCACCGGCCTGTCGCACCTGAAGGTAGGTTACAACCGCATCCACGGCTACTTCATCGAACTGCCAAGCAAGCAGGCGGAATCGGCACCGGCCGACTACATTCGCCGCCAGACGCTCAAAGGTGCCGAGCGCTTCATTACACCGGAACTCAAAGCGTTCGAAGACAAGGCATTATCGGCCAAGAGCCGTGCCCTGGCCCGCGAGAAGATGCTTTACGAAGCGTTGCTCGAAGATCTGATCGCCCAGCTGCCACCCTTACAGGACACCGCCGGCGCCCTGGCCGAGCTGGACGTCTTGAGCAACCTGGCCGAGCGTGCGCTGAACCTCGACCTGAACTGCCCGCGCTTCGTCAGCGAACCGTGCATGCGCATCAGCCAGGGTCGTCACCCCGTGGTCGAACAAGTGCTGACCACGCCGTTCGTGGCCAACGACCTGAGCCTGGACGACAACACCCGCATGCTGGTGATCACCGGTCCGAACATGGGCGGTAAATCCACCTACATGCGTCAGACCGCATTGATTGTGCTGCTGGCGCACATCGGCAGCTTCGTGCCGGCGGCCAGTTGCGAATTGTCGCTGGTCGACCGCATCTTCACCCGGATCGGCTCCAGTGATGACCTGGCCGGCGGGCGTTCCACCTTTATGGTGGAAATGAGTGAAACCGCGAACATTCTGCACAACGCCACCGAGCGCAGCCTGGTGCTGATGGACGAAGTCGGACGCGGCACCAGCACGTTCGACGGTCTGTCCCTGGCATGGGCGGCGGCCGAGCGCCTGGCGCATCTGCGTGCCTACACGCTGTTCGCCACCCACTACTTTGAACTGACCGTCCTGCCGGAAGCCCAGCCGTTGGTGGCCAATGTGCACCTCAATGCCACCGAGCACAATGAACGCATCGTGTTCCTGCACCACGTGCTGCCTGGACCTGCCAGCCAGAGTTATGGCCTGGCCGTTGCGCAACTGGCGGGCGTACCGAGTGAAGTCATCACCCGTGCTCGTGAGCATTTGAGTCGACTGGAAGATACCGCCCTGCCCCATGAAACACCTGCACCGGCCAAAGGCAAACCGGCTGCGCCGCTGCAAAGCGATCTGTTTGCCAGCTTGCCGCACCCGGTACTGGATGATCTGGCCAAGCTGGATCTGGACGACATGACGCCACGTCGTGCTCTCGAAATGCTCTATACACTAAAGACACGGATCTAACACAGCGGCCTGCAAGCTGTTAGAATCTCGCGCGGTTTGGGATGCTGCTGGCTAATAGCCTGGCCAGCGGACTATCGCTCCCGAACCTGGCGACCCCTACGAAAAGGGGCGCAGCAAGCCGCGCCTGAGGAGAAAATTAGAAATGACCTTCGTCGTCACCGACAACTGCATCAAGTGCAAGTACACCGACTGCGTAGAAGTCTGTCCGGTGGACTGCTTTTACGAAGGCCCGAATTTCCTGGTGATCCACCCGGATGAGTGCATCGATTGCGCACTGTGCGAACCTGAATGCCCTGCCACGGCTATCTTCTCCGAAGATGAAGTTCCGGCCGGCATGGAGAATTTCATCGAGCTGAACGCTGAGCTTGCTGAAATCTGGCCGAACATCACCGAACGTAAAGATCCGCTGCCCGACGCTGAAGAGTGGGACGGCAAGCCAGGCAAGATCGCAGACCTCGAACGCTGATTACCCCCGCGTTCCTGTAAAAGGCCCCAAAAGGGCCTTTTTGCTTTTCTGCAGGCAAAAAAAGGGGCGGTTTGACCCGCCCACATTTTTTCCCTATTCCCTGTGTTCCTTTTCATCGTCCTGATGAATCGCGTCCTGCGATGTCCATTTCCCTCATCCATGAAGGACGTGTCTATCCGTCGACACAACTTGAATATTAGAGTTTCCCCCCCGGAGATCAACCGCCCCTTGGCGCGAATCCCAGCTGTCACACTTCATTAACAATAAAAAATAGCCATATAAATCATAAAGATAGATGACAATAAAGTTCAGTATGGACGATTGCCAGGGTGTAAAAATAACGAACACTTACGCAAGTGTAAGCCTGGACTTACAGCACGAAACCAAAATCCCGAGTGGACTCGATCTCCTGCCCAGGCAATAAAAAACCCCGAACCAGTCGGGGTTTTTTATGCCATCGCAGTGAGCGTCTTATTGGAACAGCGACTCGCTCGACAGACCATTTTTTTCCAGGATCTCGCGCAGCCGCTTCAAGCCTTCGACCTGAATCTGCCTGACCCGCTCACGGGTCAGGCCGATTTCCAGGCCTACGTCTTCAAGGGTGCTGCTTTCATGACCGCGCAGGCCGAAGCGGCGTACTACCACTTCGCGTTGCTTGTCGGTCAGCTCCGAGAGCCATTGATCGATGCTCTGGGACAGGTCGTCGTCCTGCAACAGTTCGCATGGATCGGTTGGACGGTCGTCAGTCAGGGTATCAAGCAGGGTTTTATCCGAGTCGGGACCCAGCGAGACGTCGACCGAGGAAACCCGTTCGTTCAGGCCGAGCATACGCTTGACCTCTCCCACCGGCTTTTCCAGCAGGTTGGCGATTTCTTCGGGTGAGGGTTCATGGTCGAGTTTTTGCGTCAGTTCCCGCGCGGCCCGCAGGTACACATTCAGTTCTTTGACCACATGGATCGGCAACCGGATGGTCCGGGTCTGATTCATGATTGCGCGTTCGATGGTTTGGCGAATCCACCAGGTCGCGTAGGTCGAGAAGCGGAAACCGCGTTCCGGATCGAACTTCTCCACCGCCCGGATCAAGCCGAGGTTGCCCTCTTCGATCAGGTCCAGCAGCGACAACCCACGATTGACGTAGCGTCGGGCGATTTTCACCACCAGCCGCAGGTTGCTTTCAATCATGCGTTTGCGCCCAGCCGGATCGCCACTTTGCGACAGGCGCGCAAAATGAACTTCTTCTTCGGGTGACAGCAGGGGAGAAAAACCAATTTCATTGAGATACAGCTGCGTGGCATCAAGTGCCCGCGTGTAGTCAATGTACTTGTGCTGTTTCAGCGATGCGGAGTGTTTGGATTTGGCACGAACGGAAGGTGGAGCCGCCCCTTCATCATTCGACATCGAATCCATATCGATGCTGCTCTCCATCAGGAGAACCTCATCGTCGATGTCAAACTCCGGCACTTCTTTACTGAGAGCCATTGTTATAGTCCTTTGGTGAGTTCGACCTCAAGCTCAAGCGGCGCCTTTATCCCTGGCAACGCTGGAGCCTGTCCCCTCTACGCGACGGAACAGGCTGGTAAGCGATCAACGACGCGGCAGGAATTGCAGCGGATCTACAGGTTTACCCTGGCGGCGAATCTCAAAATGCAGTTTCACCCGGTCTGTACCCGTTGACCCCATTTCGGCAATTGTCTGTCCGACCTTGACCTGCTGCCCCTCCCGAACCAACAGCCTGCGGTTATGTCCGTAGGCGCTTACGTAGGTTTCACTGTGTTTGATGATCACTAATTCGCCGTAGCCCCTTAAGCCACTCCCGGCATATACCACCGTCCCATCAGACGCAGCTAAAACAGGCTGTCCCAAATCTCCGGCGATATCAATTCCTTTATTCAAACTACCGTTTGAAGAGAATTTCCCGATAAGAATGCCATTAGATGGCCACCCCCAGCCGGTCGGGGCTGGCCCGGGAGGGGGCAATGGCGCGGGGGCAGGCTTGCTCGCGACGGACGGTACAACCGTCGTTGTGCTGGTGGTCGTACCGTTTGCCGAACGACGGATGACCGTGGTTTTACTCGACGACGAAGGTGTTGAACTGGACGAACTGACCACCGCCGTCGACGTTGAATCGGTACGACCATCAAAGCGAATCGTCTGACCCGGACGGATGGTGTAAGGCGCAGCAATGTTGTTGCGCGCCGCCAGGGCCTTGTAGTCCCAACCGTAACGGAAGGCAATGGAGAACAGGGTGTCCTTGGGCCGAACGACGTATTGTCCGGTGGTCACGACCGGGCGCTGAGGCGCGGCATTGTTGCGGTCCACGACACGAACATCGCTGGACTTGTTGCTGGAACAACCGACCAGCAAGGTGCTCAAGACAAGGCCAGTCACCAGGCGCTGAAAGCTCGTTTTACTCATTCGCTGCGCAATGACTGTGAGACTCACCCGCCGCTCCCTCTGTGGTGGCTGAAAATGTGAAATGCCGGAGTCCGGCAATGAACTGTCGCAAGTATAACGGGCCGTGCATGCTTTACCTTTAATGTGGCGAATCGTTGTCGCGCACACGTTTGCTGCCTGACGATGAATCCCGTTTAACCGCACGATGCCGCTGTAAGACAAAGGCAATCGCAGAGAATTCAGCGTGCCGAAACAAATGCTCAGGCCAGTGGCCCATTGAGCAATGGCACGAAGCGTACAGCCCCCAGAACATGCCTGGAAAAACCCTGCTCTTCGCGAATGATCAGCATCAATTGCTGGACTTCTCCGGACCCGACAGGGATCACCATGCGGCCTCCCGGTGCCAACTGGTCAAGCAATGCCTGGGGCACATCGGTCGCCACGGCGGTGACGATAATCCCGTTGTACGGCGCCAGTGCCGGCCAGCCCTCCCAGCCATCGCCCCAGCGGAACACCACGTTGCGCAGGTTCAGCTCAACCAGACGTTCTTTCGCACGATCCTGCAAAACCTTGATGCGCTCGACCGAGAACACACGCTCGACGAGTTGCGACAGCACCGCCGTCTGATACCCCGAGCCGGTGCCGATCTCCAGCACCTTGTCGAGGGGACCGGCCTCCAGCAGCAGCTCGCTCATGCGCGCCACCATATATGGCTGGGAGATAGTCTGGTTATTGCCGATCGGCAGCGCTGTGTCTTCATAGGCACGGTGCGCCAACGCTTCATCGACGAACAGGTGGCGCGGGGTCCGGCGAATGACCTCCAGCACCCTGGCGTTGCAGATACCTTCTTCGTACAGGCGCTGGATGAGCCGCTCCCGGGTTCGCTGGGAGGTCATGCCAATGCCGCGACGCAGCATATCGTCTTGTTCGCGACCCATCAGCGCAGCCCCTCCAGCCAGCCGTCCAGACTTCTGAAGGCATCATTGAAGGTGCGATCCAGTTGCAACGGCGTGATCGAAACATATCCCTGCATCACTGCATGGAAATCGGTACCCGGGCCACCGTCTTCGGCATCCCCGGCCGCCGCGATCCAGTAACCGGACTTGCCCCGCGGATCCACCACTTTCATCGGTGCCGCGGCACGGGCGCGATGACCCAGGCGGGTCAGCTGGATACCGCGGATATGGTCCAGCGGCAAATTGGGGATGTTCACGTTCAGTACCGTGCGCGGTGGCAGATCCAGGTCAGCATGGGCTTCGACCAGTTTGCGCGCGAAATAGGCAGCCGTGGGAAGGTTCTCTACCTGACGAGAGACAAGCGAAAAGGCAAACGAAGGGTGTTTCAGGAAACGTCCCTCAAGGGCCGCCGCCACCGTACCGGAATACAGGACATCGTCCCCCAGGTTCGCGCCCAGGTTGATACCGGAAACCACCATGTCAGCTTCGCGCTCCAGCAGGCCGTTGAGGCCCAGGTGCACACAGTCGGTGGGTGTGCCGTTGAGGCTGATAAAGCCGTTGGCCAGGGTTTGCGGGTGCAACGGACGGTCGAGCGTCAGCGAACTGCTGGCGCCGCTTTTGTCCTGGTCCGGGGCGATAACCACGCATTCGGTGTAATCCGCCAGCGCAGCATAAAGCGCGGCGAGACCGGGTGCGGTTACCCCATCGTCGTTAGAAATCAGAATACGCATGGGCTGTCCGTCTGCCCCACCGGCACCAGATCAACAAGCTCACGCACCAATACGGTGGCGAAGCATCCGGCCGGCAGGATGAATTCCAGTTGCAGAATGTCAGGCTCGGGATAATGCCACGTCAGCCCGCCAATGGGCAGCCGCAGGATGCGACGTTCGTGGCTCATACCGGCGTTGATCAACCAGTCACGCAAATCTGCTTCGCGTGCGGCGATGGCCTGCTCCAGTTCATGGACAACGCCCGTGGCCGGCGAGTCACCTTCGCCCCACTGCGGACCGGTCGGGTGCAGATCGAGAATCGCCAGGCGCGGGTCGCTGCACTCGGCTTCGCCTGCCGGGAAAAAGCTGCGACTGTCGGTGAACGCCAGCAGATCGCCCACCTGGGCACGCTGCCAGGTGCCATCGGCGACACGCGCGGCCAGCACCTGATTGAACAAAAAACTGCGCGCCGTGGAAAGCAGCCGTGAGCGTACATTGCGCTGCTCCGGCAAAGCCTTGCGCGCAGCCCAGGCGCGAGCATCGACGACGTTGCCGCCGTCATGGCCGAAACGCTGGGCGCCGAAATAATTGGGGATGCCTTGTTTGGCGATCAGTTGCAGACGCTCTTCAATCGCAGTCTTGTCACCGGCAAATTGCGTCAGGCGCAAGGTGAAGCCGTTGGCCGAGTGCGCACCGCGTTGCAGCTTGCGCTTGTGGCGGGCGGTCTTGAGGATCTTCAGCGTGTCGTTTTGCGCGGCCGACAGATCAGGGTCGGCCTTGCCCGGCAGTTGCACGCTGAACCACTGGCGAGTCAACGCCTGACGGTCCTTGAGCCCGGCATAGCTGACGGTGCGCAATGGCACACCTGCTGCCTTGGCAATCCGCCGTGCCGCTTCTTCTGTGTTCAGACCGCGCTTTTCCACCCAGATCCACAGGTGTTCGCCTTCGCCACTCAGGGGGATGTCGAGGACTTCGTCGACCTGGAAATCTTCCGCGATGGCTTTCAGTACCGCGGTGCCGAGGGGCTCACCATAGGCCCGCGGGCCGAGCAGTTGCGCCTCGTTCATGCGCGCAGCAACATGGCAACGGAGTGCACGGCAATGCCTTCTTCGCGACCGACAAAGCCGAGCTTTTCGGTGGTGGTAGCTTTCACGTTCACTTGATCCAACTCTACTTGAAGATCCGCGGCAATCAGCGCGCGCATCGATTCGATATGCGGGGCCATTTTCGGCGCTTGGGCGACAATGGTGTTATCGACGTTGCCGACTTTCCAGCCCTTGGCATGGACCAGCGCGACGACGTGACGCAACAGCGCACGGCTGTCGGCACCCTTGAATTGCGGGTCGGTATCCGGGAAATGCTTGCCGATGTCGCCCAGCGCCGCGGCGCCGAGCAAGGCATCGCTCAAGGCGTGCAAGAGGACGTCACCGTCAGAGTGAGCGAGCAGTCCGAAGCTGTGTGCAATACGCACGCCGCCCAGAGTGATGAAATCGCCTTCAGCGAAACGGTGCACATCGTAGCCGTGGCCAATACGCATAAAAAAACGCCCCGATTTTTGTCAGGGCGTGATTCTACCTGCATTAGACGCCTAGAGCGCGTCCGTGATGCTGCAAGTGGTCGTCGATAAAACTGGCGATGAAGAAATAGCTGTGGTCATAGCCCGGCTGCAGACGCAACGTCAGCGGATGACCGGCCAGTTTGGCCGCCTGTTGCAAGGCGTCCGGCTTGAGCTGGTTGGCGAGGAAATCGTCGCGATCGCCTTGGTCGACCAGCAGTGGCAGCTTTTCATCGGCCTCGGCAATCAACGCGCAGGCATCCCATTCGCGCCACTTCGAACGGTCCTCTCCCAGATAACGAGAGAAGGCTTTCTGCCCCCACGGGCAATCCATCGGATTGTTGATGGGCGAGAACGCCGACACCGACAGATAGCGCCCCGGATTGCGCAATGCGCAGACCAGCGCACCGTGGCCGCCCATGGAATGACCACTGATACCGCGTTTGTCCGACGCCGGGAAATGGGCTTCGACCAATGAGGGCAATTCCTGCACGACATAGTCATGCATCCGATAGTGGCGCGACCAGGGTTCTTGGGTGGCATTGAGATAAAATCCGGCGCCGAGGCCGAAGTCCCAGGCGCCGTCCGGATCGCCCGGCACATCAGGACCGCGAGGGCTGGTGTCCGGTGCGACGATGATCAGCCCCAACTCGGCGGCCATGCGCATGGCGCCGGCCTTTTGCATGAAGTTCTCGTCGGTGCAGGTCAGGCCGGACAACCAGTACAACACCGGCAACTTGCCGCCTTGCTCCGCCTGCGGTGGCAGGTAGACGGCGAACACCATGTCGCAGCCGAGCACTTCCGAGCGATGGCGATAACGCTTGTGCCAGCCGCCGAAGCTTTTCTGGCAGGAGATATTTTCCAGGCTCATGACAGACCTCAGAAATGGATGACGGAGCGAATGCTTTTTCCTTCATGCATCAGGTCAAACGCCTTGTTGATATCTTCCAGGCCCATGGTGTGGGTGATGAAGGTATCCAGCGGAATCTCACCGGACTCGGCCATTTCCACATAGCTTGGCAATTCGGTACGGCCGCGCACGCCGCCGAACGCCGAACCGCGCCAGACGCGGCCGGTGACCAGCTGGAACGGACGGGTCGAGATTTCCTGCCCGGCACCGGCAACGCCGATGATGACCGATTCGCCCCAGCCCTTGTGACAGCACTCCAGCGCCGCGCGCATCAGCTGCACATTGCCGATGCACTCGAAGGAAAAGTCGACGCCGCCATCGGTCATGTCGACGATGACTTCCTGGATCGGGCGATCGAAGTCTTTCGGGTTCACGCAGTCGGTTGCGCCGAGCTGTTTGGCGATTTCGAATTTCGCCGGGTTGATGTCGATGGCGATGATGCGGGCTGCCTTGGCTTTTACGGCGCCGATGACAGCCGACAGACCGATGCCGCCGAGGCCGAAAATGGCCACGGTATCACCCGGTTTCACCTTGGCAGTGTTGAGCACCGCGCCGATGCCGGTGGTGACGCCGCAGCCCAGCAGGCAGACTTTTTCCAGTGGTGCTTCTTTAGGAATCCTGGCGACGGATATTTCTGGCAGCACGGTGTACTCGGAAAAAGTCGAGGTGCCCATGTAATGGAAAATCGTTTCTCCCTTGTAGGAAAAACGCGAAGTGCCATCCGGCATCAGGCCTTTACCCTGGGTCGCACGAATCGCCTGGCAGAGGTTGGTTTTGCCCGACAGACAGAATTTGCACTTGCCGCATTCCGGGGTGTACAGCGGGATCACATGGTCGCCCACCGCAAGGGAAGTCACTCCCTCGCCAATCGCTTCCACGATCGCACCGCCTTCATGGCCGAGGATCGACGGGAAGATGCCTTCCGGATCAGCGCCAGACAGTGTGTAGGCATCGGTATGGCAAACACCGGAGGCCACCACGCGCAGCAATACTTCACCGGCCTTGGGCATGGCGACATCGACTTCAACGATTTCGAGGGGCTTCTTGGCCTCGAAGGCAACGGCGGCGCGCGACTTGATCATGGTGACTCTCCAGTGAAGAAAACGAGACAGGGAGTGTAATACAGCGCCTTACAGTGAATAATCCAGACAAAAGCAAAACATTATTGCTGCACAGGGATAATCATCCATGTCCGAAAACCGCTGGGAAGGGATTGACGAGTTTGTCGCCGTGGCCGAATGCAGCCAGTTCACCGCTGCTGCGCAACGCCTGGGGGTTTCTTCCTCCCATATCAGTCGACAAATCGTACGCCTCGAAGAGCGCCTGCAAACCCGCTTGCTCTATCGTAGTACGCGCCGGGTCACGCTGACTGAAGCCGGACAAACTTTCCTGCAGCATTGCCAACGCTTGCAGGATGGACGTGAAGAGGCGTTACGCGCGGTCGGCGACTTGACCAGCGAGCCCAAAGGCATGCTGCGCATGACCTGCGCCGTAGCCTACGGAGAACGCTTCATCGTGCCGCTGGTAACGCGTTTCATGGGGCTGTATCCGCAACTGCGCATCGACATCGAACTGACCAATCGCCAGCTTGAGCTGGTGCACGAAGGCCTCGACCTGGCGATCCGCCTCGGGCGCTTGCAGGATTCACGGCTGGTCGCCACCCGCCTCGCGCCGCGACGCATGTTTCTCTGCGCATCGCCCTCCTACCTAGAACGTTACGGTCGCCCGCATAGCCTGTCAGAGCTGAGCCGCCACAACTGCCTTATCGGCAGCTCGGACCTCTGGCAACTGGAACAGAACGGGCGGGAGTTTTCGCAAAGGGTGCAGGGAAACTGGCGCTGCAACAGTGGGCAAGCCGTACTGGATGCCGCGCTACAGGGCGTAGGACTGTGTCAGTTGCCGGACTATTACGTGCTGGAACATCTCAAAAGCGGCGCGTTGATTTCGTTGCTGGAAGCGCACCAACCACCGAACACGGCCGTTTGGGCGTTGTATCCGCAGCAGCGGCATCTGTCGCCGAAGGTGCGCAAGCTGGTGGATTTTTTGAAGGAGGGGTTGGCTGAAAGGCAGGAGTATCGAAACTAGTTGTTCGCCAGCGTGCCAGCAAGATATCGATTGCCTGGATTACCGCTATCGCGAGCAGGCTCACTCCTACAGTGGACGGGGGAAGAACACGAATCTTGTGTACACCAATGAACCTTGTAGGAGTGAGCCTGCTCGCGATTGGGGACAACACTGAACCCAAATCAATCAATGACGATTGGCCCAACGCTGCCTCAACCACTCAAGATCTTCAGGACGCGTGACCTTGAGGTTATCGGACCGCCCTTCGATCAGCCGCGGTGCCGAACCGGCCCACTCCATCGCCGAAGCTTCGTCAGTAATAACGGCATCGGCCACCAAACTGTCAGCCAGTGCGCGATGCAACGCCCCAAGGCGAAACATCTGCGGCGTGTAGGCCTGCCAGATCACGCTGCGATCCACGGTTTCAACCACACGACCGTGCTTGTCGACTCGCTTGAGCGTATCCCGCGCCGGAACCGCCAGCAGTCCGCCGACAGGATCGTCTGCCAGCTCAGCCAGCAGCTTGTCCAGATCGTCACGACTGAGGTTCGGCCGTGCGGCATCGTGAACCAGTACCCAATCCTCATCGTCGGCACCTTGCGCATGCAAGTGCAGCAACGCATTAAGCACCGACCCGGAACGTTCGGAGCCGCCTTCGACCCGGGCAATACGCGGATCACTGGCACACGCCAGGTTCGGCCAATAAGGATCGTCAACAGCAAGACTGACCACCAGACCTTTGAGGCCTGGATGACCAAGGAAACAGCCGAGGCTGTGTTCGAGAATAGTGCGCCCGCCCAGTTGCAAGTATTGCTTGGGACGGTCCGCGGCCATACGGGCTCCGACGCCCGCGGCAGGAATCACGGCCCAGAAGGCCGGTAAGGTCTGGTTCATTGCGCGAGCTGGTAAAGGGTTTCACCGTCCTTGACCATGCCCAACTCATGGCGAGCCCGTTCTTCAACGGTCTCCATGCCCTTTTTCAACTCGCTGACTTCAGCGTCCATCACCCGATTGCGTTCCAGCAATGTCTGGTTCTCAGCTTGCTGATCGGCAATCTGCTGAGTCAACTCGGCCACTTGCGCCAGGCTGCCATTACCCACCCACAAGCGGTACTGCAGGCCAGCCAGCAGCAGGAGCAAGACGAGGAACAACCAATTGGGACTGCGCATCGAATATCAGGTATCCAGTGAAAAAAGACAGCCATGCCAAACGTGAAGCTTCTGATAGCACGAAGCCTGGAAGAACCAGGCTTGTGCTTATAAGGCATCAGATTAGTGGCAAAAACGTCGCTGTAGCGATTTTTCCGACACAATCCGGTGTCTTTTTTACCATGTACTGCTTAGCCGCGGAATTCACTGCGACCGTTGTACTTGGCTTTGCCGTTCAACTGCTCTTCGATACGCAGCAGTTGGTTGTACTTGGAAACGCGATCGGAACGGCACAGGGAGCCGGTCTTGATCTGGCCAGCCGAGGTGCCCACGGCCAGGTCGGCAATGGTCGAATCTTCGGTTTCGCCGGAGCGGTGCGAGATCACGGCAGTGTAACCGGCAGCCTTGGCCATCTGGATGGCTTCCAGGGTTTCGGTCAGGGTGCCGATCTGGTTGAACTTGATCAGGATCGAGTTGGCGATCTTTTTGTCGATGCCTTCTTTCAGGATCTTGGTGTTGGTGACGAACAGGTCGTCGCCTACCAGTTGGGTCTTCTCGCCGATCTTGTCGGTGAGGATCTTCCAGCCAGCCCAGTCGGACTCGTCCAGGCCATCTTCGATGGAGATGATCGGGTAACGCTCGGTCAGGCCCTTGAGGTAGTCAGCGAAACCCTCAGCGGTGAACACCTGGCCTTCGCCGGACAGGTTGTACTTGCCGTCTTCGTAGAATTCGCTGGCCGCGCAGTCCAGGGCCAGGGTTACGTCGGTGCCCAGCTTGTAACCGGCGTTGGCCACGGCTTCGGAGATCACTTTCAGTGCATCTTCGTTGGAAGCCAGGTTCGGCGCGAAACCACCTTCGTCACCCACGGCAGTGCTCAGGCCACGGCCCTTCAGTACGGCTTTGAGGTGGTGGAAAATCTCGGTGCCCATGCGCAGACCTTCCGAGAAAGACTTGGCGCCAACCGGCTGAACCATGAATTCCTGGATGTCGACGTTGTTATCGGCGTGCTCGCCGCCGTTGATGATGTTCATCATCGGAACCGGCATCGAGTAGACACCCGGGGTGCCGTTCAGGTTGGCGATGTGAGCGTACAGCGGCAGGTCCTGGTCCTGTGCTGCTGCCTTGGCCGCGGCCAGGGAAACGGCGAGGATCGCGTTGGCGCCCAGGGAACCTTTGTTTTCAGTACCGTCGAGCTTGATCATTGCCAGATCGAGCGCTTTCTGGTCGCTTGGGTCCATGCTTTTCAACAGCTCGCGAATCGGGCCGTTGATGTTGGCTACGGCCTTCAGAACACCCTTGCCCAGGTAACGGCTCTTGTCGCCATCACGCAGCTCGAGCGCTTCACGCGAGCCAGTGGAAGCACCGGACGGCGCGCAGGCACTGCCGATGATGCCGTTATCGAGAAGCACGTCCGCTTCCACGGTGGGATTGCCACGGGAGTCGAGAACTTCACGACCTTTGATGTCGACGATTTTAGCCATTGTTGTAAACACTCCAAAGTTGACGAAAACGCTTGGTACCGCTCGAATTATAACTTGTGGGTCATATTGCTTTTTGTAGGAGCTGGCTTGCCAGCGAAGGCGGTCTTAAAATCTCGGCAAGACTTGAGGGCCTCTTCGCTGGCAAGCCAGCTCCTACATGGCCACTTCGCTGGCAAGCCAGCTCCTACATAGGAGAATTGAGGATTACGCGGTTTCTACCGTCGGAAAACTCTTCACCAGTTCGTCCAAAGCCTTGAGCTGGGCCAGGAATGGCTCCAGTTTGTCCAGGCGCAAGGCGCAAGGGCCATCGCACTTGGCGTTGTCCGGATCCGGGTGGGCTTCCAGGAACAAGCCGGCCAGGGACTGGCTCATGCCGGCTTTTGCCAGATCGAGGACCTGGGCGCGACGACCACCGGCGGAATCGGAACGACCGCCAGGCATTTGCAGCGCATGGGTCACGTCGAAGAACACCGGGTATTCAAACTGCTTCATGATGCCGAAGCCGAGCATGTCGACGACCAGGTTGTTGTAGCCGAAGCTCGAACCACGCTCGCAGAGGATCAACTGATCGTTACCGGCTTCTACGCATTTGTTCAGGATGTGTTTCATTTCCTGAGGCGCGAGGAACTGGGCTTTCTTGATGTTGATCACTGCACCGGTCTTGGCCATCGCGACCACGAGGTCGGTCTGGCGTGACAGGAAGGCTGGCAACTGGATGATGTCGCAGACTTCAGCGACGACCGCGGCCTGCTCAGGTTCGTGGACGTCGGTGATGATCGGCACGCCGAAGGCTTGCTTGATGTCCTGGAAGATGCGCATGCCCTCTTCCAGGCCAGGACCACGATAGGAGGTCACAGAAGACCGGTTGGCCTTATCGAAACTGGCCTTGAACACGTAAGGGATACCGAGCTTTTCGGTAACCTTCACATACTCTTCGCAAACCTGCATTGCCATGTCGCGGCTTTCCAGCACGTTCATGCCGCCGAACAGCACCATGGGTTTGTCGTTGGCAATCTCGATGTCGCCGACGCGGATGATCTTCTGTGCCATCGGGGTTACGCCTTCTTCTGGTGTTGAGTCAACGCTGCCTTGACGAAACCGCTGAACAGCGGGTGACCGTCGCGTGGCGTCGAGGTGAACTCTGGGTGGAACTGGCAAGCGACGAACCATGGGTGATCCGGCGCTTCAACCACTTCAACCAGTGCGCCATCCCCGGAGCGACCGGAGATTTTCAAACCAGCCTCCATGATTTGCGGCAGCAGGTTGTTGTTCACTTCGTAGCGATGACGATGACGCTCGACAATCACATCCTTGCCGTAGCAACCGTGGACCAGGGAGCCCGGCTCCAGCAGGCAATCCTGCGCACCCAGGCGCATGGTGCCGCCCAGATCGGAGGTTTCGGTACGGGTCTCGACAGCGCCGGTGGCATCTTCCCACTCGGTGATCAGGCCCACGACCGGGTGACCGCTGGCACGATCGAACTCGGTGGAGTTGGCGTCTTTCCAGCCCATCACGTTACGTGCGAACTCGATAACGGCCACTTGCATGCCCAGGCAGATGCCCAGGTACGGAACCTTGTTTTCGCGAGCGTATTGAACAGCAGTGATCTTGCCTTCAACGCCACGCAGACCGAAGCCGCCAGGTACCAGGATTGCGTCGACGCCTTCCAGCAACGCGGTGCCCTGGTTCTCGATGTCTTCGGAGTCGATGTAGCGCAGGTTGACCTTGGTACGGTTGCTGATGCCGGCGTGACTCATCGCTTCGATCAGCGACTTGTAGGCGTCCAGCAGTTCCATGTACTTGCCGACCATGGCGATGGTGACTTCGTGCTCAGGGTTGAGCTTGGCGTCGACCACGGCTTCCCACTCGGACAGATCGGCACCGCCGCATTGCAGGCCGAAACGCTCGACGACGAAATCGTCCAGGCCCTGGGAATGCAGGATGCCCGGGATCTTGTAGATGGTGTCGGCGTCTTCCAGGCCGATCACCGCACGCTCTTCAACGTTGGTGAACTGCGCGATCTTGCGACGCGAGGAAATATCGATCGGGTGATCGGAGCGGCAGACCAGCACGTCGGGTTGCAGGCCGATGGAACGCAGTTCCTTCACCGAGTGCTGGGTTGGCTTGGTCTTGGTTTCGCCGGCAGTGGCGATGTACGGCACCAGTGTCAGGTGCATCAGCATCGCGCGCTTGGCGCCGACTTCGAAACGCAGTTGGCGGATCGCCTCGAGGAACGGTTGCGACTCGATGTCACCCACGGTGCCGCCGATCTCGACCATAGCCACGTCAGCGTCGCCCGCACCCTTGATGATGCGGCGCTTGATTTCGTCGGTGATGTGCGGGATCACCTGGATGGTTGCACCCAGGTAGTCACCACGGCGCTCTTTGCGCAGGACGTGTTCGTAGACACGGCCGGTGGTGAAGTTGTTGTTCTGGGTCATGGTCGTGCGGATGAACCGCTCGTAGTGGCCCAGGTCCAGGTCGGTCTCGGCGCCGTCGTGAGTGACGAACACTTCACCGTGCTGGAACGGGCTCATGGTGCCCGGGTCGACGTTGATGTACGGGTCCAGCTTCAGCATGGTGACCTTAAGTCCCCGCGCCTCCAGGATGGCCGCCAATGATGCCGATGCAATGCCTTTCCCCAATGAAGAAACAACACCGCCCGTGACGAATATGTAGCGCGTCATGAAAAACCCTAGAAGTCTGCGTTAAAGCGGTCCGAGCCGCCGGGGAAAGCGAAGGAAGGCCGAAGCCCCCGATCACCTGCATTAATCACAGTGCACCTTTCAAAAAAACCGCCGCGTTGGGACAGACCGGAAAATGAAACACCGGTTCGTTGCTCGCTACACATTTTTTGGAATCGCCCAGCAAAGACTGCCTGGTAATCGGCAACTCCTGCAATTCAGGCGAATCCACAGAAGTTGTATCAAGAAGGGAGCGTAGTCTACCGGAAAGCCCCTTTCATCTCAAACCCAGATCCTCGCCTGGTGGCTGCCAATGTAAATTCCAGCCTCCGCTCACACTACCGTCGAGTCCTTTCAGGTTCGCCACTGCCAGCAATTGGTCGTCTTTGTAGAGCAGCGGCAATCTGCCGCGTACGAAGGACGGTACACCGTTTTCATTGAGCAAACGTTTCAGGTCCCGATGGCCGCGGCCAGGCAAAGCCATGACCTCTCCTCCTTCACGATAGCGGATCTGTAACGGGCCATCGGGTATTTGCCCGGTGAGCGAAAGCACGCCGTTGTCCGGGATAGCCAGCGGTGACGCCGGTTCCTGCCACGCTCCGGCGACGGGCAGTGGACGCAACCAGCAACCGGACAGCCACCAGATCCGCCCCCCCGCCCGATGCAATTCGCCATCGGCCAGTCGCCACACCGGGCAGGCATCGCCGTTGGCGTCGCGCAAATCCTCCCAACCCGACCAATGGTCGGTGTCCGGCAGACGGGTCAACGATTCGAGCCAATGACTCAAGGCATTGCGCTGCCGGGCAACAGACAATTGCGCAAGCGGCGCCAGTTCAAGGGATCGCAATCCCAGCCATTCGAACTCACTGGCAGCGCTGGCCTCACGCAAATCCATGTCGGCCAGCTCTTCGAGCAACCCCTGCGCTTCAGTCAAATGCGCCGCGCTGCGGGCCATGGTCGCCACCGCTTGCGGCCAGCGCTGGATCAGCACGGGGAAGACTTGATGCCTAAGGTAATTGCGCGAGTACTGCCGATCCTGGTTCGAGGGGTCTTCAATCCAGCTCAAGCCATGCGCCCTGGCATAAGCCTCCAGTTCAGCCCGCGTGACATCAAGCAATGGCCGCAGCAGATGCCCTCGACCCAACGGGCGTTGACGCGGCATACCGGACAATCCGCGCACGCCCGCTCCGCGCAACAGACGAAACAACAGGGTTTCCGCCTGATCGTCGCGGTGCTGGGCTGTCAGCAGCACTTCACCGGGCCGAGTCACTTCGACGAACGCGTGATACCGCGCATCCCGGGCTGCACGTTCAAGGCTGGCACCCGGTTGCACCTGCACGTGAACCACTTGCAGCGGCACACCCAGCGCAGCGCACACAGCACGACAATGCTCCGGCCACGCATCGGCCACGGATTGAAGGCCGTGATGGACATGGATGGCGCTCAGCGCCGGCAGGGATTCGGTTTTGGAGAGTGTTGCCAGAAGGTGCAGCAGGACAGTGGAGTCCAGGCCGCCGGAGAAGGCGATGCGCCAATGGGCTGCATCGCGCCACGAGGCAAGATTCAACAAGAGTCTGGTGGGCAGATCAATATTGGACCGACTCATATCCATCACCTTGCACAAATCAAATGTGGGAGCGAGCTTGCTCGCGATAGCGGCCTGACATTCAACAGATTCGTCGACTGTCATACCCTCATCGCGAGCAAGCTCGCTCCCACATGGGCACTGCGTGTTCGACTTAGAGACCGTAGCTCATCAGTCGATCATAACGGCGCTTCAACAGCGCGTCGTTATCGAACTTCTTCAGCATCTTCAGTTGCGAGCTCAGCTCGGCGCGGATCGATGCGGCAGCAGCGGCCGGGTCACGGTGCGCGCCACCCAATGGCTCGCCAATAACCTTGTCCACGATACCCAGGCCTTTGAGGCGTTCGGCGGTGATGCCCATCGCTTCTGCGGCATCCGGTGCTTTCTCGGCGGTTTTCCACAGAATCGAAGCGCAACCTTCCGGCGAGATCACCGCGTAGGTCGAATACTGCAGCATGTTCAACTGGTCGCAGACACCGATCGCCAGTGCACCACCGGAACCACCCTCACCGATCACGGTGGCGATGATTGGGGTTTTCAGACGAGCCATGACACGCAGGTTCCAGGCGATCGCTTCGCTCTGGTTACGCTCTTCGGCGTCGATGCCAGGGTAGGCGCCCGGGGTGTCGATGAAGGTCAGGATCGGCATTTTGAAACGCTCGGCCATTTCCATCAGGCGGCAAGCCTTGCGGTAGCCCTCCGGACGTGGCATGCCGAAGTTGCGGCGAACTTTCTCGCGCACTTCACGGCCCTTCTGGTGACCGATGATCATCACCGGCTGGTCGTCCAGACGGGCAATACCGCCAACGATGGCAGCGTCGTCGGAGAAGTGACGGTCACCGTGCAACTCATCGAACTCGGTGAAGATGTGTTCGATGTAGTCCAGGGTATACGGACGTTTCGGATGACGCGCCAGACGTGCGATCTGCCAGCTGGTCAGCTTGCCGAAAATGTCTTCGGTCAGCGTTTTGCTCTTGTCCTGCAGGCGGGAGATCTCATCGCCGATATTCAGCGAATTGTCATTACCGACCAAGCGCAACTCTTCGATCTTGGCTTGCAGGTCGGCGATCGGCTGTTCGAAATCTAGAAAATTCGGGTTCATAGGCGTCCGTCTTGGGTCGAGTCCCAAGGGATCTTGGGCCGGCCGGTTGTCTATTCGCGCCCTACCTTAAGGGAGAGGCGCGTTGAGGTCGAGATTAAAAATTCAGGTTGCGAGCAGGCGTTCTGACATCACCTGCCGGTCAACGGTATTGGAGGAAGACGTTGTCTCGCCCGAACTGGTCACGCAGGGCTTGAATCAACGCATCCGCCGGATCGATCCGCCAGCCTTCGCCGAACTGCAACAAGGCCTTCGCATCCGGGCTGGTGTAATCCATGGTGATCGGGCACGCACCGCGGTGACGCTTCAACAGTTCACCCAGCCAGCGTAGCTGATCGCCCTTGAGGTCCTTGGCATGCAACTTCAGGCGCAGGCTTTCGGCCAGGTTGGTGCGCGCATCTTCCATGCTCATCACCCGCTTGACCCGCAACTTCAGGCCACCGGAGAAGTCGTCATTGCTGACCTCGCCTTCGACCACCACCATCGCGTCGGTCTGCAACAGCGACTGCGCGGAGTGGAACGCCTCGGAAAACAGCGAGGCCTCGATCCGTCCTGAACGGTCGTCGAGGGTGATGAACCCCATCTTGTCGCCCTTTTTGTTCTTCATCACCCGCAAGGCGATGATCATTCCGGCGACCGTCTGGGTATCGCGCGCCGGTTTCAGGTCGATGATGCGCTGACGGGCAAAGCGACGGATTTCACCTTCGTACTCGTCGATCGGGTGACCGGTCAGGTACAGGCCGAGGGTATCTTTCTCCCCTTTCAGGCGCTCCTTGAGGGTCAGTTCCTTGGCCTTGCGGTGATTGGCGTAGACGTCGGCGTCTTCTTCGACAAACAGACCGCCGAACAGGTCGCAGTGACCGCTGTCCTGGGTGCGTGCAGTTTGTTCGGCCGCCTTGATCGCTTCTTCCATCGCCGTCAGCAGCACCGCGCGATTGCGGTCGATGTTGGCCTGGTAGGCTTTCTGCTCATCGTGGAAATACGGCCCGAGGCGATCCAGCGCGCCGCTGCGGATCAAGCCGTCGAGGGTGCGCTTGTTGATGCGCTTGAGGTCGACCCGGGCGCAGAAATCGAACAGATCCTTGAACGGACCGGCCAGACGCGCTTCGGTGATCGCCTCGACCGGGCCCTCACCCACGCCCTTGATGGCACCCAGACCGTAAATGATCCGGCCTTCGTCGTTCACCGTAAACTTGAATTCGGAGGTGTTCACGTCCGGTGCGTCGAGACGCAGTTTCATGGTCCGCACTTCTTCGATCAAGGTCACGACCTTGTCGGTGTTGTGCATATCCGCCGAAAGCACCGCCGCCATGAACGGCGCCGGGTAATGCGCTTTCAGCCATGCGGTCTGGTACGACACCAGGCCATAAGCAGCGGAGTGGGATTTGTTGAAGCCGTAACCGGCGAATTTTTCCACCAGGTCGAAAATGTTACCGGCGAGGTCCGCATCGATGTTGTTGGTGGCGCAACCTTCAATGAAGCCGCCGCGCTGCTTGGCCATTTCCTCGGGTTTTTTCTTACCCATGGCGCGACGCAGCATGTCCGCACCACCGAGGGTGTAGCCAGCCATGACCTGGGCAATCTGCATCACCTGTTCCTGGTACAGGATGATGCCGTAAGTCGGTGCCAGTACGGGCTTGAGGCCTTCGTACTGGTAGTCCGAGTGCGGGTACGCCAGCTCGGCGCGACCGTGCTTACGGTTGATGAAGTCGTCCACCATGCCCGATTGCAGCGGGCCCGGACGGAACAGCGCCACCAGTGCGATCAAGTCTTCCAGGCAGTCGGGCTTGAGCTTTTTGATCAGCTCTTTCATGCCCCGGGATTCAAGCTGGAACACGGCCGTGGTTTCGGCTTTTTGCAGCAGGGTGTAGGTCGGCTTGTCATCCAGCGGGATGAACGCGATATCCAGCGGCGGCTCGTTGACCTTGGCGCGGTCACGGTTGATGGTTTTCAGCGCCCAGTCGATGATCGTCAGGGTTCGCAGACCGAGGAAGTCGAACTTCACCAGGCCGGCAGCTTCAACGTCATCCTTGTCGAACTGTGTTACCAGGCCATCGCCCGCTTCATCACAGTAGATTGGCGAGAAGTCGGTCAGTTTGGTCGGTGCGATTACCACACCGCCGGCGTGCTTGCCGACGTTACGCACAACGCCTTCGAGCTTGCGGGCCATCTCCCAGATTTCCGCAGCCTCTTCATCGACCTTGATGAAGTCGCGCAGGATCTCTTCCTGCTCGTAGGCTTTTTCCAGGGTCATGCCGACTTCGAACGGAATCATCTTCGACAGACGATCCGCCAGGCCATAGGACTTACCCTGCACCCGCGCCACGTCGCGGACCACAGCCTTCGCCGCCATGGAACCGAAGGTGATGATCTGGCTTACCGCATTGCGGCCGTACTTCTCGGCCACGTAGTCGATCACCCGGTCACGACCGTCCATGCAGAAGTCGACGTCGAAGTCGGGCATCGATACCCGTTCCGGGTTGAGGAAACGTTCGAACAGCAGGTCGTATTCCAGCGGGTCGAGGTCGGTGATCTTCTGCACATAGGCGACCAGCGACCCGGCACCCGATCCACGGCCAGGACCTACCGGCACGCCGTTGTTCTTGGCCCACTGGATAAAGTCCATCACGATCAGGAAGTACCCGGGGAACCCCATCTGGATAATGATATCCAGCTCGAAATTCAGCCGGTCGACATAGACCTGACGCTTGGCTTCGTAGTCTTCGGTGGTGTCCTTGGGCAGCAGAACGCTAAGGCGCTCCTCCAGGCCGTCAAAGGACACCTTGCGGAAGTACTCGTCGATGGTCATGCCATCGGGGATCGGGAAGTTGGGCAGGAAGTGCGTACCCAGCTTCACTTCAATGTTGCAGCGCTTGGCGATCTCGACGGTGTTTTCCAGCGCCTCGGGAATGTCGCTGAACAGCTCGGCCATTTCCTCGGCGCTTTTGAGGTACTGCTGATCGCTGTAATTCTTCGAACGCCGAGGATCGTCAAGGGCGCGGCCTTCACCGATGCACACGCGGGTTTCGTGGGCGGCGAAGTCTTCCTGCTTGATGAAGCGCACGTCATTGGTCGCCACCAGCGGCGCACCGAGCTTCTCGGCCAGCGCCACGGCGCCGTGCAGCTGCTCTTCATCGTTAGGGCGGTTGGTGCGCTGGATTTCCAGGTAGAAACGATCCGGAAACACGTCCATCCATTCGCGGGCCAGGGTTTCAGCTTCCGCCGGGTTGCCACTGAGCATGGCCTGGCCGATCTCGCCTTCTTTGGCCGCCGACAGCATGATCAGGCCCGCATTGGCTTCAGCGACCCATTCACGCTCGATGATGATCGCGCCATTGCGCTGACCATCTATATAGCCACGGGAAATCAGTTCGGTGAGGTTGCGATAGCCTTCGGCGTTCATCACCAGCAGGCTGATCCGGCTCAGCGGGTTGTCCGGATCCTTGTTCGACAGCCAGAGGTCGGCACCGCAGATCGGCTTGATCCCGGCACCCATGGCGTTTTTATAGAATTTGACCAGGGAACACATGTTGTTCTGGTCAGTGACCGCTACGGCAGGCATGTTCATGCCGACCAGGGTCTTGACCAGCGGCTTGATCCGCACCAGACCGTCGACCAGGGAGTATTCAGTGTGCAGGCGTAGGTGAACGAATGAAGCCGGCATAGTGATCCTGTCTAGAAACATAAAAACAACAAGGCCCGGATTGTACCGGGCCTTGAGTAAAACATCAGCCTCGCGACTAACTCTCGATGAGACCTTCCCGCGCCTCATACGCCAGACGCACCGGGGCAAACGAACGCCGGTGAATCGGGGTCGGACCAAGACGGGCGAGCGCTTCCAGATGAACGGGGGTCGGGTAGCCCTTGTGGCCGCCAATACCGTAACCCGGGTAGATCAATTCGAACGCAGCCATTTCCCGGTCGCGACTGACCTTGGCCAGAATCGATGCGGCGGCGATAGCTGGAACCTTGCTATCGCCCTTGACCACGGCTTCGGAGCGCATCGGCAGTTTCGGGCAACGGTTGCCGTCGATCATCGCCAGCTTCGGCTGGATATGCAGCCCGGCGACCGCACGCTGCATGGCCAGCATGGTGGCGTGCAGGATATTGAGCTCGTCGATTTCTTCGACTTCGGCGCGAGCGATACACCAGCTCAGGGCTTTTTCGCAGATTTCGTCGTAGAGCTTTTCGCGGCGGGCTTCGGTGAGTTTCTTCGAGTCGTTCAGCCCGAGGATCGGGCGGTTCGGATCAAGGATCACCGCTGCTGTCACTACCGCACCACAGAGCGGGCCGCGACCGACTTCATCGACACCGGCAACCAACTCTTCGACTTGCGCGACCAAGGTGAAATCCAGCCCCATCTGCATGCTTGTTTTACTCATTTAACTTGGCCGATCAGGTTCAGAACTGCGTCCGCAGCCTGGTTGGAGGCATCCAGACGCAGGGTCCGGTGAATCTCATCAAAGCCACGGGTCTGCTCTTCACCGCCTTCGATCAGCGGTGACAAGGTCTGGGCCAGCGCTTCGACCGTGGCATCGTCCTGCAACAACTCGGGCACCAACAGACGCTGGGCCAACAAGTTCGGCAATGAAATGTAGGGGCTTTTCACCATGCGCTTGAGAATCCAGAACGTCAGCGGTGCCAGACGGTAGGCAACCACCATCGGCCGCTTGTACAGCAATGCTTCAAGCGTTGCGGTTCCGGAGGCAATCAGCACGGCGTCGCAGGCTGCCAGGGCCAGATGAGAGTTGCCATCGAGCAAGGTCAGCGGCAGATCACGACCGGCCAGCAACTCCTCCAACTGAGCCCGGCGCTGCGCACTGGCGCAAGGCATGACAAACCGCACGCCCGGGCGCAGCGTACGCAAGCGCTGGGCCGTATCGAGGAACAACGCGCCGAGTCGGCCAACTTCACCACCGCGACTGCCGGGCATCAACGCCACCAGCGGCCCGTCAGGCAAACCAAGTTCGGCCCGCGCTGCGCTGCGATCGGCTTCGAGTGGAATGGCGTCGGCCAGGGTATGACCGACGAACCGCACCGGTACGCCCTTCTCTTCGTAGAATCTGGCTTCGAACGGGAACAGCGTGAGCATCAGGTCGCAGCCTTCGCGAATCTTCAGCACCCGCTTCTGCCGCCAGGCCCAGACCGACGGGCTGACGTAGTGCACGGTCTTGATCCCGGCTTGACGCAGCTTGAGTTCGATATTGAGGTTGAAGTCTGGCGCGTCGATACCGATGAACACATCGGGTTTCGCGTCGATCAGGTCGGCGACCAGCTTCTTGCGCCGTGCCAGCAATTCGCGTAACCGACCCAGCACTTCCACCAGGCCCATGACGGACAGACGCTCCATCGGGAAATACGAGATCAGGCCTTCAGCCTGCATCAACGGACCACCGACACCGATGAACTCGATCGCAGGGTGACGAGCCTTGAGTGCACGCATGAGGCCTGCGCCCAGAATGTCGCCGGAAGCCTCGCCCGCTACCAGCGCAATACGCAGATTGGCCATGATTAGCGGGTGATGCCGCGGGTCGAAGACTGGATGGAGTCGCGGAACACCGCTACTTCCGGGAACTGCGCAGAAGGCTCGGCCAGTTCGACGAGCGCCTGCTCCACGGTCAGACCCTGGCGGTAAACCACCTTGTAGGCGCGACGCAGGGCGTGAATCGCATCTTCGCTGAAACCGCGACGGCGCATGCCCTCGAAGTTCATGCTGCGGGCTTCGGCAGGGTTACCGAACACCGTGACATACGCAGGAACATCCTTGCCGATCGCGGTACCCATGCCTGAAAAGCTGTGGGCGCCAATGTGGCAATACTGATGAACCAGGGTAAAACCGGAAAGAATCGCCCAGTCTTCCACATGCACATGGCCCGCCAGTGCGGTGTTGTTCACCAGGATGCAGTGGTTGCCGATAACGCTGTCGTGGCCGATGTGGGCATACGCCATGATCAGGTTGTGATCGCCCAGGGTCGTTTCCGAACGGTCCTGGATGGTGCCACGGTGAATCGTCACGCCTTCGCGGATGATGTTGTGATCACCAATCACCAGGCGGGTTTCCTCGCCTTTGTACTTCAGGTCAGGTGTGTCTTCGCCCACCGAGGAAAACTGGTAAATGCGATTGTGCTTACCGATTCGCGTCGGACCCTTGAGGATCACGTGCGGCCCGATGACTGTCCCCTCGCCGATTTCCACACCTGCGCCGACGATCGACCATGGGCCGACCTCGACGCCGTCAGCCAGAACGGCTGTCGGATCGATGATTGCACGAGGGTCAATCAAACTCATAGCTTGCGTTCCGCGCAGATGATTTCAGCGGAGCAGACAGGCTTGCCATCGACCGAAGCCTGGCATTCGAACTTCCAGATCTGACGCTTGCAGCTGATGAACTTGGCTTCAAGGATCAGCTGATCGCCAGGCAGCACCGGCTGGCGGAAGCGCAGCTTGTCGGAACCGACGAAGTAATAAAGAGTGCCGTCGGCCGGTTTCACGTCGAGCATTTTGAAACCAAGGATCCCGGCAGCCTGAGCCATTGCTTCGATGATCAATACACCAGGCATGATTGGATGCGCAGGGAAGTGACCATTGAAGAACGGTTCGTTGATGCTGACATTCTTGTAGGCACGAATGCGCTTGCCTTCAACATCCAGCTCCACTACCCGGTCCACCAGCAGGAACGGGTAACGGTGAGGCAGGTATTCGCGAATCTCGTTGATGTCCATCATTTCGGGGGGAAGCCTATGTAAAGATTGGGAGCGCGCGACTGACGCACGTTCCTCTAGCAAATCAAGGAGGCAGTCTAGCGGCTGTGCACACTTGATATGGAAATGGTATCAGCCATCTGATGAAGCATTACCGTCAGGGGTCACTTCCCCTACTTGCTTTTCCAGCTGACGCAGACGCCGCGCGATGTCATCGAGCTGACGAATGCGTGCCGCGCTTTTGCGCCACTCGGCTGCCGGCTGCATGGCCGTACCGGAAGAATAGGCACCCGGCTCGGTAATCGAGTGGGTCACCATGGTCATCCCGGTAATGAAAACGTTGTCACAAATATCGATGTGCCCCACCAGCCCTACGCCACCGGCGAGCATGCAGTGCTTGCCGATCCTGGTGCTGCCGGAGATCCCTACACACGCCGCCATGGCGGTGTGATCACCGACCTGAACGTTGTGGGCAATCTGAATCTGGTTGTCGAGCTTCACGCCGTTGCCGATGATGGTATCGGCCAGCGCACCGCGATCTATAGCTGTATTCACGCCGATTTCAACGTCATCGCCGATCAACACGCCACCGATCTGGGCAATTTTCTGCCAGATGCCCTTTTCATTGGCAAAACCAAAGCCTTCGCCTCCGAGCACCGCTCCGGACTGAATGACGACCCGTTTGCCGACGCGAACGTCGTGATACAGGGTCACACGCGGCGCGAGCCAGCCACCCTCACCCACCACGCTGCGAGCACCGATGAAGCAATGCGCGCCGACAGTCGTACCGGCTGCAACCTGCGCACCGCTTTCGATCACCACAAAAGCACCGATACTCGCCGCAGGATCGACTACCGCATCCGCAGCGATCACTGCCGTGGGATGTATGCCGGCAACGGCCTTGGGCTTTGGATCGAACAGGTGGGAAACACGTGCATAGGCTGCGTAAGGATCCGGCACCACCAGCACATCCCCGCAATGACCTTCGGCGTCAGCGGCTTTCAGCAACAAGGCTGCAGCCTGACTGCCTGCCAGGTACTTACGGTATTGGGGGTTTGCGAGAAAGCTCAACTGAGCTGGGCCAGCCTCCTGCAAGGTGGCTAGCCCAGTAATTGCTTTCTCGGGATCGCCACGTAGTGTGGCGCCGAGGAACTCGGCCAACTGGCCGAGCTTAATGGTCACGGTCATGGATTACTTCAGCTGATTCATGCGCTCGATAACCTGGCGAGTGATGTCGTACTGAGGCTTGACATCAATCACTGCGCCACGCTCGAAGACCAGGTCAAAAGCACCTTTCTTGATGACTTCTTCCACAGCGCTGTCCAGTTTCGGCTTGAGCTGCTTCAGCATTTCACGGTCGGCAACGGCCTTGGCTTCGTTCAGTTCCTTGGACTGGAACTGGAAGTCACGGGCCTTTTGCTTGAATTCAAGCTCCAGACGCTCGCGCTCGCCCTGCTGCATTTTGTCGCCACCGGACATCAGGCGGTCCTGAATGCCCTTGGCGCTGGTTTCCAGAGTCTTGAGCTTGGTCAGCTGAGGACCGAATTTTTTCTCGGCATCCACGGCGTATTTCTTCGCCGCGTCGGACTCCAGCAGAGCCATCTGATAGTTCAGAACAGCAATTTTCATGTCGGCAAATGCCGGACCAGCGACCAGTACGCTGGCCAGGAGAACCAATTGAGTCAACTTACGCACGATGCACTCCTACAAAATTCATTGTCGTTATCTTGGGTCAGACGCTTAGAACGTCTGGCCGAGGGAAAATTGGAACACTTGAGTCTCAGCGTTATCCGGTTTCTTGACTGGCATGGCCAATGCGAAACTCAGAGGACCCAGTGCGGTGACCCAGGTCACACCCACACCGACAGAACTGGCCATATCGCTCAAGCTGATGTCGTTGCACTGCGTGTTGGACTTCGACGCAGGGTTGGTATTGGTCGTCTGCTCGCACTTGGAGTCGAATACATTACCCACATCCCAGAATACCGAAGTACGCAGGGATCGCTGATCCTTGACGAAAGGCATAGGGAACAGTACTTCCACACCTCCCTGGATCAGGACGTTACCACCAAACGGCAGTGGATCATCGTCCGGATCAGCCGCCGTTCCGGCATTACCCGTTACACCTACGCCACGACTCGGCGTACTACGAGGACCCAGAGTGCTGTCCTTGAAGCCACGAACCGAATTGAAACCACCAGCATAGTAGTTTTCATAGAATGGCAAGCCATCGGTCGAGCCGTAACCGTCGCCATAACCCAATTCGGTGTGCAGGCGCATGGTGTAATTGTCGCTCAGTGGCTGGAACAACTGGCCACGGTAATCGAGTTTGAAGAACGACAGGTCGCTACCCGGTATGGTGGCTTCCGCCGTCAAGCTTTGAGAATGACCACGGGTCGCCAATACGCCCTTGTTCAGGGTGGATTCGGACCAGCCGGCCGAAGCCTTGAAGTTCAGGTACTGATCACCTTCACGGTTAACAAAGTCGAAAATCTCGTCGACGGTGAATTGACCGGTCTTGATCTTGTCCTGTTGCGCATTCAGGCCGAAGGTCAGACGCGAAGTCTCGCTGATTGGATAACCGACACTCACACCGGCACCCAGGCTGTCTACGGCGTAGCTGGCGACATCGGTATCGAGCTCATCGTAGTCGGTCGTGCGGTAGAACGCGTTGTAACCCAGGCTCACGCCGTCGGCGGTCCAGTAGGGGTCTACAAAGCCGAAGTTATAGCGGGTCTGGTATTGGCTTTTGGTCAAACCGATGCTGACCTTGTTACCGGTACCCAGGAAGTTGTTCTGGGTGATCGAGCCACCAAGGATCAGACCGGCACTCTGGGCGAAACCGACGCTGGCGGTAATCGAACCGGAAGCTTGCTCTTCAACGCTGTAGTTGACGTCCACCTGGTCATCGACACCCGGCACGGCCGGGGTCTCAACGTTGACTTCCTTGAAGAAGCCCAGACGCTCCAGACGGGTCTTGGACTGGTCGATCAGGTAGGTCGAAGCCCAGCCGCCTTCCATCTGGCGCATTTCACGACGCAGCACTTCGTCTTCGGACTTGGTGTTGCCACGGAAGTTGATGCGGTTCACGTAGGCTCGCTTGCCCGGATCGACCGCGAACAGGATGTCTACGGTGTGATCCTCATCGTGCGGTTGAGGCACGCCGTTGACGTTGGCGAAGGTATAACCCTCGTTACCCAGACGGCGGGTGATCAGTTCGGAGGTGGTGGTCATCAGCTTGCGCGAGAACACCTGGCCTTTTTGCACCAGCAGCAGGGACTTGACCTGGTCTTCAGGGACTTTCAGGTCGCCGCTGAGCTTGACGTCACGAACGGTGTATTTCTCGCCTTCGTTGACGTTGACGGTGATGTAGACGTGTTTCTTGTCCGGCGTAATGGAGACCTGGGTCGAAGCGATATCCATGTTGATATAGCCACGGTCCAGGTAGTAGGAACGCAGACGCTCCAGGTCACCGGACAGTTTTTCACGGGCGTACTTGTCGTCGTTCTTGAAGAACGACAACCAGTTGGTGGTCTTGAGTTCGAACAGGTCGATCAGGTCTTCATCGGGGAAAACCGTGTTGCCCACCACGTTGATGTGCTGGATAGCGGCAACCGTACCTTCGTTGATGTTGACCTTCAGGCCGACGCGGTTACGCGGTTGCGGCACTACTTCGGTGTCGACGGTGGCCGAGTAGCGACCCTGGGCGACGTACTGGCGCTGCAGTTCGTTACGAACACCTTCAAGGGTGGCACGCTGGAATATCTCACCTTCGGCCAGACCGGATTGCTTGAGGCCTTTCATCAGGTCTTCGGTAGAGATCGCCTTGTTACCTTCGATCTCGATACTGGCAACAGACGGGCGCTCGACTACCGTGATGACCAGGACGTTGCCATCGCGGCCCAGCTGGATATCTTGAAAGAAACCGGTTTTGAACAACGCACGAGTGGATTCCACCAGGCGACGATCATCCGCCTGTTCACCGACGTTCAACGGCAAAGCACCAAAGACGCTCCCCGCGGAGACCCGCTGGAGGCCATTGACGCGAATATCAGAGATAGTGAAGGACTCGGCGTGAACTTCGGCGATCATCAATACGGTGAGAACCGCAGTTAGCAGCAGACGTTTCATGAAGTCCTTTCTTATTCCAACTGGCAATAAACAAACTGCCGCAAAATGCGGCAGATTCGCAATTCAGCGAAGCGTTACAATCGACCCAGATCATTGACCAGAGCAAGCAACATCACCCCGATCACCAAACTGATACCGATCTGTACCCCCCAACCTTGCACCCGATCCGACAAGGGACGACCACGCGCCCACTCGATCAGATAAAACAACAAATGCCCCCCATCCAGTACCGGAATGGGCAACAAATTCAGAACACCCAGGCTAATACTCAGATAAGCAAGGAAATTCAGGAAATCAGCAACACCCGACTGGGCCGAAGCGCCCGCCACTTTAGCAATGGTTATCGGTCCACTCAAGTTTTTTACCGAGAGCTCGCCGAACAACATTTTCTTCAGTGAATCAAGGGTCAGCACGCTCATGGTCCAGGTGCGTCGAGCCCCCTCGCCAATCGCTGCCAATGGCCCGTAACTGACCTCGCGGATCATTTCCGGTGGCCAATCAACCGCTTTCACCCCAGCCCCCAGGTAACCGCTGGGTGACTTGCTCTCGCCGCGAGCGGCCAGCGTCACCGGGACGTCGATTTGAGCACCGTCGCGCTCAACCCGCAGCATGATTTTGGTATCAGGATGCATACGGACGGTATCGACGACCTGCTGCCAGTCACCCAGCGTACGACCATCAAGCTCCAGCAACCGGTCACCCGTCTTCAGGCCGGCAGCCTGAGCTGGCCCTTTTGGATCGAGTTCAGCCAGGACAGGCGGCAATGCCGGGCGCCACGGGCGAATCCCCAACGAGTGGATAGGGTCGGGTTCGTCAGCCCCTTTGAGCCACTTGTTCAGCGCAAGTTCACGAGGAGAATCAGCCGTGGAGCCCTGTTCGTGAACCATTATCTGCAACGAGCCGCTTTCACCCAGGCGACGAACCAATTGCAGATTCACCTCCGCCCAGCCGGAAGTCGCCTCACCATCAATGGCCACGATTTCCTGGCCGGGGCTCAAACCCGCCTTGGCCGCAATACTGCCGGACTCGACAGCCCCAATGACTGGACGCACCTGCTCGCTGCCGAGCATTGCCAAACCCCAGAAGAACACCAACGCCAGCAGGAAATTGGCTATCGGCCCTGCCGCTACGATGGCAATGCGCTGACGAACGGATTTGCGATTGAAGGTCTGGCCGAGCTGATCGAGGGGCACTTCACCCTCGCGCTCGTCGAGCATTTTGACGTAGCCGCCCAACGGGATCGCGGCGACGACGAATTCGGTGCCTTGCTTGTCGTGCCAGCGCAATAAAGGCATGCCGAAGCCTACGGAGAAGCGCAGCACTTTGACCCCACAACGACGCGCGACCCAAAAATGGCCGAACTCGTGGAAGGTAACCAGCACACCCAGAGCGACCAGGGTGCCGACAATCATATAGAGCGCGCTCATCTACTTTCTCCGCAATCCGATCCGCTGCTGCCTGGGTCAACTATCCGCAGCATTTACCGCCCGTGACGACTCAACCATTGTCCGGCCAGCAATCGCGCCTTCGCGTCTGCCGTGAACACCGCCTCGAGATCACCCACTGCCACTACGGGTTCCAGATTCAATACTTCTTCGATGATACTCGCGATTTCCGGGTAACGAACCCGTTCGTCGAGAAATGCCGCCACCGCCACTTCGTTCGCCGCATTGAGCATCGCCGGCGCGCTGTTACCCGCCTCGGCTGCCTGACGGGCCAGACGCAGGCAAGGGAAACGCTCTTCATCCGGTGCCTGGAAGTCCAGGCGCGCAATAGCAAACAGATCCAGCGGCGCCACACCCGAGTCAATCCGCTCCGGCCAGGCCAGGGCATTGGCGATGGGCGTGCGCATGTCCGGATTACCCAACTGCGCCAGAACGGAACCATCGACGTAGTCGACCAGCGAATGGATCACACTTTGCGGGTGAACCACCACCTCGACCTGGGATGGCCTGGCATCGAACAGCCAGCAGGCTTCGATCAACTCAAGCCCCTTGTTCATCATGCTGGCCGAGTCAACGGAGATTTTTCGTCCCATGGACCAGTTCGGGTGCGCACACGCCTGATCGGGAGAAACATGCGCCAGTTCGGCCATTGGCGTCTGCCGGAACGGACCACCGGAAGCTGTCAGCAGAATCCGACGTACACCGACCGCCTCAAGGCCACGGGCATAATCGAGCGGCATGCACTGAAAAATCGCGTTGTGCTCGCTATCGATCGGCAGCAACACCGAACCGCTCTTGCGCACCGCCTGCATAAACAGCGCGCCGGACATGACCAGTGCTTCTTTATTGGCCAGAAGTATCTTCTTGCCAGCCTCGACCGCCGCCAGTGTCGGGCGTAATCCCGCTGCACCGACGATGGCCGCCATGACCGTATCGACTTCCGGATCGGAAGCGACCTGACACAAACCTTCCTCGCCGACCACAACACGGGTCGAAAGACCTGCCGCGCGCAAATCATCCTGCAAGGTGCGGGCAGCAGCGACCTCGGGCACGACAGCAAATCGCGGCACATGGCGCACGCAGAGCGCCAGCAACTCACTCAAGCGGGTGAAGCCACTCAAGGCAAAAACCTGATAACGGTCAGGATGGCGAGCGATGACGTCGAGCGTACTCAGGCCAATCGAGCCGGTTGCGCCCAGAACGGTAATCTGTTGCGGGCAGCTCATGGGGCCGCCATCCACAGCAGCACGGCAAATACCGGAATCGCTGCCGTCAGGCTGTCGATGCGATCCAGCACGCCACCGTGCCCCGGAAGCAGATTGCTGCTGTCCTTTATCCCGGACTGGCGCTTGAACATGCTCTCAGTGAGGTCACCCACCACCGAAACGAATACGATCAGCGCGGCACCGATCAGCCCTTTGAGCAGCTCGGCCACCGTCCAGTCGCGCACCAGGGCAACCATTGCGGTAATCACCAGACTCAGCGCCAGACCACCGTACACACCTTCCCAGCTTTTGCCCGGACTGACCTGCGGTGCGAGCTTGCGCTTGCCGAAAGCACGACCAGAAAAGTAGGCGCCAACATCGGCCCCCCAGACCAACACCATCACCGCCATGATCAGCCAGTTACCCAGCGGGTATTGCTTGATCTGCACCAGACCTTGCCAGGCCGGCAGGAGAATCAACAGGCCGATCACCAACCTGGTCGCCGCATTGGACCAATGCTCGCTCGAATGCGGGTAGGTCAGCACCAGATACGTCGCCACCACCCACCACAACACCGAAGCACCCAATACCCAAGGCGCGAGGCCGGGCAGGATGTACATGAGAAACAGCATCAATGCGACCACAGCGGCATAGCCGACGCGGAACGCCTGAGCGGTGAAACCCGCCAGGCGCGCCCACTCCCAGGCACCCAGGGTTACGACCAGACCGATGAACAGTGCAAAACCGGAACCTTCAAGCAGGAAAAACCCGCACAGGGCAATCGGCAGCAGGATCAGCGCGGTGATGATTCGTTGTTTAAGCATTAAACCCGGGCTCCAGCCTCGACCTGCTCGCTCGTTTTACCGAAGCGGCGCTGGCGGGAAGCGAAATCGGCCAGCGCATTGCGCATGGCATCGTGTTTGAAGTCCGGCCAGAACAGGTCGGAAAAATACAACTCGGCATAGGCCAGTTGCCAGAGCAGGAAGTTGCTGATGCGATGCTCGCCACCGGTACGGATACACAGGTCCGGCAACGGCAGGTCGCCCGTGACCAGGCAGGTCTGCAGCAGATCAGGCGTGATGTCTTCCGGACGCAAGTGCCCGGCCTGAACTTCTCGCGCCAGTCGTTGCGCAGCTTGCGCGATATCCCACTGACCGCCGTAATTGGCGGCGATCTGCAGGATAAAACGATTGGCGCCAGCCGTCATGGCCTCGGCTTCGCGCATGGCTGCCTGCAGCTCCGGATGAAAACGCGAGCGATCACCAATGATGCGCAGGCTGATGTTGTTGTCGTTGAGGCGCTTGGCCTCACGACGCAGAGCCCTGAAGAACAGATCCATCAAGGCGCTGACCTCATCGGCCGGACGCTGCCAGTTCTCGCTGGAAAAGGCGAACAGGGTCAATACTTCGACCTTGGCCTCGGCACAAACCTCAATGACCGCACGTACCGCATCCACACCCGCTTTATGCCCGGCGACACCCGGCATAAAGCGCTTTTTCGCCCAGCGATTGTTACCATCCATGATAATCGCGACATGGCGCGGCACCGCGAACGGTGCAGTCTGCTTGGTCTTTTCCATGAAAACGCGACCCTTATACGGCCATCAGGTCTTTTTCTTTCTGCGCCAGGTCCGCGTCGATTTTAGCCACGAACTTCTTGGTCAGATCGTCGATCTCGCCAGTCGCACGACGCTCTTCGTCTTCGCTGATCTCTTTTTCCTTGACCAGATCCTTGAGCTGGCTGTTGGCATCGCGACGGATGTTGCGCACGGCAACACGGGCATCTTCAGCGACGTCACGAGCCTGCTTGGTGAAGCCCTTGCGGGTTTCTTCGGTCAGGGCAGGCATGGAGATCAACAGCAGCTCGCCGAGGTTGGTCGGGTTCAGGTTCAGACCCGCGCTACCGATCGCCTTGTCGACGGCACCCAGCATGTTGCGCTCGAAAGCAACGACTTGCAGGGTACGGGCGTCCTTGACGGTGATGTTGGCCACTTGCTTGATCGGAGTGTCGGAGCCGTAGTACGGCACCATCACGCCTTCCAGGATGCTCGGGTGCGCCTGGCCGGTACGAATGCGGCCGAAGTTGTGCGCCAGCGATTCCACGGACTTCTGCATGCGTTCTTGAGCGTCTTTCTTGATTTCGTTGATCATTGTGCGCCTTCCTCGATCAGGGTTCCTTCAGCGCCGCCATGCACGATGTTCAGCAGGGCGCCGGGCTTGTTCATGTTAAATACGCGTAGTGGCATCTTGTGGTCGCGGCACAGGCAAATGGCCGTCAGATCCATTACACCCAGCTTGCGATCCAGCACTTCATCGTAGGTCAGATGATCGAACTTCTCGGCATGCGGGTCTTTGAACGGGTCAGCGGTGTAGACGCCATCGACCTTGGTCGCCTTGAGCACGACATCGGCATCGATTTCGATTGCACGCAGGCAGGCAGCCGAATCCGTCGTAAAGAACGGGTTACCCGTACCGGCCGCGAAAATCACCACGTCCTTGGAGTTCAAGTGGCGCATGGCCTTGCGGCGATCGTAGTGATCGGTCACGCCTACCATGGAAATGGCCGACATCACGATGGCCGAGATATTGGCACGTTCCAGCGCGTCGCGCATTGCCAGGGCGTTCATCACAGTGGCCAGCATGCCCATGTGGTCGCCAGTAACCCGATCCATGCCCGCCGCACTGAGCGCCGCACCGCGGAACAGGTTGCCACCACCGATGACCAGACCGACCTGAACACCGATGCCGACCAGTTGGCCAACTTCCAATGCCATGCGATCCAGAACTTTCGGGTCGATCCCGAACTCTTCCGAGCCCATCAGGGCCTCGCCGCTAAGCTTGAGTAGAATGCGTTTATAGCGAGCCTGATAACCACTGCCCTGCTGAGCCATTGCGAATCTCTCCTGCGGCGTATTTTAAAAATTCTTTGCGAGCTGTTTACAGCTGGCGTTCAATCTAGCTTGGCGCTGCTTCAGCGCCATCGGAACATGGCTTTGTAAGCCAGTTCCAAAAGGAAACCAAATAAAAATTGGTGCCCCATCTGAAAAGAGGCTGCGCGCGTGAGCGGGCAGCCTCTTCTGGGCGACAGTTAAAAAACCGTCTTATTGCTTGGCGGCAGCCAGCTGGGCAGCAACTTCTTCTGCGAAGTTGTCCACTGGCTTCTCGATGCCTTCGCCTACTTTGAAGTAAGTGAAGGAAACGATTTCAGCGCCGGCTTTCTTGGCCAGTTCGCCGACCTTGATTTCAGGGTTCTTGACGAAAGCCTGCTCAACCAGGCTGGCTTCGGCCAGGAACTTGCTGATACGGCCTTTGACCATGTTTTCAACGATGTTTTCCGGCTTGCCGGCGATCTTGTCAGCGTTCAGCGTCAGGAACACGCCTTTCTCGCGCTCGATCGCTTCAGCGGAAACTTCCGATGGCAGCAGGAATTCAGGATTGGTAGCCGCTACGTGCATAGCGATGTCCTTGGCCAGCTCAACACTGCCGCCTTTCAGGACAACTGCAACACCGATCTTGTTGCCGTGCAGGTAGCCACCGACAACGTCACCTTCAACGCGTACCAGACGACGGATGTTGACGTTTTCGCCAACCTTGCCGACCAGTACCAGGCGAGCAGTTTCTTGAGCTTCGATCAGCGGAGCAACATCAGTCAACTTGTCGGCGAACGCTTTTTCAACGCTTGCTGCAACAAATTCCTTGAAGTCGTCCTGCAGGGCCAGGAAGTCGGTCTGCGAGTTCACTTCCAGCAGAACGGCGGATTTACCGTCTTCCTTCAGAGCGATAGCGCCTTCAGCGGCAACGTTGCCAGCTTTCTTGGCAGCCTTGATGGCGCCCGAAGCGCGCATGTCATCAATGGCTTTCTCGATGTCGCCGCCAGCCTTGGTCAAGGCCTTTTTGCAATCCATCATGCCTTCGCCGGTACGCTCGCGCAGTTCTTTGACCAACGCTGCAGTAATCTCTGCCATTTCAAAATCCTCTTGGATAGGTTTTCAACCATTCCACCCGATCGAACGGGCGATCAATTCTTCCCGAACCACCCTTGTTAGCTGCCGCACGTTACAGATAGAGCAGTGGGCGCCGACAAATGGTTTTCGAGGTGGCAAAAAGGGGGCCAAGCCCCCTTTTTGCTTACTGAGTCAACGCCAGGGCGTCAATTACTCAGCTGCAGCCTGAGTTTCTTCAGCTGCGAACTCAACGGTGCCGCCGGCAACATTGTTGCGACCGCGGATGACAGCGTCAGCCATCGAACCCATGTACAGCTGGATAGCGCGGATTGCGTCATCGTTGCCTGGGATGATGTAGTCAACGCCTTCCGGGCTGCTGTTGGTATCGACTACGCCGATAACCGGGATGCCCAGCTTGTTGGCTTCGGTGATCGCGATGCGCTCGTGATCAACGTCGATAACGAACAGAGCGTCTGGTAGACCGCCCATGTCCTTGATACCACCCAGGGAACGATCCAGCTTTTCCAGGTCACGAGTGCGCATCAGCGCTTCTTTCTTGGTCAGCTTGGCGAAAGTACCGTCTTCTGCCTGAACTTCAAGGTCACGCAGACGCTTGATGGAAGCACGAATGGTCTTGAAGTTGGTCAGCATGCCGCCCAACCAGCGGTGATCGACGTACGGCGAACCGCAACGTGCTGCTTCTTCAGCAACGATCTTGCCAGCGGAACGCTTGGTGCCGACGAACAGAATCTTGTTTTTGCCCTGGGCCAGACGCTCTACGAAAGTCAGAGCTTCGTTGAACATTGGCAGGGTTTTTTCAAGGTTGATGATGTGGATCTTGTTACGCGCGCCGAAAATGTACTTGCCCATTTTCGGGTTCCAGTAACGGGTCTGGTGACCGAAGTGCACACCGGCCTTCAGCATATCGCGCATGTTGACTTGGGACATGATAGTTCCTTAATAAGTCGGGTTTGGCCTCCACGTATCCCAATGACCAACCAGCAGCATCAGCTGAAGGCACCCAGGTCATCGTGTCGACACGTGTGTGGATTTAGGCTTTTCGGGACATCCCCGGAAAGCGGCGCATTTTATATCACAAGGCAGGGTAAAACGGAACCCGGATTCTGAAATCCTGGCGGGCGCTTTGTTCCATCCCTTGGAATCCGCCAAGAATGCACCATTCTATAGAGAGAAGCGATGCACACAGGCGCGGATTTGCGCTGATCGTCTGGTAGAATCGCATTTTCAGGGCTGCGAAGATCGATCGCGCAATGCCCTTTCCGTTTAGAAAGCGCCGCCTGGCGCAGAGAGAGCCTGTATGACCGTCACCCTCAAAACCCCCGAGGATATTGCCAAAATGCGTATCGCCGGCAAACTGGCCGCCGATGTGCTGGAAATGATTGCCGAATATGTCAAACCGGGCGTTACCACCGACCAACTGAACCAGATCTGCCACGACTACATCGTCAATGAGCAGAAGGCCATCCCTGCCCCGCTCAACTACAAGGGCTACCCGAAGTCGATCTGCACGTCGATCAACCACGTAGTCTGCCACGGCATCCCTAACGACAAGCCACTCAAAGATGGCGATACCCTGAACATCGACGTCACCGTCATCAAGGACGGTTACCACGGCGACACCAGCCGCATGTTCCACGTCGGCACCGTGCCGGTCTGGGCCGAGCGCCTGTCCCAGGTGACCCAGGAATGCATGTACAAGGCGATTGAAATCGTCAAACCTGGCTGCCGCCTGGGCGATATCGGCGAAATCATCCAGAAGCACGCTGAAAAGAACGGATTCTCGGTGGTTCGCGAGTTCTGCGGCCACGGTATCGGCAAGGTGTTCCACGAAGAGCCGCAGATTCTGCACTACGGCCGCGCTGGCACCGGCATGGAACTCAAGGCCGGCATGACCTTCACCATCGAACCGATGATCAACCAGGGCCGTGCCGACACCAAGGTACTGGGCGACGGCTGGACTGCGATCACCAAGGACCGCAAGCTCTCGGCACAGTGGGAGCACACCCTGCTGGTGACCGAAACCGGCTACGAGATCTTCACCCTGCGCAGCGATGACACCATCCCTCGCGTTTCGCCCTGATCCCGTTACCGTACATCGCCTATAGAAAGGAAAGCCAATCGATGCCGCAGGTGGATCCCGAACTCTTCGACCGTGGCCAGTTCCAGGCTGAACTGGCCCTGAAGGCAAGCCCGATCGCGGCCTTCAAGAAGGCGATCCGCCAGGCCCGCGAGGTGCTTGACGAGCGTTTTCGCAGCGGCCGCGACATTCGCCGGTTGATCGAGGATCGCGCATGGTTCGTCGACAACATCCTGCAAAAAGCCTGGGATCAGTTCAACTGGAGCGAGGACGCCGACATCGCACTGGTTGCGGTCGGCGGCTACGGCCGCGGTGAATTGCATCCTTACTCCGATATCGATTTGCTGATCCTGCTGGACAGCGCCGACCATGAAGTTTTCCGCGACTCCATCGAGCGTTTTCTGACGCTGCTGTGGGACATCGGCCTGGAGGTCGGCCAGAGTGTTCGCTCGGTCGACGAGTGCGCCGTCGAAGCCCGCGCCGACCTGACGGTCGTCACCAACCTGATGGAAAGCCGCACCATCGCCGGCCCCGAGCATTTGCGCCAGCGCATGCTGGACGCCACCAGCACCGCGCACATGTGGCCGAGCAAGGACTTCTTCCTGGCCAAGCGTGCCGAACAAAAGGCTCGCCACCACAAGTACAACGACACCGAATACAACCTGGAACCCAACGTCAAAGGCTCACCCGGCGGCCTGCGGGACATCCAGACGATCCTGTGGGTGGCCCGTCGCGAGTACGGCACCCTGAACCTGCGGGCACTGGCGGGCGAAGGATTCCTGGTCGAGAGTGAAAACGCCCTGCTCGCCTCTTCCCAGGAGTTCCTGTGGAAGGTTCGTTATGCCCTGCACATGCTCGCCGGTCGCTCCGAAGACCGCCTGCTGTTCGATCACCAGCGCACCATTGCCGGACTGCTCGGTTTCAAAGGCGACGACGCCAAGCAAGCCATCGAAAATTTCATGCAGCAGTATTACCGGGTGGTGATGAGCATCGCCCAGCTCAGCGACCTGATCATCCAGCACTTCGAGGAAGTCATCCTCGCACCGCAAGACCAGGCGCCGCCGCAGCCGATCAACTCGCGCTTCCAGCTGCATGACGGCTACATCGAAGCACGCAACGACAACGTCTTCCGCCGCACGCCGTTCGCCATGCTCGAAATCTTCGTGCTGATGGCCCAGCAGCCGGAAATCAAGGGCGTGCGCGCCGACACCATTCGTCTGCTGCGGGAGAACCGTCACCTGATCGACGACGACTTCCGCAACGATATTCGCAACACCAGCCTGTTTATCGAATTGTTCAAATGCAAGATCGGCATCCACCGCAACCTGCGGCGAATGAACCGTTACGGCATCCTGGGCCGCTATCTGCCCGAATTTGGTTTTATCGTCGGGCAGATGCAACACGACCTGTTCCACATCTATACGGTCGACGCGCACACCCTGAACCTGATCAAACACCTGCGTAAGCTGCAGTACACCCAGGTGTCGGAAAAATTCCCGCTGGCCAGCAAGCTCATGGGCAAGCTGCCCAAACCCGAGCTGATCTACATGGCCGGCCTGTACCACGACATCGGCAAAGGCCGGCATGGCGATCACTCGGACATCGGCGCCGTGGATGCCGAGGCCTTTTGCCAGCGCCACCATCTGCCAGTGTGGGACAGCCGACTGATCGTGTGGCTGGTGCAAAACCACCTGGTGATGTCGACCACCGCCCAGCGCAAGGACTTGTCCGACCCGCAGGTGATCCACGATTTCGCCCAGATCGTCGGCGACGAAACCCGCCTCAACTATCTGTATGTGCTGACCGTCGCCGACATCAACGCCACCAACCCGACCCTGTGGAACTCCTGGCGCGCCAGCCTGCTGCGCCAGCTCTATACCGAGACCAAGCGCGCCCTGCGTCGTGGCCTGGAGAACCCGGTGGACCGCGAAGAACAGATCCGCCAGACCCAGAGCGCCGCCCTGGATATCCTGGTGCGCGGCGGCACCGACCCGGACGATGTCGAGCAACTGTGGGCGCAGTTGGGTGATGACTATTTCCTGCGCCACACCGCCGGCGACGTGGCCTGGCACAGCGACGCGATCCTCCAGCAACCGGTCGACGGCGGGCCATTGGTACTGATCAAGGAAACCACCCAGCGCGAATTTGAAGGTGGTACGCAAATCTTCATCTACGCCCCCGACCAGCACGACTTCTTTGCCGTGACCGTGGCCGCGATGGACCAGCTCAACCTGAACATTCACGACGCCCGGGTCATCACCTCCACCAGCCAGTTCACCCTCGACACCTACATCGTGCTCGACACCGACGGCGACTCGATCGGCGATAACCCGGCGCGAATCAAGCAAATCCGTGACGGCCTGACCGAAGCCCTGCGCAATCCGGACGACTACCCGACCATCATCCAGCGCCGGGTTCCACGCCAGCTCAAGCATTTCGCCTTTGCGCCGCAGGTAACGATCCACAACGACGCCCAGCGCCAGGTGACGGTACTGGAACTCACAGCGCCCGACCGCCCGGGCCTGCTGGCGCGGATTGGCACGATTTTCCTGGAGTTCGATCTGTCATTGCAGAACGCCAAGATCGCCACCCTCGGCGAGCGCGTGGAGGACGTGTTCTTCATCACCGACGCCAACAACCAGCCGCTGTCCGACCCGCTGCTGTGCAGCCGCCTGCAGGATGCGATCGTCGAACAGCTGAGCGTCAACCAGGAACCCGATATCAAACTGACGCGCATCAGCATCTGACTTAACAACGCGAGCCTGCCCTTTGTAGGAGCTGGCTTGCCAGCGAAGGACTAAAGAGCGCCACGCTTACCCAGTAAGCACGCGTTATCGTTGACGACCATCGCTGGCAAGCCAGCCCCTACAGGAAACAGGGCTTGCCCGTTCCCACACCGAACGAGATACATTGATGAACAACGCTCTGTCCCAGCTCCAGCCCTACCCGTTCGAGAAACTCCGCGCCCTGCTCGGCAGCGTGACGCCCAACCCGGACAAGCGCCCGATCGCGCTGTCCATCGGCGAGCCGAAACATCGCTCGCCAAGCTTTGTCGCCGAGGCCCTGGCCAGCAATCTGGAAAAAATGGCCGTGTACCCGACCACCCTCGGTATCCCGGAGCTGCGCGAAGCCATCGCGGCATGGTGCGAACGTCGCTTCGATGTCCCCAAAGGCTGGATCGACCCGGCGCGCAACGTACTGCCGGTCAACGGCACCCGCGAAGCGCTGTTCGCTTTCACCCAGACCGTGGTCAACCGTGGCGATGACGCGCTGGTGGTCAGCCCGAACCCGTTCTATCAGATCTACGAAGGCGCGGCGTTCCTCGCCGGGGCCAAGCCGCATTACCTGCCGTGCCTGGACGAAAACGGCTTCAACCCGGATTTCGACGCCGTGTCGCCAGACATCTGGAAACGCTGCCAAATCCTGTTCCTGTGCTCGCCAGGCAACCCGACCGGCGCCTTGATTCCGGTGCAAACTCTGAAAAAACTGATCGCCCTGGCCGACGAATATGACTTCGTGATTGCCGCCGATGAGTGCTACAGCGAGCTGTATTTCGACGAACAAACCCCGCCGCCAGGCCTGCTCAGCGCTTGCGCAGAACTGGGTCGCAAGGACTTCAAGCGTTGCGTGGTGTTCCACAGCCTGTCCAAGCGTTCGAACCTGCCAGGGTTGCGCTCGGGCTTTGTCGCCGGTGACGCCGACATTCTCAAGGGCTTCCTGCTCTATCGCACCTACCACGGCTGCGCGATGTCGGTTCAAACACAACTGGCCAGTGTTGCCGCGTGGAATGACGAGGTACATGTGCGCGCCAACCGTGCGCTGTATCGCGAGAAGTTCGATGCGGTTCTGGAAATCCTCAGCCCGGTCATGGACGTACAGCGACCGGATGGCAGCTTCTACCTGTGGCCGAATGTAGCCGGTGACGATGCCGCCTTCTGCCGCGACCTGTTCGAGCAGGAACACGTGACCGTGGTGCCGGGTTCTTACCTGTCGCGAGATGTGGATGGCGTCAACCCGGGTGCCGGGCGTGTACGCATGGCTCTGGTTGCGCCGCTTGCCGAGTGTGTCGAAGCTGCCGAGCGGATTCGCGCGTTCATCCAGCGCCGCAAATAACCGCGCCGCCGCGAAACCGTTCGGCCATGGCATAATCCCAGACCATTTATTTCCAGCACCTGCAAAGGGGGCGATTCCTTGACCGTTTCAAGCAAAACGTTGCACCTTTTCGGCATCAAAGCCTGCGACACCATGAAAAAGGCGCGCACCTGGCTCGATGAACACGCTGTCAGTTATGACTTTCATGATTACAAAGCGGTCGGTATCGACCGTGAACACCTCACCCAATGGTGCAACGAGCACGGCTGGGAAGTGGTGTTGAACCGTGCAGGCACGACCTTTCGCAAGCTCGACGACGAACGCAAAGCCGATCTCGACCAGACGAAAGCCATCGAACTGATGCTCGCACAACCCTCCATGATCAAGCGCCCGGTGCTCGATCTCGGTGACCGAACCCTGATTGGCTTCAAGCCAGATATCTACGCGGCCGCGCTCAAGTAAGCAGCCCGTTCCATTTTGTTAGAGGTATCAACATGTCTACTACCCTGTTCAGCCTGGCCTTCGGCGTCGGCACTCAAAACCGTCAAGGCGCATGGCTGGAAGTGTTCTACGCCGCCCCGGCACTCAAGCCATCGGCTGAAGTCGTCGCCGCTATCGCACCGATCCTGGGCTACACAGAAGGCAATCAGGCCATCGCATTCAGCACCGCCCAGGCCTCGCAACTGGCCGAAGCCCTCAAAGGCGTCGACGCTGCCCAGGCTGCCCTGCTGACCCGTCTGGCCGAGAGCCACAAGCCGCTGGTCGCCACCCTGCTGGCTGAAGACACCCAGCTGTCGTCCACCCCGGAGGCCTACCTCAAGCTGCACCTGCTGAGCCATCGCCTGGTCAAGCCACACGGCCTGAACCTGGCCGGGATCTTCCCGCTGCTGCCGAACGTGGCCTGGACCAGCCAGGGCGCAGTCGATCTGAGCGAACTGGCCGAACTGCAACTCGAAGCCCGCCTGCGCGGCGAGCTGCTGGAAGTGTTCTCGGTGGACAAGTTCCCGAAAATGACCGACTACGTGGTTCCGGCCGGCGTGCGTATCGCTGACGCTGCGCGTCTGCGCCTGGGCGCTTACGTGGGCGAAGGCACCACCGTGATGCACGAAGGTTTCATCAACTTCAACGCCGGCACCGAAGGCCCGGGCATGATCGAAGGCCGCGTTTCCGCTGGCGTATTCGTCGGCAAGGGTTCGGACCTGGGCGGCGGCTGCTCGACCATGGGCACCCTGTCGGGCGGCGGCAACATCGTGATCAAGGTCGGCGAAGGCTGCCTGATCGGCGCCAACGCCGGTATCGGTATCCCGTTGGGCGACCGCAACACCGTCGAGTCGGGCCTGTACCTGACCGCCGGCACTAAAGTCGCGCTGCTGGACGAAAACAATCAGCTGGTCAAAGTCGTGAAGGCCCGTGATCTGGCCGGCCAGACCGACCTGCTGTTCCGTCGCAATTCGCAAACCGGTGCCGTGGAATGCAAAACCCACAAATCGGCCATCGAACTGAACGAAGCGCTGCACGCTCACAACTAAGCATCACACGAGTTCACCTGTAGGAGCGAGCCTGCTCGCGAAAAACGTAAGGTCAACGCGGTTATTCAGATAGTGCGCGTTTTCGTTCACGTCCATCGCGAGCAAGCTCGCTCCTACAGGGGTACGGCGTACCCTCACCAGGGCCCGATAGCATGATGATTCTCTCTCCCTGGCGCGCCGATTTTCCGGCCATCGCCGCCCTGCAACGGCAAGGCCAGACCTATCTGGACAACGCCGCGACCACACAAAAACCTCAAGCCCTGCTCGATGCCCTGGCGCATTATTACGCCAACGGCGCGGCCAACGTGCATCGGGCGCAGCATTTGCCTGGCGCCCACGCCACCCAGGCGTTCGAGGACAGCCGCCGCAAAGTCGCGCAATGGCTCAATACTGGCGATTGCGGTCAGATCATCTTTACCCACGGCGCGACGTCCGCGCTGAATCTCCTGGCCTATGGCCTGGAACATCTTTTCAATCCGGGCGATGAAATTGTCATCAGCGCCCTGGAGCATCACGCCAACCTGCTGCCCTGGCAGCAACTGGCGCACCGCCGCGACCTGAAACTGGTGATCCTGCCGCTGGATGCCGACGGCGTGATCGACCTCGAAGCCGCCACCGGCTTGATCGGTCCACGCACGCGTCTGTTGGCCGTCAGTCAACTGTCCAACGTGATTGGTGCGTGGCAACCGCTACCTCAATTGCTGGCACTGGCCAAGGCACACAACGCCCTGACCGTGATCGACGGCGCCCAGGGCGTGGTCCATGGCCGCCACGACGTGCAAGCGCTGGGCTGCGACTTCTATGTGTTTTCCAGTCACAAGCTCTACGGCCCCGATGGCCTGGGCGTGCTGTACGGGCGCAATACCGCGCTGCAACAGCTGCGTCCCTGGCAGTTCGGCGGCGAAATGGTGCTGGACGCCAATTATCACGACGCACGCTTTCGCCCGGCACCGCTGGGCTTCGAGGCCGGGACACCGCCGATTGCCAGTGTGATCGGCCTGGGCGCGACCCTGGATTACCTCGGCGGGCTCGATCAGGACGCCGTGTCCGCCCATGAAGCGGCGTTGCATGCCAGTCTGCTCAAGGGCCTGGAGGCGCGCAATGGCATTCGCCTGCTGGGCAAGCCGCAAGTGGCGCTGGCCAGTTTCACCGTCGAAGGTGTGCATAACTCCGATCTCGCGCATTTGCTGACCGAACAAGGGATCGCGGTGCGTGCCGGCCATCACTGCGCCATGCCGCTGCTCAAAAGCTTTGAACTGGCCGGGGCGATTCGGGTGTCGTTGGCGCTGTACAACGATTCCGAAGATCTGGAGCGGTTCTTTGAAGCCCTGGATCAGGCGCTGGAGCTATTGCGATGAACTTGCCCGCCGATGCCGTGACGGCACTCGAGAACTTTCAGAAAGCGGCCGGCTGGGAACAACGCGCACGCCTGTTGATGCAATGGGGCGAGCGTCTGCCGGCCTTGAGTGATGCGCAGATGTGCGATGCCAATCGGGTGCACGGCTGTGAAAGCCAGGTGTGGCTGGTGGGTGAATTGCGCGACGGCCATTGGCAGTTCAGCGCCAACAGCGATGCGCGGCTGATTCGCGGGTTGGTGGCGTTATTGCTGGCGCGGGTCAATGGGTTATCGACGGCCGAGTTGCAGCAGGTGAACTTGCCGGACTGGTTCAATCAGTTGGGGTTGGGGCGGCAGTTGTCCGAATCGCGCAGTAATGGCTTGAATGCGGTGCTTCAGCGAATGCGTGAAATGTCCTTGTAGGAGCTGGCTTGCCAGCGAACCAGGCGATGCGGTCTGTCTGAGACACCGCTTTCGCTGCGATGCGGCGACCCGACAAGCCAGCTCAGGGATGGTGTTTCAAGCCTCAGGCTTGATGCGATCCGCCGGCCGCCGCACACCCGCCACGATCTTGTCCACAGCCTTGGTCGCCGCGACCATGCCGAAGGTCGCCGTCACCATCATCACTGCGCCAAACCCGCCGGCGCAGTCGAGCTTCACGCCATCACCGACAAAGCTTTTCTGCAGGCAAATGCTGCCATCCGGTTTCGGGTAACGCAGTTGTTCGGTGGAAAACACGCACGGCACGCTGTAATGGCGGGTCACGGTGCGTGAGAAGCCGTAGTCGCGGCGCAGTGTCGAGCGCACTTTCGAGGCCAGCGGATCATTGAATGTGCGATTGAGGTCGCAGACCTGGATCAACGTCGGGTCAATCTGCCCACCCGCGCCGCCGGTGGTGATGATCTGGATCTTGCGGCGCTTGCACCAGGCGATCAGCGCGGCCTTGGCGTTGACGCTGTCGATGCAGTCGATCACACAGTCGATGTTCGGCGTGATGTACTCGGCCATGGTGTCGCGGGTAACGAAGTCAGGCACCGCGTGCACCGTGCAGTCCGGGTTGATCCCGCGCAGACGCTCGGCCATCACCTCGACCTTGGGCTTGCCCACCGTGCTGTCCAGCGCATGCAGCTGGCGGTTGGCATTGCTGACGCAGACGTCGTCGAGGTCGAACAGCGAAATCTCGCCGACACCACAACGGGCCATGGCTTCCGCCGCCCAGGAACCGACGCCACCGACACCGACGATCGCCACATGGGCCGCGCGCAGGCGCTCAAGGCCTTCGATGCCATACAAACGGGCGATGCCTGCAAACCGCGGATCTTCTGTACTCATGACCATTACCCCAAAAACCGGCGGGCATTATATGGTGAGTTGGAGACAAAATCAGTTATAGGAAAAAGCGAAAGAACTTTAGCGAAACCAGATTGCCCAATGTCCGGCAATTCCCTGTCCGCTGTACGACCAGAGAATGCCCGGTGTAGGATGCGCGCCCCTTGGCGACCGCCAACCGTTCCTTCGTTCCACAGTCTTTGGAACCCGAAATAACTATGTCATCGCGTAAATTTGGACTCAACCTGGTCGTGGTGCTCGCCATCGCTGCCTTGTTTACCGGCTTCTGGGCGCTGATCAACCGCCCGGTCACCGCCCCCAACTGGCCTGAACAGATCTCCGGCTTCTCGTACTCGCCTTTCCAGCAGGGCCAGTTCCCGCAGAAAGACCAGTACCCGACCGACGATCAAATGCGTCGCGACCTGGAGATCATGAGCAAGCTGACGGACAACATCCGCATCTACTCGGTCGATGGCACCCTGCAAAACATCCCGAAACTGGCGGAAGAGTTCGGCTTGCGGGTAACCCTGGGGATCTGGATCAGCCCGGACCAGGAGCGCAACGAACGGGAAATCACCCGTGCCATTGAAATCGCCAACGCCTCGCGCAGCGTGGTTCGTGTGGTGGTCGGCAACGAAGCGATTTTCCGCAAGGAAATCACTGCCCAGGAACTCAGCGTCATGCTCGATCGCGTGCGTGCCGCCGTGAAGGTGCCGGTAACCACGTCCGAGCAGTGGCACGTGTGGGAAGAACACCCGGAACTGGCCAAACACGTCGACCTGATTGCCGCGCACATCCTGCCTTACTGGGAATTCATCCCGATGGACAAGGCCGGGCAGTTCGTCCTCGACCGCGCCCGCGACCTGAAAAAGATGTTCCCGAAAAAGCCACTGCTGCTGTCCGAAGTGGGCTGGCCGAGCAACGGCCGCATGCGCGGTGGCGCCGATGCCTCCCCGGCGGACCAGGCAATCTACCTGCGAACCCTGGTCAACAAGCTCAACCGCCAGGGCTTCAACTACTTCGTGATCGAAGCGTTTGACCAGCCGTGGAAAGCCAGCGACGAAGGTTCCGTCGGCGCCTATTGGGGCGTGTTCAACGCGGCGCGCCAGCAGAAGTTCAACTTCGAAGGCCCGGTGGTGGCGATTCCGCAATGGCGCGTCCTGGCCATCGGTTCGGTGGTGCTGGCGCTGTTGTCGCTGACCCTGCTGATGATCGACGGCTCGGCCCTGCGTCAACGCGGCCGGACCTTCCTGACCTTCACCGCGTTCCTCGGTGGTTCGGCACTGGTGTGGATCGGTTACGACTACAGCCAGCAATACAGCACCTGGTTCAGCCTGACGGTGGGCTTCTTGCTCGCCCTCGGTGCGCTCGGGGTGTTTATCGTGTTGCTGACCGAAGCCCACGAACTGGCCGAGACCGTCTGGACCCACAAACGCCGGCGTGAATTCCTGCCCGTGGTAGGCGATTCGGACTACCGCCCGAAAGTCTCGATTCACGTGCCCTGCTACAACGAGCCGCCGGAGATGGTCAAACAGACCCTCAACGCCCTGGCCAACCTCGACTATCCGGACTTCGAAGTCCTGATCATCGACAACAACACCAAGGACCCGGCGGTCTGGGAACCGGTGCGCGATTACTGCGAAACCCTCGGCCCGCGCTTCAAGTTCTTCCACGTGGCACCGCTGGCCGGCTTCAAGGGCGGCGCGCTGAACTACCTGATCCCGCACACCGCCAAGGATGCCGAAGTCATTGCCGTGATCGACTCGGACTACTGCGTCGACCGCAACTGGCTCAAGCACATGGTGCCGCACTTCGCCGACCCGAAAATCGCCGTGGTGCAGTCGCCGCAGGATTACCGCGACCAGAACGAAAGTACCTTCAAGAAGCTCTGCTACGCGGAATACAAAGGCTTCTTCCACATCGGCATGGTCACCCGCAACGACCGTGACGCGATCATCCAGCACGGCACCATGACCATGACCCGTCGCTCGGTGCTCGAAGAGCTGGGCTGGGCCGACTGGTGCATCTGTGAAGACGCCGAGCTTGGTCTGCGGGTATTCGAGAAAGGCCTGTCGGCGGCGTATTACCACACCAGCTACGGCAAAGGCCTGATGCCTGATACCTTCATCGACTTCAAAAAGCAGCGTTTCCGCTGGGCCTACGGAGCGATCCAGATCATCAAGCGTCACACCGCCAGCCTGCTGCGCGGCAAAGACACCGAACTGACCCGCGGCCAGCGCTACCACTTCCTCGCGGGCTGGTTGCCGTGGGTGGCGGACGGCATGAACATCTTCTTCACCGTCGGTGCGCTGTTGTGGTCGGCGGCGATGATCATTGTGCCGCACCGGGTCGATCCGCCGCTGCTGATTTTCGCGATCCCGCCATTGGCGCTGTTCGTGTTCAAGGTCGCCAAGATCATCTTCCTCTACCGCCGAGCGGTCGGGGTCAACTTGAAGGATGCCTTCTGCGCGGCACTGGCCGGTCTGGCGTTGTCCCACACTATCGCCAAAGCGGTGCTGTACGGTTTCTTCACCAGCAGCATTCCGTTCTTCCGTACGCCGAAAAATGCCGACAACCACGGCTTCTGGGTGGCGATTTCGGAAGCCCGGGAAGAGATGTTCATCATGCTGCTGTTGTGGGCTGCGGCCTTGGGAATCTTCCTGGTGCAAGGCCTGCCGAGCAATGACATGCGCTTCTGGGTGACCATGCTGCTGGTGCAGTCGCTGCCGTACGTCGCGGCGCTGATCATGGCGTTCCTGTCGTCGCTGCCCAAACCGACCGCCGAGCCTGAAACGGCACCTGTCGTCTAAATCTCTGCGGATGCACTAAACGGCGGCCAATGGTCGCCGTTTTGCTTTAAGATAACCGCCATTTTGCGGGGCTTGGCGTGTCGCGGTTTACCGATCGAACCCAATTCCTGTGGGAGCGAGCTTGCTCGCGATTGCGGTGTAACAATCAAAGCTTATGTTGACTGACACAATGCCATCGCGAGCAAGCTCGCTCCCACAGTAGCTCGTGCCCAATTTCAAGCTTCCGGAGTTTTCCATGACGGCCCACGCCGACCTTTCGCCGACCCTCCAACTCGCCATCGACCTGATCCGCCGTCCATCCGTGACGCCGATCGACGCCGATTGCCAGAAGCAGATGATGCAGCGCCTGGGCGATGCCGGCTTCACCCTGGAACCGATGCGCATCGAAGATGTGGATAACTTCTGGGCCACCCACGGCCAGGACGACGGTCCGGTGCTGTGCTTTGCCGGCCACACCGACGTGGTCCCGACCGGCCCGGTGACGGCCTGGCAGATCGAGCCGTTCAACGCGCTGATCGACGAACACGGCATGCTCTGCGGCCGTGGCGCCGCCGACATGAAAGGCAGCCTCGCCGCCATGACCGTCGCGTCCGAGCGTTTTGTCGCCGACTACCCAAATCACAAGGGCAAAGTCGCGTTCCTGATCACCAGCGACGAAGAAGGCCCGGCGCACCACGGCACCAAGGCCGTGATCGAACGCCTGGCCGCGCGCAAGGAGCGTCTGGACTGGTGCATCGTCGGCGAACCGTCGAGCACCGCCCTGGTGGGTGACGTGGTCAAGAACGGTCGTCGCGGCTCCCTCGGCGCCAAGCTGACCGTGCGCGGAGTGCAGGGCCACGTGGCCTATCCGCACCTGGCGAAAAACCCGATCCACCTCGCCGCCCCGGCCTTGGCGGAACTTGCCGCCGAGCATTGGGACCACGGCAACGATTTCTTCCCGCCGACCAGTTTCCAGATCTCCAACGTCAACTCCGGCACCGGTGCGACCAACGTGATCCCGGGTGACCTGGTGGCGGTGTTCAACTTCCGCTTCTCCACCGAGTCCACCGTCGAAGGCCTGCAAAAACGCGTGGCCGACATCCTCGACAAGCATGGCCTGGACTGGCATGTCGATTGGGCCCTGTCCGGCCTGCCGTTCCTCACCGAGCCGGGCGCATTGCTGGACGCGGTGTCGTCGAGCATCAAGGACATCACCGGTCGCGAAACAAAAGCCTCCACCAGCGGTGGCACCTCAGACGGGCGCTTCATCGCAACCATGGGCACCCAAGTGGTTGAGCTGGGCCCGGTCAACGCGACCATCCACCAGGTCAACGAGCGTGTGCTGGCAGCGGATCTCGACGTGCTGACCGAAATCTACTACCAGACCCTGATCAAGTTGCTCGCCTGATGCTGGCGTGCCCGATCTGCAGTGAACCGCTGAACGCGGTGGACAACGGCGTGGCCTGCCCCGCCGGGCATCGTTTCGACCGCGCTCGCCAGGGTTATTTGAACCTGTTGCCGGTGCAGCACAAGAACAGCCGCGACCCCGGGGATAACCAGGCGATGGTCGAAGCCCGCCGCGACTTCCTGAATGCCGGGCACTACGCCCCGGTGGCCAAGCGTCTGGCGCAGCTGGCGGCCGGTTACGCGCCGGCCCGCTGGGTCGATATCGGTTGCGGCGAGGGTTACTACACCGCGCAGATCGCCGAGGCCTTGCCGGACGCTGATGGCTACGCGCTGGACATCTCCCGCGAAGCCGTCAAACGCGCCTGCAAACGCAACCCCAGGCTCACCTGGTTGATCGCCAGCATGGCGCGGGTGCCGTTGGCTTCCGGCAGTTGCCAGTTCCTGGCGAGCGTCTTCAGCCCGCTGGATTGGGAGGAAGCCAAACGCCTGCTCAGCGTCGGCGGCGGTCTGATGAAAGTCGGGCCGACCAGCGGCCACCTGATGGAACTGCGTGAACGGCTGTACGACGAAGTCCGTGAATACATTGACGACAAACACCTGGACCTGGTGCCGGAAGGCATGGCGCTGGCGCACAGCGAGACGCTGACGTTCAAGCTGACGCTGGACAAGCCGCAGGACCGCGCCAACCTGCTGGCCATGACCCCCCACGGTTGGCGCGCCAGTGCCGAGCGCCGGGCAGCGGTCATCGAACAGGCGGAACCGTTCGAGGTCACCGTATCGATGCGCTACGATTATTTCGTACTTCAATAACTTCAAACATTTTTGGTCTTGAGCAACGGCTCGAGACCGGCTAAATCCGCGAATGGATTTTTCAGACCCGCAGTGAGGACATCCATGCGCCAACCCGATATCGAGATTTACCTGAAAGACGCCGACGTCGACCACAAGGCCATTTCCGCCTGGCTCGGCGCGGCATTGGGCCCGTGCACGGATTGGGTCCAGAAGGGCCAGACCTACAAGTGCAAGGCCGGCAACGTGCCAGTGACCTGGTTGCCAAAAGCCGTCGGCAAATGGAACAGCCTGTACCTGGAAAGCGACCAGACCCCATGGGACGACGACATCGCCTGCGCCCGCGCCGCGTTTGCCGCGCTGAACGTGGAAGTGCGTTGCGCACCGGGCACCTGGGTCGAGGAAGAAGGCGAAGAAACAGCGGATCGCTGGATTCGCATCAGCGCCGATGGTGAAGAAGAGATCACCTGGAAAACCGCGTAAAAGCCTGCACACCAAACCTGTGGGAGCGAGCTTGCTCGCGATAGCGGACTTACATTCAACATCTACGTTGGCTGAAAGGTCCTCATCGCGAGCAAGCTCGCTCCCACAGTGTTTTGGGGTGTTCTGAAGATTTTGGTTACAGACCCACCACATCCTCAGCCTGCAACCCCTTCTGCCCTTCCACCACTGCGTATTCAACCTGCTGGCCTTCGGTCAGCGAGCGGTGGCCTTCGCCACGTATCGCACGGTAGTGCACGAACACGTCCACCCCGTCCTCGCGCTGAATGAAGCCGTAGCCCTTGGCGTCGTTGAACCACTTCACGTTGCCGGTTTCGCGTGTTGCCATTTGTTCATACTCCCTTTTTATTATTGATCGGGCTTTTCGCAGGAAAGCCTCGGGAACGTCAGCCTGCGCATACCGGTCCCATGAGGGCGACGGCGACAGAGCGCCGAGTATATGACAGACGTTAAAACTCTCAACAAGAGTTTACTTTCGCGCTTTTTTGCCGATTTTCAGCGAATCCGGCACACTATCGGCCGCCCAAGCAATTGCTTGGTTTTATTCACTCACGCAGAAGCCGTATGACCCGCTCCCCGTTCCGCCGTCTTGTGTTTGGCACCCTGCGCCGCCTGTTGTACCTCTGGGTTCGCTCGGAGACGATCAACCAGTCGTCGTTCACCCTCAACCTCGACCGCAGTCGTCCGGTGTTCTACGTCCTGCAAAACCCTTCGCTGACCGACCTCGCCGTGGTCGACACCGAGTGCAGCAAGGCCGGCCTGCCACGCCCGGTGTTGCCGGTATCGGTGGGCAACCTGCTGGAGCCTGCCGCGTTCTTCTACCTGACCCCGGACCCGGACTGGCTCGGCCGCCAGGACAAGCGTGGAGCCCCGCCGACACTGACCCGCCTGGTCAGCGCCCTGAGCCAGAACGCCGCCGAAGATGCGCAGATCATCCCGGTCAGCGTGTTCTGGGGCCAGTCGCCGGACAGCGAAAACAGCCCATGGAAACTCCTGTTCGCCGACAGCTGGGCCGTTACCGGGCGCCTGCGTCGCTTGCTGAGCATCATCGTGCTGGGACGCAAGACCCGCGTGCAGTTCTCCGCGCCGATCCACCTGCGCGAACTGATCGAGCACGACAAGGGCCACGAGCGCACCGTGCGCATGGCCCAGCGCATCCTGCGGGTGCACTTCCGCAACCTGAAGGCGGCGGTGATCGGCCCGGACATTTCCCACCGCCGTAATCTGGTCAAAGGCCTGCTCAACCAGCCACAGGTCAAACAAGCGATCCTCGACGAAGCCGAACGCGAGAGCATTTCACCGGAGAAAGCCAAAGCTCAAGCGCTACGCTACGGCAACGAAATCGCCTCGGACTACACCTACACTGCGATCCGTTTCATGGAAGTGGTGCTGAGCTGGTTCTGGAACAAGATCTACGACGGCATCAGGGTCAACCACATCGAAGGCGTGCAGAAGGTCGCCCAGGGTCACGAAGTGATCTACGTGCCGTGCCACCGCAGTCACATCGACTACCTGCTGCTCTCCTATCTGCTGTTCCGCAACGGCCTGACCCCGCCGCACATCGCCGCCGGCATCAACCTGAACATGCCCGTGATCGGCGGCCTGCTGCGTCGCGGCGGTGCCTTTTTCATGCGCCGCACGTTCAAGGGCAATCCGCTGTACACCTCGGTGTTCAACGAATACCTGCACACCCTGTTCACCAAGGGCTTCCCGGTGGAGTACTTCGTCGAGGGCGGCCGTTCGCGCACCGGGCGCATGCTGCAACCGAAGACAGGGATGTTGGCGATCACCCTGCGCAGTTTCCTGCGTTCGTCGCGCATGCCCATCGTCTTCGTGCCGGTATACATCGGCTACGAGCGCGTGCTGGAAGGCCGGACCTACCTCGGCGAGTTGCGCGGTGCGGCCAAGAAAAAAGAATCGATCTTCGATATTTTCAAAGTCATCGGCGCACTCAAGCAGCGCTTCGGCCAAGTGGCGGTGAACTTCGGCGAGCCGATCAAGCTGGCGGAGTTCCTCGACGGCGAACAGCCGGACTGGCGCCAACAGGAACTCGGCCCGCAGTTCAGACCCGCCTGGCTCAACGAAACCACCAACCGCCTCGGCGAGAAAGTCGCTCGGCACTTGAACGAAGCGGCGGCGATCAACCCGGTCAACCTCGTTGCACTGGCGTTGCTGTCCACCAGCCGCCTGGCCCTGGACGACCGCGCCATGGCACGGGTGCTCGACCTGTATCTGGCACTGTTGCGCAAGGTCCCGTACTCGCCACACACCACCCTGCCAGACGGCGATGGTCGCGCCCTGATCGAGCACGTGAAGGACATGGACCTGCTGTCCGAGCAGAGCGATGCCCTGGGCAAGATTCTCTATCTGGACGAGCAGAACGCCGTCCTGATGACCTACTACCGCAACAACGTGCTGCACATCTTCGCCTTGCCGGCGCTGCTGGCGAGCTTCTTCCAGAGCGCCTCGCGCATGAGCCGCGAACAGATCCTGCGCTACACCCGCGCGTTGTATCCCTACCTGCAAGCGGAGCTGTTCATTCGCTGGTCGCTGGACGAACTGGACGGGGTGATCGATCAATGGCTGCAAGCCTTCGTCGAACAAGGCCTGCTGCGCTTCGAGAACGATGTGTACCTGCGCCCGGCGCCAAGCTCACGGCACTTCGTGCTGTTGACGCTACTGTCGAAAAGCATTGCCCAGACCCTGCAGCGCTTCTACATGACCGTGTCCCTGCTGCTCAACAGCGGCCAGAACAGCATCAGCGCCGAAGAACTGGAAGACCTGTGCACGGTCATGGCCCAGCGTCTGTCGATCCTGCATGGCCTGAACGCCCCCGAATTCTTCGACAAGAGCCTGTTCCGCCATTTCATCCAGACCCTGATCGACCTCGACGTGCTCAAGCGCGATGAAGCGGGCAAGTTGAGCTATCACGAACTGCTCGGCGAACTGGCCGAAGGCGCGGCCAAACGGGTGTTGCCGGCGGAGATTCGCTTGTCGATTCGGCAGGTGGCGTTGCATCGAAGTGAAGATGCGGCGGAGCTGGTAACACCGCTCTGATTTCATCGGATCACAGCACGCAGGTTTATGGCTGAAGCAAAGACGCTTCTGACTCATGCCCCTCTCTCTTCGCCCCTGCTTGCAGGAATTCCCCTACATAGAAATCGCTGCCTAGACCCTATGCTGGGCGCTCGTCAATACCGACGATCAATCGATAAGGAAATCAATATGAGCAACGAAGCCGTAAAGACCATTGGTGGCAAAGTGCATTATCTGGAAAGGGTTGGGCTGTCGCCTGACTCGACTCTTCATGTCCGCTTGCTGGATGTCAGCCTGCAAGATGTCGTCGCGAAGGAACTGGCCGTACAGATCACTCCCAATGCAGAAAAAGTCGGGCTGAACTTCAACCTGACGTACAAGCTTGCCGATGTCCTGCCCGGCCATACCTATGCAATCAACGCGAGCATCACCCACGAAGACCGTCTGATCTTCACCACCACTCAACAACACCGGGTGGAATTGGGTGTCGATTATGTAAAGGGGCAGGAAGTGCTGGTCAGCCGCGTCTGAGAACGCCCCGAAGCAAGTTGGGCGATATCCCTGGCACCACATTGCAACATGTTACCGGGGCTAGCGCCGGCAAAATCCGCTAAATTGTCGTTGGCACCGGTTTTCTTCAGGTGCCAACGACAAGGATCCGCTTCATGAAAAAACTCTCTCTCCTCGGGCTTACGGTTTTGCTCGGCGCCTGCCAATCCATGCAATTTGCCCCAAAAACCAGTCTCGAAGGCGAAGTCTTTTACCTGCAACGCAGCGCCCTACCGCCCACCGCCACCCTGAGCGTGAGCTTGCAGGACGTGTCCCTGGCCGACGCACCGGCCATTGTCCTCGACGAACAGAAACGTCAAGTCAAAGGCCAGGTGCCGCTGCCGTTTCATCTGAGTTACGATCCAGCGCAGGTCAAACCAGGCCATCGCTACTCGGTCAGCGCGCGCATCGAAGTCGACGGCAAGCTGATGTTCATCACCACCGAAAACCATGCCGTGCAGCTTGATGGCAAAGACCCGCAACCGCTGAAAATCCGCGTCGACGCCATTCGCTAATTCTCTTTTTTTGAACAAGGAAGCTGCCATGCTCCGCCCTACCCTCCGTTTTGCCGGCCTGTGCGCAGGTTTGATGTTCTGCGCCAGCGCGATGGCGCTGTCGCTCAGCGATCTGTCGCAAAAAGACGCCACGGGTGGTCTGAAGGACGCTCTGACCCAAGGTGCGCAACTGGCCGTGAAACAGCTCGGCACTCCGGGGGGCTTCAGCAACAACCCCGAAGTAAAAATCGAACTGCCGGGCAAACTGGGCAAAGTCGCCAGCAAGATGAAACAGTTCGGCATGGGCGATCAGGTCGATGAACTGGAAGCCAGCATGAACAAGGCGGCGGAAAGCGCCGTGACCCAGGCCCAGCCAATCCTTGTCGATGCCGTGAAGAAAATGACCGTTGAAGACGCCAAGGGCATCCTCAGCGGCGGCAACGACTCGGCCACCCAATACCTGAACAAGACCAGCCGCGAACAGATCCGCGCCAAGTTCCTGCCCATCGTCAAACAAGCCACCGACAAGGTTGGCCTGGCCCAACAGTACAACTCGTTCGCCGGGCAAGCGGCGACCATGGGCGTAGTGGATGCGAAGAATGCCAACGTCGAAAACTACGTCACCGAGCAGGCCTTGAATGGCTTGTTCGAGATGATCGGCAAACAGGAAGAGACCATCCGCCAGAACCCGGCGGCTGCGGCGACCAGTTTGGCGAAGAAGGTGTTTGGTACGCTCTGAGCCTGGTGCAGCCATTGTAGGAGCGAGCCTGCTCGCGATTGCGGTGTGTCAGCCAACGTTGATGTCGACTGACATGGCCTCATCGCGAGCAGGCTCGCTCCCACAAGGGGTCAGTTTGTTAATACGGGCCTTAGAAAGAACACCCACTCGCGCCCCATCTTGCGTTTCTCGAACAACTTCAACGCGACCAGCCCATTTAGCGTGGCTGACGCTGTGTTGTAAGAACAGCCCAGATTCTCCTTCACATTGACCGCCGTGAACTCCTTGGCCATTCCGCTCCTGGCCACGTGAAACAACGCCCGCTGTTTCTCGGTGAGCTGGTCGAGAAAACCACTTTCACGCAACAAGCAATCAAATTGCTGCGCATCGTCCAGACTTTTCCGATACGCCTCGGTAAAACTGCCCACAGCCCGCAATACCACCGAACACTGGAAATCGATGAAGTACGTCAGATCCAGGTCATCCGCCTCGGTATTCAGATACGACCGCCCGTACTTCAACGGCGCATTGCGCAACAAAACACTGATGGCGATGTAGCGAAACGCCGAGTAATCATTTTTGAACATGAACCAGTAAAACAACGCGCGCGCTACCCGACCGTTGCCGTCGCGAAAAGGATGCTCGTAACCCAAGACAAAATGCAGCGCGATGGCTTTGATCAATGGATGAAGGTCGTCCGCTTGATGAGGGCTGTTGTGGGGTTGGTTGATCCACTTGGCCAGCACCTGCAAACGTGACACGAGCCCTGTTGCAGGCGGTGGCGAATGTACGGTATTGCCCTCGCCATCCTGGACTACCACGTCATCGTTGGTCCTGAATGCGCCAGGCGAGTACCGCGAATCGTCGATCCCCTCGACACCAACCCGATGCACGGCTGCAATCAGCTCAACGCTCAGTGGCTCGTAACGCTGCTCCTAGGCGAAGTTCATCATCTTGAAGTTACCGATGACCATTCGCTCATCCGGCGTGCGCGGCGAACGATGGCGCTTAAGCATGTCCTTGGCCACCCGCGTCGTAGTGGCCGCACCTTCAAGTTGGCTGCTGCTGATGGCCTCGTCTTCGATCAGATCATTGAGCAAATAGCTGAAATCAGCGCGCTCGCCAATCTGGCCGGTCATGTATTCCAGCACTGCGGTTGTCGCCTGACGATCCACTACGGAAATGGCTTTTTGCGCCTGCGGCGTCAGCATGAATTTCAGCCAGTACGCCGGTTCACCCAATGGCAAAAGGCTCGAATACTGTGCGGTCCGCGCTTTCTTGACCAAGGCCCAGCACAGGTTCGAATCCAGCCCAGGCGCCCAGCGGTAGCGCAATGAATCGAATGGCAGGTAACGCCCCTGATCGTCCAGGGGCTTGAGCAAAGCGAGGTATTGCGAAAGGCGTTCCTTGTGGGGCGATCGCAACAGCCGATCGAACACCGGATCGGACCGGCCCCTCAAGGTGGGTGGGTTTTTCATGGCACTGTCTCAAACATGCGTGAAACCGGACGCTGAGTACAACACCTGAGCTTTTTAGCCTCAATATCAGACGGGTCTGAGATAGATGTAGGAACAATGAATGCCCGCTGGCCGGTACAGGTTCAGCGGGCTTTTTCCTTTTGCTATTGCTGCGGATCCAGCTGGTCGAGGACGCGATTCACTGAGAGCTGCGCCAGGACAATCATCTGCTGAATGCCGAGTGCCAGATTGCAGGTTGGGCCGGTCAGGATGGACGACAATTCGGTTGCCATCACATTCGCTGAGGCAAGGGTTTCGTAGGCATGGACAAGGAGGGTTTCGGAATTGACGCCTGGGCGGATGGTGAAAATTGGGCAGGGGCGGTATGAAGTTCTCGTCTGTTTATCGGATTCGGAGGCAGAGTAATCAGGACTGTCTTTGATCATTGCGAAGCTCCCAAAGTAGGCGCCTAACGACTATTCGCGGGCTTGCAGTCCCGGTCGCTGAATTGGCAGCGACCGTCAAAGGCTAGAGATCGTGCTTCCGACGGGCAAGCTGAAAGTCTTGTGGGAATGGTCTGAATTGTTGGCTTGGGCGATAAACAGTGTTGACTGTAAGTCCGTCATCGCGAGCAGGCTCGCTCCCACAATTGGATCGGGTACATCTGTGAGGGATCGGTTGGCTGGCGGGCCGCCATCGCTGGCCAGCTCCTACAGGGATTGGGGGCATCTGCAAAAACCGGGTCGGCTGGCAGGTCGCCTTCGCTGGCAAGCCAGCTCCTACAGAAAAGCAAAGGCAGATCGGCGTACACCCGCCGCTTTTCACCACTCAACAGGCCGAGCGTTAGCTCGCCTGCAGCTCTTGATCTTGATCCACCCGCCCCCTCGGAAGGCTGAGTGGAGGTGTTCATCCGGGGACTGGCGCGCAGCGCCGTTCGACGCAGTCGAACTCATTGCATGTAGGTCGAAGCGAAGCCGACCGGAGGGCAATGCCCCCGGATGAATACCGCAGCGAAGGAACCCCGAGCCTTAGCGAGGGGCCGTACGTAAGGGGCGAGACCTTTTGGTTCCTTTTGGGGCGTTTGCCAAAAGGGACTCGCCGTAAGGGCGAAACCGTCAGCCGCCATTACCGCAGCAACGGATATGTACCCAGTCAAACAGCCTCCTTCCTGACCCGAAACCAAGCCGCATACAACGCAGGCAAAAACAAAAGCGTCAACGCCGTAGCCACAATCAACCCCCCCATGATCGCCACCGCCATCGGCCCGAAAAACACACTGCGCGACAACGGAATCATGGCAAGCACCGCCGCCAGCGCCGTCAACACAATCGGCCGGAACCGCCGAACCGTCGCCTCGATGATCGCCTGCCAAGGCTTCAACCCCGCCGCAATATCCTGCTCGATCTGATCCACCAGAATCACCGAATTACGCATGATCATCCCGGACAACGCGATAGTCCCCAGCATGGCCACGAAACCGAACGGCTGGCGGAAAACCAACAGAAACAGCGTCACTCCGATCAACCCCAGCGGCGCCGTCAGAAACACCATCGCCGTGCGCGAGAAACTGCGCAGTTGCAGCATCAGCAAGGTCAACACCACCACGATGAACAACGGCACACCGGCCTTCACCGAGTTCTGGCCACGCGCGGAGTCCTCCACCGTACCGCCGACATCCAGCAAGTACCCATCGGGCAATTCAGCGCGGATCGGATCGAGGGTCGGCATGATTTGCTGCACCAGCGTCGCCGGTTGCTGCCTGTCATAGATGTCGGCGCGAACCGTCACATTGGGCAGGCGATTGCGGTGCCAGATGACGCCCTCTTCGAAGCCGTACTCCAGGGTCGCGATCTGCGACAGCGAGACGCTGCGACCGTTATCGGTCGGTACCGCCAGGCTCGGCAGCAACGACAGTTCGGTGCGCTCACGCAAGGTGCCGCGCAGCAGGATCTCGATCAACTCGTTGTCTTCGCGGTACTGGCTGACGCTGGAACCGGTCAGGGAGCTTTGCAGGAACCCGGACAGGTTCGCCGTGCTCACGCCCAGCGCCCGCGCGCGGTCCTGATCGATGTTCAGGTACACCACCTTGCTCGGTTCTTCCCAGTCCAGGTGGACGTTGACCACATGGGGGTTCTCGCGAACCTTGGCCGCGACTTTGCGCGCCAGCGCCCGCACCTCCTCGATGTGCTCCCCGGTCACACGGAACTGTACCGGGTAACCAACCGGCGGACCGTTTTCCAGGCGCGTAACCCGTGAGCGCAGGGCCGGGAACTGCTCATTGAGGGTGGAGATCAACCAGGTGCGCAGGGTTTCTCGTTCCTCGATGGTTTTCGCCAGGACGACAAACTGGGCGAAGCTCGCCGCCGGCAGTTGTTGATCCAGCGGCAGGTAGAAGCGCGGCGAACCAGTGCCGACGTAGGCCACGTAATTGTCGATCCCCGCCTTGTCCTTGAGCAGTACTTCGAGGCGTTTGACCTCGTCGGCGGTGTTGCTCAGCGAAGCGCCTTCGGCCAGTTTCAGGTCGACCATCAACTCCAGACGACCCGATGCCGGGAAGAACTGCTGCGGCACAAACTTGAACAGCACGATGGAGGCGATGAACAACACCACGGTCGCCGCGATCACGGTTTTGCGCCAGCGCACGCACCATTCCACCAGACGCCGGACGCGCTGGTAAAACGGCGTGGCATACGGATCCGGCTGGCCGGCACCGTGCTTGGCGGCGTGAATCTTCGCCAGGTCTGGCAGGAGTTTTTCCCCCAGATACGGCACGAAGACCACCGCAGCCACCCACGACGCCAACAGAGCGATGGTGACCACCTCGAAGATCGAACGGGTGTATTCGCCCGTGCCCGATTGCGCCGTGGCGATCGGCAGGAAGCCGGCCGCGGTGATCAGCGTACCGGTGAGCATCGGGAACGCGGTGCTGGTCCAGGCATAACTCGCCGCTTTGACCCGGTCGAAGCCCTGCTCCATTTTGATCGCCATCATTTCCACGGCGATGATCGCGTCGTCCACCAGCAAACCCAAGGCCAGTACCAGCGCGCCGAGGGAAATCTTGTGCAGGCCGATGCCCAGGTAATACATGCACGCGAACGTCATCGCCAGCACCAGCGGAATCGCCAGGGCCACCACCATGCCGGTGCGCACACCCAGGGAGAAGAAGCTCACCAGCAACACAATGGCCAGCGCCTCGACCAGTACTTGCACGAACTCGCCGACACCGGTTTTCACCGCGGCCGGTTGGTCGGAGACTTTGCGCAGCTCCATACCGGCCGGGAGGTTGTTCTGGATGCGGGCGAACTCGACTTCCAGCGCCTTGCCCAGCACCAGAATGTCACCACCGTCCTTCATCGCCACCGCCAGGCCGATGGCGTCTTGTGCCATGAAGCGCATGCGCGGTGCCGGTGGATCATTGAAACCACGCCGCACATTGGCCACATCGGAGATGTGGAAGGTGCGATCACCGACGCGGATCGGGAAGTTCTTGATCTCGTCGACCGTCTGAAAATTCCCCGTTACCCGTAGTTGCAATCGCTCGCTGCTGGTCTCGAAGAAACCTGCCGTGGACACCGCGTTCTGTTCTTCAAGGGCTTGCTGGACCGCTGCCAGCGGCAAGCCGAGGGTGGCGAGCTTGACGTTGGAGAGTTCGATCCAGATTTTCTCGTCCTGCAAGCCCAGCAGTTCGACCTTGCCCACATCCTTGACCCGTTGCAGCTGGATCTGGATGCGGTCGGCGTAATCCTTGAGCACGGCGTAGTCGAAGCCCTCGCCGGTCAGGGCGTAGATATTGCCGAACGTGGTGCCGAATTCATCGTTGAAAAATGGCCCCTGAATCCCCGGCGGCAGGGTATGGCGGATGTCGCTGATCTTCTTGCGCACCTGATACCAGAGCGCCGGGATCTCCACCGAGTGCATGGAGTCGCGAGCGATGAAGGTGACCTGGGATTCGCCCGGACGGGAGAACGACACAATGCGCTCGTACTCGCCGGTTTCCATCAGCTTCTTTTCGATGCGCTCGGTGACCTGGCGCGAGACTTCCTCGGCGGTCGCTCCCGGCCAGTTGGTGCGAATCACCATGGCCTTGAAGGTGAACGGCGGGTCTTCACTCTGGCCGAGCTTGGTGTAGGACAGTGCGCCGACGATGGCCAGCAACAGCATCAGGAACAGGACGATCTGGCGATTTCGCAGCGCCCATTCGGAAACGTTGAAGCGCATCGGGGCTTACTCCTTGTCCGCCAGATTGACCACACGATTGGAGCGATCCACCGGGCGTACCTGCTGCCCTTCGAGAAGCACATGAACACCGGCGGCCACGACCCAGTCGCTGGCGTTGAGTCCCTCAAGCACCGGTACGGTTTTTTCGCCGAAGGCACCGACCCGCACCGGGGCTTTTTTCAAGGTGTTGTTGGCGCTGACGACCCAGACATAGGTCACGCCGTTTTCCGCCGTCAGCGCAGACAGCGGAACGGACAGTGGAACGACGTCGGCGGCCTGCACAAACACCCGGGCGCTCTGGCCCAGTTCGACAGGAACCTTGCCGGAACTGAAGGCAATGCGGGCCGCGAAGGTGCGCGATTTTGGATCAGCCGACGGCGACAGTTCACGGATACGCCCTTCGAATCGCTGATCGGGCTGGGTCCAGAGTTCCACCGACACCGGCTCACCGACCTTGAAGCGACCGAAGTTCTGCTCCGGCAGGCTGATCAAGACTTCACGCTCGCCGTCGGTGGCCAGGGTGAACACCGTTTGCCCGGCGGCCACGACTTGCCCGACTTCCACCAGACGCTTGGCCACGACACCGTCCTGCGGCGCACGCAACACGGCATAGCTGGCCTGGTTATTGGAGACGTTGAATTCGGCTTTGATTTGCTTGAAGCGCGCTTCGCCGGAACGGTAAAGGTTTTCGGCGTTGTCGTACTGCGAGCGACTGACCAGTTGGCGCTCCATCAGGGTCTTGTAGCGATCACGCTCGGAACGCACCAGGTTCAGGTTGGCCTCGGCGGCGGCGACCTGGGCCCGGGTCGCCTCCAGTTGCAGGCGCACGTCTTGAGGGTCGAGCTCCGCCAATGGCTGATCGGCCTTGACCCGCTGCCCCTCTTCAACCAGTCGTCGGCTGACTTTACCGCCAATACGGAACGCCAGGTCCGGCTCATAACGCGCGCGAACTTCACCGGGGTAGCTTTCCATGGACTGCGCCGAAGGCTCTGGCTGGACCACCATGGCCGGGCGCACGCTGACTGTCGGTGCCTCTTCGTGACCACACGCAGACAATAAAAAAGCCAGGGTGACTGGCAACGCGAGGGGCAAGGCATAGCGGAACATGGTGAAGGACCTTTCGCTAATGGTGCTTTGAGTATTTATACTGAGCAGTATGTTATTAATAGCAAACTCACGAGTCCAGTAATAAAAACGAATATGCCAAACAATCTTTCAGCACCCAATGGCCCAGGCAGACCCAAGGACATGGTCAAGCGCCAGGCGATTCTCGATGCGGCCAAAGCGCTGTTTCTGAGTAAGGGTTATGCCAATACCAGCATGGATGCCGTCGCAGCCGAGGCCGGTGTGTCGAAGCTGACGGTCTATAGCCACTTCAACGACAAGGAGACGCTGTTCTCCTCTGCGGTGATGGCCAAGTGTGCGGAGCAGTTGCCGCCACTGTTCTTCGAGTTGCCGGAAGGCGTGGCAGTGGAGACCGTGCTGCTGAACATCGCGCGCGGTTTTCATCAACTGATCAACAGTGATGAATCAGTGAACCTGCACCGTTTGATGATGACCCTGGGCAGCCAGGACCCAAAGCTGTCGCAGATATTCTTCGAAGCCGGGCCGCAGCGCATGTTGCATGGCATGGAATGCCTGCTGAGCAAGATCGATGAATGCGGTGTGCTGCGCATCGACAAGCCGCACAACGCCGCCGAGCACTTCTTCTGCCTGCTCAAGGGCGCCGGGAATTTCCGCTTGTTGTATGGCTGCGGCGAGCCGCCGGTTGGCGAAGAGGCGGAGAGCCATGTGCGGGAAGTGGTGGGGTTGTTTATGCGGGCTTATCGGCCTGAGTAGGCCTGATGGATTTGCAGTGTCCGGGCTAAAGCTATCGCGAGCAGGCTCGCTCCTACACTGGCTCTATGCAACACCATAGATCTCTGTAGGAGCGAGCCTGCTCGCGATGGGAGCAACTCGGTCTCAGGGTTTGAGCGCCTTCTTCGGATAAATGTCATACCGACTGGACTTGCCATCCAGCGCATGGCTCGGCTTCGGCCCGTCGATGCACGGCGCCTTGCGCGGGCGCTTGACCACCACCCGGTGGCTGGCCAGGGCCAAGGCGGCTTCGAGCAATGCCGGCGCATCCGGGTCATCGCCCACCAGCGGCCGGAACAGGCGCATTTCCTTCTTCACCAGCGCAGTTTTCTCACGATGCGGGAACATCGGGTCGAGATAGATCACCTGCGGCGGCTCGCCTTCCCAGTTGCGCATCACCTCGATCGAGTTACCCTTGAGCAAGCGCATGCGCGCCACGATCGGCGCCACATCGAAATCTTCCGCGCCACGGGCCAGGCCGTCTTCCAGCAAGGCACCGATCAGCGGCTGACGCTCGATCAGACTCATCTCACAACCGAGACTGGCCAGCACGAACGCGTCCTTGCCCAGCCCCGCCGTGGCATCCAGCACCCGCGGACGCACACCCTGGGCGACGCCAACAGCCTTGGCGATCATCTGCCCGCTGCCGCCGCCGTACAACCGGCGATGGGCCGCACCGCCCTCGACGAAGTCCACCCGCACCGGCCCCGGTGCATCCGGCCCCAGCTGTTGCAACTGCAAACCCTGGTCGCCCACCTGCAAGGCAAACTCGCCATCAGCCACTTGCATCGGCAAGCCCAGGCGCTCAGCCCATTGCTCGGCTTGTGGCTCGAAAGCCGCGTCCAGGGCCTGGACATGGATGCGGCAGGCCGCAGGTTGATCAATCATCGGAAAACACGCTCAAAAAATTAATGATCGGCAAAAACGGCCGATAACAAAACTATCGAGCATTTTGCCAGAGCTGAGCGTCGACCGAGAGAAATGTCAGACATTCAACCCACAATCACAGGTTTTATCTCGCCCTACGGCGACTACAACCTGCGAAATACCCAGGCACTGAGCGGCGTCAGCCACATCTGGCAGGATTTCTTTGCCCGAGCGCTGGCTGAACAGTCGGGTGCAGTGCTGCCGCAATCGCTGAACTTTCCACCGGTCGATCTCCAAAGCCCTGTCGAGCCGACCGTCGGCAGCGAGCTGCTGGCGCACATCGTGGCCCAGCGCGAATGCGAGGTGAATGACAACGTAATCCGCCCGCCCGAGCCACTGTTCCTGCCAATCGCCGAATTCGAAATGGACCTGGCCGACAAACCACGCCCACCGTTCCCGGCGGGTGAAATCGTCGCCCAGCAAAAACAGCAGGACTTCGAAAGCGGCTGGGTGCGTCCGATCGTGCTCAAAGCCGGGCAGCCGATATACGAAGCAGGCCCTGCCCCACAACCGCGTCCGCTGCACTTGCCTATTGCCGAATTCGAACTCGACCTTCTCGACAAGCCGTTCCCGCCGTTCTCACCGCAAGAACGGGTGGAGCAGCAGAAACAACTTGATTTCGACAATGGCTGGGCGCGCCCGATCATCTTGCAGAACCTGCGTATCGCCGCCTGAACTTCAGTTGCGCCCTCTTCTCTCAGCCTTTAAAGAACTGATTGGCCTTCTGGTACGGCATCGATCGGGAGGTGAAACCGAACGTGCCTGACGTCTGGATCTCTTCGGCGGCGCGAAAGAATTCGCCATAGGCCGCCAATGCCAGCGCCGAACCGACGCTGATGCGTTTGACGCCCATCTCACCCAACTGCGCGACCGTCAGCTTCAAGCCCCCCGACATCAACACATTCACAGGTTTCGGCGCCACGGCGCGCACCACCGCCAACACCTCCTCGGCGCTGCGCAGACCCGGCGCGTAGAGCACATCGGCACCGGCCTCGGCGAATGCCTGCAAGCGGTGGATGGTGTCGGCCAGATCGGGATTGCCGTGCAGGAAGTTTTCCGCCCGGGCAGTCAACGTAAAGTGGAACGGCAGACGGCGAGCGGCCGCGACAGCGGCCTCTATGCGCGCCACGGCATGTTCGAAACAGTAGATCGGGCCTTCTTCGCGGCCGGTGGCATCTTCAATCGAACCACCGACGGCGCCGGCCTCTGCCGCGCGCAAGATGCTTTTCGCGCAGTCGGCCGGGTTGTCGGCAAAGCCGTTTTCCAGGTCCACGGCAACCGGCAGGTCGGTGGCGGCGACAATCGCCTGAACGTTCAGCAGGGTATCGTCGAGGGTCAATCCGCCGTCGGCACGGCCCTGGGAAAAGGCATAACCGGCACTGGTGGTCGCCAGCGCCTCGAAGCCGATGCTGGCAAGCATCTTCGCCGAGCCGGCATCCCACGGATTGGGAATCACAAAAGCCCCGGGGCGTTCATGAAGGGCTTTGAACGCTTGGGCTCGAAGGGTTTGCGCGTCCATTGGTCAGGCTCCTGAAGGGGGAAAGAATCCGCCTCAGAGCAGGCCAAGTTGCTCGATGGCGGGTTCTCTGTATAGCTCAGGCAGCGCCGGCAAGCCAGGCAAACGCAGCATCAGCCTGGCGTGAAAGCGCTGCGCCAGTTTTGCGGCCAGTACGTTGTCGGCGGTGTGCAGGAAGATGTACGGCGTGCGACCTTCTTCGATCCACACCGCGATCTTTTCGACCCACGGTTCCAGGAACGTATCGTTGGCCTCAAGCGTCGGATGGCCGATAAAACGCACCTGCGGGCATTGGGTGAATGCCGCCGGACGCGGCGGCACACGGGGTTTCTTCGATTGTGCGTGGAGCACCGAAGGTTCGGTCGAGGTGCAACTGAACAGCGCACGGGGATCGAGACAGATGCGTTCGACGCCACGATCCAGCAGCAGACGATTGAGCATTCGCTCGCTGTCACCCTTGGCGAAAAACTCGTCATGCCGCACTTCCACGGCCAGTGGCCGCTGCAGGGCATCGATGAATCCGGCCAGTTCGGGCAATCGTTGGGGCGTGAAGCTTTTCGACAGCTGCAACCACAGTGGCGAAACCCGCTCACCGAGAGGGCTGAGCAATTGCACGAAGGTTTCGGCATCGGTCAGTTGCTCGCGCAGGTCTCCACCGTGGCTGATCTGGCCGGGAAACTTGGCGGTGAAACGAAAGTGCTCGGGCATGGTGTCGGCCCAACGTTGCACGGTACTGGCAGCCGGGCTCGCGTAGAAGGTCGTGTTGCCTTCCACGGCATTGAATACCTGGGAATAGAGTTCAAGAAAACTGGCGGGTTTCGCGTCCGGCGGATACAGGTAATCGCGCCAGGCGTTCTCGCTCCAGGACGGACAACCAAGGTAATACGGCAGCAACATCAGATGTACAGGTCGAGACCCAGCACATCCGCTTCCCAATCGACGAAACCGGCGGTGCTCAGGTAGCTGGCCAGGGCCATCGCCACGCTTTTGCTCATGGCACGGTGGTAAATCAGGTCTTGCTGACGGGCGGGGAGATTGCTCAGTTTTTGCGCAGAGGCTTTGGCAGCGCGAGCAGCCAGTTGTTCTTCGGTCGGGAGTTCCAGCTCGCCGTCGATATCAATGGCGTCGTCTTCCAGCACGCGGCCTTGGCGAGGTTTGCGCTTGATGGGGTAGGACTGAGAGGAGGCGCCGTCTATACGCATGCGTGCATACTCGGAATCTGTGATGGCAGTTTAGTGGCGCATTTCCCACATCGCAAACCGCCGAGTGATAACTAGAACACATAAAAGGCAAAAGGTTTAAAAGCCGGGGTTAGAAAATCACGATTGGTGAAAACCGGTAGATCGCATCGCGAGCAAGCTCGCTCCCACAGGGGTTTGCGCAGAACCTGTGGGAGCGAGCTTGCTCGCGATTGGACCAGCCCGGTCCAGCAAATTATCGAGCTTTAGGCGTCGCCACCTTGTCACGCAGATAAACCGGCTGCGCCTCATCAGCCACGATTGCCTCGCCACGCTCCCAGGCAAATCGCGCCAGGGTCAGCAGATCCTCAGCATGGGGCAACATGCCCGCGTCCTGCCCGCTCAGGCTGACGGCGATACGCTCGGCATATCCCCAACCGGTGCCTGCGCCGAACCATTCGCCGCTGGCATCGGCCGGCAATGCAGCGGACTCCGGCGGCAATACCGCTTCCTTACCCACCAGGCGCATCTCCCCGGCCGTTTCACGGTAGCAGCCCCAATACACTTCATCCATGCGCGCATCGATGGCGGCGGCGACCTGAGTGGCGCCGTGTTCGCGCAGCGCACGTTGCGCCAGCACGGCCAGGTTCGACACCGGCAACACTGGGCGATCCAGGGCAAACGCCAGGCCTTGCACCACGCCGATGGCAATGCGTACGCCCGTAAAGGCGCCTGGGCCACGGCCAAATGCGATGGCATCGACCGCTTGCAGCGTGGTGCCCGCGTCGGCCAGCAATTGCTTGATCATCGGCAACAGCTTCTGCGCGTGCAGGCGCGGGATCACCTCGTAATGGCTCGTGACCTTGCCGTCATGCAGCAAGGCAACGGAGCAAGCTTCAGTCGCGGTGTCCAGGGCCAGCAAGGTGCTCATCGATGTATCCACAAGAAAGATCAGAAAAAAGTGCGTCAGTATAAACAACTACGGCCCGCAAGCGGGCCGTGGATGATGCAGCGGATCAGGTTTTTCAGCTCAGGGCTGCAAGCACCTTGGCGGTGATCGCTTCAACCGAACCGACGCCTTCGATGTGGCTGTACTTAGGCTTGCCATTGGCAGCGGACAGCGTCTGGTAGAACTCCACCAGCGGCTTGGTCTGGGAGTGGTAGACCGACAGGCGATGACGCACGGTTTCTTCGGTGTCGTCCTTGCGCTGTACCAGCTCTTCACCGGTGACGTCGTCCTTGCCAGCTACTTTCGGCGGGTTGTAGACGATGTGGTACACGCGGCCGCTGGCCTCGTGAACACGGCGACCGGCGATACGCTGGACGATTTCTTCGTCTTCGACGGCGATTTCAACCACGGCATCCAGCTCGACGCCGGCCGTCACCAGGGCTTCAGCCTGGGGAATGGTGCGCGGGAAGCCGTCGAACAGGAAACCGTTGGCGCAGTCGGACTGGGCGATGCGGTCCTTGACCAGTGCGATGATCAGGTCATCGGACACCAGGCCACCGGCATCCATGATGCTCTTGGCTTTGATGCCCAACTCGGTACCGGCCTTGACCGCTGCACGCAGCATGTCGCCGGTGGAGATTTGCGGAATGCCGAATTTTTCGGTGATGAACTTAGCCTGAGTACCTTTACCGGCCCCGGGAGCTCCCAGCAGAATGACGCGCATCGATGTGCTCCTCAATTTTTTATATGGATAACGTCAGATTCGCCTCGTGGGGCCAATCTCAAAAATAGGGTCGTGACCGCCCAAACGGCCAAAGGCTGCTCAAGATACACAGCAGGGTGCGCCCACACAAGACGCCAAAAGTCGGAGAAACCGCTCCCTCTTGCGACCATTGCGCGCGGTTTGCCAAGTCGCAACCCCATCAATAACTGTCGCCTGACAGCACTTTTCAACCCGTCATACGGCGGCATCCGACTCACCTGCCGGATGCCTGACCCCACGGCAAAAACCTTAGCCGGTGTTACGCAAACCGGCGGCAATCCCCGCCACAGACACCAGCAACGCCTGTTCTACCGGGCTGCCCTGCGCCACGTCCTGCACTCTTGAACGGGCCAGCAACTCGGCCTGCAATAGATGAAGCGGGTCGAGGTAAGTGTTGCGCAAGCGGATGAACTCAAGGGTCGCCGGGCTATGTGCCAGCAGCTGCGACTGCCCGGTCAGGCCGAGAACGATGGTGCATGCCTGCGACAATAGGTCGCGTAAATGCGCACCCAATGGCAACAGATTCGGCTCCACCAGACGCTCATCGTAAGACTGCGCAATGTCGGCATCGGCCTTGGCCAGGACCATTTCCAGCATGTCGATGCGGGTGCGGAAGAACGGCCACTGCTCACGCATCTGCCCCAGCAGTTCGCCTTCGCCGCGCTCCAGGGCCTTGCTCAGGGCCGCTTCCCAACCCAGCCAGGCCGGCAGCATCAGGCGCGTCTGGGTCCAGCCGAAAATCCACGGAATCGCCCGCAGGCTTTCGATCCCCCCGGCCCGGCGCTTGGCCGGACGACTGCCCAGCGGCAAACGACCGAGCTCCTGTTCCGGCGTGGACTGGCGGAAATACTCCACGAACTGCGGATTTTCCCGCACCACGGCGCGGTAAGCGCTGACACCGTCTGCGGCCAGTTCGTCCATCAGATGGCGCCACTCGGGCGTAGGTGGCGGCGGAGGCAGCAAGGTCGCCTCGAGCACGGCGGCCAGGTACAGGTTGAGGTTCTGTTCGGCGATGTCCGGCAGGCCGAATTTGAATCGAATCATTTCGCCCTGTTCAGTGGTGCGGAAACGACCCGCCACCGAACCCGGTGGCTGCGACAGGATCGCCGCGTGGGCCGGGCCGCCGCCTCGCCCCACGGTGCCGCCGCGACCGTGGAACAACAGCAGTTCCACTTGCTGCGCACGACAGATGTCCACCAAACGCTCCTGTGCCCGGTACTGCGCCCAGGCCGCCGCCGTGGTGCCGGCGTCCTTGGCCGAGTCGGAGTAGCCGATCATCACTTCCTGCGGCCCTTGCAGGCGCGCGCGATAGCCCGGCAACAGCAGCAGCTTTTCGATCACCGGGCCGGCATTGTCGAGGTCGGCGAGGGTTTCGAACAGCGGCACCACGCGCATCGGCCGCAACACGCCGGACTCTTTGAGCAGCAATTGCACGGCGAGTACATCGGAAGCCGCACCGGCCATGGAAATCACATAGGAACCGAGGGATGCCTCAGGCGCAGCAGCGATTTCCCGGCAGGTCGCCAGCACTTCGGCGGTGTCTGCCGAAGGCTTGAAGTACGCCGGCAACAAGGGACGACGATTGCTCAATTCGCGCATCAGAAAGGCGATGCGCTCTTCCTCGCTCCAGTCCTCGTAGCTTCCCAGGCCAAGGTAGTCGGTGATTTCGGTCATTGCCGCGGTGTGCCGCGACGAGTCCTGGCGCACATCCAGACGAACAAGGAACAGACCGAACGTCACTGCCCGACGCAGGCAATCGAGCAACGGCCCGTCGGCGATCACGCCCATGCCGCACTCGTGCAAAGAGTGGTAGCAAAGTTCCAGCGGATCGAGCAGTTCGCGGTTGTGTTGCAGCACATCGGCCGGTGCCGGCGTTGGCGTCGACAAGGCGGCGTGTGCCCAGTTGCGCGTCGCCCGCAGGCGTTCGCGTAGCTGTTTGAGCACGGCCCGGTAAGGTTCGGCGCTGTCACCGGCCTTGGCCCTCAATTCATCGTTGGCCTGCTGCATCGACAGTTCAGCGGCGAGGCGATCGACATCCCGAAGGTACAAATCGGCCGCCATCCAGCGCGCCAAAAGTAAAACTTCACGGGTGACCGCAGCGGTCACGTTGGGGTTGCCGTCGCGGTCGCCGCCCATCCACGAGGCGAAACGAATCGGTGCCGCCTCCAGTGGCAAGCGCAGGCCGGTGGCGGTGTGCAGGGCCTGATCGGCCTTGCGCAGATAATTGGGAATGGCCTGCCACAGCGAATGCTCGATCACCGCGAAACCCCACTTGGCTTCGTCCACCGGCGTCGGACGCGTGCGGCGGATTTCCTCGGTGTGCCAGGCTTCGGCGATCAGACGCTGCAAGGTGGTCTTGATCTGCTCGCGCTCGGCACTGGTCAGGTCGCGGTGATCCTGCGCCGCCAGTTGCGCGGCGATGGCGTCGTACTTCTGGATCAGCGTGCGGCGTGCTACTTCGGTGGGATGCGCCGTGAGTACCAGCTCGATCTCCAGCCGGCCCAGCTGCCGGGCCAGCGCGTCGGCGCCATGCCCCTCGGCGCGCAGGCGCGCAAGCAACTCCGGCAGCACCCGGGCTTCGAACGGCGCCTCTTGGGATTCCTCGCGGCGGTGAATCAACTGATATTGCTCGGCGATATTGGCCAGGTTGAGAAACTGGTTGAACGCCCGCGCCACCGGCAGCAATTCGTCTTCAGTGAGCTGATTGAGGCTGGCACTGAGTTCGGCGTCCATGGAGCCGCGCCGGTCAGCCTTGGCGCCCTTGCGGATCTGCTCGATCTTGTCGAGAAAACCATCGCCATATTGCTCACGAATGGTGTTGCCCAATAGCTCACCCAGCAGGTGAACGTCCTCGCGCAAGCGTGCATCAATATCGGTCATCAGCAGGTCTCCAGCAAAAATCCGGGCGGCTAGGAACCTAAAGAGTGCCGCCCCAGACGGGTTCTTACAAGCAAGACGACGAAGTGCCTTTAAACCTTGCCTGTTGAAGCTAGTCTGAAGATAAGCCGCACAATGGCTATCGCCGGCCAATGCCGGACACTCACCCTGCCTGCCACGAGCGGGAGCGCAATGAGGTCAATATGAAAATCCGCGAGCTTGCCCACCACTGGGAAGAAAACGCCAAGGGTCGCCTGACCGACACCGGCTACTCGATTCATCTGGACGTGGAGTCTGCCGCACGCCTGGCCGCGCTCGTCGAGATGTACCCCAAGCGGCATCCCGAAGAACTGCTCGGCGACCTGATCGGTGCCGCGCTGGAAGAGCTGGAAAGGAGCTTCCCGTACGTCAAAGGCTCGACCGTGGTCGCCACCGATGAAGAAGGCGATCCACTGTACGAAGACATTGGACCGACCCCGCGCTTTCTGGCGCTGTCACGTCGGCATTTGCACGATTTGTCGGTGCCTGACGACAAACAGAAGCACTGATTTTCCACGAAACCTGTGGGAGCGAGCTTGCTCGCGATGGCGGAGTGTCAGGCAACACATGTGTTGAATCTCAGGCCGTCATCGCGAGCAAGCTCGCTCCCACATTGGCCTGTATTTCACTTCGAAAATTGCGCTTCCGCGGACCTGTAAAAGGCCCGGCATAGCGCTTCGCACCCTGTAAATCCCCGTCTTAGAGCCCTGTCCATTCGATCACGGCTTTTTCAATAGCCGGCTAAATTCTCTGAACTTTCAAAAAAAGCCTCGGGTCAACCCAAGTAACCACGCCTGGGACGAGCGTTTCAAAACACCCCGCAATTGATGGTTTCAGCGCCTTGCCCAGGGTGGACTTCGACGTTTTTCAGGAATTGGCCCAATGGAGTTGAAGACCATGAAAACCCGAACCGGAACCCCCTCATTTACCTGTTCGCAAAGCCTGAAACTGGCGGCGTTGGCCCTGGGCAGTTGCCTGGTCCTGGCCGGCTGCGCCGGTAACCCGCCGACCGAGCAGTACGCAGTCACCCAATCGGCCGTCAACGACGCCGTGAGCGCCGGCGGTACCGAGTTCGCCGCCGTGGAAATGAAGTCGGCCCAGGACAAGCTCAAGCAAGCCGAAATCGCCATGCACGACAAGAAATACGACCAGGCCCGGATGCTCGCTGAACAGGCCGAGTGGGACGCTCGCGTGGCCGAGCGCAAGGCCCAGGCGATGAAGGCCGAACAATCAGTGAAGGACGCTCAGAAAGGCGTCCAGGAATTGCGTCAGGAAAGCCAGCGCGCCGTTCAGTAAGCGGCGCGGCGCCCCCGCATTCCCACTTGACGAAAAGGACGAAATCATGAAACGCAAACAAGTGATGATCCCTGCCCTGCTGGCTGTCACCGTAGCCCTGACAGCCTGCTCCACACCACCGAACGCCAACCTCGAACAGGCCCGCAGCAACTACACCGGCCTGCAAACTGATCCGCAAGCGGCCAAGGTTGCGGCCTTGGAAACCAAGGAGGCCAGTGATTACCTGGACAAGGCCGATAAGGCCTACAGGGACAAGGAGAACGTGGCCACGGTTGACCAGCTTGCCTATTTGACCAACCAGCGCGTCGAAGTGGCCAAGCAGACCATCGCCCTGCGCACCGCCGAGGCCAGTCTGAAAGATGCCTCGGCGCAACGGGCTCAGGCCCGCCTCGACGCCCGTGATCAGCAGATCAAACAGTTGAAGGACAGCCTCAACGCCAGGCAGACCGATCGCGGGACGCTGGTGACCTTCGGGGATGTGCTGTTCGCCACCGACAAGGCCGAACTGAAAGCCAACGGCTTGGCGAACATCAATAAACTGGCGCAGTACCTCCAGGAAAACCCCGAGCGCAAAGTGATTGTCGAGGGCTATACCGACAGCACCGGTACGGCGTCGCACAATCAGTCGCTGTCGGAGCGTCGCGCGGGTTCCGTGCGTGCTGCGCTGGTGAAGATGGGCGTTGATCCGGCGCGTATCGTCGCCCAGGGTTACGGCAAGGAGTACCCCGTGGCAGATAACAGCAGCACCTCGGGCCGGGCGATGAACCGTCGGGTGGAGGTGACCATTTCCAATGACAGTCAGCCGGTGATGCCGCGTTCGGCGGTGAGTTCATACACCCAATAATCAGCCACAACACAAAAACCTGTGGGAGCGAGCTTGCTCGCGATGAGGCCATAACATTCAACATCTATGTTGACTGTTACACCGCCATCGCGAGCAGGCTCGCTCCCACATTGGTTCTGTGTTGCCTGCGAAAATTGAGTTACGGCTCCAGCTTCTGCGGCGTCTCCTGCCCCATGCAGCGCACGGCTTTTTTCTTGCTGTCGACCAGCACGCCGGTCAGGCCTTTCTGTTCCATGTCGAACAGCACCAGCACGCCATCGATGCACTGTGCGACTTGGGCGGCCGGTTCCAGGGAGACTTTGTAGTCTTCGCCCGGCACGGTCTTGAGCATGGTGAATTCGTTGAGCAGCAACGCATCCTCGGGCTTGGCGAAGTGCAGGTAGCCGTACCACCACAGGGCACCGACGGTGCCGAGGATGCTGCAGATACCGGTGATGATCAGCGGGATGGCGTTACGTTCTTCACTCATTGCGGACTCTCTGGTGGTTCATCTTCAGAATTCGGGGGTGCCGGGTAATTGGGGGTTTCACCCAGACGGCGCAGACCGTTGAAATGCTGCGGGTCATCAAGAAAACGCAGCATGACCTTGCGCCAGACCGGATTGGCAAACGTCTGCACATGACCACCTCGGGTCAACTGCAGCACTCGCGGCGGCGGCGCAGCTTGATACAACCGGATGCCGTTGGAAAGAGGCACGATCGGATCGTCGATGCTGTGGTAGAGCAGTTTCGGCACATCCTTGAGTTGCGCCATGGAGTTGATCGCGCTGTCACCATCCGGCACCAGCCAGGACAACGGCACCTGCAAAGGCCAGGTCAACCATGAAGTACTCAAGGCAAACTGACCGATGCTTCGGTAACTGGCGGGCACACCGTCGAGGACAATAGCCTTCAGTTGTTTCTGGCGTTCCGGGTGCTGAACCAGGTAATGCACGGCCATCGAGCCACCAAGGCTCTGGCCGAGCAGGATCAGCGGCTTGCCCTTGACCTGCGGCGCATTGTCCAGCCAGGTGAATGCGGCGTCGATGTCCTGATAGATTGCCGGCAGGCTGGGTTCGCCTTCGGACAAGCCGTAACCGCGATAGTCCACAAGCAACACCTGGTAACCATTTTCCGGCAACCAAAAGCTCCCGCCGAGGTGCATGGGCAGGTTTCCGCCATTGCCGTGCAGGTGCAGCACCGTGCCTTTGACCTCGACACCCTTCTTCGCCGGCAGCCACCAGGCGTTCAGCTTGAGGCCATCGGCGGTGTTCAAGGTGACGGTGCGGTACTCGAGCCCGGCCTTTTCCGGAGTGAACAACTGGCCGGGTTCGGGGTAGAACAGCAGCGAGCTGCAACCGTTCAAGACCAGGAGCAGGCAGAGGATGCCGAGGGTTCTCATCCGTTGAAACCTCGCAAAAAAATGGATTGGAACACAATCCCCTGTAGGAGCGAGCCTGCTCGCGATGGCGGCGTATCAGACAACATAATTGTTGAATGTTAGTTCGCTATCGCGAGCAGGCTCGCTCCTACAATGGTCCGCGTCACCGTTAGAGGATGTTGGAGTAATCCGCCTCGATCCGGTCCAGGCTCAGGTGGTTGAGGAAGTTGGAGAAGCACATCCACGCCGACAGCGCGTTCATGTCGCGGAACTGTTCCGGCAGGTACTTGGGCGGCACTACCAGGCCTTCGTCCACCAACTGGCGCAAAGTGCGCATGTCTTCCAGCGTGGTCTTGCCGCAGAACAACAGCGGTATCTGCTCCAGCTTGCCTTTGCGCACGGCCAGTTGAATGTAGTTGTAAATCATGATGAAGCCCTTGAGGTAGGACAAGTCTTTGGTAAATGGCAGACCTGTCGGCACCGAGCCACGGAACACGCGACTGGCGTTGCTATAGCTCTCGGGCATCTCGAAACCTTGCTCGCGGAAGAACTCGAACACCTGCAGGAAGTCGGCGCCCTCCTCCACCATGTGAATGGCACGGGTGCGGTTGGTCAGTTTGCGCAGGCGGCTCGGGTACGAAGCGAAGGTGATGATTTCCATCAGGATCGCCAGGCCTTCCTGGGTCACCGTCGACGAGGGCGGGCCTTTGGCGAGGAAGGTGCAGATCGGCTGGTTCAGGCCGTTGAGGGTGGTGCCGACGTGCACCAGCCCTTCGTGGACTTCCAGTGCACGCACATCGCGGTCGTTGAACATCGCGTCGGCGCGGATCTTGATGTAGTCGGCGCCCGCCGCCGCATCGGCGACGATGCCGTCGGACTCGAATACCCGGATGGTTTCCTCGGCCTCGCCGAACACTTTGTTCAAGCGGTGTTGCAGCAGGCTGACGGCCTCCTTGGCGGTCAATGTCTTCGGTTCATCCTTGAGGTCGCCACGACCGTCGATGTTGTTCAGGTATTCGGACAACATCATGCCCAGGTCGGACAGCGTCGGGTCGCCGGCGTGGAACGCGTCGGACGCGGCGCCGTACAACTCCTGGGAAATCAGGCCGAAATCCTCGGTGCCGCGCGCTTCGAGCATTCGCACCACCATGCGGTATTCCTTGCACATGCGCCGCATGATCTGGCCGACCGGGTTGAACTGGCCGAGCTGGCGGGTGATGTCGCGCTCGATGTTCTGGAACTCCAGCTTCACTTTGCTGGAGTCGAACGCCAGCGGCCGGTTGAGGTAGTAGTCGCGGTCCACCGCCGGCATTTCCTTGCCTTTGGCCTTGAGGAAGCCCTTACGAATGTTGTCATCCCACTTGACCGCATCGAGGACGCGGATCGGCGTCTGCGCCACCACAATGCGATCGGACAAAATGCGTATCGACTGTTGGTAATCGTCCACGCGAAACTCCTGTAGAAACCTGTTGGTGCCGGTTATTTGGCTTTGGCCTGACGCTGGTAGCGCACCGCTTCGACGAACACATCGGTATTGGCCGGATCGTCGAGGTAGGCGGCGACTTGATCCATGTTGCTGTCGATCAATACGCCATCGCCGTCGTTGGTCTGCAAGCGTTCACCGTTCAGGGCTTTTTGCTTCATGGCCTGGTTGATCTGGTCGAGGTCGAGGTTATAGACCACCAGCTCATGCTTGTCGGTCAGTTCAAACCCGCCAATGGTGAAATGCCCGCCGAATTGCGCCGGCACCTTCGCCGACAGATACCAGCGGTTGCCATGGCGCGACAGGGTGAACGGGTAGGCTTCACGTTCCCTGGGCCTGGCCCGGTAGTAGCTGACGGCCTGATAACGGTTGTCGCCGATGCGGGTCAGTTCGAGGTTGAGCGGCTCGCCCCAGGCATTGGTGCTGGTCCATTTGCCAAGTAATCCTTTGGGCGCGGGTTCGCTTGTGGGCAGCGGTTCCTTGAAGGTCACCAGACAGCCACCGAGCAGCAGGAACGACAAGGCGATCACAACGACACGCCAGGCTTTCATTCAATACTCCCTATGAACATACGTCGCCCTGAAGTGGACACCTTCCCCTGTGGGAGCGAGCTTGCTCGCGATGGCGGCGTGTCTGGCAACACAGATGTTGAATGTCAGACCGCTATCGCGAGCAAGCTCGCTCCCACAGGGTGAAGCACCAGCTGGCGCTACACCGACGCCAGCACCAGGTGCATGTAGCGCGTCAGGATGCCGAGCATTTCCTCTTCGGCGGCAGGCTCGTCTACATTGAGCAGTCCTTGATACTCCATCCGGCCGATAATCGCCGTCAACACCTTGGCATCCTGATGCGGTTCGCGCGAGCCCAGCACCTGGAACAGCTGGCAAGAGCCCTGCAACAGGATTTGCTGGTGCGAGCGCACCAGTTCGGCCAGGCGTGGGTTGAGCAATGCTTCCTGGCGAAACGCCTGCTCGGCCATCAAATGTTCACGGCGATTGACCAGTTGCCGGTGAACGTAATCGGTCATCAGCCGCGCAATGTCGTCCGCCAGCTTCGAGCGCGCCTGCGGGCTGCCATCGCCACTGTCGATCATTTCACGCAACAGACCTTCGTTGTTCACCCACAGCTTGCCCATGTACGCCGCACTGCGTTCCACGTATTGGGCGAAGGTATCGGTGAGCAAGTCATCGATATCCTTGAAATAGTAAGTGGTCGCCGACAACGGCACTTGCGCCTCGGCAGCCACCGCACGGTGTCGTACGGCGCGTACGCCATCGCGCACGACAATGCGCATGGCAGCATCCAGGATTTCCTGTCGTCGCTGCTCGCTGCCCTGTCGGCTGGCCTTGCGGCCCTGGTACTGAACACTTTCAGCGACCGCAGTGGCGACACCCGCTGCACCTTCTTGAGCTATTGCACGAATCACGACAGGTATTTCCTCTCAGATGAAAGTAACAAGTTGATACGTTTGTACCAGACAGGCAATAAAAAACCGCCTGAAAAGGCGGCTTTTTAATTGAAACACTTACGCTTGCGGCCGCATGTGCGGGAACAGGATCACGTCGCGGATCGATGGGGAGTTGGTCAGCAGCATCACCAGACGGTCGATACCGATGCCTTCACCGGCCGTTGGCGGCATGCCGTACTCCAGCGCACGAACGAAGTCGGCGTCGTAGTGCATGGCTTCGTCGTCGCCGGCGTCCTTGTCGGCCACCTGTGCCATGAAGCGCTCGGCCTGGTCTTCCGCGTCGTTCAACTCGGAGTAGGCGTTGGCGATTTCACGGCCACCGATGAACAGCTCGAAACGGTCGGTGACGTTCGGGTTCTCGTCGTTACGACGGGCCAGCGGCGACACTTCGAACGGGTACTGGGTGATGAAGTGCGGCTGTTCCAGCTTGTGCTCGACCAGCTCTTCGAAAATCATCACCTGCAGCTTGCCCAGGCCTTCGAAGCCCAGCACCTTGGCGCCGGCTTTCTTGGCGATGGCGCGAGCCTTGTCGAGGTCGTTCAGATCATCGGCGGTCAGCTCAGGGTTGTACTTGAGGATCGAGTCGAACACCGACAGACGCACGAACGGCTCGCCGAAATGGAACACCTTGTCGCCGTACGGCACGTCGGTGCTGCCCAGAACCAGCTGAGCCAGTTCGCGGAACAGCTCTTCGGTCAGGTCCATGTTGTCTTCGTAGTCGGCGTAGGCCTGGTAGAACTCCAACATGGTGAATTCAGGGTTGTGACGAGTCGAAACGCCTTCGTTACGGAAGTTGCGGTTGATCTCGAACACTTTCTCGAACCCGCCAACAACAAGGCGCTTGAGATACAGCTCCGGCGCGATACGCAGGAACATGCCCATGTCCAGCGCGTTGTGGTGGGTTTCGAACGGCTTGGCTGCCGCGCCGCCCGGAATGGTCTGCAGCATCGGCGTTTCCACTTCCAGGAAGTCACGCTTCATCAGGAAGCTGCGGATGTGGGCGATGACTTGCGAACGCACGCGGAACGTCTGGCGCACGTCTTCGTTGACGATCAGGTCAACGTAGCGCTGGCGGTAACGCTGTTCGGTGTCGGTCAGGCCGTGGTGCTTGTCCGGCAGCGGACGCAGGGATTTGGTCAGCAGGCGCACGCTGGTCATTTCAACGTACAGGTCGCCCTTGCCGGAACGGGCCAGGGTGCCTTCGGCTGCAATGATGTCGCCCATGTCCCAGGTTTTCACCGCGGCCAGGGTTTCTTCGGACAGGGTCTTGCGGTTGACGTAGACCTGGATTCGCCCGGTCATGTCCTGGATCACCATGAACGAGCCACGGTTGAGCATGATACGACCGGCAACCTTGACCGGGATCGCCGCCTCTGCCAGCTCTTCCTTGGTCTTGTCCGCGTACTGTTTCTGCAGTTGCTCGCAGTAGTTTTCGCGGCGGAAGTCGTTGGGGAAGGCATTGCCCTTGGCGCGCTCGGCAGCAAGCTTTTCCTTGCGCAGGGCGATCAGGGAGTTTTCTTCCTGTTGCAGGGCTTGCGGGTCGAGTTCTAGGTCGCTCATGTCTTTAGATATTCCATCTGGTTCGTTGCCCCCGGCCTGCGGCCGGGGATCGCCAGCAAGCTGGCTCCTACAGGGGTTCGGGGGGTGTCAGCCGATCCCGTATTGCATTGCTTACAGCCCGGACTTCAGGCTGGCTTCCAGGTATTCGTCGATGTCGCCATCGAGCACCTTGTCACAGTCGCTGCGTTCGATGTTGGTACGCAGATCCTTGATCCGCGAGGCATCGAGCACGTACGAACGGATCTGGTGACCCCAGCCGATATCGGACTTGGTGTCTTCCAGCGCCTGGGACGCCGCGTTGCGTTTCTGTATTTCCTGCTCGTACAAGCGCGCCCGCAACATTTTCATCGCGGTGTCTTTGTTGGCGTGCTGGGAACGTTCGTTCTGGCAGCTGACCACGGTATTGGTCGGTACGTGGGTGATACGTACGGCCGAGTCGGTGGTGTTTACGTGCTGACCACCGGCACCGGAGGAACGATAGGTGTCGATCCGCAGGTCTGCCGGGTTGATTTCGATTTCCACCTTGTCATCGATCTCTGGGGAGACGAACACTGCGGAGAACGAGGTGTGGCGACGGTTGCCGGAGTCGAACGGGCTCTTGCGCACCAGACGGTGCACGCCGATCTCGGTCCGCAACCAGCCAAACGCGTATTCGCCCTTGATGTGCAAGGTCGCGCCTTTGATGCCAGCGACTTCACCGGCCGACAGCTCCATGATGGTCGCGTCGAACCCGCGTTTGTCAGCCCAGCGCAAGTACATGCGCAGCAGGATGTTGGCCCAGTCCTGGGCTTCGGTGCCGCCGGAACCGGCCTGGATGTCCAGGTAGGCGTTGTTCGGGTCCATTTCATGGCTGAACATGCGGCGGAATTCAAGCTTGGCGAGGTTTTCCTCGAGACGGGCCAGCTCGGCGACGACATCGCCCACTGCGCCTTCGTCGTTCTCTTCAACGGCCATGTCCAGCAGGTCACGGCAATCGGCCAGACCGGTGTTCAATTCGTCCAGGGTATCGACGATCTGCGCCAGCGCAGCGCGCTCGCGGCCCAGTTCCTGGGCGTATTCAGGTTTGTTCCAGACACTCGGATCTTCAAGCTCGCGATTGACCTCGGTCAGACGCTCATGCTTTTGATCGTAGTCAAAGATACCCCCGAATAGTTTCGGAGCGCTCGGACAAGTCCTTGATGGTGTTCAGGATCGGGTTGATTTCCATGACGGGCAGCACTCGTTGGCGAACTTTTGAAAGCCGGCGAGTATACCGGGAAACGGTCGGTAACGGCAGTCCGCTTGGCCGAAAAGGCGGGGTTGCAGACGTTCTTTACAGCGATTGAGGCCATTGTGGGAGCGAGCTTGCTCCGGGCGGCGTTCCGACGATGACGGCGTGTCAGTCCATGGAACTATCGACTGACACAACGCCATCGCGAGCAAGCTCGCTCCCACAGGGCTTTGCGTCGCTCAGGAAATAGGGTAGATCACTCCACCCCCACCTGATTACGCCCATTGTTCTTCGCCGAATACAGCCCCTTGTCCGCCGCCAGGATCAGGTCGCGGCAATTGCTGCCTGTTTTCGGGGTGATGGTCGACAGGCCGATGCTGATGGTCAGGCTCGAACCTTCGGTGGGCGAGTTATGCGGGATCTTCAGGGCGGCCACGGTCATGCGCAGCTTTTCCGCCACCAGCCGTGCACCGCCCTGGGAGGTGTTGGGCAGCACCAGGGCGAACTCTTCGCCGCCGTAGCGGGCCGGCAGGTCCGAAGGCCGGGCACTGGCGTCCTTGATCGCCGCGGCGACCTTGCGCAGGGCTTCATCGCCTTCCAGGTGGCCGAAGCTGTCGTTATAAGCCTTGAAGTAATCCACATCGATCATCAGCAACGACAACTGGCTTTGCTCACGCAGCGAACGGCGCCATTCCAGCTCCATGTATTCATCGAAATGCCGACGGTTCGACAACCCGGTCAGGCCGTCGGAATTCATCAGGCGTTGCAGCACCAGGTTGGTGTCGAGCAACTGCTGCTGGCTGACCCGCAACGCGCGGTACGCCGCGTCCCGTTGCAGCAGGGTCATGTAGGAGCGCGAGTGATAGCGGATGCGCGCGACCAGTTCGATGTTGTCCGGCAGCTTGACCAGATAATCGTTGGCCCCGGCCGCGAAGGCCGCGCTCTTGATCAACGGGTCTTCCTTGGTCGACAGGACGATGATCGGAATGTCCTTGGTCGCCGGGTGATTGCGGTATTCACGTACCAGGCTCAGACCGTCCAGCCCCGGCATCACCAGGTCTTGAAGAATCACCGTCGGCTTGATGCGCACGGCGTGGGCGATGGCCTGGTGCGGGTCGGCGCAGAAGTGGAAATCGATATTCTCTTCGTTCGCCAAACCGCGGCGCACGGCTTCGCCGATCATGGCCTGATCGTCCACCAGCAACACCATGGCGGCGTTTTCGTCGGTCTTGAAGTCGTCGAGCTGTAATTCAGTCATGTGCGGTCACCTGAGTACTACCTGAGCCAGGAATGAGGGCAAAAGTGCTCATTTGGCGAAAATCTCCAGCAATCGTGGCGCTATCTTGTCCAGCGGGCGAATCTCCACGGCAGCGTCGATGGCCGCAGCCGCCTTCGGCATGCCGTACACCGCACTGCTGCGTTGGTCTTGTGCGATGGTCAGGTAGCCCTGTTGGCGCATGAGTTTAAGCCCCTGGGCGCCATCGCGCCCCATGCCGGTGAGCAAAACCCCCACGGCGTCACCATTCCAGTAACTGGCCACGCTTTCGAAGAACACATCGATGGAGGGCCGGTAGATCTCGTTGACCGGCTCGGCGGTGTAGGCCAGCGTGCCGTTTTTCAGCAAGCGAATATGGTGATTGGTGCCGGCCAGCAATACCGTGCCGCTTTGCGGCGACTCGCCGTTCTCGGCCAGGCGCACATTGAGGCCGCTGGCGCTGCTGAGCCATTCAGCCATGCCGGCGGCAAACACCTGGTCAACGTGCTGCACCAGCACGATGGCCGGAGAGAAATCGCGCGGCAGTCCCTTGAGCAAGACTTCCAGCGCTGCCGGCCCACCGGCGGATGAGCCAATGGCGATCAGGCTCTGACGTGAGCCCGAACTGCGCAACGGTGCCGGCGTCGGACGCGGGAGGTTGCCCTTGTCGCCGATCAGCCAGCTGATGTTGAGGATCTTGCGCAACAACGGCGCGGCCGCTTCCTGGGCATTGCCGGTGCCGATGGCCGGGGTGTCGACCACGTCCAGCGCACCGTGGCCCATGGCCTCGAACACACGGTGCACGTTCTGCTGGCGATCCACGGTGACGATGACGATGGCACACGGGGTCTCGGCCATGATCCGCCGCGTGGCCTCGACGCCATCCATCACCGGCATGATCAGGTCCATCAGAATCAGGTCCGGTGTGTCCTGCGCACACTGGCGCACTGCCTCGGCACCGTTGCCGGCAACCCAGACCACCTCGTGGGCCGGCTCGAATGCCAGGGCGCGGCGCAGGGCCTCCACAGCCATGGGCATGTCATTGACGATTGCGATCCTCATGCCCGCGCTCCTCCGATGAGCTCGACCACTGCATCGAGCAAGGCGTCGTCATGAAAACTGGCCTTGGCTAGATAATAGTCGGCTCCGGCATCCAGTCCACGGCGCCGGTCCTCTTCACGATCCTTGTAGGACACCACCATCACCGGCAGCGATTGCAGGCGATTGTCCCGACGCAGCAGCGTGACCAGTTCGATGCCGTCCATGCGCGGCATATCGATGTCGGTGATCAGCAGATCGAAATCCTCCGAACGCAGCGCGTTCCAGCCGTCCATGCCGTCCACCGCAACCGTCACGTCGTAGCCGCGATTGAGCAACAGCTTGCGCTGCAACTCTCGCACGGTCAGGGAATCATCCACCACCAGAATTCGTTTGCGGGCCGCCTCGACCACCTGGTCGCTGCGACGGGCAATGCGCTCCAGACGCCCGGTGTTGAGCAATTTATCCACCGAACGCAGCATGTCTTCGACATCGACGATCAGCACCACCGAACCGTCGTCGAGCAAGGCCCCGGCGGAAATGTCCTGCACCTTGCCCAGACGCTCATCCAGCGGCAACACCACCAATGTCCGCTCACCGATAAACCGTTCCACTGCCACGCCGTAGATCGCATCGCGCTCGCGAATCACCACGACGCTCAGGGTTTGCCCGCTGTTCTGGCTGGCCGGACGTTGCAGCAACTGACTGGCCGCCACCAGGCCGACATGCCGGCCTTCGTGCCAGAAATGCTGACGGCCTTCGACCTGCACGATATCCGCCGGCTCCAGGTCGCACATGCGCTCGATATGCGCCAGCGGGAAGGCATAGGCTTCGTCGCCGACTTCCACCACGAGGCTGCGCACCACCGACAGGGTCAGCGGCACCTCAAGGTGGAAACGACTGCCCTCGCCCGCCGTCTGCTCCAGCACCACCGCACCGCGCAACTGCCGGACCATGTGCTGCACCGCATCCAGGCCAACGCCGCGACCGGACACCTCGGTGACCGTGTCGCGCAGACTGAAACCGGGCAGAAACAGGAATGTCAGCAACTCCTCTTCGCTCAACTGAGCAGCGGTTTGCGCGGGCGACAAACTTCGCTCAACGATGCTGCGACGGACCTTTTCCAGGTCCACGCCATTGCCGTCATCGCTCAATTCAAGCACCAGCAAACCGGCCTGATGGGACGCGCGCAGGCGAATCAAACCTTCAGCCGGCTTGCCCGCCAGCAGGCGTTGTTCCGGGGTTTCGATGCCGTGGTCGACCGCATTGCGCAACAAGTGAGTCAGCGGCGCTTCGAGCTTTTCCAGCACATCGCGATCAACCTGAGTCTTCTCGCCTTCAATCTCCAGTCGCACCTGCTTGCCCAGATCGCGCCCCAGATCACGGACCATACGCACCTGACCGGTCAGCACATCGGCAAACGGCCGCATGCGACAGGCCAGCGCCGTGTCGTATAACACCTGTGCCCGCTGGCTGGCATGCCAGGCGAACTCATCGAGTTCGGTGTTCTTTTCCATGAGCAGTTGCTGGGATTGCGCGAGCAAGCGGCGCGCATCCTCAAGGGTTTCCCGGGCCTCCAGGCTCAAGGCATGATCCTTGAGATGCACGTTGAGACTCTCCAGTGCACGCAGGCTGTTGCTCTGCATGCGCTTGAGGCGCTGCATGGTCGCAAGGTGCGGTTTGAGCCGCAGGGTTTCCACCAGGGACTTGCTCGACAGATCGAGCAGGCTGTTCAGGCGCTCGGCGGTGACACGCAGCACACGTTCGCCGTTTTCGGTGGTGCGTGTGGTCTTGCGCGGAGCTGGCGCCGATGGCGGTTCGTCGGCAGGCGCCGGCGACTCGACCCTGGGCGCGGGTGCTTCGAGTTGAAGTTCGGCCATCAGCGGTTCTGCTGGCGCGATCAACGGCGCCGTCGGGTCCAGTAACCGCGCCATCAATGCCACATAGGCGTCGATGTCCGCGTCCCCCGGCGTGCTGCCTGGCGTGGCAATGCGCATCAGCAAATCGGTGCCTTGCAACAACGCATCGATGTGCTCCGGACGCAGCACCAGGCGCCCTTCCTGGGCACTGACCAGGCAATCTTCCATCACATGGGCAACGCTGACCCCGGCATCGACGCCAACGATCCGCGCCGCCCCCTTGAGCGAGTGCGCCGCACGCATGCACGATTCAAGTTGATCGGCCAGGGTCGGGTCGCGCTCGAGCGCCAGCAAGCCGACACTCAAGACCAGGGTCTGGGCTTCGGCCTCCAGGCTGAACAGCTCCAGCAAAGAGGCATCGCGCATTTGCTCGGGGGTCATGTGAGGCTCCGGGTCACGGCGGACAGCAGCTGTTCTTCATCCAGCCAACGCAGGCTGCGACCTTTGAATTGCAACACGCCACGGGTGTATTTGGCGCTGGCCTGAGCACCCGAGCGCGATGCGGTATCGAGGATGCGCTCATCGATGGCGTGAATCCCGTCGACTTCGTCCACCGGCACCACCACTGGCCCGCCATGGGCCGCGATGATCAGCATGCGCGGCACGACCCGCGTGCCGGGTGCGACGTTGCTGGTGCCATCGAGGCCGAGCAGCTCCACCAGTGACAGGCAGGCAACCAACGCGCCGCGCACATTCGCCACGCCGAGCAAGGCTCGGGAGCGCTGGTGCGGCAAGGAGTGAATCGCCTGCAGTGGCGCCACCTCGACCAGACTGCGCGTGGCCAGGCCCAGCCATTCTTCACCCAGGCGGAACATCAACAACGAACGGGTTGTCACCTCGCTCTCGACCGTGACGGACACCGGCCCGCGGTCGTCCTGCTGTAACGCGTAGCGATCGAGCAAGCGTGTGGCGGCCGCCGAATACACCGCACAATTGCGGCAATGAATATGCTCGGCCAGCAACGGGCAGGACTTGTCACCGTGGATACCGATGCGGTTCCAGCAGTCGTCGATGGCCTGGGCATCCCGGGTGACGCGAAAGGTGTCGGAGGCGATCATCGTTTAAGCTCACTGTCGGCGGCGCGTGTACTGCGGGCGGCACGCACCTGCAATCGTCTGGCCCCCGCCGCGTCACCCTGGGCCTGCAGCAACGCGGCCAGGTGCATCAGCGCTTCGGGATGTTGCGGTTCGAGGTACAAGGCCTTGCGATAAAAGCCCTGGGCTTCGAGGACGTTTCCGACGACATCACTGAGCAGTCCCAGCCAATAGAACACCTGGGCCACCGGCTCATGACTGCGCAAATAGCTTTCACAAGCGGCCCTCGCCTCGGCACTTTTGCCTTCATTGGCCAGCGCGGCGATGTTCGCCAGCAGCACGGTCGTATCGGTGTCAGACGTTTTCGGCACAGAAGCCAGCGGCACAACACTGGCGAATGGACGACTGCGCACTGGCACTGGCGGTGGATTGCGCAACGGTTGTGGCACAGGCAATGGCGCTGGAACGAATGCCGGCAAGGGATCAGGGTCCGGCGTCCCCTGTCGACTGAATGCGAAAGACTGCGCGATACCGATCGAGCGCATCCCCAAACGCCCCAGCAGACCGCCTTCGGCCGGACCGATAAACAGCACGCCGTCAACGTGGGTCAGATGCTTGAGCACTTCGAAGACTTGCTTCTGGGTCGGCTGGTCGAAATAGATCAGCAGGTTGCGACAAAACACGAAATCGAACGGTGGTTCGCCGGCCAGCAACGCCGGATCCAGCAGATTGCCGACCTGCAAACGCACTTGCTCAAGCACCCTCTGATCGAGGCGATAGCTCTCGCCTTCATTGATGAAGTGACGGTCGCGAAACGCAATGTCATCACCCCGAAAGGAGTTCTTGCCATACAACGCCCGCCGGGCTTTTTCCACTGACAATGGGCTGACGTCCATGCCGTCGACCTTGAACTGGTGTGGCTTGAGCCCGGCATCGAGCAACGCCATGGCGATGGAATAGGGTTCTTCACCGGTAGAGCACGGCAGACTGAGAATCCGCAGTGCGCGCAAGTTATTGATCTCGGCCAGACGTTTGCTCGCCAGCTTCACCAGGGTGGCGAAGGATTCCGGGTAACGGAAGAACCAGGTTTCCGGAACGATCACCGCTTCGATCAATGCCTGCTGTTCGTCCCGCGAGTCCTGCAAGATGCGCCAGTATTCATCGGCCGAGGGTGCTTGCGCCGCAATGCTGCGCTGGCGCACCGCTCGCTCGATGATTGCCGGCCCCACCGAGGTCACGTCGAGTCCGATACGCTCTTTGAGGAAGTCGAAAAAGCGCTGATCGCTGCTCATGACCGCTCCTCCAGCAGCGCCGGATCCAGTGGCGGTGAGGGGAACAACAAGGCGCGAACCTGTTCGTCCAGCAGATCGCTGACCCGTACCCATTGCAGCAAGCCCTGCTCGTCCTTGCGCACAGGCCCGAGATAAGGCGCCTGGCGATTGTCCAGACCGTAGGGTTGAAAATCCGCCGGATCGCAGCGCAAGGTGTCGGTCGCCTGTTCCAGAATCAATCCGAGCAGCTGTGCTTCGCCAGTTTCATCCGGGCGATAGTTGACCAGCACCAGTCGCGTGCTGGTACGGGCCTGTGCAGGCGTACCGAACGTCAGTGCGCTCAAGTCGATCACCGGCACCACGGCGCCCTGATAGGCAAACACCCCGGCGACCCAGACGGGGGCATGGGCAATGGGCTTCAAGGGCAGGCGCGGCAACACTTCCGTCACTTCGATAGCTTGCAAGGCATAGCGCTCGCTGCCGATGCGGAACACCAGGAACAATGCATGCAGCGCCTGCTTCACAGCAGAGCGTTTGGCCAGGATTTCACTCATCAGACTTTGAATCGCGAAACGCCGCTGCGCAGCCCGACGGCCACCTGGCTCAGCTCATCGATGGCGAAACTGGCCTGACGCAGAGACTCGACGGTCTGGCTGCTGGCATCACCCAACTGCACCAGCGCGTGGTTGATCTGCTCGGCGCCGGTGGCCTGGGCCTGCATGCCTTCGTTGACCATCAGCACCCGCGGTGCCAGCGCCTGAACCTGATGGATGATCTGCGACAACTGCTCGCCGACCTGCTGCACCTCGGACATGCCGCGACGCACTTCCTCGGAGAACTTGTCCATGCCCATGACCCCGGCCGATACCGCCGACTGGATCTCGCGCACCATTTGTTCGATGTCGTAAGTGGCCACCGCCGTCTGGTCCGCCAGGCGCCGCACTTCGGTGGCGACCACGGCAAACCCGCGCCCGTATTCCCCGGCCTTCTCGGCCTCGATGGCGGCGTTGAGCGACAGCAGGTTGGTCTGGTCGGCGACCTTGACGATGGTCACCACCACCTGATTGATATTGCCGGCCTTCTCGTTGAGGATCGCCAGCTTGGCGTTGACCAGATCGGCCGCGCCCATCACCGAGTGCATGGTTTCCTCCATGCGCGCCAGGCCCTGTTGCCCGGAGCCGGCGGCCACGGAAGCCTGATCGGCGGCGGTGGAGACCTCGGTCATGGTGCGCACCAGATCCCGGGAAGTGGCGGCGATCTCACGGGAGGTCGCACCGATTTCCGTGGTGGTGGCGGCGGTTTCAGTGGCGGTCGCTTGCTGCTGCTTGGAGGTGGCAGCAATTTCAGTGACCGACGTGGTCACCTGCACCGACGAACGCTGGGCCTGGGACACCAGAGATGTGAGCTCGGTCATCATGTCGTTGAAACCGGTCTCTACCGCGCCGAACTCGTCCTTGCGTTCCAGATTCAGGCGGCTGCTAAGGTCACCGGTGCGCATGATTTCGAGGATTTTCACGATGCGGCTCATCGGCGCCATGATGGCGCGCATCAATAGCAGACCGCAGAGGCCGGCGGCCAGCACCGCGATCACCAGGGAAATGCCCATGATGGCTTTGGCGGTGACCACCGCATCATCAATGGCCGCGATCTCTGTGTCCGCCACGGTCTTGTTATGCTGCAGGATGTCATTGATCTTCATTCGACCCGCTATCCAGGTCGGGGTCAGCTCACCGTTGAACATGTTGACGGCCTCGGCGTTCTGGTTGCGTTTATGCAGCTCGATCACCGCGGCCAGAATCCGGTGGTAGTCCTCATGGAGTTTTTCGAACGCTGCGTAATCGACCCTGTCTTCTTCGTCGGCCATCGTTGCACGGTAGAGGTCCATCTGCTCCTTCAACCGCTCGGCGAAGCCCTTGAAGTTCGCGGCATCCTCGGCAGTGAAGCCCAGCCCTTCCCCCAGGCCGAGCATGGCCTGAATGCGTACATAACTGTCGGACCACGCGCCACGAATCATCGAACTGTAATACACCCCTGGCAGAGCGTCCTCACGCACGCTGGCCTCGCTGTTTTCGATCGTCAACAGCCGGGAATACGAGACGACCACCATCAGCAACATGATGGTGATAATTACCGCAAAGCTCGCCAAAATGCGTTGGCGCAACGTCCAGTTCTTCACAGTCATTCCTCGGGGCTGATACGAAATGCGGGGGAGTATAGCTGAGGGCGGTGTTTCATTTATAAGACGCTTGCACACCGCCGCTCATCCCACGGGCAAGCCGGGGGGCTCGGGATTGGGACTGTCCGCTAATTGAGGGGGCGGGTGTCAGGGATGATTGGGCAGAAAGAGACCGTGGAATGGTCATTGGAGATGTGGTGCGACTGAAAACGCCATCGCGAGCAGGCTCGCTCCCACATTGAATCTCTGGCGTACACAGAATCTGTGATCACTGAAGATCCCCTGTGGGAGCGAGCCTGCTCGCGAATGCAGCCTGAAGGCTTACAGGGAAGCCTGTCGAACCTGCTTCTCAAGCTCGGCTTTCAACCCCGGCTCCAGCTCGAGCTGCCGCGCCAGCTCATCGAGGTAGGCCTTCTCCATGAAGTTTTCCTCGTCCACCATCATCACGCTGGCGATGTACATTTCGGCGGCGATTTCCGGGGAGTGGGCGGCGCGGGCGACATCGCTCGGGTCCAGCGGCTTGTTGAGTTCGGTGTGCAGCCAGCGTTGCAGTTCCTGGTCGCTGTCGAGCCGGCTGAATTCGCCTTCGATCAAGGCTCGCTCACGCTCATCGACATGACCGTCAGCCTTGGCCGCAGCCACCAGCGCCTTGAGAATCGCCTGACTGTGCGACTCCACTTGCGCAGCCGGTACGCGGTTCAGGGTCTGCGGCTCCGTACCGGCCGCAACGCCCTGCTGCGCCTGCCAGTTGCCGTAGGCTTTATAGGCCAGCACGCCCAACGCGGCGAGACCGCCGTAGACCGCGACCTTGCCCCCGACTTTACGGGCCTTTTTGCTGCCGAGCAGCAAGCCCATGGCGCCTGCGGCCAATGCCCCGCCGCTCGCGCCGGAGAGCAATCCACCGAGGGCACCGGTACCACCGTTCGCGCCCTTTTGCGGTGAGCTACCGGCCTTGTTCTGCAACAGGTCCTGGCCGGACTTGAGTAGTTGATCGAGTAATCCGCGGGTGTTCATTTACCGCCTCCACAAGACGTTTAACCTGAAACCAAGACCATCAGCCTAAAACGAAAGTGCCCACGCCCCGGGGGCGAGAGTGCTTCCAGATGTTGCATTGCATTGATCCGCGCATTGCCGCCTGGCCCGGCCCATCAGAAAAAAAGATATACACTCTGGCCAATCGATAAAAACAGCCCACCGGGTGCTTTCCCATGATGACCTTGCGTCAGATCCGTCACTTCATCGCCGTGGCCGAGACCGGCTCGATCTCGGCCGCCGCGCAAACCGCGTTCATTTCCCAGTCGACCCTGACCCTGGCGATCCAGCAACTGGAAGAGGAAATCGGCGTCAGCCTGTTCAGTCGCCACGCCAAGGGCATGACCCTGACCCACCAGGGGCATCAATTCCTGCGTCAGGCGCACTTGATCCTGGCCACCGTGGACAACGCCAAGCGCAGCCTGCAACAGAGCACCGACCAGGTCGCCGGGCAGTTGATCGTCGGCGTGACCAGCCTGGTCGCCGGTTATTACCTGGCGGATTTGCTCACCCGTTTCCAGCGTGCCTACCCCAACGTGGAAATCCGCGTGATGGAGGACGAACGCCCGTACATCGAGCATTTGCTGGTCAGCGGCGAGATCGATGTCGGCGTGCTGATCCTGTCCAACCTCGAAGACCGCCACGCCCTGCAGACCGAAGTGCTGACCCACTCGCCGCACCGTCTATGGCTGCCGGCCCAACACCCGTTGCTGGAGCACGACAGCATCAACCTCGCCGACGTGGCCCGCGAGCCATTGATTCAGCTGAACGTCGATGAAATGGACCGCAATGCCCAGCGCATGTGGTCGGCAGCCTCGCTGCAACCGCGCATCACCCTGCGCACGGCCTCGACCGAAGCGGTGCGAAGCCTGGTGGCCGCCGGGCTGGGTGTGTCGATCCAGCCCGACATGACGTATCGCCCATGGTCACTGGAGGGCGACATCATCGAAGCGCGGCCGATTGCCGACCTCAGCCAGACCCTGGATGTCGGCCTGGCCTGGCGTCGCGGCACCGCGCGGCCGGCGCTGGTCGACCCGTTCCTCACGGTCGCCCGCGAACAACCCCACGGCGGGCGCAAGCCATCTATTTAATCGAACGCCACCTTCAGTATTTAGAATTTGTCGACCTCGGGTCCGCGCTCTAGTCTTGTTGCATCCAATAAAGACGGCCGGGCCCCAGTCACAGGGAGCGCCGCCATATGTCTACACAACAAGCCACACAAAAAAAGAGAACCCGAAAAATGGCTGGCGCGCAGACCCCGTTGTTCACCGCCCTGTTGATCGATGGTGAACTGGTCGCCGGGCAAGGCTTTGTCGAGCCGATCCTCAACCCGGCCACCGGCGAAGTCCTGACGCAGATCGCCGAAGCCAGCACCGAGCAAGTCGAAGCCGCGATCCTCGCCGCCCACCGAGCCTTTGCCGGGTGGTCACGCACCACGCCACAACAGCGTTCGAACCTGCTGCTGGAGATCGCCAACGCCATCGAAAAAAACGCCGACCTGCTGGCCCGCCTTGAATCCATGAACTGCGGCAAACCGCTGCACCTGGCCCGCCAGGATGACCTGAATGCCACGGTCGACGTGTTCCGCTTCTTCGCCGGTGCCGTGCGTTGCCAGACCGGCCAGCTCAGCGGCGAATACCTGCCGGGCTACACCAGCATGGTCCGTCGCGATCCTATCGGGGTCGTAGCGTCGATTGCGCCGTGGAACTACCCGATCATGATGGCCGCGTGGAAAATCGCCCCGGCCCTCGCCGCCGGCAACACCCTGGTGTTCAAGCCGTCGGAACACACGCCGCTGTCGATCCTGGCCCTGGCGCCAGCGCTGGCCGAGATCCTGCCACGGGGTGTGATCAACATCGTTTGCGGTGGTGGCGAAGGCGTCGGCAGCCACCTGGTGAGCCACCCTAAAGTGCGCATGGTGTCGCTGACCGGCGATATCGTCACCGGGCAAAAAATCCTCCAGGCCGCATCGAAAACCCTCAAACGCACCCACCTCGAACTCGGCGGCAAGGCCCCGGTGATCGTCTGCAACGATGCCGACATTCAGGCCGTGGTCGAAGGCGTGCGCACTTACGGCTATTACAACGCTGGCCAGGATTGCACCGCCGCTTGCCGGATTTACGCCCAGGCCGGGATTCATGACCGTTTGGTGGCCGAGCTCGGTGCCGCCGTCAGCAGCCTGCGCTTCGCCGGCAAACGCGACGCCGACAACGAAATCGGCCCGCTGATCAGCACCCGCCAGCGCGACCGCGTGGCCAGTTTTGTCGAACGCGCCCTCGGCCAGCCGCACATCGAGCGGGTGACCGGCGCAGCCGTGCATTCCGGCGCCGGATTCTATTACCAGCCGACCCTGTTGGCCGGCTGCAGACAAGGCGATGAAATCGTCCAGCGCGAGGTGTTCGGGCCGGTAGTTACCGTGACTCGCTTCGATGAGCTGGAACAAGCGGTGGACTGGGCCAACGATTCGGAATACGGCCTGGCTTCGTCGGTCTGGACCCAGAACCTCGACAAGGCCATGCAGGTCGCGGCGCGCTTGCAGTACGGCTGCACCTGGATCAACAGCCATTTCATGCTGGTCAGCGAAATGCCCCATGGCGGCCTGAAGCGCTCGGGCTACGGCAAAGACCTGTCCAGCGATTCGCTTCAGGACTACAGCGTGGTGCGGCACATCATGGCCCGCCATGGCGAACATCTCTGACTACGCTAATAACAAGCCACCAACGGCATGCTTCACCACGTTCAAGACACTGCCCCGACCATAATTAAAGAAGAGGGAATTCCCATGTTCGTGCACAAGACCGCACTGCTCAGTGCAATCACCACCGCACTGCTCGCCAGCGCCAGCGTCCAGGCCGCCGAGCCGCTCAAAGCTGTCGGGGCGGGCGAAGGCCAACTGGATATTGTGGCCTGGCCTGGCTACATCGAACGTGGCGAGAGCGACAAGGCCTACGACTGGGTCACCGGTTTCGAGAAGGAAACCGGCTGCAAGGTCAATGTCAAGACCGCCGCCACCTCCGATGAAATGGTCAGCCTGATGGCCAAGGGCGGTTACGACCTGGTGACGGCGTCCGGCGATGCCTCTCTGCGCCTGATCGTCGGCAAGCGTGTGCAGCCGATCAACACCGCGTTGATCCCGAGCTGGAAAAACCTCGACCCGCGCCTCAAGGATGGCCCCTGGTACGTGGTCAACAAGCAGACCTATGGCGCCCCGTATCAGTGGGGTCCGAACGTGTTGATGTACAACACCAACGTATTCAAGACCGCGCCCACCAGCTGGGGCGTGCTGTTCAATGCGCAAGACCTGCCGGACGGCAAGCCGAACAAGGGCCGCGTGCAGGCCTATGACGGCCCGATCTACATCGCCGACGCGGCGCTGTACCTGAAGACCGCCAAGCCGGAACTGGGCATCCAGAACCCCTACGAACTGACCGAGGCCCAGTACAAAGCCGTGCTCGACCTGCTGCGCGCCCAGCAGCCGTTGATCCACCGCTACTGGCACGACACCACGGTACAGATGAGCGACTTCAAGAACGAAGGCGTGGTCGCCTCCGGTGCGTGGCCGTATCAGGTCAACGGCCTGATGAACGAGAAACAGCCGATCGCCTCGACCATCCCGAAAGAGGGCGCCACCGGTTGGGCCGACACCACCATGATGCACGCCGAGGCCAAGCACCCGAATTGCGCCTACAAGTGGATGGACTGGTCGCTGCAACCGAAAGTCCAGGGTGACGTAGCGGCGTGGTTCGGCTCGCTGCCAGCGGTTCCGGCGGCGTGCCAGGGCAGTGAATTGCTCGGTGCAGAAGGCTGCAAGACCAACGGTTTCGACCAGTTCGACAAGATCGCCTTCTGGAAAACCCCGCAGGCTGAAGGCGGCAAGTTCGTGCCGTACAGCCGCTGGACCCAGGACTACATCGCGATCATGGGCGGCAGGTAACCCGCCCTCCCCTGTGGGAGCGAGCCTGCTCGCGATGGCGGTGTGTCAGTCGACAGAGATACTGACTGTTCTGCCCTCATCGCGAGCAGGCTCACTCCTACAGTTGGTCAGCGCCGTTGTTGCTACCGCGCTCAGTTTAAAGATGTTCGTTTTTTCAGAAGTCCAGGCAGGGCCGCTGCGACGGCCTTCGTCTTTTTGGAGCACCGCACCATGACGCTTGCAGTCCAGTTCACCAACGTTTCCCGTCAGTTCGGCGAAGTGAAAGCCGTAGACCGGGTTTCCATCGACATCCAGGACGGCGAGTTCTTCTCCATGCTGGGGCCATCCGGCTCGGGCAAGACCACCTGTTTGCGCCTGATCGCCGGTTTTGAACAACCGAGCGCAGGTTCCATCCGCATTCATGGTGAAGAGGCCGCCGGCCTGCCGCCGTACCAGCGCGACGTGAACACCGTGTTCCAGGATTACGCGCTGTTCCCACACATGAACGTGCGCGACAACGTCGCCTACGGCTTGAAAGTCAAAGGCATTGGCAAGGCCGAGCGCCTCAAGCGCGCCGAAGAATCCCTGGAGATGGTCGCCCTCGGTGGCTACGGCGACCGCAAGCCGGTGCAGCTCTCCGGTGGCCAGCGCCAGCGTGTAGCCCTGGCCCGCGCCCTGGTCAACCGTCCACGGGTGCTGCTGCTCGACGAACCCCTCGGTGCCCTCGACCTGAAACTGCGTGAGCAAATGCAGGGCGAGCTGAAGAAGCTGCAACGCCAGCTCGGCATCACGTTCATTTTCGTCACCCACGACCAGACCGAAGCACTGTCGATGTCCGACCGCGTGGCCGTGTTCAACAAAGGCCGCATCGAACAAGTCGACAGCCCGCGCAACCTGTACATGAAACCGGTCACCACCTTCGTCGCGGAATTCGTCGGCACCTCCAACGTGATTCGCGGCGACCTGGCCAGACAGTTGAGTGGCAACCCGCAGCCGTTTTCGATTCGCCCGGAGCATGTGCGTTTCGCCGAAGGCCCGCTGGCCAGCCACGAAATCGAAGTCACTGGCTTGCTCCACGATATCCAGTACCAGGGCAGTGCCACCCGCTACGAACTGAAACTGGAAAACGGCCAGACCCTGAACATCAGCAAGGCCAACAACCAATGGCTGGACACCAGCGCACAACACCAGACCGGCCAGCGCATCAGTGCTCGTTGGGCGCGTGAAGCCATGATCACATTGCATGACACCATTGCGGGCGGGGTGTGAGATGAACACCCTGGCTATCTCCCAAACCCGGTCGGGCAGCTCGCCGTTGCGCCGGTTCTCAAGCCTGCTGTATCGCCGGCCAAACCTGTACCTGTCGATGCTGTTGGTGCCACCGCTGCTGTGGTTCGGCGCAATCTACCTGGGCTCATTGCTGGTGCTGCTGTGGCAGGGTTTCTACACCTTCGATGACTTCACCATGGCGGTCACCCCCGACCTGACCCTGGCCAACTTCACCGCGCTGTTCCAGCCATCGAACTTCGACATCATCCTGCGCACCCTGGGCATGGCAGTCGTCGTGTCGATGGCCAGCGCCATCGTCGCGTTCCCGATTGCCTACTACATGGCGCGCTACACCACGGGCAAGACCAAGGCGTTTTTCTACATCGCGGTGATGATGCCGATGTGGGCCAGTTACATCGTCAAGGCCTACGCCTGGACGCTGCTGCTGGCCAAGGGCGGTGTGGCGCAGTGGTTCGTGCAGCACCTGGGGCTGGAACCGGTCCTGCAGTTCGTGCTGGGTATTCCGGGGGTTGGCGGCAGTACCTTGTCGACCTCGCACCTGGGGCGCTTCATGGTGTTCGTCTACATCTGGCTGCCGTTCATGATCCTGCCGATCCAGGCCTCGCTGGAGCGCCTGCCACCGTCGCTGCTGCAAGCCTCCGCCGACCTCGGTGCCAAGCCACGCCAGACCTTCATGCAAGTGATCCTGCCGCTGTCGGTGCCGGGTATCGCCGCAGGTTCCATCTTCACCTTCTCGCTGACCCTGGGCGACTTCATCGTGCCGCAGCTGGTGGGCCCGCCCGGCTACTTCGTCGGCAGCATGGTGTATGCCCAGCAAGGCGCGATCGGCAACATGCCGATGGCCGCCGCCTTCACTCTGGTGCCGATCGTGCTGATCGCCATCTACCTGTCCATCGTCAAACGACTGGGGGCCTTCGATGCACTCTGACTCTTCATCACAGGGGCAGGCCTCAATAGGCCTGAAAATCGCAGCATGGGGCGGGTTGCTGTTCCTGCACTTCCCGATCCTGATCATCTTTCTGTACGCCTTCAACACCGAAGACGCGGCGTTCAGCTTCCCGCCCAAGGGTTTCACCTGGAAGTGGATCGGCGTGGCGTTCTCGCGGCCGGACGTGCTGGAAGCGATCAAGCTGTCGTTGCAGATCGCCTCGATTGCCACCCTGATCGCCATGGTCCTCGGCACGCTGGCATCCGCCGCGTTGTACCGCCGGGACTTCTTCGGCAAGCAAGGCATCTCGCTGATGCTGATCCTGCCGATTGCCCTGCCGGGGATCATCACCGGTATCGCGCTGCTGGCGACCTTCAAGACGCTGGGAATCGAACCGGGGATGCTCACCATCATCGTTGGCCACGCAACCTTCTGTGTGGTGATCGTCTACAACAACGTCATCGCCCGCTTGCGTCGTACCTCCCACAGCTTGATCGAAGCCTCGATGGACCTTGGCGCCGACGGCTGGCAGACCTTCCGCTACATCATCCTGCCAAACCTCGGTTCGGCGTTACTGGCCGGCGGCATGCTGGCGTTTGCCCTGTCGTTCGACGAAATCATCGTCACCACCTTCACCGCCGGCCATGAACGCACCCTGCCGTTGTGGCTGCTCAACCAGCTCAGCCGCCCACGGGACGTGCCGGTAACCAACGTCGTGGCGATGCTGGTGATGATCGTGACCATGCTGCCGATTCTTGGTGCCTATTACCTGACGCGGGGTGGTGAGAGCGTGGCGGGGAGTGGTGGGAAATAAACTCAAAATAGACACCACTACCCCTGTGGGAGCGAGCTTGCTCGCGATGAGGCCATCACATTCAGCATGGTTGGTGGCTGACACACCGCCATCGCGAGCAAGCTCGCTCCCACAGGGACCGGTTTCAAAACAAGATCTGCATTGATGAGGACAAATGCCATGCAAACCAAACTCTTGATCAACGGCCAACTGCTCGACGGCGAAGGCCCCGCCCAACCGGTGTTCAACCCGGCGCTGGGGCGTGTGCTGGTGGAAATCAACGAAGCCAGCGAAGCCCAGGTCGATGCCGCCGTACGCGCCGCCGACGCCGCGTTCGACAGCTGGTCGCAGACCCCGCCGAAAGCGCGTTCGCTGCTGCTGCTCAAACTCGCCGATGCCATCGAGGCCCATGGCGAAGAGCTGGCCAAACTGGAATCGGACAACTGCGGCAAGCCCTACAGCGCCGCGCTGAACGACGAGATTCCGGCGATTGCCGACGTGTTCCGTTTCTTCGCCGGTGCCAGCCGCTGCATGAGCGGATCGGCCGGTGGCGAGTACCTGCCGGGGCACACCTCGATGATCCGCCGCGACCCGGTGGGCGTAATCGCCTCCATCGCGCCGTGGAACTACCCGCTGATGATGGTCGCCTGGAAAATCGCCCCGGCCCTGGCCGCCGGCAACACCGTGGTGCTCAAGCCGTCGGAGCAGACTCCGCTGACCGCCCTGCGCCTGGCCGAACTGGCGTCGGACATCTTCCCGGCCGGCGTGCTCAACCTGGTGTTCGGCCGTGGTCCTACCGTCGGCAGTCCGCTGGTCACTCACCCGAAAGTGCGCATGGTGTCGCTGACCGGTTCGATCGCCACCGGTTCGAACATCATTTCCAGCACCGCCGACAGCGTCAAACGCATGCACATGGAACTGGGCGGCAAGGCCCCGGTGATCATCTTCGACGATGCCGACATCGACGCCGCAGTGGAGGGCATCCGTACCTTCGGCTTCTACAACGCAGGGCAAGACTGCACCGCCGCCTGCCGCATCTATGCCCAGGCAGGCATCTACGACAAGTTCGTGGAGAAACTCGGCGCGGCGGTCAGCAGCATCAAGTACGGCCTGCAGGATGATCCGTCAACCGAACTCGGCCCGCTGATCACCGCGCAACACCGCGACCGCGTGACCGGTTTCGTCGAGCGCGCCATCGCCCAGCCACACATTCGTCTGATCACTGGCGGTAAAGCTGTCGAAGGCGACGGCTACTTCTTCGAACCGACCGTGCTGGCCGATGCGCTGCAGGACGACGAAATCGTGCGCCGCGAAGTGTTCGGGCCAGTGGTGTCGGTGACCCGATTCAGCGATGAAGCACAGGTGCTGGGCTGGGCCAACGATTCGGACTACGGCCTCGCCTCTTCCGTGTGGACCGCCGACGTCGGCCGCGCCCATCGCCTGTCGGCCCGTTTGCAGTACGGCTGCACCTGGGTCAACACGCACTTCATGCTGGTCAGCGAAATGCCCCACGGCGGTCAGAAACTGTCCGGTTATGGCAAGGACATGTCCATGTACGGGCTGGAGGACTACACCGTTGTGCGGCATGTGATGTTCAAGCATTAAGAAAAGCATCGCGAGCAGGCTCGCTCCTACAGTTGATCGCATTCCCCTGTAGGAGCGAGCCTGCTCGCGATGGCGTCACCGCAACACTCAAGGAAGAAACCGGCACCAACACCACCAGGCTCCACCCCGAAGAAGACCAAACAATAACCACCGATCCGGGCGGCGCCCCCAAGGCCCCGCCACGGTTTCGGACATCCGAAATCTGCCGATTTTCCGGAGCAAACACACATGAGTGCATCACCCGAACTCTCTGCAGCCCTTGCCGACAGCGATGCCGAGCAATTACGCAAGCTGGGTTACACCTCCAACTTCAATCGCAGCATGAGCCTGTGGGAAAACTTCGCCCTCGGCTTCACCTACCTGTCCCCGGTCGTCGGGGTCTATACCCTGTTCGGCTTGTGCCTGGCCGCGGGCGGACCACCGATGTTCTGGGCTTACTTGCTGGTCGGTTGCGGCCAGTTGCTGGTGTGCCTGATCTTCGGCGAAGTGGTTTCGCAATTCCCGATTTCCGGCGGCGTGTACCCATGGGCTCGCCGCTTGGTGGGCAAGCGCTGGGCGTGGATGGTCGGCTGGATCTACTCCATCGCCCTGTGCGTGACCATCGCTGCCGTGGCGGTGGGTGCCGGTCCGTACCTCGCCGCCATGATGGGCTTTGAACCGAGCAACAACACCAACATCATCATTGCCCTGTTCCTGACGCTGTTCGCCACCCTGGTCAACCTCAGCGGCACCAAAGTGCTGGCACGGATCGCCATGTTCGGCTTCCTCTGCGAGCTGGTGGGCGCGGTGATCGTTGGCGTTTACCTGCTGATCTTCGAGCGTCATCAATCTATCAGCGTGTTGTTCAACACCTTCGATATCAGCGTCGACGGCTCGTACCTGCCAGCGTTCCTCACCGCTTCGCTGGCGGGGATGTTCCTGTACTACGGCTTCGAGGCCTGCGGCGACGTGGCCGAAGAAACCCCGAACCCGAGCAAGCAGATCCCGGTGGCCATGCGCATGACCATCTACATCGGCGGCATCGCGGCGATGTTCGCCTGCCTGGCGCTGATCCTGGCCGTGCCGGACATGCAGGCCGTGATCAACGGTACCGACAAGGACCCGGTCACCACCATCCTCAACAACGCCTTCGGCCCGGTGGGTTCGAAAGTGGTGATGGGCGTGGTGATGATTTCCTTCATCTCCTGCGTGATCAGCCTGCAAGCGGCGGCCAGTCGTCTGCTGTATTCCTACGCCCGTGATGAAATGGTCATCGGCAGCCGACTGCTGAAAAAGATTTCACCTACGACTCAGGTACCCGTTGCCGCACTGTTCGTGTCCGGTGTCCTGCCGGCACTGATCATCATCCTCGGCTTCTTCCTGCAGGACGCGGTAGCCACCATCGTCAGCTTCGCGGCCATCGGCATCTACCTGGCGTTTCAGATGATCGTGCTCGCAGCCCTGTACGCCCGCATGAAGGGCTGGAAACCCAGCGGCAAATTCACCCTCGGCGCCTGGGGCTGGGCGGTGAACATCGGCGCGCTGGTGTACGGCGTCGGCGCCATCATCAACATGGCCTGGCCACGTACGCCGGACGCCGCCTGGTACATCAATTACGCGATGGTGCTGAGTACCGCCATCGTGATTGGTCTGGGCCTGCTCTACATGTGGATCGCCAAGCCGTATGACCACGGGAAGGCGCCTGCGGGGGATGCGTGGAAGGTTGGTCGGTAATAGTTCTTTGATCGGACGCGCTGCCCGCAGCGATGCGGGCAGGATTGAGGTTGCTAAAACATATTGAGCATTTGAACAGACATAAAAAAACCGCCCCTAAAGGCGGTTTTACTTTCACAGAAGAGGGTATTAACCCTGTCGCCTGGGTAGAGTTCTGCTCTCTTTGCCAGACCATGTGAGCCAATGGTATTAACCGATGAAGGCGGTGTCAATTCGTTTTGCTTGTTAAAAAACAGTGGCCGCGACTTCATTTTCAGCATCCAGATTTCGTTGAAATTCGAGCTCATCCTCATACTCAAGCCCCATTTCCGCCGCCCACCTTTTGGCTAGCTTCTGGACAGCAACAAGCTGCCTCAATGCGGTATTGCGAATGTCCAACTCTGTATTGAGTTGGTCGACGACCTCCTGCAGCTTTTGAGCTTTAAGCTGAGCCTGAAGTAAATCGTTGTACGGAACATAACCGGAGGCTCCCACGGCGTGAATCAGCGCTGACCTCAGCAACTTGCTCTCGGTGACACTCAGCGCAACAGGGTACTTAACGCTCCTCCCTGTATCCCTCCCGTCGCCGAAATAGCTGATTGGAGGCAAAATTCGTTGGGTCGAAACGCACTCAAGCATGCTGCAAAGCACATAGCTTTCTTTTCCGCTGTTTTGGTAGCGAGGCATTTTGTCCAAGGTAGCCTGTTCCAGCTTGAAGGCTGACCTGTCTTCGACGGCAATAGCTCTTGATGTCACAGGGGCAACCTGAACAAGATTTTTTGATATCACCTTCACAACGACAGCAAGCCTGCGCTTATGCATCTCGGCCTCAAGCAGCGTGTCCATGTACCGCTTGTTGGACTTGCTCGACGCATCTGTGCGTGCGCTTCGCTGCACGAACCCATAGTCCACTTCGACCAGTTTCCCTTGGCGCCCCAGAAGTTTCTGTAGCTTCAAGCTTTTGTCTTTTTTCAGCGTCTGATTCAGAAAAATCTCTTTAGAAACATCCTGTCTTTGAATCAGCACCGAAAAAACAGCGGGCCGCGTAGCCGTGGCGGCGGTCGACTTTATCGATTCGAGTCGCCAAAGGTGATTGCTGTCATTGATGAAGCATTTGGTCAGGAAAACCGGGTGTGGGGCTGTCCCCGGCTTGGAGCGCGGCATCCCTGGAATCAGTGTTTCACGGATATCTTCGTAAATTTCCGTTCCCAGAACGACTTGGCTGGATCCGCCGGTAGTTTTATTGATCACCGTTTCGAGATAACGGACAACGATCGTCTGCATTTGCTTCCCTGACTTGTAGAAAGAACGTTTTTTTCGCTGGACTCTTCTGAAAAAACTCGCGCCTCCCACAAGCGATTTATAGAAGAAGCACTAGCTGGAAACTCGATCAATGCAGAAAAATCTGCAGTCCAATCTTGAACCCGGAAAAGTTATAGGAAAAATCAGGGGCGCAACGCTATGTCACCTCGGTAGATGCAAAAACAGAAAATTCCTACAGATACAGCCTTCCTGAAAAACCCTCGATTCCTACAACACGCGTCGCCAGAGTAGACTTGGCGCCGCGAGCGCCTGACCGATAGGCTTTGTTCCGTCGCTGCCAAATTAGCGGCCCGGAGTCGAAGCCGGAACATATCAACATGGCGCATCCGCGCCCCCATATGAGCTGGGGCATTTTTTTGCCTTTCAGTTTCGCGTTATGGCGGGCCGTGTGGCGCGGGCCTCTCGGCTTCCATGTTGATCGAGAATGTTCCGACTTCGAACGCCCCACGGTCCGCCACCCAAATCTGTCGAAGGATTATTGGCGGCTCCTTTCTTCAACATGGAGTCGAAAAATGCATAAGCACACAACCCATCCGACTGAAACTCCTTCCTGCTTCATCCCTAAAGTCTTCACCCGCCACAACCGCTTCCTCCATGCCTTCATGCAAGACAACCAAGCCTGGTTCTGCGCACAGGATCTGGGTCGTCTGATGGGCAAACCACTCAACGAACGCCTGACCCTGAAACTCGACCCCGACCAACGTCGCACTGTCTGGCTGCTCAAGGACGGCAAAACGGTCGAAACCCTGATGGTCAGCGAATCAGGCATGTACGCCTTGCTGGTTCATCATTTCGTCCCGGAAAACCGCAACCTGCGCCAATGGTTGAGCAACGAAGTCATACCCTCGCTGCGTGATGCGAAATCAGAGCCTGTGGAAAACCTGCCAAGCCTGAGTTCTCTGAATTGGGCCGGAGTCTCGGTGCCCTTGCTGCATTACCAACATCACGCCTGGATCAAGTGGCGAGACATGCCTGAGTTGATGCAGGTGCAGCGTCCCTTCCCAATCGCTGGCACTTGCCGCTGAAGGGATAAATCGAGCTGATAAAAAAGGGACAGACTTCACAGTCCGTCCCTTTGGTTTGCCTTATTAAAACCTCGAAACACTCCTCATCGCATCCACCAGATACCTCATCGCGATCCTGTCGCTCTCCGACAGCTCCCGATAGCGCTCCACCAGTTTCATTTCCTCGCTATTGAGCCGGCGTCTTCGCCGCACGCTGGCCAGGCAAGGAAAGATTCCCAACAATTCAGTGATGTTCTGTACTTTCGACATGGACGATGTCCTTCTCTAGACGTCAAAGAAACTGCAAAAAACCGCATCGCCCTATCCCTTTTCAGCAGCCGCTGGGTGCCCACTGAACCGCACCGGTCCGAAGGGCATAAACCGGTCATGTGCACAGAATAGAAATATTCCGGGCGCTGAAAAGCAATTTTTAGAGTAATTAGTCGAAAAAAGCAGAAATGCCCTCTAAATCAGAAACCCCTGTCGGAATTGTTTCCCGACATGTCTTGTTTCATTGCCGGGCCAGCGCAGTGCCATCAATCAATTTTGCTCAGTTACCGAACGGTTTAAGCTAGCCGGCCTCTGTATAAAAGTCCGTTGCGTTTGGCCGAAGGCATGTCCGAACCGATATTTCTGATCCAGCACGTGCCAGGAACGGCGCGGGATTGTTCACGACAGGTTGTATTTATGCACCGCAGGAACTTGCTCAAAGCCTCCATGGCCATCGCGGCCTACACCGGTTTGTCCGCCACTGGCCTGATGGCGGCCCAGGCCTGGGCCGCCAGCGGCGGCACCGCTGATGGCGAGGCCACCGCGTTCGATTTCGAGGCGCTGAAGCTCAAGGCCAAACAGCTCGCCAGCCATCACTACCAGGACACCAAGCAACAATTGCCGCCGACCCTGGCGAGCATGACGCCGCAGAACTTCAATGCGATCCGCTACGACGCCAGGCACTCTTTGTGGAATGACCTGAACGGTCAGCTGGATGTGCAGTTTTTCCACGTCGGCATGGGGTTCAAGCAGCCGGTGCGCATGTACAGCGTCGACCCCAAGACCCGTCAGGCGCGAGAGGTGCATTTCCGTCCGTCGCTGTTCAATTATGAAAACACCACGGTCGACACCGCACAGCTCAAGGGCGATTTGGGTTTCTCCGGCTTCAAGCTGTTCAAGGCCCCGGAACTGGACAAACACGACGTTGTGTCTTTCCTCGGCGCCAGTTACTTCCGTGCGGTGGACGCCACCGGCCAGTACGGTTTGTCGGCCCGCGGGCTGGCCATCGACACCTACGCCAAAAAGCGCGAAGAATTCCCCGACTTCACCAAGTTCTGGTTCGAGACGCCGGACAAGGACAGCACCCGCTTCGTGGTCTACGCCCTGCTCGACTCGCCGAGTGCCACCGGTGCCTACCGCTTCGATATCGACTGCCAGGCCGAGCGCGTGGTGATGGAAATCGATGCCCACGTCAACGCACGCACCGCCATCGACCAACTGGGCATCGCGCCGATGACCAGCATGTTCAGTTGCGGCACCCACGAACGCCGGATGTGCGACACCATTCACCCGCAAATCCACGACTCCGATCGCCTGGCCATGTGGCGCGGCAACGGCGAGTGGATCTGCCGCCCGCTGAATAACCCGGCGACCCTGCAATTCAATGCCTTCGCCGACAAGGACCCGAAAGGTTTCGGCCTGGTACAGACCGACCACGAGTTCGCCAGCTATCAGGACACCGTCGACTGGTACAGCCGCCGCCCGAGCCTGTGGGTCGAACCGACCACCCCATGGGGCGAAGGCTCGATCGATCTGCTGGAAATCCCGACCACCGGCGAAACCATGGACAACATCGTCGCCTTCTGGACCCCAAAGAAGCCGGTGGCGGCCGGCGATTCGCTGAACTACGGCTACAAGCTCTACTGGAGCGCACTGCCACCGGTCGGCACTCCGCTGGCGCGAGTCAACGCGACCCGTTCAGGCATGGGCGGATTCACCGAAGGCTGGGCGCCGGGCGAACATTACCCGCCAGTCTGGGCCCGTCGTTTTGCCGTGGACTTCACCGGCGGCGGCCTGGACCGATTGCCTGAAGGCGCGGGCATCGAGCCGGTGGTCACTTGCTCGAACGGCGAGGTCAAGGATTTCAGCGTGCTCAAGCTCGATGACATCAAGGGCTACCGCATCCTGTTTGACTGGTACCCGACCAATGACAGCGTGGAACCGGTCGAGCTGCGCCTGTTCATCCGCACCAACGACCGCACGCTGAGCGAAACCTGGTTGTATCAGTACTTCCCGCCAGCCGCGGACAAGCGCAAATATCCGTGACGACCAAGTAGCACCCGACCACCATTCGGTTTTCCGAACGCGACCTGCGGGTCAGTTCGGTTAACCGGATCATCCAGCCTCAATATTCGCGCAATAAATATTTAATTTCCTTATAAATCAATAGCATGACCTATTCGCACTGGTCTGGCACGAGTCATGCTCTACACTTCTTCGACGAATGTCCTTTGCGCCCTCTCTCAGTAGCGCTCAGGTGATTTGCAGCACAAAAGGGCCGATGAACTGGCTCCATAAAAAAAACAATGTCGAGGAAAATTTGATGCGCATCGTTCCCCACATCCTGGGCGCAGCCATTGCTGCCGCTCTGATCAGCACGCCAGTTTTCGCCGCCGAACTCACCGGCACCCTGAAGAAGATCAAAGAGTCCGGTGTCATTACCCTCGGGCATCGTGACGCTTCCATTCCGTTCTCCTACATCGCGGATGCTTCCGGCAAACCGGTCGGCTACTCCCACGACATCCAGCTGAAAGTCGTCGAAGCGCTGAAAAAAGACCTGGACATGCCGAACCTGCAGGTCAAGTACAACCTGGTGACTTCGCAAACCCGTATCCCGCTGGTGCAGAACGGCACCGTGGACCTGGAGTGCGGTTCCACCACCAACAACGTCGAGCGTCAGCAGCAAGTTGACTTCTCCGTTGGCATCTTCGAAATCGGTACTCGCCTGCTGTCCAAGGCAGACTCCAAGTACAAGGATTTCGACGACCTCAAAGGCAAGAACGTCGTGACCACCGCCGGCACCACGTCCGAGCGCATCCTCAAGGCGATGAACGCCGACAAGCAGATGGGCATGAACGTCATCTCCGCCAAAGACCATGGCGAATCCTTCCAGATGCTGGAAACCGGCCGTGCCGTGGCTTTCATGATGGACGACGCCCTGCTGGCCGGTGAAGCAGCCAAGGCCAAGAATGCGAAAGACTGGGCAGTGACCGGTACTCCGCAGTCCTACGAAATCTACGGTTGCATGGTGCGCAAAGGCGACGAGCCGTTCAAAAAGGCTGTGGATGACGCCATCAAGGCCACCTACGCATCGGGCGAGATCAACAAGATCTACGAAAAATGGTTCATGCAGCCAATCCCGCCAAAAGGCCTGAACCTGAATTTCCCGATGAGCAACGAGCTCAAGGCCCTGATCGCCAATCCGACCGATAAAGCGGCTGACGACAAGAAATCCTGATTTCTGACTAACCTTATCTCCTGACAGGGCGCATGCCCTTTCAGGAGGTGGTCACTTCCTGCTGGCATTTTCTGGAAACACTCGAACCGGTGGCTGTCGAGCCGGGCGCGTGTGCCTGTCCCTCAAGGCAGGCGGGAACGGAGCTTCCCCCAAGCGGGCACTTGCACATCGATTGAACTGAGGGGAGACCCTAATGAATTACAACTGGGACTGGGGCGTGTTCTTCAAGTCCACCGGCGTGGGCAGCGAGACCTATTTCGACTGGTACGTGACCGGTTTGGGCTGGACCATCGGCATCGCCATCGCGGCCTGGATCATCGCCCTGACACTGGGCTCGATCCTGGGCGTCATGCGTACCGTGCCGAACCGCATCGTATCGGGCATCGCCACCTGCTACGTCGAACTCTTCCGTAACGTGCCGCTGCTGGTTCAGCTGTTCATCTGGTACTTCCTGGTACCTGACCTGCTGCCGCCGGACCTGCAAGAGTGGTACAAGCAGGATCTGAACCCGACCACCTCGGCCTTTCTCAGTGTCGTGGTGTGCCTGGGCCTGTTCACCACCGCCCGGGTTTGCGAACAGGTGCGTACCGGCATCCAGGCCCTGCCAAAAGGCCAGGAATCCGCGGCCCGCGCCATGGGTTTCAAGCTGCCGCAGATCTACTGGAACGTGCTGCTGCCCCAGGCCTACCGGATCATCATTCCGCCGCTTACCTCGGAATTCCTCAACGTCTTCAAGAACACGTCCGTGGCCTCGCTGATCGGCCTGATGGAACTGCTGGCGCAGACCAAACAGACTGCCGAGTTTTCCGCCAACCTGTTCGAAGCCTTCACCCTGGCCACGCTGATCTACTTCACCCTGAACATGAGCCTGATGCTGCTGATGCGCATGGTCGAGAAGAAAGTCGCCGTGCCGGGCCTGATTTCCGTAGGGGGTAAATGATGGAATTCGACTTCTCGGGCATCATCCCGTCCCTGCCGGGCCTGTGGAACGGCATGATCATGACCCTCAAGCTGATGGCCATGGGCGTGGTCGGCGGGATCATCCTCGGCACCCTCCTGGCATTGATGCGTCTGTCCCACAGCAAAGTGCTGTCGAACATCGCGGGCGCCTACGTCAACTATTTCCGTTCGATCCCGTTGCTGCTGGTCATCACCTGGTTCTACCTGGCGGTGCCGTTCGTGCTGCGCTGGATCACCGGCGAAGACACGCCGATCGGCGCGTTCGCCTCCTGCATCGTGGCCTTCATGATGTTCGAAGCGGCATACTTCTGCGAAATCGTCCGTGCCGGTGTGCAGTCGATTCCCAAGGGCCAGATGGGCGCTGCCCAGGCGCTGGGCATGACGTATGGCCAGATGATGCGTCTGATCATCCTGCCGCAGGCATTCCGCAAGATGACCCCACTGTTGCTACAACAGAGCATCATCCTGTTTCAGGACACCTCGCTGGTCTACGCCGTCGGCCTGGTGGACTTCCTCAATGCTTCGCGCGCCAGTGGCGACATCATTGGCCGCTCCAATGAGTTCCTGGTTTTCGCCGGCCTCGTGTACTTCACCATCAGCTTTGCCGCCTCGCGGCTGGTCAAGCGTCTGCAAAAAAGGTTCGCCGTATGATCTCTATCAAAAGCATCAACAAGTGGTATGGGGACTTCCAGGTACTGACTGATTGCAGCACCGAGGTCAAAAAAGGCGAAGTGATCGTGGTGTGCGGGCCATCCGGTTCCGGCAAATCGACCCTGATCAAGTGCGTCAACGCCCTGGAACCGTTCCAGAAAGGCGACATCGTGGTCGACGGCACCTCCATCGCCGACCCGAAGACCAACCTGCCGAAACTGCGTTCGCGCGTGGGCATGGTGTTCCAGCACTTCGAGCTGTTCCCGCACCTGACCATCACCGAAAACCTGACCATCGCGCAGATCAAGGTGCTGGGCCGCAGCAAGGAAGAGGCCACCAAGAAAGGCCTGCAACTGCTCGAGCGCGTCGGCCTGTCGGCTCACGCCCACAAGCACCCGGGCCAACTGTCCGGTGGCCAGCAACAGCGTGTGGCGATTGCCCGTGCGCTGGCGATGGACCCGATCGTCATGCTGTTCGACGAACCGACCTCGGCGCTGGACCCGGAAATGGTCAACGAAGTGCTCGACGTAATGGTGCAACTGGCCCACGAAGGCATGACCATGATGTGCGTGACCCACGAAATGGGCTTCGCCCGTAAAGTGGCGGACCGGGTGATCTTCATGGATGCCGGCAAGATCATCGAAGACTGCAAGAAAGAGGAGTTCTTCGGCGACATCAACGCCCGCGCCGATCGTACGCAGCACTTCCTCAACAAGATTCTGCAGCACTAAAAGCACTGGGCAATAGCCAGAAGCCGCACCGCCCCCCCTGTGGGAGCGAGCTTGCTCGCGATAGCGGACTGACATTCAACATCAATGTTGACTGTGATGAAGTCATCGCGAGCAAGCTCGCTCCCACAGGGGGCGGCGTGGGCTTGCAGATTTGTGTGGTGGTTGACCCAAGGCATCTGTGATGAAATGCGACCCCAATCTTTATCGCGCAGCAATGCCATCACTCGCCGTGAAACCCCGTCTGATTCGCCATTTGTTCCTGCCACCGCTGATCATCGCCATGATGATCGGACTGGGCTATATCGGCTTCTGGGTCAGTGAGCACTATGGCATTCGCAGCCTTGGCGAGAACGGCCAGCGACAGCTGGAACTGCACGCCCGTGCCGTCGAAAGCGAAATCAGCAAATATACCTACCTGCCCAGCCTGCTGGAGCTCGAAACCAGCGTTTCGCAGTTGCTGGCCGACCCGACCCCGGAACACCGGCAAACGGTCAACGATTACCTCGAAGGCCTGAACCGGCGCAGCCGCAGTCGGGCCATCTACGTGATGGACACCACCGGTCGCGTCATGGCCACCAGCAACTGGCGCGATGTCGACAGTTACCTGGGTGAAGACCTGTCCTTTCGCGCCTATTTCCAGAACGCCGTGCGCGGTCAGCCCGGGCGCTTCTACGGCATCGGCAGTACCAACGGCGAACCCGGTTACTACCTGGCCCATGGCCTGGAAGAACACGGCAAGATCATCGGCGTCGCGGTGGTCAAGGTACGCCTGGAAGCCATGGAAGAACGCTGGCAGCGGGCGCGCCTGGAAGCCTTCGTCAGCGACGAGAACGGCATCATCATTCTCTCCAGCGATCCGGCTCGGCGTTTGAAATCGGTGGTGCCGCTGAGCGAAGAAACCAAGGAAAAACTCGCCCGCAGCCTGCAGTACTACTGGTTCCCGCTCAATGAACTGCAGCCGCTGGCCCGGGAAATTCTGTCCGAAGGCGTGGAAAAACTCACGTTCCCGGCCAACAGCGAACTGGCGTCCGACGATGAAAACATCAGTTACCTGGCGCAAACCCGGCCGCTCAGCGATACGCCGTGGAATTTCACCCTGCTCACGCCGCTCCAGGATTTGCGCCGCGAAGCGATCAACCAGGGGATTCTGGTGGCCGTGGCATTTGCCCTCTGTGCCTTTCTGTTGATCGCCTGGAACGAGCGGCGCAAGGTCATCGCCACCCGTCTCGCGGCCCGGGAAGCCTTGCAGGAAGCCAACAACCAGCTGGAGCGTCGGATTACCGAACGCACCACCGACCTGCGCGCCAGCAACGAACGGCTCAAGGGCCAGATCCGCGAGCGCCGGCTCGCCGAAGAGACCTTGCGCCGTGCCCAGGATGAACTGGTGCAGGCCGGAAAACTCGCGGCCATCGGCCAGATGTCCACCAGCATCGCCCACGAACTGAACCAGCCGCTGGCGGCGCTGCGCACCTTGTCCGGCAATACCGTGCGCTTCCTCGAACGTGGCCAGCTCGATGTGGCCAGCACCAACCTCAAGACCATCAACGAACTGATCGACCGCATGGGCCGGATCACCGCCAGCCTGCGCTCGTTCGCCCGGCGCGGTGACGACAAGGGCCAGGCCTGCCTCGGCAAAGCGGTGGACGCGGCCCTGCAATTGCACAGTGCACGGGTGGAAAACACCCCTCTGCAATTGCACCGCGATTTCGAAGCTGTGCAGGTGCAGATCGACCAGACCCGTCTGGAGCAGATTCTGGTCAACCTCATCGGCAACGCCCTCGACGCCATGCAAGCACAACCGCAACCCGAGTTGTGGCTCGAAGGCGAAGCGTACGATGGCAAATACCGCCTGCGCGTGCGTGACAACGGCCATGGCGTCGACGCCGAAGCGCGCAAGCACCTGTTCGAACCCTTCTTCACCACCAAACCCGGCGAACAGGGCCTGGGCCTTGGCCTGACCCTTTCCGCCAGCCTGGCCGCCGCCACCGGCGGTCACCTGGGTGTCGAGCACCCGTCCAGCGGTGGTACCGCATTCGTCCTCAGTTTACCGTTGGTAAGCCCCACTCCCGCCGAGCCAATATGAACAACGACCTTAGTGTACTGATCGTCGAAGACGACCCCCATGTGCTGCTCGGCTGCCAACAGGCGCTGACCCTGGAAGACATTCCCTGCATTGGCGTGGGCAGCGCCGAAGAAGCCCTGGAGCGGGTCGGCGACGATTTCGCCGGCATCGTCGTCAGCGACATTCGCCTGCCGGGCATCGATGGCCTGGAATTGCTGACCCGGCTCAAGGCCCGCGACCGCAGCCTGCCGGTGGTGCTGATCACCGGGCACGGCGACATTTCCATGGCCGTCGGCGCGATGCAGAAAGGCGCCTACGACTTCATGGAAAAGCCGTTCTCTCCGGAGCGCCTGGTGGACGTGGCCCGCCGCGCCCTGGAGCAACGCAGCCTGGCACGGGAAGTGTCGTCGCTGCGCCGGCAACTGGCCGAACGCGACTCCCTCGAAGGGCGGATCATCGGACGCTCGCCGGCCATGCAGAACCTGCGGGAGCTGATTGCCAACGTCGCCGATACCTCGGCCAACGTGCTGATCGAAGGCGAGACCGGCACCGGCAAGGAGTTGGTCGCGCGCTGCCTGCATGATTTCAGCCGGCGGCACACCAAGCAGTTCGTCGCCTTGAACTGCGGCGGCCTGCCGGAGAACCTCTTCGAAAGCGAAATCTTCGGCCACGAAGCCAACGCCTTTACCGGCGCGGGCAAACGGCGGATCGGCAAGATCGAACACGCCGACGGCGGCACGCTGTTCCTCGACGAAGTGGAAAGCATGCCCCTGCCCTTGCAGATCAAATTGCTGCGGGTATTGCAGGAACGCACCCTCGAACGCCTCGGTTCGAACCAGAGCGTAGCGGTGGATTGCCGGGTGATCGCGGCGACCAAATCCGACCTCGTCGAGTCGAGCAAGGCCGGCGAATTCCGCAGCGACCTGTACTACCGCCTCAACGTGGTGACCCTGGAACTGCCGCCATTGCGCGAACGCCGTGAGGACATCCTGCAACTGTTCGAACACTTTTTGCAGCAGTCGTCCCTGCGCTTCGACCGCGCGGTGCCCGAGCTGGACAACCAGACCGTTTCGAACCTGATGAGCCACGACTGGCCGGGCAACGTGCGTGAACTGCGCAACATTGCCGAGCGCTTTGCCCTGGGCCTGCCGGCGTTCAAGAAAACCGGTGCCGGTGCTGGCAATCAAGGCCTGGCCTTTGCCGAAGCAGTGGAAGCGTTCGAGCGCAACCTGCTCAGCGATGCCTTGCAACGCAGCGGCGGCAACCTGACCCAGGCCAGCCAGGAACTGGGCATGGCCAAGACCACGCTGTTCGACAAAGTGAAAAAATACGGGCTAAGCCACTGATGGACCATGCATTCTCCTGTGGGAGCGAGCTTGCTCGCGATAGCGCCGGATCAGTCGACATCATCGTTGGCTGAAACACCGCTATCGCGAGCAGGCTCGCTCCTACAGGTGATCGGGGGGGGGGGTTAGAGAAGGTTGCGATCGGCCACCGGCTCGATCTGCGCCCAGTGCGAAGTGTCTTCACGGTGCTCGCGCAAATACGGCAACACCGCCGCCAGCAACGGCGCCTTGAACGCCTCCTGGAAGCGATGGGCCAGGCCGGGAATCAGGATCAATTGGCTGCCGCGCAGATGCGCCGCCAGATGCACCCCGTGCATCACCGGCAACAACGGGTCGGCCGTGCCATGCACCACCAGCGCCGGCACCCGCAACTGATTGAGCAACGCCACCCGGCTCGGCTCGGCGAGAATGGCCATGATCTGGCGTTTCACGCCCTCGGGATTGAACGCCCGGTCATAGGACAGCGCCGCCTGATGCAGCAGCACCTGACGATCATCGGTGACCATCGGGCTGCCCAGCGCCGCCAGCAAGTCGGCCTGTTGCTCCAGGGCCACTTCGCGGCTCGGTGCACCGCGCCGGGACAACAACTGCACCAGCGCCGCACTCGGTGCTGGCAAGCCTTCGGCGCCAGAGGTGGTCATGATCAGGGTCAGGCTCTCGATCCGTTGCGGTGCCATGGCCGCCATGTGCTGGGCGATCATCCCGCCCATGCTGGCGCCCAACACGTGGAATTGATCGATGTGCAAAGCGTCCATCAGCCCCAGGCCATCATCGGCCATATCGGTCAGCGAATACGGCGACGACACCGGCAATCCGAGTTTGTAGCGCAGCACTTCGAAGGTCAGGTTGGCTTCGGCCGGCGCTTGCCGCCAGGTCGACAGGCCGACATCGCGGTTGTCATAACGGATCACCCGGAAGCCCTGCTGGCACAGGGCGACCACCACCTCGTCCGGCCAGTGAATCAACTGCCCGCCCAGGCCCATCACCAGCAGCAAGGCCGGGTCCGACGCACGGCCGATGCTCTGGTACGCCAGGCTTACCTGGGCCAGATCCACCCGTTCGGTCGGAACATCGACGTCACAACGCGAAGCCGCCAGGGACGGCAGGCCGAACAGCAGCGCGGCCAACAATACGATTCGTGAAAAGAATGAAGCACCCATGAAAAACACCAAAACGCAGAACCCCAGTAGAGCGCGAGTCTGATGAAGTTTGTTCAAGCGCGCTGCCACAGTTCCATGACAGTTTGATGAAGAGTGCCGGGCGGTCGTCTTCAGGACCGCGTTATCGTTCACCGCGAGCAGGCTCCTGTGTAAAAGAGGGCACTTCTGTCGACAGCCAACCCAACATGAGACAAACTCAACCTTTTCGATTTATCGACAAGTTTTCCTCATGGAGCCCCCGGTGCTTGAAATCCGTCACCTCAAGACCCTGCACGCCTTGCGCGAAGCCGACAGCCTGGTGGATGCGGCCGATCGCCTGCACCTGACCCAGTCGGCCCTGTCTCACCAGTTCAAGGAGCTGGAGGAGCGCATGGGCATGCCGCTGTTCGTGCGCAAGACCAAACCGGTGCGTTTCACCAGCGCCGGTCTGCGCCTGCTGCAATTGGCCGACGCCACCCTGCCGCTGCTGCGCGCCGCCGAGCGAGACATCAGTCGCCTGGCCGGTGGCACCGCCGGGCGCTTGCACATGGCCATCGAATGCCACAGTTGCTTCCAGTGGCTGATGCCGACCATCGACCAGTTCCGCGACGCCTGGCCGGAAGTCGAACTGGATCTGGCCTCGGGCTTCTCCTTCGCTCCCCTGCCAGCCCTGGCCCGTGGCGATCTGGACCTGGTGGTGACCTCCGACCCGGTGGATCTGGCCGGGATCACCTATGTACCGCTGTTCACTTATGAAGCGATGCTCGCGGTGGCCAACCAGCACCGCCTGGCCAGCAAGGCCTACATCGTCCCGGAAGACTTGCTCCCGGAAACCTTGATCACCTACCCGGTGGAACGGGACCGGCTGGACATCTTCACCCGCTTCCTCGAACCCGCCGACATCGAACCGGCCCAGGTCCGCACCTCGGAACTGACGGTGATGATGATGCAACTGGTGGCCAGCGGTCGTGGCGTGTGCGGCATGCCCCATTGGGCACTGCATGAATACAGCTCACGGGGTTATGTGAAGGCCAAGCGGCTGGGGGAGAAGGGTTTGTTCGCCACACTGTATGCGGCGATCCGCGCCGACATGCTGGATGCGCCGTACATGCGCGACTTCCTGCTGACGGCCAAGGACACGTCGTTTTCGACATTGGATGGAGTCAGCGCAGTTCGATAGAGCAACAAAAATCCCTGTAGGAGTGAGCCTGCTCGCGATAGCGGTCCGACATTCAATATCTGCATTGACTGACACGCCGCCATCGCGAGCAGGCTCGCTCCTACAGGGTTCTGCGGTGACTTCAGAGTTCGCGCCACATGTGGATCTTGTCGAAGTAATCCTCCTCTACCCGCACCGCCATCGGTTCCAGGCCGAACTGGACGAAACCGCAGCGCTGGTAGAGGTTGAACGCGGCATCGTTGCCGGCGGTGACGGTCAACTGGATCAGGCGCACCCCCGCATGGCTCTGCGCCTCGGCCAATGCCGCCTGAACCAGTTGATAACCGAGCCCGCGCTGGCGGACCGTCGGTGAAACATACATGCCAAACAGTGTCACCTTGTGCCGGGCCTTTTCCCGAGTCTCGAATGCGAGGCCGATGATGCCGGCCAACCGACCTTCTTCGATCGCCCCGAGCACCAGGTCCAGCTTGCCCGTCAGGCGCGCCTCCCACCAGTCCAGCGGCATTGCCGCCCGCTCGCGCACGCTCGAAGTGAAGGCCTGCGGGTGCAGGTCGTAGGCTTCGAGCATCAGCGCCCGGTAGCCCAGGGCATGGCTGGCATCCAGTCGTTCGATCCACATGCTCAAGCCATCCGTTTTTGCTCAAGCATCAGCCGCAGTGCCAGCCCGGACAACACGAAGCCCATGAAATAGTGCTGCATCGCCAGCCAGGTCGGGTTGTTGACGAACCAGGATGCAACGCGGCAGCGGCAAAAATCAGCAGGTCCTGAAGGCGGGATCATGGGCGAGGTCCTTTGCGTAATGTTCAGGCGATCGCGGTCAGCGATGCCCGATAAAACGGCAGGATCAGGTCCCGTGTCAATGGCGCCAGGCTGAGATCGCCGTCGGTGGCCGGGTCGATCCAGATCACTTCTTCGATCTCTGCCTCCGGGGTGACGTTTGAATCAATACTCAGCTGAAATAGCTCGGCGTGGACGACAAAACCCGGCTCGTTGGCGGCCGGCGCCGAGAAGTGACCGAGGTAAACGGCCTGCGCCGGGTCGATGTCCAGCCCCAGCTCCTCTTCCAGCTCACGGGCCAGCGCATGAACCGGCAATTCATGGGGCTCGATCTTGCCACCCGGCTGCATGAACGCCGTGGTGCCACGCTTGCGTACCAACAGTGTGCGGCCATCAAGGCCGATCAGCAGGGCAGCGGCGATATGGATAATACGCGGTGAAACAGCGGATGCAGATGTCATGTGTCAGCCATGGAGCCTGATGGAAATCACAAGGATCCCATGTCCGACCGTCCGCCGTCATGCCTTGGCCTGAAGCCGCTGCGGGGCCGGTCGGGGAAACCGCTGCCGTCCCAGCGTTCCTGATGGTGCAGGATCAACCGCGCCGCATCCTTCATCGGGGCCAGGGTCATCAGTAGCGATTCGCTCTGCTTCGGATAGCCACGATAGCGGGCGCGGGCCTACGTCCTTTCTTGCCCATGCCTGAATGACAGGCTGGATGAATTTTCCGCCACGGGCGCAAATCATCGCCTTGAACCCGACAGGCGAAGTGACGAACTGACAACTATGCTCACACACTGAATGATATAACCGGCCCGCAAGCAGGCCTGTGGAGGGAAAAAGGATGCTCCCGAAGTTGAACGTGCGCACCCCGGCGGGTGCCGATCAATGAATTTCCGGCTGCCGCAAATCAATCGCCGCATACTCATCGTAGACGACACCGCGTCGATTCATGCCGATTTCGCCAAGATACTCAGCCCGGTCACTGTCGAAGACGACAGTCTGGGACAAACCGAAAGCCTCCTGTTCGGCACCCGGTCCACCACGCAGACCCAACATTTTGAACTGGACTCGGCGTTTCAGGGCCGCGAAGCCCTGGACAAGCTCGAGGCCGCCCTGGCGGATGATCGTCCTTATGCAATGGCATTCATCGATATGCGCATGCCGCCTGGCTGGGACGGCCTGGAGACCATCGAACGGTTGTGGCAGGTCGATCCCAAATTGCAGGTGGCGCTGTGCACCGCCTATTCAGACTACTCCTGGGAGGACATCGATCAACGACTGGCGCTGAACGACCGCCTGCTGATTCTGAAGAAACCCTTCGACGCCATTGAGATACGCCAGATGGCCAGCGCCCTCACGGTCAAATGGCAGATGACCGAAGACGCCGCGCTCAAGATGAACCTGCTGGAACAAGCGGTCCAGGAACGCACCCGGGAACTGTCCGATGCCAATATCATCGTGCAGAACAGCCCGACCATCCTTTACCGGTTACGTGGCGAGCCGTCGTTTCCGCTGATGTACATTTCCCATAACATCACCCGCTACGGTCACATTGCCGCCGATCTGGTGAGCTCGGCCAACTGGGCCCAGCAGTTGATCCACCCGGAAGATCAGGCCAGTGTCGATGCGGCCATGGCCCGGGTGCTGGACCGCCATGCGCTGGGCGCCTCGATTGAATTTCGCCTGCGCACCGGCCAGGGTGCATGGCGCTGGGTGGAGAACCGCTACATTCCCGTACGCGACCATGACGGTCGCCTGCTGGAAGTCGAGGGAATCATTCTCGACATTACCGAACGCCGGTTGGCCGAAGAAAAAATGGCCTTGCTCGCCCGCACGGACGGGCTCACCGGCCTGGCCAACCGCACCACCCTGATCGAACGTCTGCATCAGGCCTTTGCTGCCGCACGCCGAGGCGCAGAGGCATTCGCGGTATTTTATCTGGACCTGGATCACTTCAAGCGGATCAACGACACCCTCGGCCACCCGGTGGGCGATCTGCTGTTGCAGGAAGTGGCCCGGCGCATCAAATCCGGCGTGCGGGAAAACGATGTGGTGGCACGCCTGGGCGGAGACGAGTTCGCGATCCTGCAACTGGACGTCAGCGATCCGACCCAGTCCGCCGCCATGGCGGCCAATATCCGCGATGCACTGCTGACGCCGTACAACCTCGCCGGCAATGCCCTGCATATTTCAGTCAGCATCGGCATCAGTACCTACAGCGTCGCCTGCCTCGACGCCGACAGCCTGCTGAGCCAGGCGGACATGGCGCTGTACCGTTCCAAGGAAATGGGCCGCAACCAATATCACTTCCACTCGCAGGAGATCACCCAGGAGGTGGCCGAGCGCATGGCCATCGCCAATGACTTGATGAAGGCCATCGAGCGCGATGAACTGGCGCTGCATTACGTTCCGGAAGTGGATATGCACAGCGGCAGGATCCTGGGCATGGAAGCGCAAGTGCGCTGGTGCCATCCCCGGCGCGGCGAGCTGCCGGCCTCGGCTTTCGTGCCCGCGGCGGAAAAGACCGGTGCCATCATCCCTCTCGGACGCTGGGTGCTGGATCAGGCCTGCCGGCAGATGAGCCTGTGGCGTAACGAGGGAATGGCGCCCCCCGTGATGGCGATCAAACTGTCCCTGGCGCAGCTCAAGAGTGGTCCGGAACTCATTTACGACGTGCTGCGCACCACTGCGCGATGGGAGCTCGCCCCCTGGGACCTGCGTTTCGACGTGACCGAAGCGACTCTGGCGCAAACCAAGTGGACACAAAACGATGTACTGCCACGCCTGCGTGAGCTGGGGGTGAAAATCGCCATCGATGATTTCGGCACCGAATATTCATCATTCGATTACCTGAAAACCTACCGGGTCAATCACCTGAAGCTCAACCAATCCTTTATCGACGGCGCGACCCAGGATGCGGCTGGCGCCAACGGCCTGCGGGCAATCGTCAACTTCGCCCGGGACCTGGGTATCGGCATCATTACCGAAGGCGTCCAGCCGTCGGATCGGCCCCGCACGCCAGAGTCAGCCGCCCCGCTATCAAGCGCGCAAGGCCTCTACTTCAGCGAGGCCGTGAATCCTGAACAAGCGACCCGACTGCTCAAGGACGGGAGCATAGGTCCCCCGTCCTCCAGGGAGGATGAGGGATGAAAGCAATTTTCCCCCCGACCAACCGACGTATTCTCATCATTGACGATGCACCGGCGATCCATGCCGACTTTCGCAAGATCCTCACCCCGGACACCAGCGACGATGTGGAACTGGACAGCCTCGAACACTCACTGTTCGGGACTCGGCAATCACCACGTCTCACCTTCCAGATCGACTCCGCCTACCAGGGCAAGGAAGCCCTGGAGCTGGTCGAACGTGCACTGGCCGATAGCCGCCCCTATGCCCTGGCATTTATCGACATGCGTATGCCGCCCGGCTGGGACGGCCTGGAAACCATTGAACACCTCTGGAATGCCGACCCGAACCTGCAAATTGCCTTGTGCACCGCCTATACCGACTACAGCTGGGAGGCCATGGCCGAACGACTGGAGTTCGGTGACCAGTTACTGATTCTGAAAAAACCTTTCGACACCCTGGAAATCCGCCAGATGGCCAATGCCCTGACCTGGAAATGGCAGCTGGCACAGGACGCGGCGCTGAAGTTGTTGAGCCTTGAGCAGACCATCGAGGCACGGGTCCACGAACTGCTCAAGGTGTCGCACCTGCTACAGTACGACGCCCTCACAGGGCTGCCCAACAGCACATTGCTGGGTGATCGACTGAGCCAGTCGCTGGCCACTTGCCGACGCCATGACAAGCATCTGGTGGTGATGTTTCTCGGGCTCGACCGGTTCAAGCGCATCAACAACGCTCTGGGCCACCCGGCCGGGGACGAAATGCTCAAACGGGTCGGGCAACAACTGCTCAAGTACGTACGAGAGACCGACTCGGTCTTTCGCTATGGCGCCGATGAATTCGTGGTGATCCTCAGCGACATCAACCACCCCCAGCAGACCCGTGGCATCGCCGAAAAACTGCTGAGTGCCGTGCGTAGCCCACAGTCGATCGCCGGCCAGGAGATCAGCATCACCGCCAGCCTGGGCATCAGCATTTATCCCGATGACGGGTTAGAGGCCATTGACCTGATCAAAAAAGCCGAATCCGCCATGCGCAACATCAAGGAAAGCGGCCCGAACGACATCGGTTTTTTCATCGAAGCCATGAACCAGCGTGCCCGGGAGCAGCAGAGCATCGAGTCGGGTATTCGTCAGGCCCTGCAAAAGCACGAATTCGTCCTGCACTACCAACCGAAAATCGAACTGCGCAGCGGAAGGGTGGTTGGTGCCGAGGCGCTGGTGCGCTGGCAAAAACCCGGGGGTGGCTGGATCTATCCTTCCGAGTTCATCCCCGTGGCCGAAGACAGCGGCCTGATCGTGCCACTGAGCAAGTGGGTATTGGCCGAAGCCTGTCGCCAGACACGACGCTGGCAAGCAGCCGGACTGCCGGCGATCCGCATGTCGGTCAACACATCGGCCATCGACTTTCGTCAACGTGATTTCGTCGAAGGCATCGAACAGATACTCCAACAGACGGGAATGCCCCCCTGCCTGCTGGAACTGGAAATAACCGAAGGTGTACTGATGCAGAACGTCGAGGCGACCATGACCGCGTTGCACCGGCTCAAGACGCTGGGAGTGTGGCTGGCCATCGATGACTTCGGCACCGGCTATTCCAGCTTGAGCTATCTGCGCCGGTTCCCCATCGATGTGCTGAAAATCGATCAGTCGTTCATTCGCGGCCTGAGCAATGACACCAACGATGCCGCCCTGGTCGGCGCGATCATCAGCCTGGGCAGGAGCCTGGAACTGAATGTCGTCGCCGAAGGCATCGAGACCGAGGAACAACTGGCGTTTCTCAAGGCCCATCAATGTGAGGAAGGCCAAGGTTACTACTTCAGCAAGGCCTTGCCGGCAGACGCTTTTGCGCGGCTGCTGGCCGTCGGATGGGCGGAACAGCGAGACGACTCATGAACAGCCAGAAACTGCAGCCCGGCGTCGAGTTTTCCAGGCAATCGCCTGTGCCCCTTGCGCATCGAGCGCTTGCGCTGCTGCTTTACGGTTTCTGCGCAGTCGCCGGTGCCGCGCCGCTGGACGAACCGCTCAAACCTTTGCCCGAGATACCGAAACAGAACCCCAATCAGGTCGAACTCGGTCGCAGGCTCTTCAGTGATCCGCGCCTGTCGGTCAACAACACCCTGTCCTGCGCCAGTTGTCATCAACTGGACAAGAGCGGGGCCGACACCCGCGCATTTTCCCTCGGCTTCGATGGACAACCGGTATCGATCAACACGCCGACGGTGTTCAACGCCAGCCTCAACTTTCGCCAGTTCTGGGACGGTCGCGTCGAAACCCTCGAGGCGCAGAGCAACGTGGTCATTACCAGTCCCCACGAAATGGGCAGTGACTGGAACACCATCGTCCGGCGGATTTCCGAAGATGCAGACTACCGCGCAGGCTTCAGCGCGGCGTACCCGGATGCAGTGACCAAGACCAACATACAGGGCGCCCTGGCCGCCTACGAGCGCACTTTGCTCACGCCCGGATCCCGTTTCGATCAATACCTGCTGGGCAATACGGACATCCTGACCCTCGAGGAGAAATACGGCTATCAGCGCTTCAAGGACTACGGCTGCATTGCCTGTCATCAGGGCGTGAACATCGGTGGCAACATGTTCCAGAAATTCGGGGTGTTCGGTGATTACATCGCCGATCGCGGCAACCCGACCGTGGCCGACCAGGGACGGTTCAACATCACCGGTGACGAAGCGGATCGCTCGGTGTTCAAGGTCCCGAGCCTGCGCAACGTCGCGCTGACCGCCCCCTACTTTCACGACGGCTCGGCGCCCACCCTCGAAAGAGCCGTGGACGTCATGTTCCAGTATCAGTTGGGGCGCATGCCGAGCGCGGAAGACAAAGCGTTGATCATCAAGTTCCTCAAGACCCTGAGCGGAAAAAGGGAGGGGCAGCCATGAGAAAAATTTCTCGTCGCGCCAGCCTGCTGTTTCTCGGGATCATCGCCGTGACCCTGGCTTCCGCACTGGTCTTTCTCTACCTCAAATCCAGCTCGGCACGGACCGTGGCATACACCGAGTCCCGGGATCTGGTACGCCAGATCAAACAGCAGGACTCACGGTGGGAAACCGAGATCCTCAAATCCAGGGTGGCGATTTCGCACAACTACGACCCTCTGGTTTCCCCCATGAACGAGATGAACCGGCTGTGGGAACGCTTCGACACCATGGAGTCCGGCCATGGCCGCAACAACTCACGGCAATGGGACGATGCCCACGAGGGTTTTCTGCAGGCGATGCAGGAAAAGACCCATCTGGTGGAGCGGTTCAAGTCGCACAACGCCTTGTTGCGCAACTCCCTGGCCTTCCTGCCCACCGCCGAGGACGACATCCAGGCGCAACTGTCCAACCTGCCTGACCTCGACAAGCTGCAAGTGCAGAACATCGCCACCGACACCTATGACCTGTTGCTCAGCGCCCTGGAGTTCGCGCAGGTCACCTCCGCCGACAAGGCCGCCGACATTCAGGTGGGGCTGAGCAAACTGACGGTGAACATGCAGCGCTTGCCCGTGGAATTTCACGCCCCGATCAGGGTCCTGAGCAATCACGTTGCCTTGATTTTGCGTGAGCAGCCGATCGTCAACGGCTTGCTCGAAGAGATCGAAGCGGTTCCGGTGGCCGATCGTCTGGACAACATCACCAGCATGCTTGACCGTGATCAGCAACAAGCCGAGAAGACCGACAAGCAGTACCATTTCTACCTGTTGCTGCTTTCCGTCTTGCTGGTGCTGGTATTGATCTGGCTGACCATCCGCCTGATCCGCAGCTTCGCCGAGATCAATCGGGTCAATTCGGCCTTGCAGACCGCCAACGACGTGCTCGAACAACGGGTCGAGGAGCGTACCCGCGAGCTCAGGAATGCCCAGAGCGCACTGCTCGACGCCGCACGCCAGGCCGGCATGGCCGAAATCGCGACCAATGTGCTGCACAACGTCGGCAACGTGCTCAATAGCGTGAACATCTCTTCCGACCTGATTGCGCGAAAGCTTCGCAGCAGCAAGACCCAGGGCCTGGGCAAGGCAATGCAACTGATTAACGAACACCCGCAAGACCTTGGGCATTTCCTGACTCAGGACGACAAGGGCAAGCTGCTACCCGGTTATCTCAATCAACTGGTCGACGCCATTGCCCAGGAACAGCAGGAAATGGCCGACGAACTGGGGCTGATGAGCAAGAGCGTCGACCACATCAAGGACATCGTTGCCACCCAGCAATCCTATGCCGGTACCAGCAGCATGACGGAACCGCTGTACATCAGCGAACTGCTCGAGGACGCCCTGCACATGAATGCCGGTGCGCTGACCCGGCACCACGTCACCGTGATCAGGGAATACAGCGAGGTGCCTCAGGTGATGGTTGACAAGCACCGCTTGCTGCTGATCCTGATCAACCTGATCAGCAATGCCAAGTACGCAATGTCCGACCTCGGCAACCGGTCAAGGGAATTGACCCTCGGTGTGCGAATCATCGACGACACTTTCCTGGAAATCAGCGTCAGGGATGATGGCGAAGGTATCGCCCCGGAAAATATGACGCGGATTTTTGCCCACGGTTTCACCACCCGCAAGGAAGGTCATGGTTTCGGCCTGCACAGCTGCGCGCTGGCGGCCATCGAGATGAACGGCCACCTCACCGCCCACAGCGACGGTCCGGGCCTGGGCGCGCTGTTTACCTTGCAGATACCGCTGATCACCGTAACGGAGAACGCATAACTGGGGGCCGGTACTACATTTCGCGTACAACTTCCGCTACGCCAAACCCGACCGGCCGCCTGACGGCGCCTCAGAGCGCTTCCTGGAAATCCATCTCCGGCGGCTGCCGACGGAAACCGCCGGTCAACACCGCCAGGTACACCACGCCAATCGCCAGCCAGCTCAACCCCAGATAAACCGCCAGATGATCGAGGCTGACCATCAGCCACAAATCCGCCACCAGACCTATGAACGGGAACAGCAGGAACAGCACGAATTCGCGCGGGCCTTTTTTCTCGCCACCGATCCAGTAATGGAAGATCACCGACAGGTTGACCAGGCTGAACGCCAGGAACGCGCCGAAATTGATGAACGAGGTCGAGGTGGTGACGTCCAGTTTCAGTGCCAGCAACGCCACCACCGCGCACAGCAGGATGCTGTTGATCGGCGTGCCGAAGCGCTCGTGCAAGGTGCCGAAAAACGCTTTCGGCAGCACCCCGTCGCGGCCCATGGCATACAGCAGCCGCGAACCGCTGGCCTGGGCCGACAGCCCCGAAGCGAACTGGCCGACGATCAGGCCGATCAGGAAGATCGAAACGAACAGGTCGCCACCAATGTTGCGGGCAATTTCATAGGCTGCCGAGTCGACGCTGTCGAACTGGAACGACGGATGGGCGATCTGCACGAAGTACGACACGCCGACGAAAACCAGCCCGCCGATCAGGGTAATCAGCATGATCGCCCGGGGAATGGTACGCCGTGGATCGCGGGTTTCTTCGGTCAGGGTGCTGACCGCGTCGAAACCGAGAAACGAGTAACAGGCGATGGCCGCGCCGCTCATGATCAACGGCATCTGCATGTCGCCATTGAAGAATGGCTTGATCGACCACAACGGCGTGCTCGCATCGCCGTCGACGTAATGCACGCACAACGCGACGAAGGCGATCAGCACCAGGAACTGCACCAGCATCAGCAAGGCATTGATGCCATTGGCCAGTTTCAGCCCGACGATGTTGATCGCGCTGGTGATGCCGATGAACGCCAGTACCCAGATCCACTGCGGCACCGCCGGGAATGCGGAGTTGAGGTAGGCCGCGCCGATCAGCCAGATCGCCATCGGCAGGAACAGGTAATCGAGCAGCACCGCCCAACCGGCGATGAACCCGAGTTTCGGGCTGATGGCCTTGCGCACATAGCTGTAGGCCGAGCCGGCCACCGGGAATGCCGAGGCCATGCGCCCGTAGCTCATGGCGGTGAAAAACATTGCCACCAGCGCCGCGAGGTACGCGGCCGGCACCATGCCGGCGGTGGATTGGGCAAGGATGCCAAAGGTGCCGAGGACAATGATCGGCGTCATATAGGCGATGCCAAACAGCACCACCGACCCCAGTGACAGGGTGCGTTGCAAACGAGCCATGAGCGACTACTCCGAATTTTATTGGATTTATGGCAGAGCCGAGTTCGGCGCAAATTACGGGTGTTGTGTTGTTGTTCTTGGGTGAATGGTCAAACAGGTGTGTCGTCTGTCAGGACCCCATCGCGAGCAAGCTCGCTCCCACAGGATTTGTGTCGTTCACAAAACCTGAATCCACTGAAGTCCCCCTGTGGGAGCGAGCTTGCTCGCGATGGCGTCAGCCCGGTCGACAAGCAATCCGGATCAGCGCACAGGAATCAGCAGCTCCCGCACCCCGCCAACCTGCTCAACCACCTCCCCCGGCAACCTCAGCCGCTGATCATCCAGATACCGATAATCCTGGCGCGCCGCCGTCAACCGGTGCAGGTCCAGTTCGACCGCGAACTGCCCTTCCTCGCGTCCGGCTTCGAACAACAAGGTGCCCAGCGGATCGACCAATGCGCTGCCACCGGCAAACAACAAGCCACCGTCACCCTCTTGCACCCGGTTGACCATCAGCGCAAACGCCTGGTTTTCCTGGGCGCGGGCCATGATCGCGGTGCGGTGGGTCGGGCCGTACGGGTCCATGTTGCCGTTGGTGACGATCAACAATTCGGCGCCCAACTGCGCCAGGGCGCGAGCGCTTTCGGGGAATTCGATGTCGTAGCAAATCAGCAGGCCCACGCGCACGCCGTTCCACAGGCAAGTGGCGTAGCGATCGCCCGCCTCGTAGACCCCGCGATCCGAAGCCCACAAGTGCGTCTTGCGGTATTTCAGCGCGATGCCTTCAGGAGTGATCAGCAGCGTGGTGTTGTAGAAACGGCCGTTGTCGTTCTCGGCCATGCCGATGGCCACGGCGATATCGCGCTGGCGGGCGGCGGCGATCACCGCACTGACGGACGGCCCGTCCAACGCCTCGGCCACCTCGGCCACGGACTGCGCCGAAGGGAAACCCATCAAGTGGCCTTCAGGGAACAGAATCAGTTGCGTATCGGCAGCGCTCGCGGCAATGGCCGCCAGGGTGCGCTCGAGGTTGTAAGCCGTGTCGTTGTCACGGCCTGCCAATTGGGCGAGTTCGACCTTCATGGGTATTCCTTGTCATGGGCCGGGCGGCAGAAAGATTGCCCGGTCGGTGTCTGTGCGCCAGTATGCGCAGCAAGCAACCGGGCGGGGAATTACGCCGCTGGGGTAACACGATAGGGGTAGATGCATGACACTCTCGTTGGACGACATCGCCTGGCACCGCTCGGTGGGGCAACTGATCGACGCCCTGGACAAGCCCAATTTCTGGACCCAGCTTGTCCGGTTGCTGGACCAGTACGTGCCCTTCGACAGCTGGGTGGCCCTGCTTTTCAGTGCCGACCAGCGCCCGCAGGTGTTTGCCGAGTGCCCCGGCGAGGATGGCAGCCCTGATCAACTGTTCCAGGATTACCTGCGCGGCCTGTATCTGCTCGACCCCTTCTACATCGCCTGCCGCGAGCAATCGCGCACCGGGCTGTATCGCCTGTCCGAAGTGGCCCCGGAGCACTTCGAGCTGACCGAGTATTACCAGCGCTACTTTCGTCTGAATGTGGTGGCCGACGAAATCCAGTTCAATTGTCAGCTTGAGGGCGAGCGCACGCTGTGCCTGTCGCTGGGTAGCACGCAGCGCTTCAGCGGCCAGCAGATTGCCTTGTTGTCGTTGATCCAGCCGTGGGTGCTCGGCCTGTTGCGCCAACGTCTACCCTATGAAATCAACGAGGTCGTGGCCCTGGCCCCTGCACCAGCGCAAGCCGATTGGCGGGTACAGCTGGAGGCCTCGGTGCAGCAACTCAAAGGCGCGCAGTTGACGGCCCGGGAGCTGGATGTCGGGCGTTTGATGCTCAGCGGTTGCTCCAGTAAAGAAATCGCCCGTAAGCTGGAAATCTCGGTCGAAACCGTGAAGGTCCACAAGAAACACATGTACAGCAAGCTGGGGATCAAATCCCAGTCCGAGCTGTTTTCGATTTTTCTCCAGGCACAAAATGCCTGAACAGCATGTGGATTGCTTTGCTTTTCTGTGGGAGCGAGCTTGCTCGCGATAGCGGTTTCATATTCAGCATTGATGTTGACTGACCCGCCGCCATCGCGAGCAGGCTCGCTCCCACAGTGTTTTGTGTTTAGCCAAATTTATTGAGTCCGAACCCAAGGAAACCGTATGAGCCTGTCACTCCTGAGCCGTTACGCCTTCTTTGCCGTCTGCGTGATCTTCACCCTCGCCAGCCTGCCGTTTCTTGAATACGACTGGCTCTGGCCGATAACCGCCGTCACCGCCGTCCTCAGCCTGATCGGCCTGTTCGATCTGCTGCAAAGTCCCCACGCGGTGCGCCGCAATTACCCGATCCTCGGCAATATCCGCTACCTGGTCGAAGGCATCCGCCCGGAAATCCGTCAGTACCTGCTCGAATCCGACAGCGACGCCCTGCCCTTCTCCCGGGCCCAGCGCTCGCTGGTCTACTCCCGGGCCAAGAACGAAACCGCCGACAAACCCTTCGGCACGCTGATCGACGTGTACCAGTCGGGTTTCGAATTCATCGGCCATTCCATGCGCCCCGCGCTCTTGAGCGACCCGAGCAGTTTCCGGGTCACCGTCGGCGGGCCGCAGTGCACCCAGCCGTATTCGGCGTCGGTGTTCAATATCTCGGCCATGAGTTTCGGTTCCCTCAGCGCCAACGCCATCCGCGCGTTGAACCAGGGCGCCAAACTCGGCAATTTCGCCCATGACACCGGCGAAGGCAGCATCAGCCCCTATCACCGGGAAAACGGTGGCGACCTGACCTGGGAACTGGGCAGCGGTTACTTTGGTTGCCGCACCAGCGACGGTCGCTTCGACCCGGAACGCTTCGCCGCGCAAGCGCAAACGCCGCAGGTACGGATGATCGAAATCAAGATGAGCCAGGGCGCCAAGCCCGGCCATGGCGGCATCCTGCCCAAGCACAAGGTCACCCGGGAAATCGCCGAAACCCGCGGCATCTCGATGGGCGAAGACTGCGTGTCACCGTCGCGCCACAGTGCGTTTTCCACGCCAATCGAAATGATGCATTTCATCGCACAACTGCGTGAACTGTCCGGCGGCAAACCGGTGGGCTTCAAGTTCTGCCTCGGCCATCCATGGGAATTCATGGGCATCGCCAAGGCCATGCTGGAGACAGGCATCCTTCCGGACTTCATCGTGGTCGATGGCAAGGAAGGCGGCACCGGCGCGGCGCCGGTGGAGTTCACCGATCACATCGGCGTGCCGATGCGCGAAGGCCTGCTGTTCGTGCACAACACCCTGGTGGGCCTGAACCTGCGGGACAAGATCAAGCTCGGCGCCAGCGGCAAGATCGTCAGCGCCTTCGACATCGCCAGCGTGCTGGCCATCGGCGCCGACTGGGCCAACTCGGCGCGCGGCTTCATGTTTGCCATCGGCTGCATCCAGTCGCAAAGCTGCCACACCAACAAATGTCCGACCGGCGTCGCCACCCAGGACACCCTGCGCCAGCGCGCGCTGGTGGTACCGGACAAGGCCCAGCGGGTTTACAACTTCCACCGCAACACCCTCAAGGCCCTGGCGGAAATGCTCGCCGCCGCCGGCCTCGAACACCCCTCGCAGTTGTCCGCCAAGCATCTGGTGCGACGCATGTCGGCGACCGAGATCAAACTGTTCTCGCAGTTGCACGTGTTCCTCAAGCCGGGCGAGTTGCTGACCGGCGAAGTGAACGGCGAGTTCTACTCGCGGATGTGGCAAATGGCGCGGGCGGACAGTTTCGAGCCCAGTGAAATAGCGGCCGCATGACCTCGCCGCCCCGGTCGAAATCGTACGTCACCATCGCAGCGTTTTGCTCGGGGCCGGCTCCTTCATCACGATAAAACCGTAATCACCGATCAGGTAAATCCGGTAGAACTGGCTGTCCACCAGCGGCACATAGCCCTGATAGCCGACCCGTGTCGCGTTGCGCCGCTCCCGCTCCGCCACCACGTTGGTGATACCCGCTTTCGGCAGATTCTCGGCCAGCATGTAAAAGTCGGTATTGAGCAGGTAGTGCAGTACCGGCATCTGCTTGAATGAGCCTGCCGCCGCCGTTAACCAATAGTCGGAATAAGTCACCGACATATAGATCCGCTTGGCCTCGCGCAGTGCCTGATGGCTGACGATGTCGTAATCAAGGCTGGCCAGCGCCGTGGACGCAAAGGTTTTCTGCACGGTCAGCACCCGGCCATAGGCGAACGACAGCGACAGCATCGCCAGCAGCGGAATGATCAACAGCAGTGGCAGTCGTTCATGGATCGACGCCAGCGCCAGATGACTCAAATAGCACAGCAACACCAGCAGCACGGCGAAGCCCATCAAGGTACGGGCGCCCTCGTTGAAGTCGCGGAAAAACAACGCGACACCGGACACCAGCAGCGTCACCAGCGGCAATGTCAGCAAACACATCACACCGATCAACAGCGTCTTCGGTGCGCTGTCCTGACGCGCCGCGACGTTCAGTCCCAGCCGCACCGCCCCGGCCATCGCCAACAGCAACAACCCGCCGAATACCCAGAGCCATCCACCATTGAACAGCAGCACGACTTTTTCCAGGACCCGGGCCATGTTGATCTGGATCTGAAATAGAGGATGCGCCGACCAATCGAGCAACGCTGTGCGATTGGAGTCCATGAACGGACCAGCACTGACGCTGTAGATCAACCCGCCAAGGATGAGCTGGGCGGCTTTCCAGCCCAGCAGGTCGCCCCATGGTACCGGGGCGGTTTTATCGTTGGCGGCCCTGAGCAACTCCAGGCAACACAAGCCCAGGAACACATTCAGGCTGATCTGATACAACCCCAGCGCCAGTGCTATCAGGAACGACGGCACCAGCCATTGCACGCTGCGCAAAGGGTGACGAAAGGTGATCGCGTAGATCACCGCCACCAGGCTCAGGGCTGTGGCGGGACCGTCGTATTGATAAGACAGGTTCTGCAGGAAGAACGGGTTGTACCAGAGCGGCAACAGCACCAGGCAGCAAGCGACGGTGGGCTGGCGCAAGTAATGGAACGTCAGGCTGGTCAGCGCCGACGCCATGGCCAGCGTGACAATCAGCAAGGGCAAGGGAAAGATGTTCGGCGCGGCATGACTGAAGGTCAGGGCGTTGTAGAACAGCTGGGCGAACAGTCGCCCCTGTTCAGCCCAGGCCATGCCCGCCGCCAGCGAGCGCCAGTTGTCATCGATGTAGGGGAAGTCCGCGAGGATCAACGGCAGGACATACAAGAAGGTCGCGAACAGAAAAAACCGCCAGACCTGATGCCGGCTGAGCTCGCGAACGAGGAAGTCGTTGAACCGCCCCATGCTAACGCCCGCCCCGGTCTTTACCGCCGACGATGTCCCTGATCACGTAGCGCGGCCGGTGTTTGGCCTCGATATAGATGCGACCGATGTATTCGCCGAGGATGCCGATGCCGATCAGTTGCACGCCACCGAGAAACAGGATCGCCGTCATCAGCGATGGATAACCGGGGACGTTGTTGCCGAAGAAAATCTTGTCCAGCACCATGTACACCGCGTAAAGCACCGCGAAAATGGAAATGCCGCCACCGACGTATGTCCACAAGCGCAGGGGCACGGTGCTGAACGAGGTCACGCCTTCCAGCGCCAGGTTCCACAGTTTCCAGCCATTGAACTTGCTGCTCCCCGCCACCCGCCCGGCCCGCTCGTACTCCACCACCGCCGTGTTGAACCCGGCCCACGACAACACACCTTTCATGAACAACTGGTGCTCGGGCAAGGAACGGATCACGTCGACCACCTTGCGATCCATCAGCCGGAAGTCCCCGACATTTTCCTCGATTCGGGTGTAGGCGATGCGATTGAGCACATGGTAGAAAATCGACGCGCTGTGGCGTCTGAGGTAGCCGTCGACGTCGCGATTACGGCGCTTGGCGAGTACCACATCGGCGCCCTTTTGCCATTGCTCGACCAATAACGGGATGACACTGATCGGGTCCTGCAGGTCGACATCCATGGGAATCACGGCATCGCCGCTGGCATGTTCCAGACCGGCAAACAGTGCCGGTTCCTTACCGAAGTTGCGCGAAAAATTGATCAGCATGACCTGATCATCCGCCTGGGCCAGTGCCGTAGCCTGTTCGGCCGTGCGGTCGCAGCTGCCATCGTTGATGAACACGATCTCGACCTCGGCATCGCGCAGGTGCAACTCGCGTCGCACCGCCTGATAAAACAGGTTGATCGCTTGCTCTTCATTGAACACCGGGACAATGAGCGAGATTTTCATTGATCACGCTCGCGAAACACCACGTATTTGGAATACAGGAAGCCGAACACCAGGCTCAATGCCGAAAACAGGGCCACGGTGAACAAACCGTGCAATTGCCAGACGTCGCCCAGATGGCCGACACCCAGGCTCAATGCCCCCATGCCCAAAAGAAACAGCAGATAACCTGCGACCGTGGCACTGGCGGCGAAGGTAAATTGCGCGTTCATGTAGAAGGAAAACGAGGCCGCCACGCAGAAGGCTGCCAGGTTGCTGAGCGCCTGACTGAGGCCGGCTGCCACGCTCAGCAGGAAAAAGACCTGCCAGTGAATCAGGGTATTGGCGACCCCGATCACCGTGTAACTGGAAAGCCCCTTCCACAACAGTCTCATGTGAGGCTCCCGTTTTAAGAGCGTTGCGCTCATTGATATTGGAGCCTGTCTTCTGTCAGAAAGTGCAGGTTGACGGACCTTTCAGACCAGCGGTTGAGCCTCGGGGCAATGCCCGAGACATCCGGTAATACCCCGGTTTTGCAATTGCCCGCGAATCAGTCCACCCTGCGCGCCGCCGCTTGGGCGCGGGGCCTTTTGCGCCCACGGCCGATCCCATTTTTACCTGCTGTCACGAGCCTGCTGTCATGACGTTAGCGCGCGATCACCGGATCGACTTTTTTCGTGGTCTGGCACTGATCTTCATCTTTTGGGATCACGTGCCGCACAACCCGTTGGGGCAAATCACCCTGCGTAACTTCGGTTTCAGCGATGCAGCCGAGGTTTTCGTGTTTCTGGCAGGTTTCGCGGCCGTGCTGGCGTACGGCAAAGTCCTGGCGCGCGAAGGCGTACTGATCGCCTGCGTGAAAATCCTGCGCCGGACGTGGGTGCTCTACGTGGTGCATATCTTCCTGCTGGCGATGCTGATGGGCATTGTGTTTTTCGCCAACAGCCATGTGGAAACACGGGATCTGGTGGAGGAAATGGGCATGCATCACTTCATCAGCAACCCGCAGCAGGCCTTGATCGATGAACTGCTGTTGCGCTTCAAGCCAAACCTGATGGACCCGTTGCCGCTATACATCGTGCTGTTGGCAGGTTTGCCCCTGGTGCTGCCCGTACTGGTGCGCAAGGCCTGGGTAGTGGTCGCGATGTCATTGGCGCTGTACCTGATGGTGCCACTGGCGGGCTGGAACCTGGCGGCCATCAAGGACGGCGTGTGGTATTTCAACCCGGTTGCCTGGCAGTTGCTGTTCGTACTCGGCGGTGCCGCTGCGATTCACAGCCAGCGCCCGCGCCTGCCCGACACTCGCCCGTTGCTTCGCCAGCCGTTGTTTGTCAGTGCGGCGCTGTATGTAGTGGCCGCGGGTGTGTTGACCGTCCTGTGGCGTTGGCCGGACCTACACGATGCCGTGGTGCCGGCGAGCCTGAAGAACCTGCTGTACCCCATCAGCAAGACCGACCTGTCCCCCGTGCGCCTGCTGCATTTCCTCGCATTGGCCTACGTCACGGCGAAGCTGATTCCCGACAGCGGATGGACACAAAACTGGCTCGCGCAGCAAAGTTGCCGAATGGGCCGTTTCTCGCTGGAGATTTTCTGCTTGGGCGTGTTGCTGGCGCCCTTGGCGGACATGGTCAATGCGTTGACCGACGATGCGTTTGCCATGCAGATTTTCACGGCGCTGGTGGGGGTCGGGTTAATGGCATTGCTGGCGACCTGGCTTGAGTTCAACAAGCGTTTGAACCGTACTGCTCAGGCAGCCCAAGGATCGACCGCAATATTGTAGGAGCGAGCTTGCTCGCGATGGACTCAAGAGCGCCGCATTTAGCCAGTAAATACGCGTAATCGTTAACGACCATCGCGAGCAAGCTCGCTCCTACAGGTTTCGGGCGTTACGACTTACGAAGCCGAACGCACCGCACCTTGCGTAACATTCGTCGGTTGCAGCTTGAACATGTAGAACAGCACCGTCAGCAACACCAGGAACGCAGGTCCCACATACAACGCCACGCGGGTGTCCGGGAAGTACGCCATCAGGCCGACCACCAGCACCAGGAACGCCAGCGCCAGATAAGAGCTGACGGGGTACAGCCACATACGGTATTTCAGGCCGGCCGCTTCGCTGGCGCTCAGGCCTTTGCGGAATTTGAGCTGGGCCAACAGGATCATCACCCACGTCCAGATCGCGCCGAAGGTGGCGATGGACGTCACCCAGACAAACACCTTCTCCGGTACCAGGTAGTTCAGCAGCACGCCCAGCAGCAAGGCGAAGATCGACAGCAGCAGCGCACGACGCGGTACGCCGTTGTTCGAAGTCTTGGCAAAACCGGCCGGGGCCTGGCCGTTCTGCGCCAGGCTGTAGAGCATGCGCCCGGTGCTGAAGATGCCGCCGTTGCACGACGACAGTGCCGCGGTAATCACCACGAAGTTGATGATGCCGGCGGCGGTCTTGATGCCCAGACGCTCGAAGGTCATGACGAACGGACTGCCCTGGGTACCGATTTCGTTCCACGGGTAGATCGACAGGATCACGAACAACGCGCCGACGTAGAACAGCAGGATCCGCCAGAACACCGAGCCGATCGCATTGGGAATGGTTTTCTGCGGGTTCTTCGCTTCACCGGCGGTCAGGCCGATCATCTCCACACCCAGGTAGGCGAACATCACCATCTGCAGCGACATCAGCACGCCAGTTACACCGTTGGGCATGAAACCGCCGTGGCTCCACAGATTGGAGATGCCCAGGGCCACGCCGTCGTTGCCGAAACCGAAGGCGATGATGCCGATGCCGCCTAACACCATCGCAACAATGGTGACGATCTTGATCAGGGCAAACCAGAACTCGAACTCACCGAAAGCCTTGACCGCGATCAGGTTGATCGAGCCCATGCTGATCAAGGCCGCGAGCGCCCAGATCCAGCGCGGCACGTCGGGGAACCAGATACCCATGTAGACCGCCACGGCCGTGATTTCCGCGACGCAGGTCACCAGCCACAGGAACCAGTAGTTCCAGCCGGTCAGGAAGCCCGCCAGCGGGCCGAGGTAGTCTTGGGCGTAACGGCTGAACGAGCCGGCGACCGGGTTGTGCACGGCCATTTCGCCGAGGGCGCGCATGATCACCAGGATCGCCAGACCGCCGATGATGTAGGACAACATGATGGCGGGCCCGGCCATTTGGATGGCCTTGGCCGAACCGAGGAACAGACCGACGCCGATACAGGCACCGAGTGCCATCAGGCGAATATGCCGTTCGCCGAGTTCACGTTTAAGCGGACCGCCCTGAGCGGTCTCGCCGTTGGGCTGGTGATTGCCTACGGGCATAAGGGGTACCTCATCTTGTTGTTGGATATGACCACCGAGCGTTGAAGCCCCCGACCGATAAGCCAGCTGCTTCGCGTAACCGGGCCTGCTTTATAAGCAGAACCATCCTGTAGGACAAAACCTGCAAGATCAGCGGGTCGGGCAGTATAAAAAGCTGACGACAGAGATATTCACTATATAAACCACTAAATTCAGCCATAAACCCCGGCAATAACGCGACTTTTGGAGAGGCATCACCTGGATATTGTAGGAATTTTCGTCATTTAAACGGCGCGGAGTATTGCACAACAATGGTGCGTCGTCATGCCCCTGCCAAAGCCGTATTTACCCCTTCGACATGTCTAAAACAAGCATTCCAGCCGACTGCTTTTGTGGCGAGGGAGCTTGCTCCCGCTGGACTGCGAAGCAGACCCAAACACTGTAATCGCTTGTTCCTGAACAATTACGTTGTCTGGTTTTGCGCCTGCTGCGCAGACGAGCGGGAGCAAGCTCCCTCGCCACAAAAGCGCTGCATGGATCTGAATCCTTCAGTGATTTGGGAAATTTCACTCAGCAATTGCAGGATCAAGCAGGAAAACGAGTAGCTAGCGTATTAAGCTAAACGCCAAAGGAAGCAACGGAATGCATCCCCATCCAAACTCACATCTATTGCGCCGTGGACGTTACTCGAAACAAGGTAGGGGTTATCTCATTACCGCAGTCGTGCATCAGCGCCGCCGAATATTCGCGGATTGGCGGCTTGGACGCCTATTGGTTGAGGAGTTCAGGCGAGCCCACGAGCAAAAATGGGTCAACTCAATGGCCTGGGTCATCATGCCGGACCACTTCCACTGGTTAATACAGCTTGAACGGTACACGCTGGCGCAACTCATGCAGGCCATCAAATCCCGCAGCACGCTGACGATCAACCGGGCGTTAAACGAGAGCGGTGCTTTCTGGCAAACCGGCTACCACGACCGGGCAATTCGCGATAACGAGGACCTCCTGCCGTTTGCTCGCTACATAGTTGCCAATCCATTGCGGGCAGGATTGGTGGAAAAGATTGGCGACTATCCGCTCTGGGATGCGTGCTGGCTGTAAACAGGCAGTCCATACGCCGAGCGTTTTGTGGCGAGGGGGCTTGCCCCCGTTGGACTGCGAAGCAGGCCCATCATTCAGGTCACCTCTGTCGCGTCTGGCACACCGGGATTACCGGATTTGCGACTGCTTCGCAGCCGAACGGGGGCAAGCCCCCTCGCCACAAGTGCTTCAATCAGCCTGAATATCGGTGCGTCCGTGCATCATTTTACCCCTCACATTTTTTTCACCCTCGCCAACCACCGTCTAAGCTTGAGTCAAGTCCGATCAATCTGCGTAAATGGATCAGTCGACTATGGGCGCTTTGTGGCAAACCGATTCGAGTAAAACCGTGGTTCCGACTGAACGTGAGGATGAAGCGCCGCCACCTGAAAAACCCCGCCGTTCCAGACACGGATGGGGAGCGTTCTGGCTATTGCTGTTGATCATCGCGATTGTCGTGGGGCTGGCGGCTGCGAGGGAAATGCGCACCTCGAAATTCCAGGCCCGGGAAGTCAGCAAATACGCAGCGTCCCTGAGCTTTGAGCTCAAACCCGGCCCCAGCGATGCGATCCGCTATCCGGGCGACGGTCCGTTCGATCGGCGCCTGGGCTACAGCTCGCTGGATGAATTCCTGCCGCGCCTGATCAAGCGCAATTTCGTCGTTGAGGCGCAAACCCGCTTTTCTCCGGCGCTGTTGAAGTACAGCGACAAAGGCCTGTTCGTGCCTTATGCCGAGAAAATCCAGGCCGGGCTGTCGATCACCGATTGCCGCGCAGCGCCGCTGTACCAGTACAACTATCCGCAGCAGCTTTATTCAACCTTTGCCTCGATCCCGCCGGTGGTGGTCAACAGCCTGCTGTTCATCGAGAACCGCTTCCTGCTGGACCCCGGGCAACCCCTGGCCAACCCGGCGGTGGACTGGCCGCGGTTCGGCATGGCGGCGTGGTCACAGGTGGCCAAGCTGTTTCACGTACCCGGCCAATCCGCCGGCGGCAGTACCCTGGCCACGCAACTGGAAAAGTACCGGCACTCGCCCGATGGCTTGACGGTCAATGGCGCGGAAAAAATTCGCCAGATGATCTCTGCCACCGTACGCGCCTATCAGGCCGGGCCACAAACCCTCGAAGCCAGGCAGAACGTGGTTCGCGACTACCTCAACAGCGTGCCGCTGTCGGCCGTACCGGGCCACGGCGAAGTGCATGGCATGGCTGAGGGCTTGCGCGTGTGGTATGGCTCCGACTTCAACAAGGCCAACGAAGTCTTGACCAGCACAGCAACGGACCCAAAAACCATGGCGGAAAAAGGCCTGGCCCTGCGTGAAATGCTGTCGCTGATGATTGCCCAGCGCCGCCCGTCGCATTACCTGACCAAGGGTCACGATGAACTGGCCGACCTCACCGACAGCCATATTCGCCTGCTGGCGCAAAACAATGTGATCGACGCTCAGTTCGCCGCCGCCGCCCTGGCCAGCAAATTGACCTACCGCGACTGGGCCACCCAGCCGACCATTCAACCGATCGAAGCCAACAAGGGCATCAGTGTCGCGCGCAGCCGCCTGGCCGGCATGCTCAATCGCCCGTTGTATGACCTCGACCGCCTCGACCTGTCCGCCACCAGCACCCTGCAAGGCGAGTTGCAAGCCGAGGCCACCGAGTACCTGAAAAAACTGGCCGACCCCGCTTTTGCCACGCAAATCGGCCTGATGGGCGAACGCCTTCTGACCCCCACCAGCACCACCCAGGTTCGCTATAGTTTCACCCTGTTCGAACTGACCCCGGACGGCTCGCGGGTACGGGTGCAGACCGACAGCACCGACCAGCCATTCGACATCAACGAAGGCAGCAAACTGGAGCTGGGCTCCACCGCGAAAATGCGCGTGCTGACCACCTACCTGCAAATCATCGCCGAGCTGCACGACAAATACGCCGGCATGACCGTCCCGGAACTGAAGAAAGTCGACGTGCCGGAGCAGGACCGCCTGAGCCGCTGGGCGGTCGATTACCTGATCGAAAACAAGGACCGCGACCTGCAAAAAATGCTCGGCGCAGCCTTGGACCGCAAATACTCCGCCAGCCCCGGCGAAGCGTTCTTCACCGGTGGCGGCCTGCACGTGTTCAACAACTTCCGCAAGGAAGACAACGACCGCATACCGACCCTGCGCGACGCCCTGCGCGAGTCGATCAACCTGCCGTTCATCCGCCTGATGCGTGACCTGGTGCGCTACACCACCTACTCCGGCCCGAACAGCAGTGCCGAACTGATCAAGGACGACCGCGACCCGCGGCGCCAGGAATACCTGGCCGAATTCGCCGATCGCGAGGGCACTTCGTTCCTGCTCAAGTTCTGGAAGAAGTACAAGAACAAGGACACCCAGGACAGGCTCGAGACCTTCCTCGACAGCATGCGGCCGACCCCGATCCGCATGGCCGCCGTGCACCGCTACCTGCTGCCACAGGCCAGTCAGGCAAGCTTCAACGCTTTCGTGCGCTCGCACCTCACCGGCGCCAAGCTCACTGAAAAACTCACTGACGAGCGTCTCGTGCGGCTCTACGAGGCCTACGCTCCCGGCTCCTATGACTTGCCGGACCAGGGCTTCATCGCCAAGGTTCACCCGCTGGACCTGTGGCTGATGGGCTACCTGCTCAATCACCCCGACGCCAAGTGGGGCGACATTGTCAAAGCCAGCCAGTTCGAACGCCAGGAAGTCTACAGCTGGCTGTTCAAAAGCAGGCACAAGGGTGCCCGCGACAGTCGTATCCGCACCATGCTGGAGATCGAAGCATTCCTCGACATTCATCAGCGCTGGCAGAAAGTCGGCTATCCGTTCGATCACCTGGTGCCCTCACTGGCGACCGCCATCGGCAGCTCCGGCGACCGTCCGGCAGCATTGGCGGAACTGATCGGCACCATCCTCAACGACGGTGTGCGCATGCCGACCCTGCGTATCGACAGTCTGCATTTCGCGGCCAACACACCGTATGAAACCAAATTGATCAATGACCCGAACGTCGGCAAACGGGTCATGCCATCCGAAGTCGCCACGGCCATGCGCGAAGCCTTGTCGCAGGTGGTGGATGCCGGTACGGCGAAACGGGTGTCCGGCAGCTTTGTAACGCCGGATGGCAAACCGTTGGCGATGGGTGGCAAAACGGGCACGGGGGACAACCGCATTGAAGCCATTGGTTCAGGCGGGCGGATTCTGAGCTCCAAATCCATCAACCGGACGGCGACGTTTGTCTTCTACATTGGCGATTCACACTTCGGCACCTTGACCGCATTCGTGCCCGGGCAAACAGCCGAAGCCTACAAGTTCACCTCGGCGTTGCCGGTGCAGGTGCTCAAAGGCATGGCACCGATTCTCATGCCGTACCTGCAACCCGGCAGCAAAACAGGTTGCTTGCCGACTGATGTCGCGCGGCGTTAACAGAACCATTACGTCGTGCGGCGGTAATTAACTATTTTCGGCATGGATAATTCCAATGCATTGAGAGCAAAGACACTGTTCAAGCAACAATAATTCAGACTTTTACTTTGAGCCTTGGGCGTTAGGCTGATGACTCCCATCAACACTCAAGGTTTATTAACAACATGCCTGACTTACAAGGAAGTACGTCGACAACCGACCATAAAGGTCGCCACTACGAATTGATCAAAAGCCGGATCCATCCGGTTTTCCAGCGCGCTTCATTGCGAAATGTCCGGGAACTGGGCCGCGTTGAAAAAGCACCCGCGCCCTGGATCAAGACAGCCTCCGCGCTCGATCAATCCCGATTACAAAAAGCCAACCGCGAACTCTGGTCTTCGCGCAACGAGATGGATCGGTTTCTCGACGCGTTGAAAAACGTTTATGAATTTGCCGAGCCCCTACTCACCGATGCACTGAAGAAACTGGATATCGATGTCGACGTTAAAAAAACGTATCTGCATCTTTACCTGCCCAAAGAACGGCCCTGGTATGTCATCGATACGTCCGGGGGTGTCGTCACCCGTACTGTTTCGCTGATCGACGCCGCACTGCACAACTTCGCGCTTGGCGAAACCTGCGAACCGGACTCGGATTACATCAGCCAGCCCGATCAGCGTGGTCAGTTCGATGTCTTGCCCATCAAACACAAACTCTCCATCGCCAGGTTTCAGGCGTTGTGCCGTGAACTGGATATCGGCGCCCGCTATACCCGATACCTGGAAGAACAGTTGCTGCCTAGTGATCGCCTTGCAAAGTACTGGCTCCAAAGCCGTGTCGTTGAAAGCGAGAAAGCCGCTTTCAGAGCCGCCGTGGAACAGGCGACGATGGCCGGCGATATCGACGCCGATGCCCGCGACATGGTCATTGAAATGCTGGAGGGTCAGCGCAACACCACCTGGAAAGGCAGGCCTGTGCAATTTGCCGACCTGTCCATTCTCGACACCCCTTTGACCGGCATCGTGCTGATCACTGCGCCGCTGGAACAATCACACGAGGTGATACCAGTGATCGCTTATGTGCCGCAGGATCCACAGCACCCGCTCAAGCAATACCCCTCGACCGTCGCGTTCATGAATGAACTGACGCGCCAGCTGCGTGACGACGCGCTTATCGCTTCCACCGGGATGACGTACCGCCAGTTCTTCAGCCGGTTCATCGACCATTCGCAACGCGGGCATTTCTTCGGCGGCTTGCAACAACGACTGTTCCAGGTCACATGGCATCGTAAGGAAGCCTTCGATCCACGCCCGAGCTGGCGGGATGTGCCGATCGATAACCCGCGATTGGATGTCGACATTGCGCCGATCACGGGCGATCTCTGGGTACATCTTTATCAAAACAAGCTGAACAAGATTCTCAATGACGCTCGGGACATCGCCGTGTCGACCGCCGATACCGATCGCAAGGCGCGGTGGGCCTGGTGGGACAACTTCAAGAAAATAGTCTCCGATATTTTCAATGTCGCGCTGTTGATCGCCACGCCGTTCGTACCGGGGCTCGGCGAACTCATGCTGACCTACACGGCGTATCAACTGACCAATGATGTCATTGAAGGCGCTGTGGACCTGGCTGAGGGACTATGGGCACAAGCAGCGGATCACGTTGTGGGGGTCGTGACCGACGTGGTTCAACTGGCTGCGTTTGCCGCCGGGGCGAGCATCGCCGATGCGTTCCGGCTCAAGGCTTCTGCATGGGTCGAGAGCCTGCAACCGGTGAGCATGCCCACCGGAGAAACCCGTTTGTGGCACCCGGATATCGAGCCCTACGCCCATCCAGACCTGTCACTGCCAACAGACTCCAGGCCCGACCGCCTGGGTCTGCATCGCCATCAAGGCCGGGACATCCTTCCTTTGGAGGGTCGCCACTATGTGACTCGGAAGGATCCGCAAACCGCGCAGTATCGACTTGAACACCCCACCCGTCCCGAAGCCTATGCACCGAAACTGGCCCATAACGGTCGCGGCGCCTGGCGCCATGAAGGCGAAAAGCCCTTGACCTGGGAAGGCCCGAAGCTGATGCAACGGCTGGGGCACCTGACCGACGGCTTGAGCTCACGGCAACTGGAAAACATCCGCTTGATCAGCGGCACCGAAGAAGACGCACTGCGGCGCATGCACGTCGAAAACGCCGAGCCGCCACTATTGCTGGAAGACACCGTGAACCGCTTCAGAGCGATGCAAGATGTTGCCGCCACGACTGCGCAGATTCGTTCGGGAAGCCCGATAGACCCGTCATCGCACTGGTTCGAGCAACTGATCACCGAACTGCCGGGCTGGCCAGCCCACCATGCCTTGAGGGTGTATGAACGCTCCGACCTGCTCGGCGCCTCCCGCCTGTACGGCAACGCCAATGCCCGGCCGGAACGGACGCTGGAGATCGGGCTGGCGGACGTGATGGCCGGCAGTTTGCCGGAGCGGGTCGTCAGGTTTCTCGATGAGCGACAACTGCAAGCGCTGGTCGGACCGGGACTCTCCAGGCAAGCGAAGGTACAGCGCCTGCGTGATCGCCTGGCCGAGCAGGTCGAAGGGCGCAAGACCCATATCGCGGATTACGTCTATCGCTTTCGCGAACGCAGTACCGATCGACGCGTTCAAGTCTTGCAGCGCCAATACCCTGAACTGCCGACGATCGTCGCCGAACGCCTGGTGGCCCATGCCCGGCAAGACGATCTGCGCATCGTCGACGCACAGCAACGCCTCCCACTGGATTTCAAGAGCCACGCCCGTGAGTGTGCCTTTGAAACCCGCGCGACACGGGCCTGCGAAGGCTTCTACCAGAACGAACGAATGACAATCGACACCGAGCGCTTGGCGCTCAACGCGCTGCGATTCAACAGCGAGGCCTTGGGCGATCTACGCGTGGAAATACATGACGGCACCGCCGATGGTCCTTTGCGTTGCAGCGTCGGTCCCGACGATGCCACTCAAGTACGCCTGCTGTTACGGGCAGGAGACGGTCGTTATGAAGTTGTCGACGGTCAACATCGCCAGATTTCCGAGGCTGTCGATTTTTATGAAGCGCTCCTGCGCGCCTTGCCCGAGCAGGCGCGCCAGTCCTTGGGCTACAGACTCGGCCAGGCAAACGCGTTCAAGCAGTGGATAATGGTCAAGTCCCGATCCCCGGCCGAACGCCGCACGCTCTTGCTGGAACCTTCCATCCGGCCGGTGGCGGAGCTGGAAACGGGCCTGCTGTTGCGCGGCCCTGCTTTCTCCAGACAGCCAGTCTCCCTTGAGCAACGGGTGCAAAATCTGTATCCGCACTTGAGTGGACATGAAGTCGACAACTTCATTCGTTCCATGCCTCCCGGCGCTGACCCTGTTCAGTTGCTGAACAACCTGAAGCAAGAACTCACAGGGCTGGAAAACATCCTTGACGCCTGGAAGACAAAGAACACGCCTTTCGAGCCTGAAAATACGCTCCTTGCTCCCAGGGAAATCACGTTTATCGCTGGTCGCCTGATGGAATGCTTTCAGCGAAAACCTTTGGTATTCGGTGAGCGCAGCACCCACTTCGACAAGGGTTATGCACTGGACTTATCCACTGAACTCCTGAGTTTCAACCTGGAGACCTGGTGGAAAAAGCTGCCGGACATTCGCCCTTATCTTGAACAGATCAGCACCTTGAATCTGGATGGGACGCAATTCTCGCCGGGCTCCACGGGGTTATTGAAAGATTTTTCCCGGCTACGCCATCTCAGCGCACGTCGCTGTCAGCTGACCCGCTTGCCAGACAATGTGGCCAGCATGCACCGGCTCGAAAGCCTGCGTCTGAGCCACAATCACATTGCGCTGAACGCCAAGGCGGTCGAGCAATTGAAGCCTCTGATACGCTTGCAAACCTTGCGGCTCGACAACAACCCGCTGGGCCAGGCACCCGACATCAAGCGCATGCCACACCTGAAAGTGGTCAACCTTTCAAACACCGGGATCGATAACTGGCCAGACGGGTTGCTGAACAAACAGCGTCCAAAGGGTTTTTTTCTGGATCTGCGGGATAACCCGATCAAGACCGTACCCACTGTTGCCATCGGGTCAAGGGAAGCACTTCTGGTGGCGCGTGTGCGGCTGGACATCAACTCCTTGCCCGATATTCAGCGCCAGACCCTGTTCCAGTACCGTGATTCAGCGGGCTTGCCGCGCCAGAACACGTATGCCCCTCTGGCCGCCAATGTGCGCGCCAAATGGCCGGTCGATGATGACTCCTCGCTTTGGGGCGCGAATTCGCCTGGCCTGGGGACTTACAGAGCGGAAGCCTGGGACAACCTGATGAACGAGCCGAACAGCGAAGGCTTCTTCAGAATCATCGATAGCCTGACGCAATCGGCCGACTTCAGAGCCGGTGGCGCTACCCGCAAAGCTCTGTCCCGTCGCGTCTGGGAACTGATCGACGCGGTGGACCTGGATACATCGCTGCGCGAAAAACTGTTTCAGACCGCCGAGCAACCCACCACGTGTGCCGATGCCAGCTCCGAAGTTTTCAACAACATGGGCGTGCAGGCGCTTGCGTCCCAGGCGTATGCCTATTCGATCGATACCGTAGAACTGGAAAACCGGCTGGTGAGCTTGAGCAAGGGCGCGGCGCGCCTGCAACGGGTCAATGACATCGCTCGGGCCGATGCGCTGTCACGCCCGAGCAGGGTCGAAGAAGTGGAAATTTATCTGGCGTATCAAACCCGTCTGGCCCCACGCCTTGGCTTGCCGTGGCAACCGGAGGACATGCTTTACCGCGATATCGCCGCCGTGAGTGACGACGCCATCGAGCAGGCCTATGCCACCGTGCTGGCGTTGGAGGAAGGGAATGGCTTGCTGGATGCCATGCTCGAACAGCCGTTCTGGGACAGGTACCTGCGGGAGTCTCATGACCGGAGATTCGAATTGAATGATCGGCATTTCGATATGCGCTTGCGACTTCTCGAACAACGTAGGCAAGACGGTGAGATCGAAGAGCAGGCCTACTCGGACAGCATCAACACGCTTGCCGATGAAAAACTGCAATTGGGACGAAGCCTGACCCGGATGCTGCTGGACAAACACGCGTTGTAAACGAGTAACCGGCTCCTGAAGTTCCGGCAGTTTCCCTGCCTTCAGGAGCCTTGCGGTAATTGCCAAGCGTTACGCATCCGAGTCCCAGATGACGGTGATATCACCACTCAACGTCTCGTTCATCCCGGGCCGCAGCAATTGTTCGATATATTCGCGAGGCATCCAGAAACGCAGCGTGCCCTCTTTGTTATCCACGTAATGCCCAGGCTCAAACGGGCCTGACCAGGAATTGTTGAAGAGTTCTTTATTGCTAACGGGATTGCCGTAATGGGTGATCCCAGCAGGAAATGTGATCATGGGTTGTATCTGTGTAGCGTATCCACTCTTGCTGCGCAGATAGCATCGCCGTGGTCCTGGCGCATCGCACAGCATCATGACTTTGAAACGTGAAGACGCGGAGATATAAAACTTCTGATCACGGACAATACTGCCTGGTATTTGTCCGCTCTCGATCCAGCGACTCCAGCCTTCCCTTGGTTCCAGTACCACCTTGTTTCCGCCGGCAGGCAAACGGACCTTGAGGGTGTGCTGAACATCCAGCACGAAATCGAGGCTCAGCACACTGTCCTCCGGCGCCATCATCGGCCCCATGTCGAAATCTGCGCCGGGCCCGACGGAATAGACCATCGATCCGGTGTAAAGCCCGGATGACATACCCAGGGGATTGGGCGTGCGCAACTCGTAGGCAAAATCGAAGTTCTCGAACGCCATGCTCGGGATAGTGTAGGCGGCCATCTTGGTACAAGCCGCCTCTACTGGCGTCTTCCAGAAAAAACGATAAGACGAAGGGGTGTAGCTTCCCATACCGCTGTACAGACAAGGCGGGGCTGCGTAAACCCAACTGGCGTCGGTCCAGAGCTTTTGGTGGCCTTCGAGACTATCTGTCACCCCCACCAGATTGGCGGCTGTATCGCTTAGTGAATACCTTGAGCCCATGCCAGTGATGCGTATTTCGACGGTTTCCGTTTCCTGGGTATCGCGATTGGTGACGGTCAGTTGCCGCCAATTGGCGGGCGCTTTCACCCCTACGCCGCCGCTGCCGCTGCCTGGCCCGAGAGGGCGAGTGGAATTGAAACGAATCGGCACCTGGATGCTGAACATCTTGGTGGCGGCGCATTCGCCAGGATAGATCGCGCAATAACCGCTGCTGGGCGTCTTGTTGATAAATACATTATTGTTCGGTTGCGCCGGATCGGGCGTAAACAAAGCGCGGATCTCCTGATTCGCCGCCTCTGCCGAGGGCACACCCAGCGTCATCAGCAACGCCAGTTGGCCGGCCAATTTTTTCACACTATCCATTCGTATCATTCCCGATAGATTCGTTGCACGGTGCTTCATTCTCCCGGCGCTCTGGCGTTGAACAGCAGCAGGACATTGCCGGCGTAATCACCCGCGCGGTATCCGCCGACCGGTTTTACCGGGTCGATCTCCAGCGCCACCCGCTTGCCCGTCGCGGCCTCTTCCCGGGACATGACCTGGCGCATGACAGAGTTCAGTTCAACGCCGTTGAACCTGACCCGCAGTGCAATGTCGTCGTCCGGCCTGCCATTGGACAGGTAGGGCACGCTTTCCAGACGCGCTTCAATCGCGCTGGTGTCGTGGCGCACGTCGAAGTTCTTGCGCAGGCTGCCCAAGGTTGAAGTGGGGTAGCTCCAGAGCAGCGGCTGCGGCCGATGAATCCAGTCCGGTTCGGACGGAATGATGTAAAAGGCCCGACTCGGAACCGTCAGCGACACCTCGAATGTATGCTCTTCGCGAGCCGCCCAACTCATGGCGCTCATCAGTCCAGTGATTGCCATCAGTACGACGACGGCGCATTGCTTGCTCATATTCATTACCTACCCCGCCCATGGAAGCAGCCGTTAGCGGCTCACTACCTTCAAGTCCTGTTTACGTTCGCCTTCGAGCAACTTGAAACGGTATTCACGGCCCTTTTCCTTGTCGAAGCCAAATGATTTGCCCGCCAGCACATGGTGCTTGGTGGTGGCGCCACAATCGCTCTCCTTGCTCACTGAACAATTTTTGAATTCATCGATGACGAGCACCGAGTTGCCGTTGTTGCGCAGTTCGTAACGGCTGTCGGTTTCAGTGATGGCCGTCTCGAATCGGACGTCTTTGGGTCGCACGAAGAAGATCGTGCCGAAGCCGGTCATGACGTTGACGCCGGCGCTCAGGGTCTTTTTGTAGTCCTCGCGCTCTTCACCGCTGACCACGAAGTCATCCTCCTTCTCCGGCACCACCGGCACGAAACGCACCCGGAAATAACGCTCGCGGTCACGCTCGCCCATATACAGCAGGCGAGTGCCCTGCATCCCCTGCGCCGGCACGATCAACCGTGCGGGGCTGGCCATCAGGCCATTGCGCGATGCCTTGTCAGCGGAGGTCTCGATCGGGATTTCCCGGGATGTGCCGTCAGCGTCATAGACGATCTCCAGTACGTTGACCTTGACGAATGCGGTGCTGTCGCCGCTGTTGAAGACCCGCTTCAGGTAAGTACTTTTGTCGCCATCCAGATAGTCATAAACAGTGCCGACATTAATTTGCGGCCCGGCGTTCGCCGCCACGCAAAACACACTGAGCATCGACAGCAAAAACAGACGTGTCATGTTTTCAATCCCAAAAAATTAAAAAATGGAGGGGCCGGACACTCAAATTTCCGAATCCCAGATGACCGTGATATTGCCCTTGAGCGTGCCGCTGAAGCCGGGCCGTATCAGAAAGTCGACCGCGTCCCGCGGCATCTCGAAACGCAGCGAACCGGGCTTGCGATCCAGATAATGACCAGGCTGAAACGGGCCTATCCAAACGTTGTTCATCAGCGGGACTTCATTGACCGGGCCATTGCCGGGGCCGGTGATGCCCGCGGGCAGACTCAGCCGTGTCTCCACCTGTGTGCTGTTGCCGTTTTCACCGCGCAAATAGCATCGAGTACCACCCAGCGAATCGCACTGCATCATCACGTTGAAGCGCGAGGACGCCGAAATGTAGAAGCGTTGATCGCGATAAATCCGCGTTGGCTTGCGACCGCTTTCGATCCAGCGGTTCCAGCCGCCTTCGGGCTCCAGCACCACCTTGTTTCCACCCGGTGGCAGGTCGACTTTCAAGGTGTGCTCTACATCCAGGTTGAAATTGAGCGTCAAGACCGAGTCATCCGGCTGCATGATGTCCCCCATGTCGAAATCCATTCCGGGCCCGACGGTGTAGGTCAGGTCGCCGTAGTATTGGCCCGAAGACATTTTCAGCGGGTTGGGCGTACGAAGTTCGTAGCCAATCTGCACTTGCTCGTAGGTAAAGCCGGGGATGCGGTAATTGGCCCGAGCGGCGCACACGCTCGTTCCGGACGTCAGCCAGAAGAACGTTCTGGCGTTTGGCCACGCATACATGCCCCCGGTACTTCTGCACGGCGTCGGAGGTCCCCAGGTCCAGTCGCCCAACAGGCGTGTATGCCAGCCGGGCCATGTCGTGGGCTCACCTTCGCCCACCAGGTTTTCCGCCGTATCGGAAAGAATGTAGCGGCCTCCGATCGAGACGATCCGCACTTCCACCTCGGCCTCTTCCTGCGTGTCGGCATGCCGCACGCTCAGCCTTCGCCAGTCCCCCGGGACCCGAAACATCGGGGCCCTGCGCGGGTCGTTGTGCCCGGCTTCGATCGCACCGACAGACCGAAAGCCGATCGGCGTCAGCAGAGAAAACAGCCCTTTCTCCTTGCAGAATGCAGGTTGACTCGCGCAATGCCCGGTAACCGGGGTCATGTTGATAAATTCATTGTGCATCGGGGTTGCCGGGTCCGGACGGAACACCGCGCGGATATCCATGGTTGCGCCCGATGCCGATTCACCTGCCAGGCTCAATAGCAGCAACGCCGCCAGGCCCCCCAATGAACGTATAGACCTTTTCATCGCTCAACCCGCCTTCTGCTCGGTGAAGGTGATATCGGCCAGGGTGTCCGGCGTACATCGCAGGTCACCGATCATCAGCACGTTGTTTTCGCTGCGATGGCGGTCGGCCTCGAGGCGGAACTGGCACAGCAACTGGTTGCCCTGACGCACTTCCAGCGTTGGCGAACCGGCGTTCATTTCCATCGAGAAGAAACCATCGACCTCTGTCACGCCACGACTGGCGTGGTTGATCACGTGGTGCCCCTTGAGCGGCTGCCCTTGCGAATCGACCAGCCGGCCCAGCACGGTCAGGGTTTTCATCACTCGCACCTTGCGGTACTCGACCCCTCCCTTGTTCAGGTGATAACGGGTGCGGGCCGGTTCGATGGTGGCCGCCGGCACATGGTTGCCTTCGAAATCGAAACTCACCGAGCTGTTCTGGTACGCGGTAATCGGGATGAAGTTGCGCCCCGGCTTCAGCGCCGCGCTGCCACCGCTGTAATCGTCGGCGCGCAGGGCAATGTCGTCGATGTCCGACTCCACATCGACAATCATCCCGGCACCGCGCATCTCATGCTGGCTGGTCAACACCATCTGCTGTCCGCCGAGGACCAGGGTACTGTCCAGGTTGAGGCCGCCGGTAAAGTTGCCGTTGAAGGACGAACGCTGAACGAAACCATCACCATTGATCGCGTCGGTACGAAAGTTGGCGAGGCTGGAAACGCCGACGCCGTAGGTATCGGTGAGCGCCGTCACCGAGACGTTTTGCAGCACGTGATCTTTCAGGTCTTTGCGCCAGCCAAGGGAGGCGTTGTTGTCGCGACCGCCGTCCCGGGCCGTGCGCGAACCGATACTGCCGCTGATCTGCTGTCCAGGTGCGCCGAGTGCCAGGTTGATGCTCAGGTCGACACCGCGATTGCGGTCGTTGCCGCTGCTCAAACTGCCTGGCCGATCGAACAACGACAGCCGCCAGTTGCCATCGCTGCCAAACAGGTGGGTGCGTTGGTTCCAGCCCAGATCGAGGCCGACGCCTTCGACGTTGCCCTCGCTGTGGGACACCCGGGCATTGATCGTGCTTTTGCTGTTGAGTCGATGATTGAGTGCCAGCGAGGAGTTGCTGGTCTCACCGACGAACACATTGCGTTGGCGCACCCGGGTGCCATCCGGCAGGGTTTCGAAAAGATTGGTGGTGTCCAGCCAGCTGCGGTTGTGGCTGATCACCACGCTGCCGGCGCCATAGTTATAGAGGCTTTGCAGGTCCAGACCGGTGCCGTGGTCCTGTGTCTGGTAGACGTTGGCGTACAGACTCAGCTGATTGGCCAGGGTCCAGTCGACGGAACTGCCGTACTGCAGTTTTTCGCGAACCTGGCGCGCCGACAGCCCCAGAATGACCCGTGGGTGCGCCAGGTAATTGACCGAGGCCCCGGCCGTGGTGCTGCCGCTGGACTGCTGATCCCAATTGCTCAACAGTTTGCTTTCTTCCCCGGCGAACAGGTTGTAGCGCCAGCGCTCGTCGAGGTTGCGCCAGTTGCTGGGCTTGTACACCAACTCTTGAGTGCTCGAGGTGATCTGGCCGTCCTCGATCAGGCGCACTTCGACTTCATAGATCCCCCCCGGCAGCGGCCGAGTGTCGAGGGTCTGCAAACCGGCGGGCACCGACTGGGTATTGATCAACAGACCGTCGCGGTAGATTTCCACCGAGCCCTGGCGGTTGGCCGTGACGTAGATCGGATAGACGCTGGGCATCGGACTGTTGATGGCGAGGCTGTCGGAGCTGCCATACATGACGCCGACAGCCGTGTCGGGACTGGTGCCGAACGTGCGCGGCTGGCGAGTCAGTCCTTCGGAGTTGGGGGTGAAATAGCCCAGGCGAAAGAAGCTGCCTTGCAATTCGCGCTGGGTGTAAAGCTCATGGACTGCGTGATAAAGCTTGTCATCCGGACCGCCAAGACGGGCCAGTTGCATGTTGAATGTCTGGCTCCAGTTGCCCAGGCTGGCGCTGGCTTCAAGACCGAAACGTCCGCCCAGATCCTGTTGCTGGCCACCGTTGAGATTGAGCTGGTTGCGCACCATCAGGCCGCTGCTGCCGCCATCGGGTTGCTCGTAATAACGCTTGGCCTCGACGTCGCGCTCAGCATTTTCGGTGAGGATCGAGACGAGGGAGTTTTCCAGGTTGTAATGCACGGCCAGCACCTGATCCGGACACGAACCGGTGCACGTGCCCAGCAGCACGCCAGGCTTGAGATAACTGGCCCACTTTTCCCGCTCGGCGGGGCCGAAGCGGTTTTCGCTGGTGTCGGTAAATTCAAGCAACGTGATGCGGTCATCGCGAGACAACACCACCATGGCCTCCCCCAGCGGTTGCTGATCGAGCTCCACCCGAACAGCCAGAGGCACATCGAAGAAATGCTCCTCGAAATCTGCCGGCAGGCCTTTGGCCTGGGCCAACAGACTTCGCGGTGTCGTACCGGCGGAAGAAACGGGAGCCGCCGCTGCACTGGCACAAAACAACAGCGCAAGCACAGCCGCGATGGGTGTCATCGGGAACATGAACTCTTACTCTGGTTACGAACGGGTTGGAATCCGGCGGACAGCCCGGTTGGGTTGTCCGCCGGTTAACGCCACTTGAGCAGTTAGCGTTTGTTGCCTTGAAGCTCGATCAACGCGTGGCGATCGGAGCAACGGCGTCGAAGGTCATTGCGACCACACCGGTGTAGTCGCCCGGCTGGAAGGTGGTGCCCTTGGCCGTGATCTTCAGCGGCGCGCGGTAGTTCGCGTCGGACTCGGCTTCACCCACGACCAGTTGTGGAGTGAGCGTCAGCTCCTTGTTATTGAACTCGACTTTCAAATCAATCGACTCAGCACCGGAGATCAATTTAGGTGCACTTTCCAGACTGGCGTGAACCGAGCCGTTATTGTTGCGCACGTCGAAGAAACCATTGACTTCTCCCATCTTGCCAGTGCTTGGCTGGTAGCTCATGTCCTGATCCTTGTTGACCAGATCAGGGTCGGTTGGCACTACATAGAAGCCATTGGTTGGCACGTGAGCGATGAGATTGATCGAGTGAGCAGCCTCGCCCGCGGCGAAAGCCATGGAGGATTGGAGAGCCAGAACAGCCAGTGGGGCAGCGATTGCAAATTTCTTGAACATCATTCAGTACCTGTTTTCTTTTAAGGGTTCGGTTCATTGAAAGTTCACAGACAGCGCATACCGGTAAAGGCCGCTTGCCGTGCTCTTTCAACGCCGAGGCATGATCGACTTATCGCTTTGGGAAGTAAGCAGGCAACTTCCTATGAGCTCGTAGTTAAACTACCTCATGACCAGAAAGACAAAACCGCAAAAAATCGAAATATCAAACAATGACTGTAAGTTATGCCTTACATACAGTTTTATTGAAAAAACCAGACAGCGGTTCTAGCCAATTAACATGGGGACTTTTACGCTTTTTAGAATATAAACTCAAAAACTTTAGAGTAATAACTTTAAGATTCTTGAATAACCGGGTGTTCGTAGAAATAGAGGCAGGCGGTAGGGGTTTTTCGATGGATTCCATACATTTCGCTACGCCACCGCTCGTCGGCATGAGGTCGCCTCGCACGGAAAACGCCTTGATCCAGACTTAAGATATATCTTAAGTTGTATCTAAACACGACGAGAGAAGACGAAATGAGAGACCATCATTCCCCCCATCGCGAACACGGTGACGGCCGCGACGGCTTCGAGAAACGCCCCGGCCGCGAACGCGGTGGTCGCGGCCCACGGGTATTTGCCCCCGGCGATCTGAAACTGCTGCTGCTGGCGCTGATCGCCGAACAGCCCTGCCACGGCTATGACCTGATCCGCCAGATTGAAGGCATGTTCGACGGCGCCTACAGCCCAAGCCCTGGCGTGATTTATCCGACCCTGACCTTTCTGGAAGAAAGCGAAATGATTCAGGGCGACGCCGAAGGTGGAAAAAAACGTTACAGCGTGACCGATGCCGGACGCCTGTCTTTAAGTGAACAAGCGATTGCCCTGGACGGCGTGCGCATGCGCATCGAGGTGAGCAAGCGCTCGTTGCGAGGCCATGATCGTCCACCCGAAATCCACGAAGCGGTACACAACCTGCGGCATGCACTGCAAATGCATCACGGGCGCTGGAGTCCGGAAGAAACCCTGCGGGTACGCGACTTGCTCAACAACACCGCCAAAGCCATCGTCGACGGCCCTGCCGTTGAACCCGTTCAGGAGAACGCCGAATGACTGAAGTGATCACCACCATTGCCCGTGTCATGCACGACATCAAACGCCGTCGCCTGGAAGTGTTGCGCGTGGTCGACCTGACCCCGCGCATGCGCCGGATTACCCTGGGTGGCCCTGAATTGGCAGGTTTCGTCAGCCTGGGCACGGACGACCACGTCAAACTGCTGTTCCCGCAAAACGCCGAGCAAGCTGCGGCCCTGGAAACCCTGGTGCCGAGCGCCGGCAAGGACGGCGGTCCGCTGCCTGAAATGCGCGACTACACACCGCGTCGCTACGACCTGAACACCCTGGAGCTGGACATCGACTTCGTGCTGCACGGCGATGGCCCTGCCTCGACTTGGGCCGAGCAGGCCAAACCCGGCCAATTCCTGCACATCGCAGGGCCGCGTGGCTCGATGATCGTGCCGGACATCTTCGACAGTTACCTGCTGATCGGCGACGAAACCGCCCTGCCCGCCATCGCCCGGCGCCTGGAAGCACTGGCGGCCAGCCGCCGTGCGTTGGTGATCGTGGAAGTGGAAAACGGCAAGGAGCAGCAAGTGCTGCACAGCGCGGCCCAGGTCAATGTGATCTGGGTGCTGCGTGAAGGAGGCAAGGACAATCTGCTGGCCACCGTGCGCCAGATCCAGGTGCCAACCGGCAGCCTGTACGCGTGGGTGGCAACCGAGAGCAAAGTGTCGCGGCAGATTCGTCGGGTGTTGCTCGATGAGCATGGGCTGGACGAGCAGTTCGTCAAGGCGGTTGGCTACTGGAAGCTGGATAACAGCGCCGAGGAGTGACTGGCGTCACAATGTGGCGAGGGGGCTTGCCCCCGTTGCGCTGCGAAGCAGTGCTAAAACCTGCAACGAGGTTTTATCTGAAACACCGTACGAGCAGATTTTACGACTGCTTCGCAGCCGAACGGGGGCAAGCCCCCTCGCCACATAAAGCATTCCACAGCACTATATTCGCGCTCACCTTCGAGGGGGCTTGCCCTAATGCCAGTCAGTTAAGCGAAACGCCTGTGGGAGCGGGCTTGCTCGCGAAAGCGGTGTGTCAGGCAACAGCAATGTTTACTGTTCCGCAGTCTTCGCGAGCAAGCCCGCTCCCAAAGGGCGGATGTACGCAGTTCCAATGTGGGAGCGAGCTTGCTCGCGATGGCGGCGCCTCAGACACTACATGCGCTGACTCTTGGTGCGAGACCCAAGCCACCGATCCAGCCCGATCACCAGCAACGCAATCACCACAAACCCCGCCAACAACCCGCCGGCATTGATGAACACCTGTGGATAACCCAGCTTGTCGACATCGATGAACGGGTACGGATAAACCGCCAGCAAATGCCCGCGCAGCAGCGCATAGCCAAAATAAACCAGCGGATAAATCACCCACACCGTGATGTGCCACACGCGCAATGTGCCCTTGGGCACATAACGCCACCAATACCCCAGGAACAGCAACGGCATGATGTCATGCAACAGCTCATCGGCCAGCCATTGCCAGCCCTCGGGATGCCACAAATGGCGCAGCAGCAGGTTGTAGGCCAGGCTCACCACGGCGATGCTCACGGCAATCGCACTGCTGACCCAAGGCTGCAGGAACCAGCGGCGCGCGGCTGACTCGCGGGATGTCCATTCACAGGTCAGCACGCTCGCCACCAGGGTGTTGCTCAGCACGGTGAAAAAGCTGAAAAAACTCATCAGCCCGCCGATCAGGCTAGCGCCCAGCGTCCAGCGCGAATGGAGAATCAAGTACATCTGGATGCTCAATCCCGCCCAGCCGAGCGTGGCAGCCACAGCCACAAAACGGCGGCGAAATACGGACGGATTGACCCTGCTCACAGCGGTCGTTTGGTGCGCATCAACTTCACATACAGGCGTTCGACCTTTTCTCGCGCCCATGGGGTTTTACGCAGGAACGTCAGGCTCGACTTGATGCTCGGGTCGCTCTTGAAGCAACGGATATCGACGCGCTCGGCCAACCCCGACCACTCGTAATGTTCAACCAGCGCATTGAGGATCTGTTCCAGCGTTACGCCATGCAACGGATCGGTGTTGTATTCGGTCATGCCGGGCCTTCGAGCAGAGTGGGAATTGGAAGCCGCGCACCTTACGTTAAATGTAGGTGAAACGGAAAAGATCGCCGCCTGCGGCAGCTCCTGCAGTGGAATCCGTATCCTGTGAGCTGCCGCAGGCTGCGATCTTTTGTCACTGTTACCAAATCCGAAACGATGCATGTCAGTAAAAGCCCTTTCTCTATTTGTAACGGAACATTATCCTTGCGCCCCGCTGCCTGCTGAAACGCTTCTGCTTTCGCTTCACGCCTGCTGCTTTCCGTTTATCCCCCAGAAAAAGATCAAGAATTCCGTCTCTATGCCTGACTTTAAATCTTTGCGAGACAGCGCTGTCTTTGCAACTGCTGCCCATCGAAACATCTTGCCCCTGATCGGTGGTTTCACCGCGCTGGGCCTTGCCTCCTGCGTTCAGGCGGCGCCTGCCTTCGACAGCGATTCACCGTGGATGCTCGGTGACTGGAACGGCACTCGCACAGAACTCGCGGAAAAAGGCTACGACTTCAAAGTCGATTACACCGGTGAAATGGGCAGCAATCTGCACGGCGGCTACGACCACGACCGCACAGCCCGCTACAGCGACCAGTTCGCCCTGGGTACCCACCTGGACTTGCAGAAGATCCTCGGCTGGGATGACGCCGAGTTCCAGTTGACCATCACTGAACGCAACGGCAACAACATCAGCAACGACCGCATCAACGACCCGCGTGTCGGCGGCTTCACCTCCGCCCAGGAAGTCTGGGGCCGCGGCCAGACCTGGCGCCTGACGCAGATGTGGTATCAGCAGAAATTTTTCGACGAGAAACTCGACATCAAGGTCGGTCGCTTCGGCGAAGGCGAAGATTTCAACAGCTTCCCTTGCGACTTCCAGAACCTGGCGTTCTGCGGATCCCAGGTCGGCAACTGGGCGGGTGACATCTGGTACAACTGGCCGGTCAGCCAGTGGGCGATGCGGGTCAAGTATCACCTGACACCGCAGTTGTACGCGCAGATCGGCGCGTATGAGCAGAACTCGTCGAACCTGGATCGCAACAACGGCTTCAAGCTCAGCGGCAGCGGCACCCAGGGCGCGGTCCTGCCGGTGGAACTGGTGTGGACGCCGAAGCTCAACGGCCTGCCGGGCGAATACCGCGCCGGTTACTACTACAGCAGCGCCAACGCCACCGACGTCTATAAGGACAGCAATGGCCAGCCTGCCGCCCTGACTGGCGAAGCCTACCGCAGCGCCTCGAGCAAGCACGGCGTTTGGCTGGTCCTTCAGCAGCAGGTCACCAGCCTCGCCAGCGATCACTCCCGCGGCCTGAGCCTGTTTGCCAACGGCACGATGCACGACAAGAAGACCAACGCGATCGACAACTACGTCCAGGCCGGCCTCGTCTACAAAGGCCCGTTCGACGCGCGCGCCCGGGACGACATCGGTTTCGCCATGGCCCGCGTCCACGTCAACCCGGCCTTTCGCAAGAATGCCGAGGCAACCAACCAGGCCAACGCAGTCTTCGATTTCGACAATCCGACCTTCCTGCCGCCTCAAGACACCGAATACAGCGCCGAACTCTACTACGGCGTGCACGTGACCCACTGGCTGACCGTGCGCCCGAACCTGCAATACATCCGCCATCCCGGTGGCGTGAACGAGGTCGATGACGCGCTGATCGGCGGGATCAAGGTCCAGTCGTCGTTCTAAAAAACACCGAAAAAACCCTGTAGGAGCGAGCCTGCTCGCGATGAGGCCATCACAGCCAACATTGATGTTGCCTGACCCACCGCTATCGCGAGCAGGCTCGCTCCTACAGGGGTATGCGTAAACCACACCAGTTTTATCTGAACCCTGCCCGCGCCGGATCGTCATCTACAGTGAACTTGCGCAGGACTACTTGAAACGTCACGGAGAATCACACTATGAGCACTGATAGTGCCTCGAGTCGAAGCCGTCTATGGCCGACCCTGCTCGGCATTCTGCTTCTACTGATGGGCCTGGCCATGCTGGCCGGGGGGATCAAGCTGAGCATGCTCGGCGGCTCGCTGTATTACCTGCTGGCCGGTATCGGCATCGCGCTGAGCGGCGTGTTGCTGATCGCCGCCCGCCGCGCCGCGCTGGGCCTGTACGCGCTGGTGCTGTTCGCCAGCACCGTTTGGGCGTTGTGGGAAGTCGGCCTGGACTGGTGGCAACTGGTGCCACGCCTGGCGCTGTGGTTCGCCCTCGGTGTGGTGATGTTGCTGCCGTGGTTCCGTCGTCCATTGCTGATCAATGGCCCTGCCCCTATGGGCACTGGCGCCTTGAGCGTGGCCGTGGCCCTGGCCGGTGTCACCGCCGTGGCCAGCCAGTTCACCCATCCGGGCGAAACCTTCGGCGAACTGGGTCGTGACTCGGCTGACATGACCAGCACTGCGCCGCAGATGCCCGAAGGCGACTGGCAGGCCTATGGCCGCAGCGAATTCGGTGACCGCTACTCACCGCTCAAGCAGATCACCCCGGCCAACGTCGGCAAGCTGCAAGAAGTCTGGCGTATCCAGACCGGCGATCTGCCAACCGCCGGTGACCCGGTGGAACTGACCAACGAAAACACCCCGCTCAAGGCCAACGGCATGCTCTATGCCTGCACCGCCCACAGCAAGGTGCTGGCGCTGGACCCGGACACCGGCAAGGAACTGTGGCGTTTCGACCCGCAGATCAAGAGCCCGGTAGGCTTCAAGGGCTTCGCCCACATGACTTGCCGGGGCGTGTCGTACTACGACGAAGCGGCCTACGCCAAGTCTGAAAACGCTGCCTCCGCGGTCATCTCCGAGGCCGGCAAAGCCGTTGCCCAGGCTTGTCCACGTCGTCTGTACCTGCCAACCGCCGATGCACGCCTGATCGCACTCAACGCCGACACCGGCAAGGTCTGCGAAGGTTTCGGTAAAAACGGTGTGGTTGACCTGACTCAAGGCATCGGACCGTTCACCCCCGGTGGCTACTACGCCACCTCGCCGGCAGCGATCACCCGTGACCTGGTGATCATGGGCGGCCACGTCACCGACAACGAGTCGACCAACGAGCCATCCGGCGTGATCCGTGCCTTTGACGTACACGACGGTCATCTGGTGTGGAACTGGGACAGCAACAATCCCGACGCGACCGAACCGCTGCCAGAGGGCGAACACTACAGCCGCAACTCGGCCAACATGTGGTCGCTGGCCAGCGTCGACGAAAAACTCGGCATGGTCTACCTGCCACTGGGCAACCAGACCCCTGACCAGTGGGGCGCAGACCGCACCCCGGGCGCCGAGAAGTTCAGTGCCGGCCTGGTCGCGCTGGACCTGGCCACCGGCAAGGTACGCTGGAACTACCAATTCACTCACCACGACCTGTGGGACATGGACGTCGGCAGCCAGCCAACCCTGCTGGACATGAAAACCGCCGACGGCATCAAGCCGGCTGTGATCCAGCCGACCAAGCAAGGCAGCCTGTACGTCCTCGACCGTCGTGACGGCACGCCGATCATCCCGATCAAGGAAATCCCGGCTCCGCAAGGCGCCGTGAAAGGCGACCACACCGCACCGACCCAGGCCCGTTCGGACCTGAACCTGCTGGCCCCGGAACTGACCGAAAAAGCCATGTGGGGCGCCAGCCCGTTTGACCAGATGCTGTGCCGCATCCAGTTCAAGGAACTGCGTTACGACGGTCAGTACACCCCACCGTCGGAACAGGGCAGCCTGATTTATCCGGGTAACGTCGGCGTCTTCAACTGGGGCGGAGTTTCGGTCGACCCGGTTCGCCAGATGCTGTTCACCAGCCCGAACTACATGGCCTTCGTCTCGAAAATGGTGCCTCGCGCCGAAGTCGCGGCCGGCAGCAAGCGCGAGAGCGAAACAGCGGGCGTGCAACCGAACACGGGCGCACCTTACGCGGTGATCATGCACCCGCTCATGTCGCCGTTCGGCGTACCGTGCCAGGCTCCGGCCTGGGGCTACGTGGCCGGCATCGACCTGACCACAAACAAAGTCGTGTGGAAACGCAAGAACGGCACCAGCCGCGACAGCTCGCCATTGCCTATCGGCCTGCCACTCGGCGTGCCAAGCATGGGCGGCTCGATAGTCACCGCCGGCGGCGTCGGCTTCCTCAGCGGCACGCTGGATCAATACCTGCGTGCCTATGACGTCAACACCGGCAACGAACTTTGGAAATCGCGCCTGCCGGCTGGCGGTCAGGCTACGCCGATGACCTACACCGGCAAGGACGGCAAGCAGTACGTGCTACTGGTCGTCGGTGGCCACGGCTCACTGGGCACCAAAATGGGTGACTATGTGATTGCGTACAAACTGTCCGAGTAAGCTTTAGCGGCAGTCAAAACAAAGGCGACGCCCTCACAGGTGTCGCCTTTTTTATGGTCACAGATTTCAAAACACCACATGCCCCCTGTGGGAGCGAGCTTGCTCGCGATGACGGCATGACAGACAGCTTTGTAGTGACTGTCAGACCGCTATCGCGAGCAAGCTCGCTCCCACAGGGGATAGTGTCGCCGCAAAATCCAGCTAACCTGTCTCTGCGCTGAACACGCCATTGAAACACCGCGTTGCAGAAAATGACCGTTGAAACCACCGCCAACCTGCCCCATCTAAGACCCATACCCATTGCGCAGGTGCCCCCATGAGCGACCAGCAGGAATTCCCCGAAGACCCGAGCGAATACGCCCATCCGGAAAACGCCCCACAGCACAAACCCGGAAAAGGCCTGGCCTTGCCCGGCCAGAACCTGCCGGACAAGGTCTACATCATCCCGATCCACAACCGACCGTTCTTCCCGGCCCAGGTCCTGCCGGTCATCGTCAACGAAGAGCCTTGGGCCGAGACGCTCGATCTGGTGGCCAAGTCCGAACACCATTCCCTGGCCCTGTTCTACATGGACAGGCCCCAGGATGACCCGCGCCACTTCGACACCTCGGCCCTGCCGCTGTACGGCACGTTGGTCAAGGTGCACCACGCCAGCCGCGAAAACGGCAAACTGCAGTTCGTCGCCCAGGGCCTGACCCGCGTACGCCTCAAGACCTGGCTCAAGCATCACCGCCCGCCGTACCTGGTGGAAGTCGAATACCCGCACCAGCCCACCGAGCCGACCGACGAGGTCAAGGCCTACGGCATGGCGCTGATCAATGCGATCAAGGAACTGCTGCCGCTCAACCCGTTGTACAGCGAAGAGCTGAAGAACTACCTCAACCGCTTCAGCCCCAACGACCCGTCGCCGCTGACCGACTTCGCCGCCGCCCTCACTTCGGCCACTGGCAGTGAGCTGCAGGAAGTCCTCGACTGCGTGCCCATGCTCAAGCGCATGGAAAAAGTCCTGCCGATGCTGCGCAAGGAAGTCGAAGTCGCGCGCTTGCAAAAAGAGATTTCTGCCGAGGTTAATCGCAAGATCGGTGAACATCAGCGTGAGTTCTTCCTCAAGGAGCAACTCAAGGTCATCCAGCAGGAGCTGGGACTGACCAAGGATGACCGCAGTGCCGATCTCGAACAGTTCGAACAGCGGCTGACCGGTAAAGTGCTGTCGGCACAAGCGCAGAAACGCATCGAAGAGGAAATGAACAAACTGTCGGTGCTCGAAACCGGCTCGCCCGAGTATGCGGTCACCCGCAATTACCTCGACTGGGCGACCTCGGTGCCGTGGGGCATCTACGGCGAGGACAAACTCGACCTCAAGTACGCGCGCAAGGTGCTGGACAAACACCACGCCGGCCTCGATGACATCAAGGACCGCATCCTAGAATTTCTCGCGGTCGGCGCCTATAAAGGCGAGATCAGCGGCTCCATCGTATTGCTGGTCGGTCCGCCGGGCGTGGGCAAGACCAGCGTCGGCAAATCCATCGCCGAATCCCTGGGCCGGCCGTTCTATCGCTTCAGCCTTGGCGGTATGCGTGACGAAGCCGAGATCAAGGGTCATCGCCGCACCTACATCGGCGCACAACCGGGCAAGCTGGTGCAGGCGTTGAAGGACGTCGAGGTGATGAACCCGGTGATCATGCTCGACGAGATCGACAAGATGGGCCAGAGCTACCAGGGCGACCCCGCCTCGGCGCTGCTGGAAACCCTCGATCCTGAGCAGAACGTCGAATTCCTCGACCACTATCTCGACCTGCGCATGGACCTGTCGAAAGTGCTGTTCGTGTGCACCGCCAACACCCTCGATTCGATCCCCGTCCCGTTGCTGGACCGAATGGAAGTGATTCGCCTGTCGGGTTACATCACCGAAGAAAAAGTCGCCATCGCCAAGCGTCACCTGTGGCCCAAGCAGCTTGAGAAAGCCGGCGTGTCCAAGGGCAGCCTGAGCATCAGCGACAGCGCGCTCAAGGCCCTGATCGACGGTTATGCCCGTGAAGCGGGTGTGCGTCAGCTGGAAAAAAACCTCGGCAAACTGGTGCGCAAAGCGGTGATGAAACTGCTCGACGAGCCGCAAGCCGTGATCAAGCTCGGCCCCAAAGACCTCGAAACCTCACTTGGCAAACCGGTGTTCCGCAACGAGCAGGTGCTGTCGGGTGTCGGCGTGATCACTGGCCTTGCCTGGACCAGCATGGGCGGTGCGACCCTGCCAATCGAAGCCACACGCATCCACACCCTCAACCGTGGGTTCAAGCTGACCGGGCAACTGGGTGACGTGATGAAAGAATCGGCGGAAATCGCCTACAGCTACGTCAGCTCGCACCTGAAGTCGTATGGCGGCGATCCGAAATTCTTCGACGAAGCCTTCGTCCACCTGCACGTGCCGGAAGGCGCCACGCCGAAGGACGGCCCGAGCGCCGGCGTGACCATGGCCAGTGCCCTGCTGTCGCTGGCGCGCAACCAACCGCCGAAAAAAGGCGTGGCCATGACCGGTGAGTTGACGTTGACCGGGCATGTCCTGCCGATTGGCGGGGTGCGGGAAAAGGTGATTGCGGCGCGGCGGCAGAAGATATTCGAGCTGATTCTGCCGGAGGCGAACCGGGGCAATTTCGAGGAACTACCGGAGTATCTGAAGGACGGGATTACCGTGCATTTTGCCAAGCGCTTTGCGGATGTGGCTAAGGTGTTGTTCTGATGCTTTTGTAGCGTCTGTACTGCCGCTATCGCGAGCAAGCTCGCTCCCACAGAGGTCAGTGGTGCTCACACATTTTGTGTTCACTGCAAAAAACCTGTGTGGGCCTTGCTCCCCACAATGATCGGTGGTGTTCACAAATTTTGTGTTCACTGCAAAACCCTGTGGGAGCGAGCTTGCTCGCGATGGCGGCAGCTCTGGCACCACTGTCCAAGGCTGGCTGTCACAGTTTGTCTCATCTCGGGTATGCTCGCCGTTCGTCGTGAACGCCGGAGCCCCTGAGCCTATGTCCCCCATTCGCCTGCTTGCCCCCCTCGCCCTCGCTCTGCTGGCCGCGTGTGCCACGCAACCTGCGCACAACGTGACCGTGGAAAAACAAAGCGAATGCCCGGTGCAGCTCAACAACGGGCAAAACCTGATCCTGACCCTGCCGAGCAACCCGACCACGGGTTATCGCTGGGCGATCCAGGATTCGGCTGGTGGCGTACTACACGCCCTGGGGCCAGAGGTTTATCGAAACCCGGAAGATGCCGGCATCGTCGGCGCGGCCGGGGTCTCGACCTGGCGTTTTCAAGCCTTCGCGACCGGCACCGGGCGCTTGCGCCTGACTTCGCAACAGCCGTGGGCACCGGAAGTGCTGCCGGTGGATTCGTTCGACTGCGCAATCTCGGTCAACTGACCGTGGGCTGGCTGATTCTGGCGCTGATGGGCGCGGTGACCTTTCTTTACGGCCTGAGCGTACATGCCTCGCTGCTGTGCCTGCTGGTCAAGCCGCTGCCGGTGCTGGCCCTGCTCGGCTGGCTGCATGACGCACCACCCGGCGAATATCGGCGCTGGATCAGCCTGGGCTTGATTTTCTCCCTGGTCGGCGATGTACTGCTGGCGTGGCCGGGGGATCTGTTCGTGTTCGGCCTCGGGGCGTTTCTGGTTGCGCATCTGGCTTATCTCAAGGCTTATCTGAGCGATTGCCGACGCCTGGCCGTGCTGCCGCTGGTGCTGGCCCTCGGCGTCGGTGCTGTCCTGCTGGGGATTTTGATTTCCAACGGCCTCGGGCCATTGCTGGTGCCGGTGATTGTCTATGGCACGGCGATCAGCGCCATGCTCTGGCGCGCCCTGGCCCGACTCGGGACCGATGTGCCCAAACGCTCGGCGCTGCTGGCGGCGGCGGGCGCAGTGGCATTCGTGTTCTCCGACAGCGTGATCGGCATCAGTCGGTTTGTGGTGCCGTTCGATGCCGCGCCTTATGTGATCATCCTCAGTTACTGGCTCGGGCAATGGGGGATCACTGCCTCGGCGTTCGCTCAGAAACCGCGCTGACCCCATCGCGAGCAAGCTCGCTCCCACAGGGATAGCGCTGTACCTGTGGGAGCGAGCTTGCTCGCGATAGCAATATCACTGGACACATAGACTTTGCAGGCTGCTTGGCGCTTTATCAGACAACCCGCGCATCCGCGCGCCAACTTGGCTAAAATGCCGGCCTTTTCCACCTGCACCGCTGGAACCGCCGTGAGCAAAGAATCCGATCGCCTTTTCGCCCAGCCTTTGGCCCAGGTGCCTGACTTCGCCTTTAACGAGGACGTGGTGCGGGTGTTCCCGGACATGATCAAGCGCTCGGTGCCGGGTTATCCGACCATCGTCGAAAACCTCGGCGTGCTTGCCGCGCAGTTCGCACAGCGGGGCAGCGTGCTCTACGACCTGGGCTCGTCGCTGGGTGCCGTGACCCAGGCCCTGCGCCGACATGTGCGCACCGACGGTTGCCGGGTGATCGCTGTGGATAACTCGGCGGCGATGGTCGAACGCTGCCGCGAGTACCTCAACGGTCAGGATTCGATGTTCCAGGAGTTGCTGCCGGTCGAGGTGATCGAAGGCGACATTCTCGCGCTGGAGTTCCAACCGGCCTCGGTGGTGGCGCTGAACTTCACCCTGCAATTCATCGCCCCGGACCAGCGATTGGCGTTGCTTTCGCGCATCCGCCAATCGCTGCTGCCCGGCGGTGCGCTGATTCTCTCGGAGAAACTGCGCTTCAACGATGCCGAGGAGCACGCGCTGCTGACCGATCTGCACGTGGCCTTCAAACGCGCCAACGGCTACAGCGAACTGGAAATCGCCCAGAAACGCAGCGCCATCGAAAACGTCATGAAGCCCGACAGCCTCGAAGAACACCGCGAACGCCTGCTGGCCGCCGGGTTCTCGAAAGTCGTGCCGTGGTTCCAGTGTCTTAACTTTGCCTCGTTGATTGCCTTGCCATGATTGATCTGTCCCCCCTCGCCCGCCGTCTGGCCGGCACCCCGCTGGCCGACTGGGCCAACACCCTGCAGGCACAACTCGACAAGAAAATGGAAAAAGGTCATGGCGATCTGGAGCGCTGGCAAAGCGCGCTGGACGCCCTGCCGAAGATCCAGCCGAGCGAAGTCGATTTGCTCAATGGCCTGAAGCTGGACACCGATTGCGACGATGAAACCCGCGCGCAAATGCGCACCGCATTGATGGGCCTGTCGCCATGGCGCAAAGGGCCGTTCGACCTGTTCGGCGTGCACGTCGACACCGAATGGCGCTCGGACTGGAAATGGTCGCGGGTCGCCCCGCATCTGGACCTTGCGGGCAAGCGCATCCTCGATGTTGGTTGCGGCAACGGCTACTACATGTGGCGCATGCTCGGCGCCGGTGCCGACAGTGTGATCGGTGTCGATCCGAACTGGCTGTTCTTCTGTCAGTTCCAGGCGGTGCAGCGTTACCTGTCCGAGCCGAATGCCTGGCACCTGCCCTTCCCGTTCGAAGACCTGCCGCCAAACCTCGAAGGTTTCGACACAGTGTTTTCCATGGGCGTGTTCTACCACCGCCGCTCGCCGATCGAACATTTGCTGGCGCTGAAGGATTGCCTGGTCAAGGGCGGTGAACTGGTGCTGGAAACCCTGGTCGTCGAAGGCGACAAACACCAGGTGCTGGTGCCGGAAGACCGTTACGCGCAGATGCGTAACGTGTGGTTCCTGCCGTCGGTGCCGGCGCTGGAGTTGTGGTTGCGTCGCGCAGGGTTCACCGATGTGAAGTGCGTGGACGTGAGCACCACCACGGTCGAGGAGCAGCGCGGGACGGAGTGGATGAAGTATCAGTCGCTCAGTGACTTCCTCGATCCCGAGGATCACAGCAAGACCGTTGAAGGTTTGCCGGCGCCGATGCGGGCGGTCATCGTCGCCCGCAAATAATTGTCCCGACGGAGATCCCTGTAGGAGCGAGCCTGCTCGCGATGGTGTGTCAGTCGGCATCAATGTAGCTGATACACCATCGCGAGCAGGCTCGCTCCTACAGGGGTTCGGTGTTTAGTCTGCGGATTTTGCGCGGCGGGCCTTGAAGAACTCGCTCAGCACCGCCCCGCACTCCTGCGCCAGCACCCCGCCTTCATACAACACCCGGTGATTCAAAAAGCCCTGGGTAAAGAACTGCCCCTGGCTCTGCACGATCCCGGCTTTCGGCTCCAGCGCGCCGTACACCACCCGCGCAATCCGCGAATGCACGATCAGGCCTGCGCACATGCTGCACGGCTCCAGGGTCACATACAGCGTGCTGCCCGGCAGGCGGTAGTTGCTCACGGCCTGGGCGGCGGCGCGGATGGCAACCATCTCGGCGTGAGCGCTCGGGTCACTGGCACTGATCGGGCAATTGAAACCGCGCCCGATGATTTCCCCGTCCTGTACCAGTACAGCGCCCACCGGCACTTCGCCAAGGGCCGCGCCTTGGGCCGCCAGTGCCAGGGCTTCGTGCATGAATTCGCGATCACGGCTGCGGTCGATGATGGCGGCGGGACGAATCTGACGCATCACGCCACCTCGATGGCGGCCATCAGGCCGGTTTCCATGTGATCGATCACATGGCAGTGGAACATCCACACGCCAGGATTATCCGCCACCAGCGCCACCTGCGCGCGCTCGTTCTTGCCCAGCAGGTAGGTGTCGGTGAAATACGGAATGACCTTGTGCCGGTTCGAGGCAATGACCTTGAAGCTCATGCCGTGCAGGTGAATCGGGTGTTGGTACTGAGTCATGTTCTTCAATTCGAAAATATAGCTCTTGCCCTTTTCCAGCTTGGCAATCGGTCGATCAGCGCAAGTCTTGTCGCTGATGTCCCAGGCCTTGCCGTTGATCTGCCACAGGCTCGGCGGCTTGCCGTTGTCGACATTGACCGACACCGAGCCTACCCATTCGAAATTGAAGTTGAGTTTCTCGGCGTTGGCCAGGTCCGGTTCGGCGATCGGATTGGCCGGCAGCGCCGGTGGCCACTCGGTCGGCGCATCGGTATTGGCCACCGAACGGAACGTGCCCAGGCGCACCGGACCGTTGCGTAACGACAGCTCTTCACCGGCCGGCGGGGCCTTGATCGCCAGGCAAATGCGCATGCCAGGACCCAGCCAGTATTCCTTGCCCAGTGGGCGCGGTTCAATCGGATTGCCGTCCAGCGCGTAGATCTGCGCTTCGACGCCAGGGATATTGAGACGATACGTCAGCGTATTGTCGAGGTTGAGCAGGCGTACGCGGGTGATCTGTCCGGCGGGCAAGTCGATCACCGCTTGTGACACACCGTTGATGGTCGACAAGCCCCCCGCCGTACCGCCACGGGCTGCTTCGCGAGGAATGCTGAACGCGACGAACGCGCCCTCTTCATCGACGTGCCAGCTCTTGAGGCTCAAGGTCTTTTCGTATTTGAAACCGCTGGGCTCGCGCTCCTCGATGATCAACGGGCCGACCAGTCCGCGACCGAGTTCTTCGCTGCTGTTCACGTGTGGGTGATACCAGTAGCTGCCGGCGTCGGGCACGCGGAATTTGTAGTCGAAGTACTCGCCCGGCAGCACCGGCAATTGCGAGACGTACGGCACACCGTCCATTTCCAGCGGCAGACGAATGCCGTGCCAGTGAATGGTGGTCGCCACCGGCAGGTGGTTGATGAAGCGCACCCGCAGCCATTCGCCCTGACGCACGCGCAACTCAGTGCCCGGCGCCGATGGGCCGAACGCCCAGGCCTGAGTCTTGTGCCCGGCCACCAGTTCGACGTCCAGCGGGGCGGCGATCAGCTCATAGTCGTGGCCGGCGTCAGCGTCGGCCATCTTGCCCAGCCAGTAACGCGACGCGCCACCGGCTCCGACACCAACGACAACAAGACCGGCCAGGCCACCGAGGAATTGGCGACGGGTAAAGGACATGAACTCAACTACCTCACATGAATTGCGGCAGGCCCCAGGCCCGCAAAAGGCGAATACGATACACCCGCAATTGTGAAAGAAACAGCAAAGTGGGCGTGACGACGGGCCGCAGGAAGGTCCCGCGGCAATGCAAAAAGCCGTGTGAACTCTCGTTCACACGGCTTTTTATCCGCCACTCAAGCCCTCAGGGCTGGCGCGGGATCATTCCCACTCAATGGTCGCCGGCGGCTTGCTCGACACGTCGTAGGTGACGCGGGAGATGCCTTCGATTTCATTGATGATGCGGCCGCTGACGGTTTCCAGCAGTTCGTAAGGCAGGTGTGCCCAACGCGCAGTCATGAAGTCGATGGTTTCCACGGCACGCAGGGCCACGACCCAGGCGTAACGACGGCCATCGCCAACCACGCCTACCGATTTCACCGGCTGGAACACCACGAACGCCTGGCTGACCTTGTGGTACCAGTCGGCCTTGCGCAGCTCTTCGATGAAGATGTGGTCGGCGCGACGCAGCAGGTCGGCGTATTCCTTCTTCACTTCACCGAGGATGCGCACGCCCAGGCCCGGGCCCGGGAACGGGTGACGGTAGACCATGTCGTACGGCAGGCCCAGTTCCAGGCCCAGACGACGGACTTCGTCCTTGAACAGCTCGCGCAGCGGTTCAACCAGCTTGAGGTTCATTTCTTCCGGCAGGCCGCCCACGTTGTGGTGCGACTTGATCACATGGGCCTTGCCGCTTTTCGCGCCAGCCGACTCGATCACGTCCGGGTAGATGGTGCCTTGGGCCAGGTACTTGATGTTGTCCAGCTTGCAGGATTCGGCATCGAACACGTCGATGAAGGTACGGCCGATGATCTTGCGTTTCTTCTCCGGGTCGGCTTCGCCGGCCAGGTTGCCCAGGAACTGCTCTTCGGCGTTGGCGCGGATCACCTTGACGCCCATGTTCTCGGCGAACATGGCCATCACTTGCTCGCCTTCGTGCAGACGCAGCAGGCCGTTGTCGACGAATACGCAGGTCAGCTGGTCGCCGATGGCCTTGTGCAGCAGTGCGGCAACCACGGACGAGTCCACGCCGCCGGACAGGCCGAGCAGGACGTTGTCGGTGCCGACCTGGGCGCGAACCTGGGCGATGGCGTCTTCAGCGATCTTCGACGGGGTCCACAGTGCTTCGCACTCGCAGATCTCGAGGATGAAGCGCGACAGGATGCGGCCGCCCTGCTTGGTGTGGGTCACTTCCGGGTGGAACTGCACGCCGTAGTAACGACGTTCGTCGCTGAACATGCCGGCGATCGGGCAGCTCGGGGTGCTGGCCAGGATGTGGAAGTCTTCCGGCATGCGGGTGACCTTGTCACCGTGGCTCATCCATACGTCGAGGCCGAACAGGCCATCGGCGTCGATGTGGTCTTCGATGCCGTCGAGCAGACGGCTCTTGCCGACCACGTCAACGCGGGCGTAACCGAACTCACGCAGCTCGGAACCTTCAACCTTGCCGCCCAGTTGCTCGGCCATGGTCTGCATGCCGTAGCAGATACCGAAGACCGGTACGCCCAGGTCGAAGACGGCTTGCGGACAGCGAGGGCTGTTGGCTTCGTGAACCGACTCCGGACCGCCGGCGAGGATGACGCCTTTAGGAGCGAATTCGCGGATCGCATCTTCGTCCATGTCGAACGGGTGCAGTTCGCAGTACACGCCGATTTCACGCACGCGGCGGGCGATCAGCTGGGTGTACTGGGAACCGAAGTCGAGGATCAGGATGCGGTGAGCGTGAATGTCGAGGGCCATGATTCAGTCTCGTCTAAAAAATTCGGAAACAGTCGTGATTCAGAAACAACTCGGGGCTGAATAAAACAGCCCCGGTTGCTTAGCTTGTTGCTTGAAGGCTCAACCTACGCGGTAGTTTGGCGCTTCCTTGGTGATCTGCACGTCGTGAACGTGGGACTCGGCCATGCCGGCACCGGTGATCCGCACGAACTCAGGCTTGGTGCGCATCTCTTCGATGTCGGCGCTACCGGTGTAGCCCATCGAGGAGCGCAGGCCGCCCATCAACTGGTGGATGATCGCGCTCAGGGTGCCCTTGTACGGAACACGTCCTTCGATACCTTCCGGAACCAGCTTCTCGGCGCCTGCCGAGGAGTCCTGGAAGTAACGGTCGGAGGAACCCTGGGCCTGCGACATGGCGCCCAGCGAACCCATGCCGCGATAAGCCTTGTACGAACGCCCCTGGAACAGTTCGATCTCGCCCGGCGCTTCTTCGGTACCGGCGAACATCGAGCCCATCATCACGCAGGAAGCACCGGCCACGATGGCCTTGGACAGGTCACCGGAGAAACGGATGCCGCCGTCGGCGATCAACGGCACGCCAGTGCCTTCAAGGGCAGCGGCGACGTTGGCGATGGCACTGATTTGCGGCACGCCGACACCGGCGACGATACGGGTGGTGCAGATCGAGCCAGGGCCGATACCGACCTTGACTGCGTCAGCGCCGGCTTCGGCCAGGGCCTTGGCCGCTGCGCCGGTAGCGATGTTGCCGCCGATCACCTGCACTTCAGGGAAGTTCTGCTTGACCCAGCGAACGCGGTCGATCACGCCTTTGGAGTGACCGTGGGCAGTGTCGACCACCACCACGTCAACGCCGGCAGCGACCAGCGCAGCAACGCGATCGCCAGTATCTTTACCGGTACCCACAGCGGCGCCGACACGCAGACGACCTTGATCGTCCTTGCTGGCCAGCGGGTAAGCCTTGGCTTTTTCGATGTCGTTGACAGTCATCATGCCTTTGAGGGCGAATTTGTCGTCGACGATCAGTACGCGTTCGATACGGTGCTTGTGCAGCAGCTCACGCACATCATTCTTGTTGGCGCCTTCCTTGACCGTGACCAGACGCTCTTTAGGCGTCATCACTTCACGAACGGTGGCTTCCAGGCGGTTCTCGAAACGCACGTCACGGGAGGTGACAATGCCGACCAGGTCGCCATTGTGCAGTACCGGAACGCCGGAGATGTTGTGCATGCGGGTCAGTTCGAACAGGTCACGCACCGTGGCGTCAGCCTCGATGGTGATCGGATCCTTGACAACGCCGGCTTCGAACTTCTTGACCTTGCGCACTTCGGCAGCTTGCTGCTCGATGGTCATGTTCTTGTGGATGATACCGATGCCACCTTCCTGAGCCATGGCAATTGCCAAACGGGCTTCAGTAACGGTGTCCATGGCAGCAGAAACCAGTGGAATATTCAGCTCGATGCCACGGGTAAGGCGGGTCTTGAGACTGACTTCGTTAGGAAGCACCTCGGAATAACCGGGCACTAGGAGAATGTCGTCGAATGTCAGAGCTTCTTGGCTGATACGCAGCATCGCGGGGGCTCCCGAGCGGGAAAATGGAAGCGCGCCATTATAGTCAGACACCCCCTCGGGTTCAATGTAAAACTCTGTCTATTATTGACGCAGTGATCGACGGGGCTTTTGTAGGCGCTGGCTTGCCAGCGAAGGCGGTGCATCAGACAGACCGGATCGCCTGATTCGCTGGCAAGCCAGCGCCTACAAAGGTCGGTGTCGATCGTGAGTTACAGCTCGACCTTCACCCAACTGACCGGTTGATCCAGCCAATCGGCGAATTCGTCGAGAAAGCTCTGCTTGAACCCGGCTTCGGCCCAGTTGTTGAAGATGAAACCGAGGTTGGAGAAGCCGCATTCCTGCAGGAACAGAAACCCGTTGATGTCGTCTTCATGCCCGCATTCGGGGCAGGTGAAGTTGTCGGTGCGCCCCGGCATCCAGTCTTCCAGGCTTTCGAACAGGGCTTCGCCGACTTCCTTGCGGCACTCGGCACAGCCCGCTTCGCCAAGAAAACCTTTGGCCGGCGTATAGATGCAGCGCTTGGTGACGATCTCCAGACCATTGACCGCTTCGCCGAACGGCAGGGCCTGCGGGTGCAGGACCACGGCGCGCGCACCTTCAGCGATGGCATGGCCCATGCGATTGCCGGTGCGGCCGCAAGTGGTCAGTTCTTCCTGGACGATGTTCTTGCGCACCAGCCAGCGCACGACCGCCCGGGCCCGGGGCTCGTGTATCGGCAGGGTGGAGATTTTCGGGACGATGATGCTTTGGGAATTCATGGGTACAGGCCTGAAGCATTGATAAATGACCTGTAGGAGCGAGCCTGCTCGCGATGGTCGTTAACGATAACGCAGGGAGTCTGGGTTCCCCGCGGTGTTCTTGAGTCCATCGCGAGCAGGCTCGCTCCTACAGGTAAAGCAATGGCGCGATGCCTATAGAAGGTATAGGCCCGCCATAGCTGTTTTTACAGCTCTACGACAACCGCCTGCGCAGCACGGGTCGCCTTGGCACGGGCGGCTTCGATCGACTCGTCGCGCGCCAGGGCTACGCCCATGCGGCGCTGGCCGTTGACTTCAGGCTTGCCGAACAGGCGCAGCGCGGTATCCGGCTCGCTCAAGGCCGCGCCCAGGTTGGCGAAAGCGGTCTGGGTCGACTGCCCTTCCACCAGGATCACCGCCGAGGCCGATGGCCCGAACTGACGGATCAACGGGATCGGCAGACCGAGAATGGCTCGCGCGTGCAGGGCGAACTGCGACAGGTCCTGGGAAATCAGGGTCACCAGGCCGGTGTCGTGCGGGCGCGGCGAGACTTCGCTGAACCACACCTGATCGCCCTTGATGAACAGCTCGACGCCGAACAGACCACGGCCACCCAAGGCTTCGGTCACCGCTTTGGCGACACGCTCGGACTCGGCCAGGGCAATCGGGCTCATGGCTTGCGGCTGCCAGGATTCCTGATAGTCACCCTTCTCCTGACGGTGGCCGACCGGCGCGCAGAAAGTGGTGCCGCCAACGTGACGCACGGTCAGCAGGGTGATTTCGTAGTCGAAATCGATGAAGCCTTCGATGATCACCCGACCTTTACCGGCACGACCACCTTCCTGGGCGTAGTCCCAGGCTTTCTGCACATCATCGACGCTGCGCAACAGGCTCTGGCCCTTGCCCGAGGAACTCATGACCGGCTTGACCACGCATGGGAAACCGAGGTCCTCGACGGCCTTGCTGTAGTCCTCGAAGGTGTCGGCGAAATGGTACGGCGAGGTTGGCAGGTCCAGTTCTTCAGCGGCCAGACGACGGATGCCTTCGCGGTTCATGGTCAATTGCGCGGCGCGGGCAGTCGGGATCACGTTGAAACCTTCGGCCTCCAGTTCCACCAGGGTCGCGGTGGCGATGGCTTCGATTTCCGGCACGATGAAGTGCGGCTTCTCGGCTTCGATCACAGCACGCAAGGCCGCACCATCGAGCATGTTGATCACGTGGCTGCGGTGCGCCACCTGCATGGCCGGCGCATTGGCGTAGCGGTCCACGGCAATCACTTCAACGCCCAGACGTTGCAGCTCGATCACCACTTCCTTGCCCAACTCGCCACAGCCACACATCAATACGCGGGTCGCGGTGGGCGACAATGGAGTTCCGATACGGGTCATCTGAAGGTCCTCAAGAAGCGGATCATCGAGGGAAGCACGCTTCCCATGGGGAGAAAGCGCGGCATTTTACATGAACTTCAGCTGACGACAGCCTGTTTGCGCAGGCGCCAGGCCATGATCAGCCACACGGCGGTGACCCCGGCGAACTTCGAACCCAGGGCGGTGAGGATCACCCCCGGCGTCAGGGCGTCGATCATGCCGAAAAAGATAAAGGTATCGAGGGGAATGCTCAGGGCCGAACTTATCCACAGGCGATCATGCAGCGGGCGTTTGGTGATGCTGAACACCAGCCAGTCGATGCACTCGGAAACCGCGAACGCCGTGGCGCTGGCCAGGGCGATGGACGGATCGGAGGTGACATAGGACAACACCAGCGCCACCAGCATCGCCGCAAGGGCGCCATGCCCGAACCGGGCTTGCACCATGTCGCGCAACACAAACACCAGCCCGCCCCACGCCGACCAGATGATGTCCAGGTGGGGGGCGGTGGAAAAGGCATAGTTGATCAGCACGACGCTGCTGATGTAGGCGATCAGGAAGAGCATGGGCGGTGAAAGTACCTGTCAATTTTGTGCACAGAGTACTTCATCTTCGGTACACAAATAACCTGTGGCGAGGCGATTTTGTGGCGAGGGGGCTTGTCGGAACGCCGCATCGCCCCGTTCGACTGCGCAGCAGTCGTAAATTCAGCCGGCCAGGTTAGTCAGACAGAATTTGATTGAAGGATTTGGCACTGCTTCGCAGCGCAACGGGGGCAAGCCCCCTCGCCACAAAAAGCCCTGACAATTCAGTTATCGGACCTGGAAGGCAACATCCAGAGCAACCCACTGGCCTTGGCCCGCTCATGACACAACCCCAGCACCTTGCGTCGCTCGTCGTTGGTCATGCGGCTCCAGCGGGTAATCTCCTCCACCGTGCGTTGGCAACCGGTGCAGATATCATCGTCGTCCAGCGCACAAATGTTCACGCAGGGCGATGCCACCGGGCGCTCGGTGGCGCTCATTGTTCCTGCTCGGCCAGGTCGCGGGCATAGCGCTGCGAGTTGTGCACGTAGTGAGCAGCGCTGGCCTCCAGCATCTTGATTTGCGACTCGGTCAATTCGCGCACCACTTTGCCGGGCGAACCCATGACCAGCGATCCGTCCGGAATTTCCTTGCCTTCGCCGATCAACGAGTTGGCGCCGATGATGCAGTTCTTGCCGATCTTCGCGCCATTGAGAATCACCGCGTTGATCCCGATCAGGCTGTAGTCGCCGACAGTGCAGCCGTGAAGCATGGCGTTGTGCCCGATGGTCACGCCGGTGCCGATGGTCAGCGGGTAGCCCATGTCGGTGTGCATCACGGTGCCGTCCTGGACGTTGCTGTTCTTGCCGATCAGGATCAACTCGTTGTCGCCGCGCAATACGGCGTTGAACCAGACGTTGGCGCCCTCTTCCAGCTTGACCTTGCCCACCAGCACGGCATTGGGTGCGACCCAGCTCTGTGGATGGGTTTCGACGCGGGCGTCGCCCAGGCGGTATTTCATCGTGTTGTCCTCAAGGCTCAGGCAGGCAGGTTCAAACCATTCGAACGATGGCTTCAGGTATTGATAAAGCTTTTGGGAGGCTGGTGCAGGCTGATTTTGGCGTCATACAGCAGGTTGATCAACTCGACGATCATGATCGCCGTCAGCCCCCAGATCTTGTATTCGCCATAGCGATAGCTCGGCACGTACCAGCTGCGGCCCTGATAATCGATGCGATGGGTATGTTCGCGGGGGTCTTTGCGGAAGAACTCCAGAGGCACGCTGAACACCGCGGCGATCTCTGCATCGTTGGCCCGGTATTCGACATAATCCGGGATCACTCCGACATAGGGCGTGACCTGGATGCCATGCAGGCTGATCAGCGGGCTGAGCGGGCCGATCACCTCGACCAGCCCCGGCGGCAGGCCGATCTCTTCTTCGGCTTCGCGCAGAGCGGTGAAAATCAGGTCCGGGTCATCAGGGTCACGACGCCCGCCGGGAAAGGCGACTTCACCGCCATGGGTCGACAGGCCGCTGGCACGCAGGGTCAACACCAACTCGGGCTCGTCACTGCGGGTGATGGGCACCAGCACCGCGGCCTCGGGAAAACGACGGTCGGTCTCCAATGTGCTTGGTGTGTGGTTGCTAACCCGATGCAGTAGCTCGTCCAGCATGAGTGTTCTCGATCTGTGCCCTACCCGGCATCATGCACCAATCGCTGCGGTCGCCCAACCCCCGCAACAGCCCCATGTCGCGAAACGACAACTTGCCGACAGACACTGCCGCACGCCAAGATAGGCGCAGCATTCAGGAACCCCAGCATGAAATTTTGCAGCCAGTGCGGTAACCCGGTGACCCAACGCATTCCCGAAGGCGATTCGCGCCTGCGTTTTGTCTGCGACAGCTGTCAGGCCATTCACTACCAGAACCCCAACATCGTCGCCGGTTGCGTGGCGACCTGGGGCACCAAGGTGTTGTTGTGCCGGCGGGCCATCGAGCCACGTCGCGGCTACTGGACCCTGCCCGCCGGTTTCATGGAAAACGGCGAGACCATCGAACAGGCCGCCATTCGCGAAACCGCCGAGGAAGCCTGCGCCCGGGTGCGCAACCTGAGCATCTATACCCTGATCGACGTGCCGCATATCAGCCAGGTACATGTGTTCTTCCGCGCCGAGCTGGCCGACCTGGACTTTTCTGCCGGCCCCGAGAGCCTGGAAGTGCAACTATTCGACGAAGCGGACATTCCATGGGATGAGCTGGCTTTCCGCACGGTGGGCCGTACCTTAGAATGCTTCTTCGCTGACCGGCGGACCGAGGTCTACCCCGTACGGTCTGAATCGATCCCGCCACTTGCTCAGCCTGCCATTATCTGATGTCATATCGGCATCACTCAAAGGCGTCGAAAGACCGCCCGGACGCGGCACGAGCCTGCAAAAACTTCTATACATAAATAGTCGCGACACCTCCTGGGGAATCGTTTCAATGCGCTGGTTGCTTGCCCTGTTCTGTTTGTCGTTCGTCGCGTTGTCCGAGGCTTCTGCCGTGGAAACCCTGAACGGCAAGGTCATCGAGAAAGTCCTGATTCTCAAGTCTTCCCATCAATTGCAATTGATCAATGACGGCAAGCCGCTCAAGACCTATCGCATTTCCCTGGGCAAGCGTCCCAAGGGGCCGAAGCTGATGGAAGGCGACAAACGCACCCCGGAAGGCTTCTACTGGGTCGACTGGCGCAAGACCAGCGACCGCTTCAACCTGGCGATGCACGTTTCCTACCCGAACATCAGCGACTCGGCCCGCGCCCGTCGTGAAGGCGTCGAGCCCGGCGGCATGATCATGATCCACGGCACCCCGGACAGCGAAGACACCCCGGAAGACCTGTTCCACACCCTGGACTGGACTGACGGCTGCATCGCCATGCGCAACATGGACATGCGCGAAGTCTGGAACCTGGTGCCGGACGGCACGATGATCGAAATCCGCCCGTAATCCCCACGACCATTGGTCGCCCGAAAAAACAAATAAAAAAGATCGTAGCCTGCCGGATTGATGCCAATCCCGCAGGAGCTGCCGCAGGCTGCGATCCTTGCCTTCAAAATCCCTGCCTCTATTACCACTTCAGACCACCCCCGAGCCTGTGACTGACAGGCCGTTATCGCGAGCAGGCTCCCAGCCTGTATCGCGATACTCCCGCCAAATCGTGGCATACATATGTACCACCTCCTCCTCCCCCTTCCTCGCCATGCTGCCGGCTCTTTCTACCGACTGGAGACCGTGTCCATGAGCACACCCACCGCCCCACCGTCTTTTGAAGAAATCAAAGGCTACCTCAACCAAATCGGCCATCACCTGCTCAACACCCCAACCCCACTGCTGCCCGACCATAAACCCACAGCCGAACAACGCTACCTGGAACGCCTGGACGGCATCCTCAAGCGCTACCGGGAACAGTTCCTGAGCAAGGCCAAAACCCACTATCAAGGATTAGCCAACTGCGACCTGAAAACCAGCGAAGGCCAGACTCTGCTCACCACTCTCAAGAGCACCTTGAACACGCATCTGATGGACATGGACCTGCGCGAGCAGATCGATGGCAAGTCACTCAAATCCTACATGACCTTCGAAGCCGGGTTCACCGCCCTGGAGCATGAGGCCAGGCTCGGCGTCCAGGATCGCCTGCTGCACCCACAAGAAGGCACGATGCTCGAAAGCGTGGCGCTGCGCCCAAGCTTGCGTCCAGGCCTGTATGCCTTGCAGTTCAGTTACCGGGCGCAACAGATCGAGCTGGCCGGTGCCTTTGTCGCCACAGAAAAAAACAGCGTTGTGGTCAATGACCTGATGAGCGCGCAGGACGTCGGCCAAGTCTTGCTGTTCACACCTGCGCGAGGGATCGAATCGTTCAATACCCTGGCCGAACTCAACACTCACTTGCGGCAAAACATGGAGCACGTCAGCGGGCGCAGTGAATTCATCGACAGGTTGCCCACGCGCTACCACGCCTTGAGCCCCGCCGGAATCTGGCCCCTGGAACTATCACCCATCGACGACCAGCCGTTGTTCGAACACACCGTCGGTGCACTGATCGCCAAGCGCACCCAGGATATCGACCGGGCCCTGAGCCTGGTGGACAACCCGCAGCACGACCCCGCCCAATTGATCGCGGCCCTCGACCGCGCGATCCGCAGCGCCCTGCCCGACCTGAGTGCCCGCCTGGAACTGCGCGCCCAACGCCTGCTCGAACGGTTGCTGCGCTACAGCGCACCCGATTGGTATCGCAGCGCCAGCGAGGCACGCCGGGCCACGCTGGCTGAACATCTGGCCAGCTACAACCAGGCACGCCAACACCTGCTCGATCTGTTGGGCCCCGCCGCGAACCCCCAAGCCCTGGCCCGTTTTCAATGGCTGGAGCGGTTGAGCGATGACCTGGAGATTCACGACCTGAACCCGGAGCACCTGCAGGTCAAAACCCAACGGTTTGTGCCCGGCGTCGGCCACTATGAACACAATCGTGACCTGATCGACCTGGCCTTGCGGGGCCTGCATACCGGTGACGAACTGCCTGGCTCCGACTTTCTGACGAAGACCACCTTTACGTATAACGGCGCGCCCTTGCCCGATGCGTACCAAGACCTGACCCCTGCGTGGATCGTGCAACAGTCGATGACCCTGCAACCTCGGTTCGACTTTGCACAAGTGCAACGAGAACTGCACGCCCGCCCCGAGTTCGGCAGCGCCATCGAACAGATGCTCGACCAGCGGATCAACGCCCTGGCCTACACCGCCTTCCTGCAAGGCCACATTCGCGAAGACGACTACCAGGCGATCCAGCGCCTGCGCCAGGGTACCGATGCGCGACTGAGCGCGGCCACCCTGGACGCCAGCGTCCTATCGCTGCACGGCGCGCAACTTCAGGACCTCTGGGTGTTGCGCCAGAGCGATACCGACGGGACGATCAACCGCGTACTGCTTTGCACCCCCGAGGCACCACAAGAGCACCAGTTCCAGGTGTTCGACAGCGAGCTTGCGTGCCGGCAACACATCCTCGGCTGGACCCTGGACAACGGCCTCAAGGCCCCACCCGGCACCATGACCGACTACTTGATCCGCCAGGTGCCACTGCGCCTTCGCAACTCGATGAAGCACCTCTTGAGCGATCTGAGCCTGAAGTTTCACGCCCGGCAATACAACAAGATCACGTTCAACGCTGGCAACTATCGCCAGAGCCTGAAATCGATGGCTGATCATGTACTCGCCACACGTATCGACAATTACGAATTCAATACGCCGAGTTGGTATCGCTCAGCCACCATTGATGTCAGACGAAGACTCTCGACCCTGGCCGAGGATGCAGAAGGCAGCTTGCAGACCTACAACGACCATCCACAGTCCGAAGCCCGCGTCCAACGCTTCGATGCCTACCTGCACGAAAAGGCCAGGGAGCGCTTGAACCAACTGCTGGGGCGCCGTCAGAACGATGTCGACCCGGACACCGTATGGGCCTATTCACCCTCCGCGCTCGGCACCCGGACACCGGCGCCCATGACGTATACCCAGCTCTACCGTGATGGCTACGCCGATGGCATCGGTTTTCTCGACGAAAAATTCTCCCGCTCGGCAAGGTACAAGGGCCCGCAAGGCGTTGACCTGAGCACCCTGAACGCCAATCCGGAAGCCGTCGCGCGCTCGGTCACCGGCGTCTGGATTGGCCAGCGCTACGTCGACAAGGTCAAGGCCGAGTTGCTGGACCCGGGCAGCCCGGCGTTTACTTTCAGGCGCAATGCGGTGCTGGCCATTACCCAACGACAGATGCTCAGTGCCGCACTGGAGTGTCGCCTGCAAGGACACATCGCCAGCGTTGACCTGCAATGGCTTGAGCGCTGCATCGCCAGTATGGGCGACACGTCGCCGGAGACTCGCGGCAACTACGCCATCCATCGCCTGCTGGTCGACGGCGAATGGGTCATCGACACCTGCCTGTTCAGCCACGCTGACAAGCCAGTGCTGCTCTATACGCCCCATGCCCCCGACGGCATCACCTTTCGCGAGGCCAGGCAGTTCAATTACCTGCTGAAAAAACTCCCCGGCTTCATCCGCTACCTCACCCTGCGTGTCGATGTTCGATCCCGGGGCCGGATCCAGGCATTTCTGGAGACCGCCAAACAAGGGCTGCCTGAGAACCTGGATAAAACCACCTCCAGCCCCCCGCGTTACGACTCGACCCGGGCGCTGCCTCCGGTACTTGACCTGCGCCGTTTGCTGTACAACATGAAGCTGCAACGCAAGATCGACGAAGTGTCCGCCACCACCACTAACCGCACTCAGATGATCACCAGCATGCTCTGGACGTGCGTGGAGTTCGTGGCCGCCATCGCCACTGCGCCTTTCCCGGTTCTGAGTCTGAGTGTTGGCCTGCTGCTGGCCTTCAAGGACGGCATGCTCGCCCTGCATGCGTACAACCAGGGCGATACCTCGGCTGCCCTTGAGCACTTCGCCGGGTATCTGTTCAACAGCGCCGGCGCCCTCTTCACCGACCTGCGTCCGGTCCTGCAATCGCTCAAACCCATCGGCAAATCCGTGCGCCTGGCAGTTGCCAGCACCGAGCAAGGCCAAGCGATGAAGCTGATCAGCCAGCTGGAAACCGCCCCCCCGACACCTGCAGGCATGCAGCCGGTGTTGTTCAATGGCGAGGTGCTCTGGGCGCCGAAGACCCCGGATGCGATCGGTCGCTACCTGCTATATCGCCATGACCCGGTCAGCGGCAAATGGGTCTCGACCACGCGCCTGGCCGCACCGAACGCCGAGGGCTTCTGGACCCGCACCGGCGTTTCCGGCGGCGCGCCGAAATATGAAACAGTGCCTGAAACCCCCGGACCGTCAAGAGACTATGGGATGCCACAGAAGTACTGGAGCCGGCTTGAGTCGGTCATGGACCCGCAGATGCGGGCGCTCATGATCAGCCAGGCAGTCGATATTGACCAAGGTCTAGTCGGCACAGTGCTGGGCAAAGCCGCCAATGAACTGAGTTCGTTACGCACGGTTTACCTGCAGCAGGTCGAACGCCTGACCAGGGACGCGGATAACTTCTTCCTCTTCCTCGACACGCTGCCCGCTCGCGCCAACGTGCCTGCCGTAGAGGCCAGCACCCCGCTAGCCCAATTGATAGCCAACGACGCCTTTGCCGGGAACAGGAATCTGGTCATCGGTGCCGTGCCAGGCTCCATCGCCAGCAAGCAGGCACTGATTACCAATATGGATGCCCTGGTCGAACAAGGTTTCAAGCGCCTGTATGTGGAGTTCCTGCCGGGGGATGTTTTCAAGCTCAAGCTTGAAAAGTTCAACCAAGGGAAATCATGGCGGCACATCAAAAAACATTTGAAGGCCATAGACCAGTCCCTCGGCATCGCAAATGACGCCGAGTACTCTTACCTGGCCCTCGCACACAAGGCCAGGGAAAAAGGCGTGCAAATCAAGGCGCTGGACACCTCGACCTCCTATCGACTGGACGATGTCCTGCTCATGGGCGATAGCTCGCCGACCACGCCCCAGCCCAACAGTCTGAGAAACTATTACTCGCACAAAGTCATTGAAGCCGACATGGCCGATGCATCGCACGAACGCTGGATCGCCCTGGTCGATCACTCGCGCATGACCACATACAACGGGACACCTGGCCTGGCGGACTTGAACGAGGCGGTCGCGCTGCGCATCGAAGACGTCGGCTTGAATCAACCGGTGGGCATCTGGCCAGACACCCCCGGCAAGATACCAGGTGATGCACTCGCCAAAGGCGACTACCACATGACCCTGCAAACACCGTACAAGACGCCCGAACCAATCGCACCGACTGCCTCTACCCCCGTCACCAGCACTGGCCATTTCAACGACTTCGATATTGCACCGTCGCTTAGAGATGAAATCGCCCGCCTGAGCGACGAACCACGTGGCCTGGATTCCCGCTACGCGCCGTCCCAGCCATCGCGAGCGCAAGCGCACGCTGAATTCATCAAGCTACGCAAAAACTTGAATACCAATGCCAAGGACTTTTTTGCCGACTATGTTCCACCGGCCAGGCCAACGTTGCCAACGATCAGCACCAGCACCACGCCCGAGTCGTTCCTGAAACAGATCAGCGAAAGCCGCCTGCCGGGGTTGGTGATTGGCGAGGCTCACTCGGCAGAGTCGAGCAAGGCATTTTTGATAAAGCACATGAAGCAGTTGAAGCAGCAGGGCTACAAAACGCTCTACGTCGAACACCTGCTCACCGACCTGCACCAGGCTGAACTGGAGGTATTCCATCGAACCCAGCGGTTTCCCGACAACCTCAAGGCCTACCTGAAAGCCCAGGATCGGGGACATATGCCGCTCTACACTGGCTCTGACAACTACTCGGAAGTCATCCAGGCCGCCCACAAATATGGCATGCGCATCAGGGCGCTGGACTGTACCGCCAGCTATCACCTCAAGGGCTTGCCTGATCCAGAAAAAGCCCGCAACCAGATGTTCAACTACTTCGCTTCCCGGGTCATCCTGGCCGACCAGGCGGCACACGGGCCCCATAAGTGGATTGCCTTCATGGGCACCGCCCACACCAATAACTTCCAGGGCGTATCGGGACTGGCCGAGATCCTGGGCACGGTCAGCCTGCATGTCAGAGATTGCGCGCCGTCAATGTCCAGAGGCATTCACCCGGGGTTCTGGGAAACCGATCTCACGGGGCCTCGCTGGAGGGCAATACGCAGTGACTTCAAACTGGAAGTCAGCAACGCCCAACAACGGGCTCCTGCGCCCTTTGTACCTGTCGACAGGTCAAGACTGCGCCAGACGGGGCACTTCCTGATCGAACGCCCCTCGGCTGCCGAAACCAACCTGCTGCACCGCTCCCGCAGCGGTGAAATTGTTTCCACGCCGATTCAGGTGGACCCTAACGGGTTGTTCTTTATCGACCGCTGGGACATGACGGCACGACGTTTCGAGTACCAGAACATGCTGATCGAAGCACTCAAGGCAGAGGTTCACCTGACGCCAGCACCGTAATCGGCCCCAGTCACCCACTATCACGCCCAACAAAAAGCCCGCTGAAATCGCTTTCAGCGGGCTTTTCGTTTCCAGGGCGGGAAGATCAGAAATCCTCCAACCGCCACACCTCATAAGCCGGTGTCTCATAGGGATGGCTCTGTTTCAGAGCCGCCACCACCGAGCGAATCAACTCATCCGCCACCACCAGCTCGACCTTCCACTCCTCGACCTGTTCGACCTGCCCAGCTTGCCCAATGAACGGCTGGCTGCCGTCCAGTGGACGAAACTGACCCAGGCCCAACACCTGCCATGCGCAGTGGTCGTAAGCGCCGATCCGTCCGCCACCGGCGGCGAATACGGCGCTCTTCACGTCTTCGACGTGACTGGCTGGAACAAAAAAGCTGAGCTTGTACACGGCGCTTAGTTCACCCACACGCGAGCATTACGGAACATACGCATCAGCGGTGCATCTTCGTTCCAGTCATCCGAGCGCCACGAGTTCTGCACGGCGCGGAATACACGCTCCGGGTGCGGCATCATGATGGTCACGCGACCGTCGCGGCTGGTCAGGCCGGTGATCCCGCGCGGCGAGCCGTTCGGGTTGGCCGGGTAGCTTTCGGTGACCTTGCCGTGGTTGTCGACGAAACGCATCGCCACGCAACCCGACAGATCGGCTTCCAGCAGTGCTTCTTCGCTGGCGAATTCGGCATGACCTTCGCCGTGGGCGATAGCGATCGGCATGCGCGAACCGGCCATGCCTTGCAGGAAAATCGAGTTCGACTCCTGGATCTGCACCATCGCAACGCGGGCTTCGAACTGCTCGGAACGGTTACGCACAAAGTGCGGCCAGAACTCGCTGCCCGGGATCAGCTCGTGCAGGTTGGACATCATCTGGCAACCGTTGCACACGCCGAGGGTGAAGCTGTCGTTGCGTTCGAAGAAACCCTGGAACGCGTCACGGGCACGGCTGTTGAACAGCGCCGACTTGGCCCAGCCTTCACCGGCACCCAGCACGTCGCCGTAAGAGAAGCCGCCGCAAGCGACCATGCCCTTGAACTCGTTCAGGTCGACACGGCCGGCCAGAATGTCGCTCATGTGCACGTCGATCGCGTTGAAACCGGCGCGGTCGAACGCAGCCGCCATTTCCACCTGCCCGTTGACGCCCTGCTCACGCAGTACGGCAACCTGTGGGCGAATGCCTTTCTTGATGTAAGGCGCGGCGATGTCCTGGTTGATGTCGTAGCTCAGCTTGACGCTCAGGCCCGGGTTGTCTTCTTCGAGCAGCACGTCGAACTCTTGCTCGGCGCAGTCGGCGTTGTCGCGCAGACGCTGGATCTGGTAGCTGGTCTCGGCCCACTGACGTTGCAGCAGACGACGCTGGCCTTCGAATACGGTGTCGCCGTTGAAGGTGATGCTGATCTCGCCGTTGTTGATTGGCTGACCGATCACCGACACACAGTCGCCCAGGCCAGCAGCGCTGAACTGCGCGAGGATGTCCGGAGTCGCGTCCTGGCGAACCTGGATCACCGCACCCAGTTCTTCGTTGAACAGGATCGCGGCGATTTCGTCGGCGCTGTGGGCAACGCTGTCGAGGTTCAGGCTCAGGCCGCAGTGACCGGCGAAGGCCATTTCCACTACGGAGGTCAGCAGACCACCGTCGGAGCGGTCGTGATAAGCCAGCAAGTGACCGTCGGCGTTGAGGCCCTGGATCACGGCGAAGAAGGCTTTGAGGTCTTCGGCGTCATCGACGTCCGGAGCGTGCTTGCCGAGCTTGCCGTGAACCTGTGCCAGGATCGACGCGCCCATGCGGTTCTGGCCGTGGCCCAAGTCGATCAGGATCAGGTCGGTGGTGCCCTTGTCCATGCGCAGTTGCGGGGTCAGGGTCTGACGGATGTCAGTCACTGGCGCGAAACCGGTCACGATCAGGGACATCGGCGAAGTGACGGACTTGTCCACGCCTTCATCGTTCCAGCGCGTGGCCATGGACATCGAGTCCTTGCCCACCGGAATGGTAATGCCCAACTCAGGGCACAGTTCCATGCCGACCGCTTTCACGGTGTCGTACAGGCGTGCATCTTCACCCGGATGACCGGCGGCGGACATCCAGTTCGCCGACAGTTTGATGTCGGAGATCTTGCCGATGCGTGAAGCCGCGATGTTGGTCAGAGTTTCGCCGATGGCCATGCGGCCCGACGCCGGAGCGTCCAGCAGTGCCAGCGGAGTACGCTCGCCCATGGCCATGGCTTCACCGGTGTAGACGTCGAAGCTGGTGGCGGTGACGGCAACGTCGGCCACCGGAACCTGCCACGGGCCGACCATCTGGTCACGGGCCACGAGGCCGGTGATGGTGCGGTCGCCGATGGTGATCAGGAAGCTCTTGCTCGCCACGGCCGGGTGATGCAGGACGCGCTCGACGCAGTCGGCAATGTTCAGGGTCGACGGATCGAAGTCATCGCCCAGTTCGGCTTCACGCACTACCGAACGGTGCATGCGCGGGGCCTTGCCCAGCAGCACTTCGAGCGGCATGTCCACCGGGCTGTTACCGAAATGGCTATCGGTGACGGTCAGCTGTGGTTCGGCAGTGGCTTCGCCGACCACTGCGAACGGGCAACGCTCGCGTTCGCAGATCGCCTTGAAGCGCTCGAAGTCAGCCGGGCCGACCGCCAGAACGTAACGTTCCTGGGATTCGTTGGACCAGATTTCGTGCGGGGCCATGCCCGGCTCGTCGTTTGGAATGTTGCGCAGTTCGAAACGGCCACCGCGGTCGCCGTCATTGACCAGTTCCGGGAAGGCGTTGGACAGACCGCCCGCACCCACGTCGTGGATGAAGCTGATCGGGTTCTTGTCGCCCAGTTGCCAGCAACGGTCGATGACTTCCTGGCAGCGGCGTTCCATTTCCGGGTTTTCACGCTGTACCGAAGCGAAGTCCAGGTCTGCCGAACTGGTGCCGGTGGCCATGGAGGAAGCCGCGCCGCCGCCCAGGCCGATCAGCATCGCCGGGCCGCCGAGCACGATCAGCTTGGAGCCGACGAGGATCTCGCCTTTCTTGACGTGCTCTTCACGGATGTTGCCCATGCCACCCGCCAGCATGATCGGCTTGTGGTAGCCACGGACTTCATCGCCGTGCGGGGTGGTGATCGACTGTTCGAAGGTACGGAAGTAGCCGGTCAGGGCCGGACGACCGAATTCGTTGTTGAACGCAGCGCCGCCCAGCGGGCCTTCGATCATGATGTCCAGCGCGGTAACGATGCGCTCAGGCTTGCCGTACGGCACCTCCCACGGCTGTTCGAAGCCCGGGATCTGCAGGTTGGACACGGTGAAGCCGGTCAGGCCAGCCTTCGGCTTGGCGCCACGACCGGTCGCGCCTTCGTCGCGGATCTCGCCGCCGGAACCGGTGGATGCGCCCGGGAACGGGGCAATCGCGGTTGGGTGGTTGTGAGTCTCGACTTTCATCAGGATGTGCACCGGCTCCTGCACCGCGCCGTACTGGCGGGTTTCAGGGTCCGGGAAGAAACGACCGGCCACGGAGCCGACGATCACCGAGGCGTTGTCCTTATAAGCAGACAGAACGCCTTCGCTGTGCATCACGTAGGTGTTCTTGATCATGCCGAACAGGCTTTTTTCCTGGCTCTGGCCATCGATGTCCCAACTGGCGTTGAAAATCTTGTGACGGCAGTGCTCGGAGTTTGCCTGGGCAAACATCATCAGTTCGATGTCATGCGGGTTGCGCGAAAGGCCGACGAAGGCGTTGACCAGATAGTCGATCTCGTCTTCGGCCAGGGCCAGGCCCAGCTCGGTGTTGGCTTTTTCCAGCGCGGCGCGGCCGCCACCCAGCACGTCGATGGCGGTCAGGGGTTTCGGTTCGGCGTGGCTGAACAGGCCGGCGGCCTGTTCGAGGTTACCCAGGACGATCTGGGTCATGCGGTCGTGCAGACCGTCGGCGATCAACCGGGCTTCAGCGTCGCTGAACTGGCCGGTCACGTAGAACGCAATGCCGCGCTCCAGGCGCTGGATTTTCGCCAGGCCACAGTTGCGGGCGATGTCACTGGCCTTGCTCGACCACGGAGAGATGGTGCCGAAACGCGGCAGCACCAGAAACAGACGACCGGTCGGTTCTTGTACCGGAACGCTTGGACCGTACTTCAGAAGGCGCGCAAGCACCTGCTGTTCGTCGCCGGTCAGGACGCCGGTAACTTCGGCGAAGTGAGCGAATTCAGCATACAGGCCACTGACAGCCGGAACCTTCTGGCTCAGTTGCTCAAGGAGTTTGCTGTGGCGAAAGGCAGAAAGGGCAGGAGCGCCGCGCAGGATCAACATCTTCGGGACAGCCTCGGGAAGGGGTGTGCTTTGAGGCCGTGCATTCTAGCCTAAACAGGCCGCGACAGCACCCGAAACGCTACGCACGGTTGCACCCGGGCGCCGATCTGTGTTTCTGCCTCGAAAGTCAGGTTAATTGGGCGTGTGACGACAGCTTATTTTTACTGTAACAAAATGCAGACAAAGCCCATTCCTGCGGGGTTTCGGCCGGTTTGGTGATCTCTAGCAGACTAGCCCCTCGCTGTCGAGATATGGCGCCCGTGGTCCTTTGCGTATACTGCGCAGATGTTTTTCCCAACGGCTTTGCGTCCGCGGTACGCCAAATGGCTGATCGCAACCGGACTCTTCCTGATGCTCGGTGGCTGTGTTGATAAACCCAACACGCTCGAGCGCGTAAAGGAGGATGGTGTGCTGCGGGTGGTTACCCGAAACAGCCCCGCCACCTACTTTCAGGATCGCAACGGTGAAACCGGCTTCGAATACGAGCTGGTGAAGCGCTTCGCCGACGATCTGGGGGTCGAGCTCAAGATCGAGACCGCCGACAACCTCGATGACCTGTTCGACCAGGTCGGCAAGCCCAATGGCCCGGTACTGGCGGCTGCCGGGCTGGTCAGCAGCGAAGAACGCAAGAAGCAGGTGCGCTTCTCGCACTCCTATCTGGAAGTCACCCCGCAGATCATCTACCGCAACGGCCAGTCTCGGCCAACCGATGCGAAGGATCTGGTAGGCAAGAAGATCATGGTGCTCAAGGGCAGCACCCATGCCGAACAACTGGCACAGCTGAAACAGAAATTTCCCGGCATCGAATACGAAGAGTCTGACGCAGTCGAGGTCGTCGATCTCCTGCGCATGGTCGACGAAGGCCAGATCGACCTGACGCTGGTCGACTCCAACGAAGTGGCGATGAACCAGGTGTACTTCACCAACATCCGGGTCGCCTTCGACCTCGGTGACGCCAGCAACCAGAGCTGGGCCGTCGCGTCGGGCGACGACAACAGCCTGCTCAACGAAATCAACGAGTACCTCGACGAGGTCAAGAAAAACGGCACCCTGCAACGCCTCAAGGATCGTTACTACGGGCATGTCGACGTTCTCGGCTACATGGGTGCCACCACGTTTGCCCAACATTTGCAGCAACGCTTGCCCAAGTACGAACAGCACTTCAAGTCGTACGCCAAGAAAGAGAAAGTCGACTGGCGCCTGCTGGCGGCCATCGGATACCAGGAGTCGTTGTGGCAACCGGCCGTCACGTCCAAGACCGGCGTGCGCGGCCTGATGATGCTGACCCAGAACACCGCGCAGGCCATGGGCGTGTCCAACCGCCTGGACCCCAAACAGAGCATCATGGGCGGCGCCAAGTACCTGGCCTACATGAAAGACCAGCTCGACGATTCGATTCAGGAACCGGACCGTACCTGGTTTGCCCTGGCGGCCTACAACATCGGCAGCGGCCACCTCGATGACGCACGCAAACTGGCGGCCAAGGAAGGGTTGAACCCGGACAAATGGCTGGATGTGAAGAAGATCCTGCCGCGCCTGTCGGAAAAGAAGTGGTACAGCAAAACCCGTTACGGCTACGCCCGTGGCGGCGAACCGGTGCATTTCGTGGCGAACATCCGTCGCTACTACGACATCCTCACCTGGGTCACGCAGCCGCAGCTTGAAGGCGATCAGGTCGCCGAGGGCAAACTGCTGGTTCCGGGGATCGACAAGACCAAGCCGGCGCAAGAGCCTGCCCCGCTTTAAAAACCGCCACCAAACCACTGTAGGAGCGAGCCGGCTCCGGGCGGCGTTCCGACGATGAGGCCCTTTCAGTCACGTCACCTGTGTCTGTCAGACCGCTATCGCGAGCAGGCTCACTCCTACAAGGTTTTGTGTTGGTTTTTAAGCCTTCGCGGCAGCCGCCAGAATCAGCGCCTTCATTTCCGAAACAGCCGACTTGAAGCCAACGAACAGCGCATGGGCCACCAGCGCATGGCCGATGTTCAGCTCGTTGATACCCTTGATCGCTGCCACGGCTTCAACGTTGTGATAGTGCAGGCCATGGCCAGCATTGACGATCAGGCCCTGGGCCAGACCGAAGGCCACGCCATCTGCCACACGCTTGAGTTCTTCGGCGACTTCGGTCGGCGTCTCGGCATCGGCATAACGCCCGGTGTGCAGTTCGATGGCTGGCGCACCGACACGGCGTGAGGCTTCGATCTGCCGCTCATCGGCATCGATGAACAGCGACACCTCGCAGCCGAGCTTCGACAGGCGCTCGACCGCCGCCTTGATCCGCGCTTCCTGACCTGCCACGTCCAGACCACCTTCGGTGGTCAGTTCCTGACGGGTTTCCGGCACCAGGCAAATGTGCGCCGGGCGAATGCGTTCGGCGAACTGCATCATTTCTTCGGTGACGCCCATTTCGAAGTTCATGCGGGTTTGCAGCACATCCTTGAGCAGCAGAACGTCGCGCTCCTGAATGTGCCGACGGTCTTCGCGCAGGTGCACGGTGATGCCGTCAGCGCCCGCCTCTTCCGCGTCCAGTGCCGCCTTGACCGGGTCCGGGTAACGGGTGCCCCGGGCCTGACGCAGGGTGGCAACGTGGTCGATGTTCACGCCAAGAAGAATACGGGTGCTGGTGGTCACGGAAGCGCTCCAGAAGAAGAGAAAGTTCGGTGCACAGCATACACAAGGAATTTACGGCTTTCGAAACAACTCTCGGGAAACCAGCGGCCGACCGCCCAAGTGAACGGCCAACGCCTGACGCATCAAGCGTTTGGCTGCCGACAAGGCACCCGGCGCGCTCCAGTCAGCATTGGCCATGGCCAGCAGTTCAGCACCCTTGAACAGTCCGGGTTGCAGCAGGTAGACACGTTCAAGCCCCGCATCCACTTGCAAACGATAGAGGCCGTCCGGTGCAATGGGGTCGTCGTGGATGTCAGTGCCCAGGGAGAAACCGTAACCGAGATCATCGAGCAATCGCCATTCAAACGAACGAAGCAACGGTTCCAGCGGACGGCCTTCGGCCAACGCCAGCAAGGTCGCGGCGTAGTGATCGAACACCGCGGGATGCGGGTCTTCGGCAGGCAACAGGCGAATCAACAGCTCATTGAGATACAGGCCACTGAACAGCGCCTCGCCATTGAGCCAGGTGGAGACCCCGGCACTTTCCATGCGCCCGACGTTCTTCAGCTCGCCCCTGCCCCGGAATTCCACTTCCAGCGGCACGAATGGCCGCGCCAGCGTCCCGGCCTTGCCCCGCGCACTGCGCAACACCGCCCGCAGCCGGCCTTGTGGCGTCAGGAAATCCACCAACGCGCTGGTTTCGCGGTAGGCGCGCGAATGCAGGACGTAGGCGGGCTGGGCGATGGGTTGGGACATGGAAATCGCAGATCTCAATGAAGGAATGCCGTTTTACATACAACCCAAAACCATTGTGGGAGCGAGCTTGCTCGCGATGAGGGCCTGACATTCAACATTGATGTTGACTGACAGACCGCTATCGCGAGCAAGCTCGCTCCCACAGGGGATCATTGTTGATCCGGAAAACGTATTACAAGTCGCCGTAACCCAACGAACGCAACGCACGCTCGTCATCGGACCAGCCACCCTTAACCTTGACCCACAGGTTGAGCATGATCTTGGAGTCGAACAGCAGTTCCATGTCCTTGCGCGCTTCGGTGCCGATGCGCTTGATGCGCTCGCCCTTGTCGCCAATGATGATTTTCTTCTGGCCATCGCGCTCGACGAGGATCAAGGCATGGATGTGCAAGGTCTTGCCCTGCTGCTTGAACTCTTCGATTTCAACGGTGATCTGGTACGGCAGCTCGGCGCCCATCTGGCGCATGATTTTCTCGCGCACCAGTTCAGCGGCGAGGAAACGGCTGCTGCGGTCGGTGATCTGGTCTTCCGGGAAGAAGTGATCGTTTTCCGGCAGGTGCTCGGCAATCACTCGCTCCAGCGCATCGAGGTTATGCCCGTGCTGCGCGGAAATCGGGATGATCTGCGCATTCGGCAACTGTTCCTGCAACCAGCTCAGGTGCGGCATCAGCTCGGCTTTGTCTTCGATGCGATCGGTCTTGTTCAGCGCCACGATCAGCGGGCCGGTCACGTACTGGACGCGCTCGAGCACCATCTGGTCCTCTTCGGTCCACTTGGTGCGGTCGACCACGAAGATCACCACGTCGACGTCTTTCAACGCCGCCGAAGCGGTCTTGTTCATGTAGCGGTTCAGAGCCTTTTCGCCGCCCTTGTGCATACCAGGGGTGTCGACGTAGATCGCCTGCACATCGCCCTCGGTCTTGATGCCGAGCATGTTGTGACGGGTGGTTTGCGGTTTGCGCGAGGTGATCGCCAGCTTCTGACCCAGGATGTGGTTCAGCAGCGTGGACTTGCCCACGTTCGGACGGCCGACGATGGCAACATAGCCACAGCGAGTTGCGTTTGTATCAGTCATTGCCATTCTCCACACCCAGGGCAATCAGTGCTGCGGCGGCCGCTACCTGTTCGGCAATACGACGGCTCACACCCTGACCTCGGCTTTTTTCATTCAGTAAGATGATTTCGCATTCGACGAAGAACGTCCGGCAATGCGGCTCACCCTGGATATCCACCACTTCGTAACGCGGCAGCTCACAACCACGGGATTGCAGGAACTCCTGCAGGCGGGTCTTTGGATCTTTGTTGGTGTCGACCAGCGTCAGGCCTTCGAACTCTCCGGCCAGCCATGCGAGCACACGCTCACGGGCCATTTCCATGCCGGCATCGAGGTAGATCGCACCGATCAGCGCTTCGAGGGCGTCGGCCAGAATCGACTCGCGACGGAAACCGCCGCTTTTCAGCTCGCCCGAGCCCAGGCGCAGGTATTCGCCCAGATCGAAACCACGGGCCAGTACGGCCAGGGTCTCACCTTTCACCAGCCGCGCGCGCAAACGCGACAACTGGCCTTCGCGGGCCAGCGGGAAGCGCTCGAACAACGCCTCGCCGGCGACGAAGTTGAGAATGGCGTCACCGAGAAATTCCAGGCGTTCGTTGTTACGCCCGGCAAAACTGCGGTGAGTCAGGGCCAGGACCATCAGTTCCTGGTCCTTGAAGGTGTAGCCGAGCTGACGCTCTAGACGGCTTAAGGAGACGCTCACGGTTTACCCACGCTGAGTTCGTGGCTGGATTCCACCGCCATTGCCGTAAGGCGGCGCAGGCTTGGGACAATTAACGCTGTGTTCAAAAATAACGTCCTGAATATCATTGTTTTCATGCGTCTGGCGCCCATTGTGCCGGTTCCAGAAATGCATTCGGCGCTGTGTTCAACAGCGCCGTGTCTGATTACTTGATCAGGCCAACCCGCGAGAAATTCGGCAGGTGGCTGAGTTTGGGTTCCGGCCAGCTCATCCAGACCGCGAAGGCCTTGCCGACGATATTCTTGTCGGGAACCATGCCCAGCAGATCCTTGGGAATGTTCGGATCATCCCAGTAGCGACTGTCGTTCGAGTTGTCGCGGTTGTCGCCCATCATGAAGTAGTGCCCGGCGGGCACGGTCCACGAATGGTCCGGCATTGCGCGGTAGCGGCTCATTTCCTTGCGGATCATGTGCTCGGCCGCACCGAGTTTTTCCCTGTAGAGCTCAGCGCTGCCCAGTGTGCCCGGTTCGGAGCCGACCAGTTGCTCGGCAATCGATTGACCGTTGACGAACAGGCGCTTGTCAGCGGTGTAGCGAACCGTGTCGCCCGGCAAACCGACTACACGCTTGATGTAGTTGACGTTCGGGTCGCTCGGGTAGCGGAACACCATCACATCGCCGCGCTGCGGATCACCGACTTCGATGACTTTCTTGTCGATCACCGGCAAGCGGATCCCGTAGGAAAACTTGCTCACCAGAATGAAGTCGCCGACATCCAGGGTTGGCTTCATCGAGCCGGAAGGAATCTGGAACGGTTCCACCAGGAACGAACGCAGCACCAGCACGATGAACAACACCGGGAAGAACGACTTGCCATATTCAACCAGCAGCGGTTCTTTGTTCAGCTTCTCGACCACGACCATGTCAGGCTGGCTGACGCTGCCCTGATAGGAGGCGATGGCGGCACGCCGGCGCGGGGCCAGGATCAACAGATCGAGCAACGCCAACAGGCCGCAGACGAACACGGCGATGACCAGCAACAGCGGGAAATTTAGTGACATAGGACCTAACTATCCAACCTGAGCACTGCAAGGAAGGCTTCCTGTGGAATTTCCACGTTGCCGACTTGCTTCATGCGTTTTTTACCGGCCTTTTGCTTTTCCAGCAGCTTCTTCTTACGGCTGACGTCACCACCGTAGCATTTGGCCAATACGTTCTTTCTGAGCGCCTTGACGGTTGTCCGCGCCACAATCTGCCCGCCAATGGCGGCCTGGATTGCCACATCGAACATCTGCCGTGGAATCAGTTCTTTCATCTTCTCGGTCAACTGGCGACCTTTGTAGTGCGAGTTGTCACGGTGCACGATCAGCGCCAGGGCATCGACCTTGTCGCCGTTGATCAGTACGTCCAGTTTCACCAGACTGGCCGATTGGTAACGATCGAAATGGTAGTCCAGAGAAGCATAGCCGCGACTGGTGGATTTCAGGCGATCGAAGAAGTCCAGAACCACTTCGTTCATCGGCAGGTCGTAGGTCACTTGTACCTGGGAGCCGAGGAACAGCATGTCGACCTGTACGCCACGTTTTTCGATGCACAGGGTAATGACGTTGCCCAGGTGCTCTTGCGGCACAAGAATATTGGCCCGCACGATCGGCTCACGCATGTCTTCGATGGAAGACAGATCCGGCAGCTTCGACGGGTTATCGACGTAGATCGTCTCACCGGTCTTGAGCAACAGCTCGAAGATTACCGTCGGCGCCGTGGTGATCAGGTCCAGGTTGTACTCGCGCTCGAGGCGCTCCTGGATGATTTCCATGTGCAGCATGCCGAGGAAGCCGCAACGGAAGCCGAAGCCCAGGGCGTCCGAGCTTTCCGGCGTGTACTGCAGCGAGGAGTCGTTCAGGGTGAGCTTTTGCAGCGCCTCGCGGAAGTCTTCGAAGTCGTCGGAGCTGACCGGGAACAGACCGGCGTACACCTGCGGCTGGATGCGCTTGAACCCCGGCAGCACGTCGACGTCCGGCGTCGTGCTCAAGGTCAGGGTATCGCCCACTGGCGCACCGTGAATGTCCTTGATGCTGGCGATGATGAAGCCCACTTCACCGGCCTTCAGGTCGACGGTAGGGGTGTGTTTCGGATTGAATACACCAACGCTGTCCACCAGGTGGATCTTGCCGGTGGATTTGACCAGGATCTTGTCGCCCTTCTTCACGCGGCCGTGGCGCACGCGTACCAGGGAGACTACGCCCAGGTAGTTGTCAAACCAGGAGTCGATGATCAACGCTTGCAGCGGATCTTCGATGTTGCCGGTCGGCGCTGGGATGGTGGCCACCAGGCGCTCGAGCACTTCATCGACGCCCAGACCGGTCTTGGCAGAGCAAGTGACCGCGTCGGTGGCATCGATGCCGATGATTTTTTCGATTTCTTCCCTGACGCGGTCCGGATCGGCCTGTGGCAGGTCGATCTTGTTCAGCACCGGCATCACTTCCAGGCCCTGCTCGATCGCGGTGTAGCAGTTGGCAACCGACTGTGCCTCGACGCCTTGACCGGCATCGACCACCAGCAGCGCGCCTTCACAGGCCGCCAGCGAACGGCTCACCTCATAGGTGAAGTCAACGTGGCCGGGGGTGTCAATGAAGTTCAACTGGTAGTTGATACCGTCGCGAGCCTTGTAATACAGGGTGACGCTGTGCGCCTTGATGGTGATCCCGCGTTCACGCTCGAGGTCCATGGAGTCCAGGACCTGGGCTTCCATTTCGCGCTCGGCGAGGCCGCCACACATCTGGATGAAGCGATCGGCCAGCGTCGACTTGCCATGGTCAATGTGGGCGATGATGGAGAAATTGCGGATATGACTCAAATCACTCACGGATCAACACTCAAAAAGGCTGCAGGCATGGCCCGCCGAAAAATAGCCGGGAATTGTACCTGATCCACGGCGCAAGCGTCACGTTCGCAGGTCAGACGGTGCCTGCAAAAACGCCCCGGTCTTGCGACAAGGGCGTTTTTAATCGTCAAAGCGGTTGAAAAATGCCGGCCATCAGCCCGCTCGACGCAACAGCCAGAGCCCCGCCACGGCACAAATACCTGCCGGCACCAGTACCGAAAGCAACGGCGGGAAGCCGAACACCTGGCTCGAAGGCCCCAGCAGATCCTGAACGATACGGAAGGTGAAGCCCACCAGCACACCGGTGAACACCCGTTGACCCAGGGTCACCGAACGCAACGGACCAAAGATGAAGGAAATCGCCATCAACACCAGGGCGGCAGTCACCAACGGCTGCAACACCTTGACCCAAAATGCCAGCCAATAGCGGCTATTGTTCAACCCCTGGTCCGCCAGGTAGTGGATATAACTCCACAGACCGCTGATTGACAGCGACTCGGGCACCATGACCACCGTGCTCAGCAATTGCGGACTCAAGGCCACGCCCCAACGCTCGACCGGGGCCGACACCACTTCAGTGCTGCGCTCGTGGAACAGCGTGGTCGTGACGTCCGTCAACTGCCAGTGATCCGTATCGAACTCGGCACGCTTGGCGAAGCTCGCCGACAGCATGTGCCGCTCGCTGTCGAAACGATAGCGGGTCACGCCGTACAGGATGCCGTTGGGCTGCACCGAGTTGACGTGAATGAACTCATCGCCCTGACGGTGCCACAAGCCGTGCTTGGCGCTTTGTGCATCGCCGCTGCCCTGGGCCAGCGAGCGATTGGCCTGCGCGGCGGTTTCAGTGGGCGGAGCGACGTACTCACCGACCAGCACACCGGCAAGCATCAATACCAGCATCGGCTTCATGACCGCCCAGACGATCCGGCCGGTCGACACACCGGCGGCGCGCATGATCGTCAGCTCACTGTTGCTGGCCAGACTGCCCAGACCGATCAGGCAACCGATCAGCGCGGCCATCGGCAACATTTCGTACATCCGGCGCGGAGCGGTCAACAACACATAGCTCAGCACATCGAGCAGGGTGTAGGTATCGCTGACTTCACTCATCTCGTCGATGAAGGCAAACAGTGTCGCCAGACCTAGAATGATCCCGAGCACCGCCAGAATCGCCATCAACACGCTGCTACCAATGTAGCGATCCAGCTTAACCACGGGCCACCTCCAGCGCGCTGCGGCGACTCGCCCTTTTCAATCGCAGGGGCTCCCAATAAAGCAAGCCCAGGCCAATGACCAGGAAAATCCCGTGCACCCACCACAAGCCCAGCACCGCCGGGATCTTGCCCTTGTCGAGAGCGCCGCGAGCGGCAATCAGAATGGTCAGGTAAGCCATATAAAGAAGAATTGCCGGGAGTAATTTGAGGAATCGGCCCTGACGCGGGTTGACCCGCGACAGCGGCACCGCCATCAAGGTCACGATGAACACCAGCAACGGCAGTGACATCCGCCATTGCAATTCGGCGCGCAGACGAATGTCTTCACTGCCGACCAACGTACGGGTCGGCATCGCATCGCGGTCGGTGACTTCGTCGCTGACGTCGGGTTTTGGCAGCAACACACCGTACTCGTCGTACTTGATCGCCCGGTAGTCGGCCTGCCCCGGATTACCGTCATAGCGATAGCCGTTATCAAGGATCAGGTAGCGGTTGCCGTCCGGGCGAATTTCCTGACGCCCCTTCTCTGCCACCAGGACGGAAATCCCGCGATCCTTGTTGTTGGAACTGATGTTCTTTTGCGAGATGAACACACCGCCCAGATTGACACGGTCATCCGTCATGCGTTCGGTATAGGTGACCCGGGTACCGTCACGCAGGGCCTGGAAGCGCCCCGGCTCCAGGGTATCGAACTCGGTCAGGGCATCCTGCTTGTTCAGCAGCAGCTGAAACTGGTTGGCCCCTTGTGGCGCCAGGCTCAGGCTCAGCCACGCCACGACGAGTGCAACCAGGGTGGCCGGAAACATTGTCATGCAAACCAGCCGTTGCTGGCTCATGCCGGTGGCCGAGAGCACGGTCATTTCGCTTTCGAGGTACAGGCGTCCGTAGGACAACAGGATCCCGAGAAACAGCCCCAGCGGCAGGATCAGTTGGAGGAAGCCCGGCAGGCGATAGCCCATGATCAGGAACAGCGAACCCGGATCCAGCAGGCCCGAGGCCGCCTGGGCGAGGTATTTGATGAAGCGCCCGCTCATGATGATGACCAGCAGTACGGCGCTGACGGCGCTCAAGGTCAACAGGACTTCGCGGGATAGATAACGGAAGACGATCAAACCAGACACTCCAGGGTTGTCAGGCTAAGGCGGCCAAACAAGCAAACGTATCGGACAGCCCGCAAGGCAGAGCCGCCGAAAAAAAGATGGCGCATTATCCTGTGATTGAGTGCACCTGTCACTGCGCAATACATCCCGGGCATGTAGGAGCGAGCCCGCTCGCGATGGTCGTCAACGATAACGCTCGAAGCCTGACACCCCGCGGTGCTCTCGGGTTTCTCGCGAGCAGGCTCGCTCCCACAATCGTACAACCGAGGGTTGTCAGCCGCCGGTAGCGAGGTTCAAACTGCGGCCTTTGTGGCCGGTCGATACTGGCGCCTTTCTTTTGCTTTCTATTTAAATGCAGGCAATCGACGCACATAAGGTGTCGGGCGCATGCGTGATAACCATCAATTCAGGGACCCGGACATGGAACTGGTTGTAAAAAGCGTCAACCCCGAAACGTTGAAGACCGCCACTCTCGTGGTCTCCGTCGGCGAAGGCCGCAAGCTGGGCGCGGTTGCCAAACAACTCGACGAACTGAGCGGCGGCGCGATCAGCGCAGTGCTCAAGCGCGGCGATCTGGCCGGCAAGGTTGGCCAGAGCCTGTTGCTGCACAGCCTGCCGAACCTCAAGGCCGAGCGCGTGCTGCTGGTGGGCGTTGGCAAGGACGACGAACTGGGCGACCGCCCGTTCCGCAAAATCATCGCCGGCATTCTCAACACCCTCAAGGGCCTGGGCGGCAGTGATGCGGTGCTGGCCCTGGACGAGGTCGTGGTCAAGGGTCGCGACAGCTACGGCAAGACCCGTCTGCTGGCGGAAACCCTGATCGATGGCGAATACCAGTTCGACCAGTTCAAGAGCCAGAAAGCCGAACCCCGCGCCCTGAAGAAAATCACCTTGCTGACCATCAAGGCGGCTCAAGCTGAAGTGCAGCGCGCCGTGGCCCACGCCACTGCCATCGCCAACGGCATGGCCTTCACCCGCAATCTGGGCAACTTGCCGCCAAACATCTGCCACCCGACCTTCCTCGGTGAACAGGCCAAAGACCTGGGCAAAGAGTTCAAGGACCTGAAAGTCGAAGTCCTCGACGAGAAGAAGATCAAGGCCCTGGGCATGGGCTCGTTCTACGCCGTGGGCCAGGGCAGCGCCCAGCCACCGCGCCTGATCGTCATGCAATACAACGGCGGCAAGAAATCCGAGAAGCCGTACGCGCTGGTCGGCAAAGGCATCACCTTCGACACAGGCGGCATCAGCCTCAAGCCGGGTGCCGGCATGGATGAAATGAAGTACGACATGGGTGGCGCCGCCAGCGTGTTCGGCACCCTGCGTGCCGTGCTCGAACTGAAGCTGCCGATCAACCTGGTGTGCATCCTGGCCTGCGCCGAGAACATGCCGAGCGGCAACGCTTCGCGCCCGGGCGACATCGTCACCACCATGAGCGGCCAGACCGTGGAAATCCTCAACACCGACGCCGAAGGCCGCCTGGTGCTGTGCGACGCCCTGACCTACTCCGAGCGCTTCAAGCCGCAAGCGGTGATCGACATCGCCACCCTGACCGGTGCCTGCGTAGTCGCCCTGGGCTCCCACACGTCGGGCCTGCTGGGCAACAACGACGAACTGATCGGCCAACTGCTGAGCGCCGGCAAGGCTGCCGATGACCGCGCCTGGCAACTGCCGCTGTTCGATGAGTACCAGGAACAGCTGGACAGCCCGTTCGCCGACATCGCCAACATCGGTGGTCCGAAAGCCGGCACCATCACTGCCGCCTGCTTCCTGTCGCGCTTCACCAAGAACCTGAACTGGGCGCACCTGGACATCGCCGGCACGGCCTGGACCAGCGGCGGCAAGGACAAGGGCGCCACTGGCCGTCCGGTTCCCCTGCTGACCCAGTACCTGCTGGACCGCGCCAAAGCCTGAAACCGCTGAAAGGCGGCGGCGTCACTTCCCGGTGACGCCGCTTGCCGCTCTGGAACCGCAATGACCAAAGTCGACTTCTATATCCTGCCCAGCGCCGATCCTTCGGCACGCCTGGACTTTGCCTGCAAGCTCACCGAGAAAGCCTGGCGCATGGGCCACCGCATCTACCTGCATTGCAGCGACGCGGCCCAGCGTGACGATCTCGATGCGCGGCTGTGGGCGTTCAAGGGCGAAAGCTTCGTGCCCCACGGCCCTGCCGACAGCGAGCCTGAGGGTTTGATTGTCCTGGGGTTGGGCGATGACTGCGGTCAGCATCAGGATTTGCTGGTCAATCTCGACCTGAAAGTCCCGGCCTTCGCCAACAGGTTCGCCCGGGTGGCGGAAGTGGTGGTGGAGGATCCGACGATCAGAGCGGCCGCGCGGGAGAGTTTCCGTTTCTACCGCGAACAGGGCTATCCTCTGCAAGATCACCGATTACAGCGACTCTGAGCCTTTCAATGGACACTCCAAAACCGCTGCAACAGTCCGCGCACCTGCTGGACGACCTCGAGTCGATCCGCCAACTGCTCGGCGATGACAACCTGCAACCGCCCCTGCTGACCGACACGGTCGAGGACGGTGACCAGGAACAGATTCCGATGTTGTTCGACGCCGTGGGCGAGCCTTCGCCACCCGTTGTTTCGACAGCCCCGCCCCCCATCGTTGAACCTGTCACCGCGACGACATCGGCGCCTGCCGCCAGCAAGAACCCGGATGACTTGCTGCACCTGGACAACGAATTGCGCGCCGCTGCGCAACTGATCATGCAAGACGTGATCGACGATTTCGCCCCGCACATCGAGACCGAAATCAAACGCCGCCTCAGTGCACGACTGGAGCGTTTGTTGAGCCAGTACAACGACTGAACAACCTGCATGGGGCTTTTCTGTGGGAGCGAGCCTGCTCGCGATGGAGTGTCAGTCGACACCAATGTAGCTGACACATCATCGCGAGCAGGTTCGCTCCCACAAAAAGCTCCCCGCCACAGGTTGAATCTTCAGGCGCTGAGATAACGCCCGATCAACGCAATCCCACTGGCCAGCACCAACCACGTCACCAGGCGCACGAATGCCTCGCGGGACAACCGCATGGTCAGCCGTCGTCCGAACCACAGCCCCAGCGCCATGGCTGGCAACAGACAAACCGCCAGCGCCAGCAAGGGCAGGTCGGCATACACACCGGCGATGGCAAACAGGCTCAAACGCACCACCGTACTGCAACTGATCAGCGCACTCTGGGTGGCCCGGGCCGCCTCCTTGGGCAACCGGCTGTTCAGATAAATCGCATAGAGAAAGCCGCCGCTGCCAAACAACGCGCCAAACATTCCACCCACCGTCCCCATCGGCACCGCCCAAGCGGCGGACAACTGTGCCGGACGAGCTTTTATCCACAGGCTGTAAATCGCATAGGCGCTGATAAACAACCCCATCAACAGCAACAACAGATCGGACTTGAGGTTCAGCAGGAAAATCACCCCCAGCGTGCAACCCACCGCCATGCACGGCAGTAACCGCAACAGCTCCGGCCTCGCCACATCACGCCGCGAAGGCAACAGGTTGCCGAACGCCGCAACAAAATCCAGCAGCACAAGCAACGGCACGATCTTCGACAGCGGCATGAACAGAATCAGGATCGGCCCCGCCACCAGCGCGGTACCGAAACCGGCAACGCCGAACACGATGTAGGCCAGGGCGATGCCCAAGCCGATTACCAGCCAGTCCAGCGGGCCGAAGGGCCATTGGCTCAACAGTTCGAACACACTCACTCTCCCATCTTCCTTGAATACCGCTGACGACTTTACCTCCTGCGGGAGCGAGCCTGCTCGCGAAAGCGGTGTATCACTTACATTAATGTCGCCTGACACGCCCCTTCGCGAGCAGGCTCGCTCCCACAAAAAACATTGCGCCATGGATTTTCACCGGATCATGGAGATTGACCACCGAATGCCTTTAAACTGCGCCCCATGATTAAAGATCCCTTTTCAAGACTCGGCCTGGACCGTGAGGTCCTGACCGTCAGCCAGCTCAATGGCCGCGCGCGGGTGTTGCTCGAAGACGTGTTCAGCAACATCTGGGTCGAAGGCGAAATCTCCAACCTCGCCCGTCCGGCGTCGGGCCATGTGTACTTCACCCTCAAGGACAGCGGCGCCCAGGTCCGTTGCGCACTGTTCCGGCAGAACGCGGCACGGGTTCGCCAGGCACTGAAGGACGGGCTCGCGGTCAAGGTGCGCGGAAAAGTCTCGCTGTTCGAAGGGCGCGGTGATTATCAGCTGATCCTCGACACCGTGGAGCCGGCCGGCGATGGCGCCTTGCGCCTGGCCTTCGATGCACTCAAGGAAAAGCTCAGCGCCGAAGGCCTGTTCAGTGCCGAGCGCAAGGTCCCGCTGCCGGCGCACCCGCAACGCATCGGCATCATCAGTTCGCCCACCGGGGCGGTGATCCGCGACATCATCAGCGTGTTCCGCCGTCGCGCACCACAGGTGCAGTTGACCCTGATCCCCACCGCCGTACAGGGTCGCGAAGCCACCGCACAGATTGTCCGCGCCCTGAAACTGGCAGATGCCCGGGGTTTTGACGCCCTGATCCTGGCCCGTGGCGGTGGTTCGCTGGAGGACCTCTGGTGCTTCAACGAAGAAGCCGTGGCCCGCGCCGTAGACGCTTGCGTGACGCCAATTGTCAGCGCCGTCGGCCATGAAACCGACGTATCGATCAGCGACTTCGTGGCCGACGTTCGCGCGCCCACCCCTTCCGCTGCCGCTGAATTGCTGGCTCCGGACTCCGGCGATCTGGTGCGCCGGGTTGAAAGCCTGTACCGACGGCTGGTGATGCGCATGCGTGACCGCTTGATGCGCGACCGCCTTCGCCTGGAAGGCATTTCCCGGCGCCTGCGTCATCCCGGCGAGCGCCTGCGCCAGCAAGCGCAACGCCTGGATGACCTGGACATGCGCATGCGCCGCGCGTTCGAGCGCAGCCTCAACACCCGTCGCGAACGCTTGAACCGCCTGGAAACCCGTCTGGCCGCACAACATCCGGGCCGGCAACTGGCGATGCTTCGCCAGCGCCTCGACAGCCTCGCCGAACGTCTGCCCCGGGCTATGCGTGAGGGGCTTAAGTCCCGTCGCCTGCAACTGCAAAGTCAGATGCAGACGCTGCACGTGGTCAGCCCCCTGGCGACCCTCGCGCGTGGTTACAGCATTCTGCTGGACGAGCGCGGTAACGCGATTCGCAGCGCCGCGCAAACCCATACCGGCCAGCGTCTGAAGGCCAAGTTGGGCGAAGGCGAACTGCAAGTGCGGGTCGAAGACAATCACCTGACGCCTGTCACCCTTTCTTTATTGGATTAATCTATGCCGCGTTTTCTCAGCGTCCTGCTTCTGCTATGCCTGACGTTCAATGCCCACGCCGACAGTTACATCACCCGCCTGCTGAACAAACCAGTGCCCGGTGGAGTTGCGGTGGTCAATCTGGGCCCGTCAGCACAAGCACCAAAAGCCAGTTACCAGGGCAAAGCCGTGCTGGTGGTCAAGGAGCAGAACGACTGGCTGGCGATTGTCGGCGTCCCCCTGACCGTCAAACCCGGCAGTCAGCAGATCAGCAGCGGCGATCGCAACCTGACATTCAACGTCGGTAGCAAGAAGTACCCCGAACAGCACATTACGTTGAAGAACAAGCGCCAGGTCAATCCAAACCCGGACGACCAGAAACGCATCGATGAAGAAATCCCCTTGCAACTGGGTGCCTACCGAAGTTTCAGTCCCAATACCCCCAGCAACCTGTTGTTGGACAAACCCGTTAACGGACCACTATCGAGCAAGTTCGGCGTACGCCGGTTCTTCAACGGCGAAGAACGCAATCCCCATGCAGGACTGGATTTCGCCGTGCCAACCGGTACCCCGATCAAGACCCCCGCCGGCGGCAAAGTGATCCTGACAGGCGACTACTTCTTCAACGGCAACACCGTATTCGTTGACCACGGCCAGGGTTTTATCAGCATGTTCTGCCACATGTCGAAGATTGACGTAAAAGTTGGCCAGCAACTGGCCCGAGGGGAAGTGGTGGGGAAAGTCGGTTCGACCGGCCGCGCGACCGGGCCGCACTTGCACTGGAATATCAGCCTCAATGAGACCCGGGTGGACCCGGCTATTTTCATCGGCGCGTTTCAACCCTGATCCCTGAATAATGCCTCTGGCCTCATCGCGAGCAGGCTCGCTCCCACAGGATTGCGCTGTACCTGTGGGAGCGAGCTTGCTCGCGATGGCAATTTCATGGGCACCGAAAGTCGTCCAGTCGCGCCCCTCATCAATTGCGCACCACTCAAACCTCGCGCAAACAACAAAACAATCCCCGCCAATCACAGCAATAAAATCTCGATAAACACTCGTACACGAGTATTCCTCTCAATTTTTTTCGACTGCTTGCCAACCTTCCCCCCCGCGGTTAGGGTTGAAGGCATGAAAACCTCTCACACCCTCATTCAGCTCCGCCAGCACCGCAGCCTGTGCCTTGTCAGCGCACGACTGCCGGGCTGAATCGTGGTGCCTCGTCCCAAGCGTTACTCCAAGAACTTTTGATCCACCGGCAGGCCGCCTTTTTTCGGCCAACACAATAAGGATTTCCCGATGAGCATGCTCAAAGACCCGTCTTCGAAATACCGCGCGTTCCCGACCATCGACATCCCGGACCGCACCTGGCCATCGAAGACCATCACCGCCGCGCCGATCTGGTGCAGTTCCGACCTGCGCGACGGCAACCAGTCGCTGATCGAACCGATGGACGCGGTCAAGAAGCTGCGCTTCTGGAAAACCCTGGTGCAAGTCGGTGTAAAAGAAATCGAAGCCTCGTTCCCGGCCGCGTCGCAAACCGACTTCGACTTCGTGCGCACCCTGATCGAAGGCAACCACATCCCGGACGACACCACCATCCAGGTGCTGACCCAGGGTCGTGAAGACCTGATCGAACGCACCTTCGAATCCCTGCGCGGCGCGAAGAAAGCCATCGTTCACCTGTACAACGCGACCTCCCCTTCCTTCCGCCGCATTGTCTTCAACCAGGACAAGGACGGGGTCAAGGCCATTGCCGTGAACGCCGCCAAGCTGTTCGTCAAATACGCAGCCATGCAGCCGGACACCGAGTGGACCTTCGAGTACTCGCCAGAAACCTTCAGCGCCACCGAACTGGAGTTCGCCAAGGAAGTCTGCGACGCGGTGATCGAAGTCTGGAACCCGACACCCGAGCACAAGATGATCCTCAACCTGCCGGCCACGGTGGAATGCGCGACCCCGAACATCTATGCCGACCAGATCGAATGGTTCGGCCGTCACATCAACCGTCGTGACAGCGTGATCATCAGCCTGCACACCCACAACGACCGTGGCACTGGCGTGGCTGCCACCGAACTGGGCCTGATGGCTGGCGCCGACCGCGTCGAAGGCTGCCTGTTCGGCAACGGCGAGCGTACCGGTAACGTCGACCTGGTGACCGTGGCCCTGAACCTCTACACCCAGGGCATCAACCCTGAGCTGGACTTCTCCGACATCGACGGCGTGCGCAAAGTCGTCGAAGAGTGCAACCAGATCCAGGTGCACCCGCGCCACCCGTACGTCGGCGACCTGGTTCACACCGCATTCTCCGGCTCGCACCAGGATGCGATTCGCAAGGGCTTTGCCCAACAGAAACCGGACGAATTGTGGGAAGTACCGTACTTGCCGATCGACCCGGCCGACATCGGCCGCAGCTACGAGGCGGTCATCCGCGTCAACAGCCAGTCGGGCAAGGGTGGCATCGCCTACCTCCTGGAACAGGAATACGGCATCAGCCTGCCGCGTCGCATGCAGATCGAGTTCAGCCAGGTGGTGCAGCGTGAAACCGACCGCCTCGGCCTGGAAATGACCGCCCAGCAAATCCACGCGCTGCTGCACAGCGAGTACTTGCAGGCCAACACTCCGTATGCGCTGGTCAGCCATCGCCTGCAGGAGGAAAACGGTCACAGCGCCGTTGAAGTGGAAGTGGCCAGCAAAGGCCAGGGCGAGACCAACCTGCACTGGCGCGGCAAGGGCAACGGCGCCCTGGAAGCGCTGGTGGCCGGCCTGCCGGTACCGGTGGAAATCATGGACTATAACGAGCACGCCATCGGCGCGGGCACCAATGCCAGGGCCGCGGCCTACATTGAACTGCGAGTGAACGGCGAACGCGCGGTGCATGGCGTCGGCATCGACGAAAACATCACTACTGCCAGCTTCAAGGCGCTGTTCAGTGCACTGAACCGTTCGCTGAGCCAGCCGGAAGCGAAAGCGGCGTAAGCCATCGCCGAAATGCAAAAGGCCCCGGGGTGAGAACCCTGGGGCCTTTTTGTTTGCCTGTCCGTTTTGTGTTGCCTGTCGCGGCCCCATCGCGAGCAAGCTCGCTCCCACAGTGTCCGCGTTCACACCGAACCACTGTGGGAGCGAGCTTGCTCGCGATGAGGCCCGGTCAGACAGTAAAGATTTCAGGTGAACTCGAAGGTGTCTCCCACAGCGTCCGCGTTCACACCGAACCACTGTGGGAGCGAGCTTGCTCGCGATGAGGCCCGGTCAGACAGTAAAGATTTCAGGTGAACTCGAAGGTATCGGCATCCAGATTCGCCGGAAACCGCTGCCGATATGCCGCCAGCTCTGCCGCATCCAGCACCACCTTGAACACCCCGTCAGCCTCCCCGGCACTGAGCAACGTCTCACCCTGGAAATCCAGCACCTGGCTGTCACCGGTGTACGCGAAGCCCTTGCCATCAGTCCCAATGCGGTTCACTGCTGCCACATAGCACAGGTTCTCGATCGCCCGCGCCGGCAACAGGCGGTTCCAGTGCTGGCGCCGTGCACCCGGCCAGTTGGCGGTATACAGCAGCAGGTCGGTGTCCTGGGCGTCGCGGCTCCACACCGGAAAGCGCAGGTCGTAGCAAATCAGCGGTCGCACGCGCCAGCCCTTGAGCTCGAACTGCACTTGGCGCTCGCCGGGGGTGTAGTGATTGTGCTCGCCGGCCATGCGAAACAGATGACGCTTGTCGTAATGCAGCACCTCACCGTCCGGGCGTGCCCACAGCAGGCGATTGCGATGGCTGCCATCGGCCGCCTGAACGATCACGCTGCCGGTAATCACTGCATCAAGTTGCGCCGCCTGAGCACGCAGCCATTTGCTGGTCGGACCATTTTCCGCTTCAGCGAGGGTCTCGGACTCCATGGAAAAACCGGTAGTGAACATCTCCGGCAGGATGATCAGGTCAGCGCCACGAGCCTGCTCCAGCAATGGCTCGAAATGCTCCAGATTGGCCTGACGGTCGTGCCAGGCCAGGGACGTCTGGATCAGCGCCACGTTCAGATTGGGCAAAGCACTCAGATCACGCATAGTTTTTCCGCGGCTTCCCGCAGGGTCTCCTCACGCTTGGCAAAGCACAGTCGCACCAGGCGCTGGCCTTCTGGTGGCGTCTGGTAGAACACGGAAATCGGGATACTCGCCACGCCATGCTCACGCGTCATCCACAGGGCCATTTCGACGTCATTGAGGTCCGGGCGGATCTGCGAGTAATCGACCAACTGGAAATAGGTACCGGTCACCCGGGTGAAACTGAAACGCGACGGCGCCAGCAGATCGCAGAACAAATCACGCTTGGCCTGATAGAAGTCCGGCAGCTCTTCAACGTGTTCAGGATGCTCGGCCATGAAATCGGCCAAGGCATACTGCAGCGGTGTCACGCCGCAGAAACTGACGTACTGGTGCACCTTGCGCAATTCCGCCGTCAGGGCCGGCGGCGCGACAACGTAGCCGGTTTTCCAGCCGGTGACGTGGTAGGTCTTGCCGAAGGAGCTGACCACGAATGCACGCTGATACAGCTCTTCATGGGCCAGCACGCTAACGTGGGGTACGCCGTCATACACCAGGTGCTCGTAGACTTCGTCGCTGATCACATAGATATCGCGATCGCGGATCAACGCTGCCAACTGGTCGAGTTCGGCACGGCTGATCAACGCACCACTAGGGTTATGCGGGGTGTTGAGAATGATCATCCGCGTGCGCGGGCTCAAGGCATCGGCGAGCTTCTGGAAATCGATGCTGAAATCGTCGAGGCCCAGTTGCACGTGCACGCAACGACCGCCGGCCAGTTCTACCGAGGGCTCGTAGCTGTCGTAGGCCGGGTCAAACACGATGACTTCGTCACCGCTGTGGATAACTGCCTGGATGGCGCAAAAGATCGCCTGGGTCGCACCGGGGGTGACCGTCACTTCGATATCGGCATCGACCTTGACACCATAGCTGCGGGCGATCTTCGCCGCGATCTGCTGACGCAACACCGGTAGCCCGGTCATTGGCGAATATTGGTTATGGCCGCTGGCGATATGCCGGCCGACCGCATCGCACAGGGCCTGCGGGGCCGCGAAATCGGGAAAGCCCTGAGACAGATTGAGCGCGCCGGTCTGTGCCGCGAGCTGAGACATCTGAGTGAAGATAGTGATGCCGACATTCGGCAGCTTGCTGGTGATCATCGGTGGTTCCCTGCTCTACACCCGGCTCTACGGCGGCGCGGGGGAGTCCGAGGATAGCCCAAACGGCGCCCATAAAAAAAGGGCGCCAACCGGCGCCCTTCTTCTAATACATTCACCGCAATACCTGTGGCGAGCGGGCTTGCCCGCGTTGGGTCGCGAAGCGGCCCCCAAACCTGTAATCGAGGTGCTTCTGATGAAACACATTGATCGATTTGCGACTGCTTCGCAGCCGAACGGGGGCAAGCCCCCTCGCCACAAATGCGCCCACACCAGCAGCGTGGGCGAGCCGTGAATCAGCGCTTGTCGCGGCGCTTCTTGTCGGCTTTCTTGTGGTGCGACATCAAGCGACGCTTCTTGTTGACCTGACGGTCGGTGAGCGTGTTCTTGTTGCCTTCGTACGGGTTCTCGCCGCCCTTGAACTCGATGCGGATCGGCGTACCGACCAACTTCAGAACACGACGGTAAGTGTTTTCCAGGTAACGAACGTAAGACTTCGGCACCTTCTCGATCTGGTTACCGTGAATCACGATGATCGGCGGGTTCGCACCACCCAAGTGGGCGTAACGCAGCTTGATCCGGCGGTTGTTGACCATCGGAGGGGCGTGCTCACCGACCGCATCTTCCAGGATCTGGGTCAGGCGGTTGGTCGGCCAGCGGGTTACTGCGGATTTGAACGAGTTCTGTACCGAGGCGTAGAGGTTGCCCACGCCGGTGCCGTGCAGTGCCGAGATAAAGTGAATATCGGCAAACTCGACGAAGAACAGGCGACGCTGCAACTCGATCTTGACGAAGTCGCGCTCGCTCGGCGTCATGCCGTCCCACTTGTTGATCGCGATGACCAATGCACGACCGGCCTCGAGGGCAAAGCCCAGCAGGTTGAGGTCGTGGTCCACCACGCCTTCGCGGGCGTCCATCACGAAGATCACCACGTTGGCGTCTTTGATCGCTTGCAGGGTTTTGACCACGGAGAACTTTTCGACTTCTTCGTGGATCTTGCCGCGCTTGCGCACACCGGCGGTGTCGATCAGCGTGTACTTCTCGTCGTTACGCTCGAACGGGATGTAGATACTGTCGCGGGTGGTGCCGGGCTGGTCGTAGACGATGACCCGGTCTTCGCCGAGCATGCGGTTGACCAGGGTCGACTTGCCGACGTTCGGACGGCCGATGATCGCGATCTTGATCCCGTCTTTTTCGCTTGGGCCAGGAATGCGCTTGGCTTCCTCGCCTTCGGCGACGTCTTCTTCCTCGCCTTCTTCCGGCTCTTCTTCGTCTTTCGGGAATTCGCTCAGGGCGATTTCCAGCATCTGAGTAATGCCACGACCATGAGCGCCAGCGATCGGGATCGCGTGTCCCATGCCCAACGGAGCGAATTCGGCGCGGGCCATTTCAGGGTCGATGTTGTCGACCTTGTTGGCAACCACATAGGAACGCTTGTTACGTTTGCGCAAATGCTCGGCGATCATCTGGTCGGCGGCGGTAAAACCGGCCTTGGCATCTACCAGGAACAGCACTACATCCGCTTCTTCAATGGCCAGCAGCGATTGCTCGGCCATTTTTTCGTCCATACCGTGCTCGTCACCGGAGATACCACCGGTGTCGACCAGAATGTAGGAACGCCCTTGCCACTTGGCCTCACCGTACTGGCGATCACGGGTCAGACCGGACAAGTCGCCGACGATGGCATCACGAGTCCTGGTCAGGCGGTTGAACAAGGTGGACTTGCCGACGTTTGGTCGGCCCACCAGGGCGATTACGGGAACCATGCGGCTCTCCACTTCGTTATTTCAGAAAATACAAAAGCCGCTGCGTGGCAGCGGCTGGTGCTCGGGGCAACACTGCGCGCTTGTCTGTGGGAGCGAGCCGGCTCCGGGCGGCGTTCCGACGAAAAACGCCAGGACACCGCGTTTATTCAGGACGCAAACGTAATCGTTGACGTCCATCGCGAGCAAGCTCGCTCCCACATTCATAGCCACAAGTGAAGCAGCCTGGAGTGGTTAACCCCAAGCATAGTTGTTACTTGATGGTCAGGGCTTCCAGTTTGCCGCTGTTGCCATATACATAAATCGTGTCACCCATCACCAGCGGACGGGCACGCAGGCCGTCGCTGTCGATGCGCTCGCGGCCGACGAAACGACCGTCCACCTGACTCAGCAGGTGCAGGTAACCTTCCAGGTCACCGACTGCAACGTAGCTGGAGAACACTTCCGGGGCCGACAGTTGACGACGGGCCAGCGAATCGTTGCTCCACAAGGCTGTGGTGGAACGCTCGTCGACGCCTTCAACGGTGCCCGAAGACAGGCTCACATAAACGGTGCCCAAACCCTGGGCGACACCGGCGTAGCTGGAAGCATCACGCTGCCAGAGCTGACGGCCGCTTTGCAGGTCCAGAGCGGCAACGCGCCCCTGATAGCTGGCGACATACAGCGTCTCGCCCGACAGCAGCAAGCCACCGTCGATATCGACCACACGCTCCAGCTCCGAACGACCTTGCGGGATCGCTACGCGCTGTTCCCACACCGGTACGCCGTTGGAGATATCCACGGCAACCACTTTACCGGTCGACAGGCCAGCCACCGCGAGGCGGTTGGTCACGATCGGCGCACTGGTACCACGCAGGGTCAGTACCGCAGGCGTGCTGTCATAGATCCAGCGACGGTTACCGGTGGAGGCATCCAGGCCGATCAGGCGATCGTCCTGGGTCTGAACCACCACAACGTCACCGTTGTTGGCTGGCGGAGCCAGCACTTCGCTGGACACGCGAGCGCGCCACTTCTCTTCACCGTTGATAGCGTCCAGGGCAACGATTTCACCCTTGAGCGTACCGATGGTGACCAGACCGTAACCTACGCCAACAGCGCCGGAGACAGGCAGCTCGAGATCTTTCTTCCATTTGACGTCGCCCGTGTTGCGGTCCATCGCCATCAACACACCAGTGACGTCGGCGGCATAGATGGTATCGCCATCGATGGCCGGAACCAGCATGTTGTAGGTTTCGCCCTGACCGTCACCGATCGAACGACTCCACTGCTTGTGCAGAACCACTTCTTCCTTGAAGTCGACCAGTTCGGCCGGAGGCAATTCTTTTTTGCTGTTGCTGCTGCAACCCGCGGCCAACAAGGCCAGGGCCAGCAATGCTGCATGTTTCCAACGAATCACGTCACGCATCCCCTTTGGCCAGGTCGTCCAGCTTGATTTGCAGGCCGCCGACCGCCGCTTCATCCGACAGTGCCGCCTTGGCTTTTTGATACGCCGCGCTCGCCTCATCGGTACGACCCAACTGCACCAGCAGGTCGCCCTTGAGCTCTTCGCGAGTGGCCAGGAATGCCTTGTCGGTATCGCCTTCGAGCAGCTTCAGTGCTTCGTCGGCCTTGTTCTGTGCGCCGAGTACCTGGGCCAGACGCTGACGGGCGATTTCACCCAGCGCCGGGTTGGCCGGTTTGTCGACAATGGCTTTGAGCTCGCTGGCCGCGTCGTCCAGCTTGCCGCTGTCGACCGCCACCTTGGCCACGAACAGGTTGCCGTACTGCGCGTAGGCGCTGCCGCCGAACTCGCTGTTGAGCTTGCGGGCCAGGTCCGAAACACGGGCCGCATCGGGTTTGCCGTCAGGCGTCAGCGTGGTTTCGAGCAATTGCTGATAGAGCATCGAGGCGCCTTGCGACTGATTGCTCTGATACTTGTGGAACGCCTGCCAGCCGAACACGATGACCAGCGCCAACAGGCCGCCAGTGACCAGGGGCTTACCGTTGCGTGACCACCATTCCTTCAATTCCGCCACATGTTCGTCTTCGGTACTCGACACCCCAATACTCCTTAATCGCTAATTCGGCTGTTTAGACAGCTTCAACCCTGCACGACGCAGGTGGCCAGGTGCGCGGCAAGCGCATCCCAGGCAATGCTTTGTTGTTCGCCCTGGCCTCGCAGGGGTTTGAAACCTACCACTTGCCGGTCCATTTCGTCGTCACCGAGGATCAGCGCATACAGCGCGCCGCTCTTGTCGGCTTTCTTGAACTGGCTTTTGAAACTGCCGGCACCGGCATTCACTTGCAGGCGCAGGTTGGGCAACTGATCACGTACGCGCTCCGCCAGGGTCAGGCCAGCCAGCTCGGCGGCTTCACCGAAGGCACAGAGGTAGACATCGACCTGACGGGAGATCTCTTGCGGGATCTGCTCCAGGGTTTCCAGCAGCAGCACCAGGCGTTCGATACCCATGGCAAAACCAACGCCAGCGGTCGGCTTGCCGCCCATCTGCTCCACCAGACCGTCGTAACGGCCACCGGCACATACGGTGCCCTGGGCGCCGAGCTTGTCGGTGACCCACTCGAAAACGGTCTTGCTGTAGTAATCCAGCCCGCGAACCAGCTTCGGGTTGATCACGTAAGGAATGCCGGCGGCGTCCAGGCGAGCCTTGAGGCCCTCGAAGTGAACGCGGGACTCTTCGTCGAGGTAGTCGGCCATTTTCGGCGCATCGACCAGTACCGCCTGGGTGTCGGCATTCTTGGTATCAAGAACCCGCAGCGGGTTGGTTTTCAGGCGACGCTGGCTGTCTTCGTCGAGCTTGTCCATGTGCGCCGAGAGGTACTCGACCAGCGCTTCACGATAACGACCACGGGATTCGCTGGTGCCCAGGCTGTTGAGCTCGAGTTTTACCGCATCGCGGATGCCCAGTTCGCCCCACAGACGCCAGGTCAGCACGATCAGCTCGGCGTCGATGTCCGGACCGTCGAGGTTGAACACTTCGACACCGATCTGGTGGAACTGGCGATAACGGCCTTTCTGCGGACGTTCGTGGCGGAACATCGGGCCGATGTACCAGAGTTTCTGAACCTGGCCACCGCCGGTGATGCCGTGTTCCAGCACTGCGCGCACGCAGGCCGCCGTGCCTTCAGGGCGCAGGGTCAGGGAGTCGCCGTTGCGGTCGTCGAAGGTGTACATCTCTTTTTCGACGATGTCGGTCACTTCACCGATGGAACGCTTGAACAGTTCGGTGAACTCGACGATCGGCATGCGGATCTGCTTGTAACCGTAGTTATCCAGCAGACGCGAAACGGTGCCTTCGAAATGACGCCACAGGGGAGTCTGTTCGGGCAGGATGTCGTTCATGCCACGAATGGCTTGCAGAGACTTGCTCACTTAAATTCCTTAATTCGTTCGGCTCTTTTTAGCCAGGCTTAGCCGCGCGCAATAACGGCAGCGTCAGCTTCGACCTTTTCAGCCGCTTTCTGGCGGATCAAGCGTTCCAGCTCATCCACCAGATTGTCATTCGTCAGTTTCTGCGACGGCTTGCCGTCGATGTAAATCAGGTTCGGCGTACCGCCGGTCAAGCCGATATGGGCTTCCTTGGCTTCGCCCGGGCCGTTGACCACGCAACCGATGACCGCGACATCCAGCGGTACCAGCAAGTCTTCGAGGCGCCCTTCCAGCTCGTTCATGGTCTTGACCACATCGAAATTCTGCCGCGAGCAGCTCGGGCAGGCGATGAAGTTGATGCCACGGGACCGCAGGTGCAGCGATTTGAGAATGTCGTAGCCGACTTTCACTTCCTCGACCGGGTCGGCCGCCAACGAGATGCGGATAGTATCGCCGATCCCTTCGGCGAGCAGCATACCGAGGCCCACGGCGGATTTCACCGTGCCTGAACGCAAACCACCGGCTTCAGTGATGCCCAGGTGCAGCGGCTGGACGATTTCCTTGGCCAGCAGGCGGTAGGCTTCGACGGCCATGAACACGTCGGATGCTTTCACGCTGACCTTGAAGTCCTGGAAGTTCAGGCGTTCAAGGTGCTCGACGTGACGCAAGGCAGACTCGACCAGTGCAGCCGGGGTCGGCTCGCCGTATTTCTTTTGCAGGTCCTTTTCCAGGGAACCGGCGTTCACGCCGATACGGATCGGGATCCCGCGGTCACGGGCGGCATCGACCACTGCGCGCACACGGTCTTCGCGGCCGATGTTGCCCGGGTTGATCCGCAGGCAGTCGACACCCAGTTCAGCTACGCGCAAAGCGATCCGGTAATCGAAGTGAATGTCGGCAACCAAGGGCACCTTGACCAGTTGCTTGATCTTGCCGAAGGCTTCGGCGGCGTCCATGTCCGGAACGGAGACCCGCACGATATCGACGCCGGCCGCTTCCAGACGATTGATTTGCGCGACGGTGGCCGCGACATCGTTGGTGTCGCTGTTGGTCATGCTCTGCACAGCGATAGGTGCATCGCCGCCAACAGGCACGTTACCGACCCAGATCTTGCGGGATTCGCGACGTTTGATTGGAGATTCGCCGTGCATGACTTATTGACCCAACTTCAGGCGAGCAGTCTCGCCACTGGTGAACGGAGCGACATCAACCGGCTGGCCGTTGTAGCTGACCTGAGCGCCGCGGGCAAAGCCCAGGCGCACGGTAAATGGTGGTTTACCATTGAATGCCAGGCTGGTGCCTTTGCGCTTGAGACCACTGAACAGTACCTTGCCGCTACCGTCGGTCACTTGTGTCCAGCAATCGGCGGTGAACTGCACTTGAACCTGGCCTTGACCGGCCACTGGTGCGGTTACCGCTGGAGCCTGCGCGCTCGGGGCTGCCGGAGCAGTCACGACCGGGGCCGGGACAGCAGGCACCGCCGGCGCTGGCGTTGCCGGCGTCACTGGCGTCGCGACAACTGGCGCCGGATTGTGAGCGGGTGCGGCGGGTGTTGCCGGCGCTGCAGGGACGGCCGGCGCAGTCGCCTGAGCATCAGCCGGCACTTGAGCCGCAGTGTCGGCCTGTGGCAGCACGAGGACGGTTCCGCCTTCGGTCTGACCTTCCACGACAGCCTGGTCTTCCGGCTCGTCCAGCGGATGAATCTGCGTAGTACCGTCGGCGCCTTCGACTTCAACGTGTTCCGGAACCAGCCCGATCAGGTCCTTGGTACGCATCGAGGTCTGATCCTGCCACCAGACGAAACCGCCACCGATCACCGCGATCAGCAACAGCAGGCTGACGATTCGCAGGATGGTGTGGGAGACCCGGACCGGCTCTTCGATACGCCCCAGACTGTGAACATTGCTGCCCTGGGAATCGGTGCCGGTGGATTGGTCGAATTGCTGGACCAGTACGGCCTGGTCCATGCCGAGCAATTTGGCATAGGTACGAATATAACCACGGGCAAAAGTATGCCCGGGCAGCTTGTCGAAAGCGCCGGCTTCCAGATTGCTCAGGGAAGTGGTGGTGAGGTTGAGCTTGAGGGCCACTTCGGCCAGCGACCAGCCATTGCTTTCGCGGGCCTGGCGCAAAATCTCACCGGGGTTAACGCGATTCGCTGCTACAACTTCAGGATGCGCCGCTTTCATCATTGCTCCGACAGGTATTGCTGATATTCCGGCGTACCGGGATAGAGTCTTTTTAGTTGCAGGCCCTTACTTGCGGCCTTGTCGCGGTCTTCAAACACTTTTGCCAGCCGAATGCCGAGCAATAGACTACGTGCATTTTGTTCGGAGAGCTGGCTAAAACGGTCGTAATAGTCATGCGCGGGCACATAATGCCTGTCTTCGTAAGACAACTCAGCCATTTCCAGCAATGCACGAGGTTGCTGACGGTTCAGGCGCAGGGCTTTTTCCAGTTGCTGCCGGGCCAGATCGCGCTGACCAAGCATCGCAGCGGTCATGCCGAGGTTCTCGAACACCCGCGAACGCTCAGGATACAGGGTATCGGCGGCGGCTTGCTCAAAGCGCTCGTAGGCTTCCTTGTAACGTTTCTGCTCGAACAAAAAACTGCCGTAGTTATTGAGGATTCGTGCATCGGCGGGACGGGAAGACAGCGCCTTGCGAAAATGCTCGTCGGCCAGCTCCGGTTCCATCTCGGCCTGGAACACCAGCCCCAGCGCCGCGTTGGCATCAGGGTCGGCACTATCCAGCTCCAAGGCTTTTTTCAGTGGGACCTTGGCGCGCTCGGTCATCCCCTGCTGCAAATACCCGATACCCAACTGAACGTACGCCTCCCGCGCTTCATCACGGCCCTTGCTGGTCTTCATCGGGTTGTAGTCGCCCGAAAGCACGCAGCCAGCACACAGGCTGGCCAACAGCAAAAGCAGCGCAAAGCGCAGGGACATAGAGATCCTCTCTTAGTTGTTGTTCGCAGCGTTCGTCGCCAGATCGCTGTCGGCGTTCAACTCGCGCACGGCGATGTAACGTTCGCTGCGACGGGTGCGATCCAGCACCTGCCCTACCAATTGACCACAGGCGGCGTCGATGTCTTCACCGCGGGTAGTGCGGACGGTGACGTTGAAACCGGCATGATGAAGCTGATCCTGGAAACGACGAATCGCGTTATTGCTCGGACGCTCATACCCGGAATGCGGGAACGGATTGAACGGGATCAGGTTGATCTTGCACGGGATGTTCTTCAGCAGCTCGATCATTTCCACGGCGTGCTCAACCTTGTCATTGATGTCTTTGAGCAAGGTGTACTCGATGGTCAGTACGCGCTTTTCGCCGAGGCTCGACATGTAGCGCTGGCACGACTCGAGCAGCATCTTAAGCGGATACTTCTTGTTGATCGGCACCAATTGGTTACGCAATGCGTCATTCGGTGCGTGCAGGGACAATGCCAGGGAGACGTCGATGTGCTTGGAGAGTTCATCGATCATCGGCACCACGCCGGAGGTCGACAGGGTCACACGGCGTTTGGAAATGCCATAGCCCAGGTCGTCCATCATCAAATGCATGGCTGCAACGACGTTGTCGAAGTTCAGCAGCGGCTCACCCATGCCCATCATCACCACGTTGGTGATGGCACGGTCGACGGTTGCCGGGACGCTGCCAAAGGATTTGTTGGCAATCCACACCTGGCCGATGACTTCGGCGGCGGTGAGGTTGCTATTGAAGCCTTGCTTGCCGGTGGAGCAGAAACTGCAATCCAGGGCACAGCCTGCCTGGGACGAAACGCACAAGGTGCCGCGTTTGCCCTGGGGAATGTACACGGTCTCGACGCAGCTGCCGGACGCCACGCGCACCACCCATTTACGGGTGCCGTCGCTGGAAATGTCCTCACTGACCACTTCGGGACCACGGACCTCGGCAACAGCCTTGAGCTTTTCGCGCAAAACCTTGCTGACGTTCGTCATGGCATCGAAATCATCGACACCAAAGTGGTGAATCCATTTCATTACCTGACCGGCACGGAAACGCTTCTCCCCGATTGAGTCGAAGAATTTTTCCATTTCCAGCTGAGTCAGACCCAGCAGGTTAGTTTTTACAGTCGATGTCGTCATGGATTCACCTTCACTCTTAAGCCAATGCTTAGCGAGTGGTTACTTCAGTAGCTGCGAAGAAGTATGCGATTTCGCGAGCGGCAGCGGCTTCGGAGTCCGAACCGTGTACAGCGTTGGCGTCGATGGAGTCAGCGAAGTCAGCGCGGATGGTACCGGCAGCAGCTTCTTTAGGGTTGGTAGCGCCCATCAGCTCACGGTTCAGAGCGATAGCGTTTTCGCCTTCCAGAACCTGAACGACAACCGGACCGGAGATCATGAAAGCAACCAGGTCGTTGAAGAAACCACGAGCGCTGTGCTCAGCGTAGAAGCCTTCGGCTTCGGCTTTGGACAGTTGCTTGAGTTTCGAAGCTACAACGCGCAGGCCAGCTTTTTCGAAACGAGTGGTGATCTCGCCGATCACGTTTTTTGCAACGGCGTCAGGCTTGATGATGGAGAAAGTACGTTGAACAGCCATGGTGTAACTCCAGAAACGGTAATTTACGAAAAATTAAACCCGCGAATTATACGCGGGTTCTCGGGTATTGCCTAACCTGCGGCGTGGCTCAGTCGCGTTCTTCGATCCAGTGGGCCTGAATGGCCTCCAGGATCTTCTCGCCACAATGCTCAGGCATGTCGTCGAAATCGGGCAGTTCCATCACCCATTTACGCAGATCGACGAAGTTGACCGACATAGGGTCCACGTCGGGCTTGCTTTCAGCCAGCTGGATCGCGATCTCCAGCACATCAGTCCACTTGAGTTTCATGACAATTCCTTGAATCAGTGCGGTGCTTCGGCTGCGTGGTTGAGCGAGTACTTCGGAATCTCGACGGTCAGGTCTTCGGTGCCGACCTTGGCCTGGCAACCCAGGCGCGATTGAGCTTCGAGCCCCCAAGCCTTGTCAAGATAGTCCTCTTCCAGCTCGTCAGCCTCTTCCAGCGAGTCGAAACCCTCGCGGATGATGCAGTGGCAGGTGGTGCAGGCGCAGACGCCGCCACAGGCACTTTCCATCTCGATATGGTGCTCATGGGCCAGCTCGAGAATGGAAATACCCGTCTCAGCCTCCACGACCATGCCTTCCGGGCAAAACTTTTCGTGTGGCAGAAAAATGACCTGCGGCATCGTTATTCCTCAATCTCATTCAGGTTGCGCCCCGCCAGTGCGGCTTTCACCGTCGAGTCCAGGCGGCGGGCGGCAAAGGCATCGGTCACTTGCGACAGACGCTTGGTCTGCTGCTCGATGGCGTAACCATCGGTACCTTTCATCAGTTCGCTCAGTTCCTGCATCTGCAGCTCGATGACCATGCGCTCGTCGGCGTCGAGCAAACGCTCGCCATCCGCCTCCAGAGCCGCCTGTACCGCTTCGATCAGGCGCTGGGCGTCGACCTGCTGCTCACGCAATACGCGGGCAACCTTGTCGTCGTTGGCGTGCTGGAACGAATCCTTGAGCATCTTGGCGATTTCACCGTCGGTCAGGCCATAGGACGGCTTGACCTGGATGCTGGCCTCGACGCCCGAACCCAGTTCGCGGGCGGAAACGCTGAGCAGACCGTCGGCGTCGACCTGGAAGGTCACGCGAATCTTCGCCGCACCGGCCACCATCGCCGGAATCCCGCGCAGCTCGAAGCGTGCCAGGGAGCGACAGTCGCTGATCAGCTCGCGCTCACCCTGCAACACATGGATCGCCATGGCCGACTGGCCGTCTTTGTAAGTAGTGAAGTCCTGGGCGCGGGCGACGGGGATGGTGGTGTTGCGCGGAATCACCTTCTCCATCAGGCCGCCCATGGTTTCCAACCCCAGGGACAATGGAATCACATCCAGCAGCAGCAATTCGCTGCCATCGCGCTTGTTACCGGCCAGGGTATCGGCCTGGATCGCAGCACCGATGGCCACCACTTGATCCGGATCGATTTCAGTCAGCGGCTGGCGACCGAAAGCTTCGGCGACGGCGTCGCGAACGCGAGGAACGCGAGTCGAACCACCCACCATGACCACGGCATGCACGTCGTCCAGCTCGATACCGGAATCACGCACCGCACGACGGCAGGCTTTCAGGCTGCGAGCGACCATCGGCTCGATCAGCGCATTGAAGGCTTCGCGGGTCAGCCCGGCTTTCCAGTCGCCATAGGCAACGTCAACGACCGCCGCATTGGTCAGGGCTTCCTTGGCCGCACAGGCGGTTTGCAGCAAGTTGCGCTGCGTACCCGGATCGAGGTCGGCGGACAGACCAGCGCTCTCGATGATCCAGCCAGCGATCGCGTGGTCGAAGTCATCGCCACCCAGGGCGCTGTCGCCGCCGGTAGCCAGGACTTCGAAGACACCGCCGGTGAGGCGCAGAATCGAAATGTCGAAGGTGCCGCCGCCCAGGTCATAAATGGCGACCAGACCTTCAGCGTGCTGATCCAGACCATAAGCCACTGCCGCAGCGGTCGGCTCATTGAGCAAACGCAGCACGTTCAGACCGGCCAGTTTGGCTGCATCCTTGGTGGCTTGACGTTGAGCGTCATCGAAATAGGCCGGAACGGTGATCACCGCGCCCACCAGCTCGCCACCCAGCGTCGCCTCAGCGCGCTGACGCAGGACCTTGAGGATATCGGCGGAGACTTCGACCGGGCTTTTCGGGCCCTGGATCGTCTCGATGAACGGCATGTGCGACTCGCCGTCGACAAAACGGTACGGCAGCTGATCGCCCAATTGCTTGACGTCGGACAGACCACGCCCCATCAAGCGCTTGACCGACAGCACAGTATTCAGAGGGTCGGTAGCGGCGGCCAGCTTGGCGGATTCGCCAACCTCGACGCGATCGGCGTGGTAGCGCACGGCAGACGGCAGGATGACCCGCCCTTCTGCGTCGGCAAGCGGCTCGGAAAGACCACTGCGCAATGCAGCGACCAGCGAATTGGTAGTGCCCAAGTCGATCCCCACAGCCAGACGACGCTGGTGCGGTTGAGGACTTTGGCCGGGTTCGGCGATCTGCAGTAGGGCCATCGTTATCAGGACTTATCTGTATATCAGGCGTGCGACCGGAGCGGCACTGGGTTAATCGTCGAGGCGCTCTTCTAACTGGCGCACTTCGTAGGTGAGCTTGTCGAGAAACTGCATGCGCCGCATCAGGCGTTCGGCCCGTTCACGTTGCGCGGCATCGTTCCAACAAGCTGCGAAGCTTTGGTTCAGTTCATCCTGGGCAGCCTTCAGGCGACGCTTGAAGACGGCAACGCCATCGAGGTCGGCGCTGTCCTGCAAGTCCTCGAGCTCTTCACGCAGCTCCATCTGCTGCAAAAGAAACTCCGGATCATGCACCGTGACCTCCAGCGGCAGCTCGCCACCATTCAAGGCGAGCAGGTAACGCGCGCGCTTGGGTGGACTCTTGAGCGTCTGGTAGGCCTCGTTGAGGCTCGCGGATTGCTCCAGCGCCAACCGTTGCTCTCGCTCGGAAGCGTCGGCAAAGCGGTCCGGATGAACACTGCGCGCCAACTCACGGTAGCGCGTAGCCAGCTGATCGAGGTCCAGATCGAAACTCGGTTGCAGCTCGAATAAAGCGAAATGACAAGGAGTACCCACGACAAGCCTCAGATGTTGAAGCTCTCGCCGCAGCCACATTCACCGCGTACGTTGGGGTTGTTGAACTTGAAGCCTTCGTTCAACCCTTCCTTGACGAAATCGAGCTCGGTGCCGTCCAGGTAGGCCAGGCTTTTCGGGTCGATAATCACTTTTTCGCCGTGACTTTCGAACACCTGATCCTCTGCAACCACCTCGTCGACAAACTCCAGCACATAGGCAAGACCGGAACAGCCTGTGGTGCGAACACCCAGACGGATCCCTTCACCTTTGCCGCGCCCGTCGAGGGAGCGCCGCACGTGTCGAGCAGCCGCTTCTGTCATGCTGATAGCCATCGGTGACTCCTTACTCGTCGCCAAAACTCGAAAATCAGATCAAGCCTTTCTTCTGCTTGTAATCGCGAACAGCCGCCTTGATGGCGTCTTCAGCGAGTACCGAGCAGTGGATTTTCACTGGCGGCAGGGCCAGTTCTTCAGCCAGCTGGGTGTTCTTGATGGTTTCCGCTTCGTCCAGGGTCTTGCCCTTCATCCACTCGGTGGCGAGGGAGCTGGAAGCGATAGCCGAACCGCAGCCGTAAGTCTTGAACTTGGCATCTTCGATGATGCCGGCGTCGTTGACCTTGATCTGCAGGCGCATCACGTCGCCGCACGCCGGAGCGCCGACCATGCCGGTGCCGACATCAGGATCCTGCGCGTCCATCTTGCCGACGTTGCGCGGGTTTTCGTAGTGGTCGATGACCTTTTCGCTGTAAGCCATGATTCTCAATCCTCACTCATCAGAGAGTCGCTCTTTGAGCCCTGTCACCATCGTGCGCAGGGCTGGTTCGCGGCGACTTGAAATCAGTGTGCCGCCCACTCGATTTTCGAAATGTCGACACCGTCTTTGTACATGTCCCACAGCGGCGACATAGCGCGCAGCTTGGTAACGGCCTCGCAGACTTCCCGCGCGGCGTAGTCGATTTCTTCTTCGGTGGTGAAACGGCCGAAGGTGAAACGAATCGAGCTGTGTGCCAGTTCGTCGTTGCGGCCCAGGGCGCGCAGTACGTACGAAGGCTCAAGGGACGCCGAGGTGCAGGCCGAACCGGACGATACCGCCAGGTCCTTGAGCGCCATGATCAGCGACTCGCCCTCAACGTAGTTGAAGCTCAGGTTCAGGTTGTGCGGAACGCGGGCGGTCATGCTGCCGTTGACGTACAGCTCTTCCAGGTGCTCGACCTGTTTGTAGAAACGGTCGCTCAACGCCTTGATGCGCGCGTTCTCGGCAGCCATGTCTTCCTTGGCTACGCGGAAAGCTTCGCCCATGCCGACGATCTGGTGGGTCGCCAGGGTGCCGGAACGCATGCCGCGCTCGTGACCGCCACCGTGCATGGTCGCCTCGATGCGTACGCGCGGCTTGCGGCTTACGTACAGGGCGCCGATGCCTTTAGGACCATAGGTCTTGTGGGCGGAGAAGGACATCAGGTCGACTTTCAGCTTCGAAAGGTCGATCTCGACCTTGCCGGTGGACTGAGCGGCGTCGACGTGGAACAGGATGCCCTTGGAACGCAGCAGTTCGCCGATCGCTGCGATGTCGTTGATGGTGCCGATTTCGTTGTTCACGTGCATGACCGACACCAGGATCGTGTCGTCGCGCAGTTCAGCTTCGACCATCTCAGGGGTCACCAGGCCATCGGTACGAGGCTCGATGTAGGTCACTTCGAAACCTTCACGCTCCAGTTGGCGCATGGTGTCCAGGACAGCCTTGTGCTCGATCTTGGTGGTGATCAGGTGTTTGCCCTTGGTGGCATAGAAATGCGCCGCACCCTTGATTGCCAGGTTGTCGGATTCGGTGGCACCGGAGGTCCAGACGATTTCGCGCGGGTCGGCGTTGACCAGATCGGCCACCTGACGACGGGCGTTTTCGACGGACTCTTCGGCTTTCCAGCCGAACACGTGGGAACGGGACGCCGGGTTACCGAAGTTTCCGTCGACCAGCAGGCATTCACTCATTTTTTGCGCGACACGCGGATCAACCGGGGTGGTCGCAGAGTAATCAAGGTAAATCGGCAATTTCATGGACTATCTCCTAAATCAGGCTGGCTGGCGTGCCGCTAGCTCTTCGGCTGTCATTCGACGGCGGACGCTTCAATCTTGTCCAGGCGTGGCACCTTGCTGTTGCAACGGCGCTGGTCCTGACGCTGGGCTACTTCTTGCACCTCACGGCGAGTCACAAGATCAGCCAAGCTGATACCGCTCAAAAATTCGTGAATCTGCAGGCTCAGATCGCACCACAAGTGGTGAGTCAGGCAAGTGTCGCCGGAATGGCAATCACCCTGCCCCTGGCATTTGGTTGCATCGACCGATTCGTTCACTGCATCGATCACCTGGGCGACCTGAATGCCCTGCATGTCGCGGGACAATTGGTAGCCACCGCCCGGACCACGCACGCTGGACACCAGATTGCTGCGGCGCAGCTTGGCGAAAAGCTGTTCGAGGTAGGACAGGGAGATGCCTTGGCGCTCGGAGATATCGGCCAGGGACACGGGCCCGTGCTGCGCGTGCAACGCCAGGTCAAGCATGGCGGTCACGGCGTATCGGCCTTTTGTAGTCAGTCGCATGGACAATTACCACGGAGTTCGGAATGAGGCGAGTATGCAATTCCCGAGTATTTAAGTCAACTATAAGACCTAGTGCTTTAGTCGGGTTTACCCGCAAAAGAGCGGCGGAATCATAGCAGGGTCTGCGGCTTAATGGCACACCGGTCAGCGCTCTGCCATTACCTGATTACGACCTGTAGGAGCTCCAGATGAAATTGTAGGAGCTGCCGCAGGCTGCGATCTTTTGATCTTTGCCGTTATAAAGCAAGATCAAAAGATCGCAGCCTTCGGCAGCTCCTACGGGACATCAGCCGGCTTTACTTTCGTCTTTGTCCTTCACACAAGCGAAGTCTTCTTCGCGCAGCTCAGGCAGATCTTTCGCACAGTAATTACTGCCCAGATCCTTCAAGGCCCCGCACATCCCCTCCAGGCGCCCATCGACCGCCTGCAGGTGATCGAGCAACTGGTTAATGGCACGCGCCACCGGGTCAGGCATGTCTTCAGTCACGCCATAGGCATCAAAACCGATCTTCTCGGCCATGGCCTTGCGCTTGGCGTCCTGCTCTTCGTCGGGTTTGACGATGATCCGCCCCGGAATCCCCACCACAGTGGCGCCCGGCGGCACCTCTTTGGTCACCACGGCATTGGAACCGACCTTCGCACCCGCACCAACAGTGAACGGGCCAAGCACCTTGGCGCCCGCCCCGACCACTACACCATCACCCAGCGTCGGGTGGCGCTTGCCTTTGTTCCAGCTGGTACCACCGAGGGTCACGCCCTGATAAATGGTCACGTCATCGCCGATTTCCGCCGTTTCACCGATGACAATGCCCATGCCATGGTCAATGAAGAAACGACGGCCGACCTTGGCGCCCGGATGAATCTCGATCCCGGTCAACCAGCGCCCGAAGTTCGACACCAGGCGCGCCAGCCATTTCAGGTCCGCGCGCCACAGCATCGCCGACAAACGGTGAATCCAGATGGCGTGCATGCCGGGATAGCAAGTCAGGACTTCAAAAGCGTTACGCGCCGCCGGGTCTCGGTGGAATACGCTCTGGATATCTTCACGCAAACGCTCGAACATCATTAATCCTTCCGGTTTAGTAGCTCACCACGGGCCGCTTTCTGGGTTTCCGTGAGAATGCCACGCAAAATATTCATTTCCGCCCGGCTGACCGAGCTGCGTCCGTACAACCGGCGCAGGCGCGCCATCAAGTGCCGCGGCTTTTCCGGATCGAGGAATTCGATGGCCACCAGGGTCTGCTCGAGGTGCTCATAGAATCGCTCCAGCTCATCCATGGTCGCAAGCTCAGCGCTTTTCACCGAAGCCACTTCTTCCTTCTCGACCTTGCTCGGCTGACCTTGGGCCGCCAGCCAGGACATGCGCACTTCATAGCCCAACACCTGCACCGCCGCCCCAAGGTTCAGCGAGCTGAACTCAGGGTCTGATGGGATGTGCACGTGATAATGACATCGCTGCAGTTCTTCATTGGTCAGGCCGGAATCTTCACGACCGAACACCAGAGCGATTTGGGCACCCTGCCCGGCTTCCTCGACCACTTTCGCGCCGCATTCGCGGGGGTCGAGCAGCGGCCAGGGAATCCGTCGGTCGCGAGCACTGGTACCGAGCACCAGATTGCAGCCGACCAAGGCATCTTCCAAGGTGGCAACGACTTGTGCGTTTTCAAGGATGTCGCCGGCACCGGAAGCACGGGCATCGGCCTCGTGGTGCGGGAACAGGCGCGGTTCGACCAGCACCAGCCGCGACAGCCCCATGTTCTTCATGGCACGCGCAGCCCCGCCGATATTGCCCGGATGGCTGGTATTGACCAGGACGACACGAATGTTTTGCAGCAAGGGAGGCGCTCTCGAACACAATAATCGGGAGCCGAATCTTACAGCTGTAGCAACCGTTAAGCCATGAAAGCGAACGTCGTCCTTCTCCTGTAGAAACTTTCTGATAGAATGCTCGGCTTTCTTTAACAACCTTAGGTGACACATCCATGCAGCCCATGCTGAATATCGCGCTGCGCGCCGCCCGCAGCGCCAGTGAATTGATCTTCCGCTCCATCGAGCGCCTGGATACCATCAAGGTCGACGAAAAAGACGCCAAGGATTACGTATCCGAGGTGGATCGTGCCGCCGAACAGAAAATCATCGACGCCCTGCGCAAGGCCTACCCGAATCACTCGATCCTGGGTGAAGAGACCGGCATGCACGCCGGCACCGGCATCGAAGGCGAAGAGTACCTGTGGATCATCGATCCGCTGGACGGCACCACCAACTTCCTGCGCGGCATTCCTCATTTCGCTGTCAGCATCGCCTGCAAATACCGCGGTCGTCTTGAGCACGCTGTTGTCCTGGACCCGGTTCGCCAGGAAGAATTCACCGCCAGCCGTGGTCGCGGCGCTCAACTGAACGGTCGTCGCCTGCGCGTCAGCGGCCGCACCAGCCTGGACGGCGCCCTGCTGGGTACCGGCTTCCCGTTCCGTGACGACCAGATGGACAACCTCGACAACTACCTGGGCATGTTCCGCGCCCTGGTTGGCCAGACCGCCGGCATCCGCCGCGCAGGTTCGGCGAGCCTGGACCTGGCCTACGTGGCCGCCGGCCGTTTCGACGCCTTCTGGGAGTCGGGCCTGTCCGAGTGGGACATGGCTGCAGGCGCCCTGCTGATCCAGGAAGCAGGCGGTTTGGTGAGCGACTTCACCGGCGGTCACGACTTCCTTGAAAAAGGCCACGTCGTTGCCGGCAACACCAAATGCTTCAAGGCAGTTTTGACGGCGATCCAGCCGCACCTGCCAGCCTCGCTGAAGCGCTAAGCTTCCAGCGACAGAAAAGCACCCTTCGGGGTGCTTTTTTTATGCCCGGAATTCATCCTCGAAAACACCGCCCACCCCTGTAGGAGCGAGCCTGCTCGCGATGGTCGCCAACGATTACGCGCGCATTCAGGATTCACGCGGCGTTTTTGAGTTCTTCGCGAGCAGGCTCGCTCCTACAGGGGGACTGGTGGCGATGCACGAATCGCGCGCACAAAAAAGCACCCCGCAGGGTGCTTCTTTTTTAATCCGGCATCAGCAGATCACTGAGCCGCCTGATTCTCCGACAAGATCAACTTGCCTTCCTTATCCACCGGAATCTGGTTGCCTGGATCACGATCCATGCGCACCTTGCCTTCCTTGCCATCCAGCGAATACTGCACGTCGTAACCTACAACCTTGTCACTGATGTCGTTAACCGTGTTACAGCGGGTCTGGGTGGTGGTGTAGGTATCACGCTCTTGCATGCCTTCCTGCACCTTGTTGCCGGCATAACCACCACCGACAGCGCCCGCGACCGTGGCGATCTTCTTGCCGGTACCACCACCAACCTGGTTACCCAGCAGACCACCTGCCAATGCACCGACCACCGTACCGGCGATCTGATGTTGATCTTTCACCGGCGCCTGCCGGGTGACCGTTACATCCTTGCATACTTCACGTGGAGTCTTGATTTGTGTCTTGACCGGCTCAACGGCGAGTACTTGCGCGTACTCCGGGCCGCTTTTAACCAGGCTGTAGGTGGCCACAGCACCCCCGGCAGTTACACCGACAGCACCCAGTACAGCACCAACCAGCATCGACTTGTTCACATGAACCTCCTGGACCATCACATGCGGAACGTGTCCGCGCTTCTCCCTGCCTTGGAGCACAAAAAAAGGCGCGAGTTCAACTCGCGCCTTTTTTGGATGACACCGCTTAAGGACTACTCCCTCAAGGACGGTCGTCGACTTCCTTCTCGGTATTGGCCGGAGGAATCAGGTCTTCAGTGCTCAGGTTCAGCCAGATCAGCACCACGTTCGCGATGTAGATCGACGAGTAAGTACCCGCCAGAACACCGATGAACAGGGCAATGGAGAAACCGAACAGGTTGTCGCCACCGAAGAACAGCAGGGCCGCGATCGCCAGCAAGGTGGAGATCGAAGTCGCCATGGTCCGCAGCAGGGTTTGCGTGGTCGAGATGTTGATGTTCTCGATCAGGCTGGCCTTGCGCAGTACACGGAAGTTCTCGCGAACCCGGTCGAATACCACGATGGTGTCGTTGAGCGAGTAACCGATGATCGCCAGTACCGCCGCCAGCACCGTCAGGTCGAAGGTGATCTGGAAGAACGACAGGATACCGACAGTCACGATCACGTCGTGGATCAAGGATACGATCGCACCAACCGCAAACTTCCACTGAAAGCGGAACGCCAGGTAGATCAGGATACCGCCCAGCGCCATCAGCATGCCGAGGCCGCCCTGGTCGCGCAGCTCTTCACCCACCTGCGGGCCGACGAACTCGACACGCTTGACCGTCGCCGGGTTTTCGCCACCCACCTTCTGCAAGGCTTCGGCGACCTGGTGACCCAGTTGCGGGTCTTCGCCAGGCATGCGCACCAGCAAATCGGTGGTCGCACCGAAGTTCTGCACGATGGCTTCGTGATAACCCGCGGTCACCAGCTGCTCACGCACCTTGGTGACATCGGCCGGACGCTCGTAGGTCAGCTCGATGAGCGTACCGCCGGTGAAGTCCAGGCCCCAGTTCATGCCCTTATGGAAGACACTGAAGATCGCCAGTGCCGTAAGGAACAATGTGACGCCGAACGCAAAGTTGCGAACGCCCATGAAGTTGATTGTACGTAACATGGCAGCCCCTTAAATCCACAACTTCTTGAAGTCACGACCGCCGAAGATCAGGTTGACCATCGCGCGGGTCACCATGATGGCCGTGAACATCGAGGTAAAGATCCCGAGGGACATGGTCACTGCGAAGCCCTTGACCGGGCCGGTGCCCATGGCAAAGAGGATGCCGCCGACCAGCAAGGTGGTCAGGTTGGCGTCGAGAATCGCGGTGAATGCCCGGCCGAAGCCTTCGTTGATTGCGCGCTGCACGGTCATGCCGGCGGCGATCTCTTCACGGATCCGCGAGAAGATCAGCACGTTGGCGTCGACCGCCATACCCATGGTCAACACGATACCGGCGATACCCGGCAGGGTCAGCGTTGCACCCAGCAGCGACATCAGGGCCAGCAGCATCACCATGTTCACCGCCAGAGCGACGGTGGCGATCAGGCCGAAGAAGCGGTAGATGGCCATGATGAACAGCGAGACGAACAGCATGCCCCACAGCGATGCATCGATACCCTTGGTGATGTTGTCGGCACCCAGGCTCGGGCCAATGGTGCGTTCTTCAGCGAAGTACATCGGTGCAGCCAGACCACCGGCACGCAGCAGCAGCGCCAGTTCGGACGACTCGCCCTGGCCGTTCAGGCCGGTAATACGGAACTGCGCACCCAGCGGCGACTGGATGGTCGCCAGGCTGATGATCTTCTTCTCTTCCTTGAAGGTCTGAACCGGCACGTCTTTCTCGACGCCGTTGACCATCTGCTTGGTGTAAGTGGTGATCGGACGTTGCTCGATGAAGATCACCGCCATGCTGCGACCGACGTTCGAACGGGTCGCACGGTTCATCAGCTCGCCGCCGTGACCGTCCAGACGGATGTTCACTTCCGGCGTGCCATGCTCGCCGAAGCCAGCTTTGGCGTCGGTCACCTGGTCACCGGTGATGATCAGGCCACGCTCGATCAGCGCAGGAGGACGCTTGCCCTCACGGAACTCGAATTCCTCGGAAGTGGCTTTCGAAGCACCCGGCTCAGCAGCCAGACGGAACTCCAGGTTGGCCGTCTTGCCGAGGATACGCTTGGCTTCGGCGGTGTCCTGCACGCCCGGCAGCTCAACCACGATGCGGTTGGCGCCCTGACGCTGAACGATCGGTTCGGCAACACCCAGCTCGTTGACGCGGTTACGTACCGTGGTCAAGTTCTGCTTGATGGAGTATTCACGGATTTCCGCCAGCTTGGCCGGGGTCATCGCCAGACGCAGCACCGCCTGACCATTGAGGTCGGCCGGAACAATGTCGAAATCGTTGAAGTTCTTGCGGATGATCGAACGCGCCTGTTCGCGGCTGTCTTCATCAGCGAAGCCCAGCTGGATGGCACCGCCCAGTTGCGGCAGGCTGCGATAGCGCAGCTTCTCTTTACGCAGCAGGCTCTTGACGTCGCCTTCGTAGACTTTCAGGCGTGCATCGAGGGCTTTTTCCATGTCCACTTCCAGCAGGAAGTGCACACCACCGGACAAGTCCAGACCCAGCTTCATCGGGTGCGCAGCGAGGTTGCGCAGCCATTGCGGGGTGGTTTGTGCCAGGTTCAGCGCGACGACGTAGTCATCACCCAATGCCTTGCGCACAACGTCCTTGGCCGGCAACTGGTCTTCAGCCTTGGTCAGGCGAATCAGCCCGCCCTTGCCGCCGGCAGCCAGGGTGGCAGCCTTGACGTTGATCCCGGACTCCTTGAGCGCAGTGCTCACACGGTCCAGATCAGCCTGATTGACCTGCAGCGCCGTGCTGGCACCGCTGACCTGAATGGCCGGGTCATCAGGATAAAGATTGGGAGCGGAATAAATCAGACCGACCGCCAGCACCGCCAGGATCAGAATGTATTTCCACAGAGGATATTTGTTCAGCATCACGCCGCCCGTTTATGACGCGGGGCGCCTTGCGCGCCCCGTCGATTGAAAATGAAGTTGAAACTTAGATCGCTTTGAGCGTGCCTTTTGGCAGCGTGGCGGCGATGGCGCCTTTCTGGAATTTCATTTCGACGGTGTCGGAAACTTCCAGAACGACGAAATCGTCGGCCACTTTAGTGATCTTGCCGGCGATGCCGCCGGTGGTCACAACTTCGTCGCCTTTCTGCAGGCTGCTCAGCAGGTTTTTCTGCTCTTTGGCGCGTTTGGCCTGTGGACGCCAGATCATCAGGTAGAAGATGACCAGGAAACCGACCAGGAAAATCCACTCGAAACCGCCACCCATTGGGCCCGCAGCAGGTGCAGCGGCGTCAGCCATGGCATTAGAGATAAAAAAGCTCATTTAGCACTCCAGTTGCAAATGTTGAATCTTGGGGTCAGAAAACTCAGTCCAAAGGCGGCACGGGAAGCCCGCGTTTGGCGTAGAAGGCATCGACAAAGGCGGCCAATGTACCCTGTTGAATAGCCTCGCGCAAACCAGCCATAAGCACTTGATAATGGCGCAAGTTATGGATGGTATTGAGCATGCTTCCCAGCATTTCGCCGCACTTGTCCAGGTGATGCAGATAAGCGCGGGAGAAGTTCTGGCAGGTATAGCAATCGCAGGTCGGATCGAGCGGCGAATCATCATGGCGATGGAACGCGTTACGGATCTTCAGCACGCCGGTATCGATGAACAGGTGCCCGTTGCGGGCATTACGGGTTGGCATCACGCAATCGAACATGTCCACACCGCGGCGCACACCCTCAACCAAGTCTTCCGGTTTGCCAACGCCCATAAGGTAACGAGGTTTGTCAGCCGGCATCATGCCCGGCAGGTAATCCAGCACCTTGATCATTTCATGCTTGGGCTCGCCCACCGACAGACCGCCGATGGCCAGGCCGTCGAAGCCGATCTTGACGAGGCCTTCCAGGGAGCGCATGCGCAGGTCCTGGTGCATGCCGCCCTGAACGATGCCGAACAGCGCCGCCGTGTTGTCGCCATGGGCTTCTTTCGAACGCTTGGCCCAACGCAGGGACAATTCCATCGATACGCGGGCAACGTCTTCGTCGGCCGGGTACGGCGTGCATTCGTCGAAAATCATCACGATGTCGGAGCCTAGGTCACGCTGGACCTGCATCGACTCTTCCGGGCCCATGAACACCTTGGCGCCATCGACCGGGGAAGCGAAGGTCACGCCCTCCTCCTTGATCTTGCGCATGGCGCCGAGGCTGAATACCTGGAAACCGCCGGAGTCGGTCAGAATCGGGCCTTTCCACTGCATGAAATCGTGCAGGTCGCCGTGCTTCTTGATCACTTCCGTGCCCGGGCGCAGCCAAAGGTGGAAAGTGTTGCCCAGAATGATTTCAGCGCCAGTCGCCTCGATATCCCGTGGCAGCATGCCCTTGACCGTGCCGTAGGTGCCCACCGGCATGAAGGCCGGGGTCTCGACGGTACCGCGCGGGAAGGTCAAACGACCGCGACGAGCCTTGCCGTCAGTAGCAAGTAACTCAAACGACATACGACTGGTGCGACTCATTCTGTTTCCTCAGGGCCACGTGGTGCGGGGTTACGGGTGATAAACATCGCATCACCGTAGCTGAAAAAGCGGTATCCGTTATCGACGGCGGCCTTGTAGGCAGCCATGGTCTCGGGGTAACCGGCGAACGCCGAAACCAGCATCAACAGCGTGGATTCGGGCAAATGGAAGTTGGTGACCAGGGCATCGACCACATGAAACGGCCGGCCCGGGTAGATGAAAATGTCGGTGTCGCCGCTGAACGGCTTGAGCACGCCATCGCGGGCGGCGCTTTCCAGGGAGCGCACGCTGGTGGTCCCCACGGCCACCACCCGGCCACCGCGAGCGCGGCAGGCGGCAACGGCATCGACCACGTCCTGGCCGACTTCCAGCCATTCGCTGTGCATGTGGTGGTCTTCGATCTTCTCCACGCGCACCGGCTGGAACGTGCCAGCGCCGACGTGCAGGGTCACGAACGCAGTCTCGACGCCCTTGGCGGCAATCGCCTCCATCAACACCTGATCGAAATGCAGCCCCGCCGTCGGCGCCGCCACCGCGCCCAAACGTTCGGCGTAGACGGTCTGGTAACGCTCGCGGTCGGCGCCTTCATCCGGGCGGTCTATATAAGGAGGCAACGGCATGTGCCCGACGCGGTCGAGCAGCGGCAACACCTCCTCAGTGAACTCAAGCTCGAACAACGCATCGTGCCGCGCCAGCATCTCCGCCTCGCCACCGCCGTCGATCAGGATCTTCGACCCAGGCTTGGGCGACTTGCTGGAACGCACATGGGCCAGCACGCGATGACTGTCGAGCACCCGCTCCACCAGGATTTCCAGCTTGCCGCCGGAAGCCTTCTGGCCAAACAGCCGCGCCGGAATCACCCGGGTATTGTTGAACACCATCAAGTCGCCGGGGCGCAAATGCTCCAGCAAATCAGTGAATTGACGGTGTGCCAGGGCGCCGCTGACCCCATCCAGGGTCAACAGGCGACTATTGCGCCGCTCGGCCAGCGGATGGCGGGCGATCAGCGAATCAGGGAGCTCGAAGGTAAAGTCAGCAACGCGCATGATGGGGTGTCGTCTAGCAGGGCCGGGAAGTCTAGCGGAAATATCAAAAATTCTCCATGTACCTGATTGACCAGCGGTTATCTCATCTCTATACTTCGCCGCCATTGAGCCCTGATGGCGGAATTGGTAGACGCGGCGGATTCAAAATCCGTTTTCGAAAGGAGTGGGAGTTCGAGTCTCCCTCGGGGCACCAAAATTAAGAAAGGTCTTGCTTTGCAAGGCCTTTTTTTTCGCCCGCAGAAAAGCCACCGCTAACACTCTGCTGACAACGCGCCGACCTGTAGGAGCTGCCGAAGGCTGCGATCTTTTGATCCTGCCTCTCTTCTGCCCTTCTCGCCGGAAGAACATTTCACAAGGATTCCCCCCATGGAATTGCACCTGGAAACCGTCGCCCTCTTCTCCCTCAAGCTGGCTTACGAATCGGAAGATTCAAGCCCGATTTTGCGTGACGATCTGGTGATGGGTGACTACCAGCGGGATGTGTTTGAGTTGCTGGTGCGCCGGGGGGATGTCGAGACGATTCAGTTGAAGGTGGATGAGTGTGTGGGATTGGCGCTGGAGGCCATTGGGGGTGTGGATAAGCCGTTGGGGCGGGAATTGCGGAGATTGGCGGGTGAATTTGCCGGGATTCAGATGATGGAGCAGCTTGATGCCCCGCTCGTTGCGCTCAAGGAATATCTGAAAGACATTCAATGAATGAAGGCGGGCGACTTAAAAACGCGAACGTCCGATAACCGTAACGCCGCTGAATGCCACGCCTTATCCAAGAAAGCAGGGGCGAGTCGCAGTACTGCGAGATTAGCACTAAGAACTTCGCTAGGTATTAAAACAGTACCTTAGCTCTAGCTGGTTGCACTACGCTGGCTGTAGTGTGTAAACACCTTTCGGTGGACTGAATATGCTAACTCCATATCAGTATTCTTTTCATTGCATTAAATCTCATTGATTAATACTCAGAAAATGTAGCCAGCGAGTGCGGGGGATATTATGGAGGGCTAGTACACTGCCTGCAACTCTTTTTTCTCCAGCAAACTCATCATTGCCGCTCGATCCCAGGAAGAGCAGAACTTTATCCTCTCCAAATCTTGCGTGACCTGTAGCACGTCATAACCCACCGTTAGGTGGCTAGCCAAGCCCGTGCTCTCGAGAGCCTTCTTCACTAGGGCCATTCTATCTTGCTCTTCCAAATATGGGCATGTCGTAGCCTCGAAAAACAGGTAAGCCTTGTTTGTTGAGGTTTTAATATCACTCAAATCCTGCAAGACAGTATTTATCGACGAAATAACTCGCAAACGAATAAGTGAGTATGTCGGATTATCCTTAATATAATAGAGCAGGACTATTATCTCAAAGTAACTCAATGTCCTTGGCGAGTTTATTTCAAAGATCGAATTTAAATCCTTTGTCGATAACATATAGTCATCCCCGAGACAGCTCGATACTATTAGCATATTTAGCGTTTCGAGTAGCGTGTCATCTGAATACTGGCGTGAAATTTTTGAAAACTCACTACTCTTGAAAAAATCCAAGCACCTGCTGAATATCTGGCTTTTAATCAGCGGAGCTTCCGCCGGTATAATACTATCGCAAAACTCTCCAACCACAGTCGTCATTTTACAAAGCTGAACTGCCCCTGAGTGGCTTGGATTGACAGTAAAAAAATGGAACAAAAGATCAATTATTACGATAAAAAAATCAGAGAACAGAGCCAGAGACCCATCCTCTAAATCTCTTTTGGAGTTCTTTTTACAGAATTTTATTGAGATGTTTGTTAATGCCTTTATTAGAAAGTTACACGCCATCGTATATGAAGACGCATCATCAAGACAGAGCGATTTTATTTCGTTAGCGAAAGAAATTATAATGTGTTTCTTCTTCATGAGCCGCCTAGGAAAAAGCTTGATTTCACCTTCACTCTTTTCCACAAGCTTTTCTTCGAGCTGCTTTAATCTGGACTTGATCTCGAGCATGGTCTGTGTTTTTTTTGTTACAAACGGACGTCTAACTTTTACTGTTTTTGATTTATTAAGACTCAATTTGTATTTTTTTATGTTTTTATCGACCGCCTCGTGAACCTGTAGAGCCTCATGATCGCTTCTTGAAAATACATAGATATCATCTACATACCTTCTAATCTCGTAATGCTCTCCTAATTCAAGCCCATCAGCTTGTAGTGTTTTTTTGATATCGCTATCGATTTTTTGAAAAATGACTTCAGCAAAAATTCTACTTACTTCTGGACCAATCAGAATTCCGGAGGAATCATTGTGATTAGATGTTTTCATTAATCTATTGAAAACTGAGCCAAATGTATTTTTCACATCCGAGTTGTTTTTGGAAAAGTCTTTTTCTTGGTTTGACCAGTTTATAGATTCAGTGTAAATACTGTCAAAGCATCTACTAACATCAAGAGACCAAAAAACTGAAAACTTTCTTTCAAGCCTCATAAACTCGTACGAGTCAAAAAAGTTATACAGCCTACGGTAACCATGATATGAGAAATATGAAGTAAGGTGCTTGTATGTCATCTCGTTCGCAGCGTCAATCATCTTGTCACTTTTGTATTCATTGACCCATTGCAGATTATTTTTCTTATAGTACTTACTAGCAATTTTTTTTGGAGACCTAATACTGAAGTCGCTTAAGCCACACAGGTTTATTATTTTATATTGAAACTCCTTGTAAAAACTTACTATTTCATTCTGAGAAGCTGGATGGAGCAGCGAAAGCTCTCGAAAAGATTCACTATCTTTTCTAATTTTATAAGGCAAAGGGACAGTATAAGCCGCTTGATCTTTTATTATTATTTTATCAATCAATGACTTGGTTATAGGATACTCAACCTTTGTATGACCGGAGGATATTTTTAATAACCTGTATATCCCCACATTCTCGAAGATAATAGGAACTTCGTAAGGGCATGTCTCTGTTAATACTACACGATCATAATCTGTTTTACGTACGCGCATCACTTGGCTATTCATGATTACTTGTTCCAGTGCATACGTATTTTTACCAACTCTTTGTAGGAAAAAGAGTAGTACGTAACATTGTTATAGCCTTTTACAAAACTAAATCCAGATAACTTTCGTTTCTCATAAGGCATAAGTGAGGCCGAGAGCTTTTCAAACAACGGGTGCGCCCGAGAAAAAAGAGCCCGATGGAATGTTCTGTCTAACTCTGTCAATCGGCAGTTGTTTTTTGGCGTTCTATGGTGATAATTAAAATATATCCCTGTTTTGATTATTACGTTAGTTCCGGCCGAGTTAATTTCATAGTTACCGGTTAGCGTTTTCAACCTCTTCTCTAACAACTCGGAGTCACTTAAACTTTTCTCGGACGAGCAGTATGACAAAAGCGAACTAAACAATCGGGACTTGATTTTTTTGATTTTATTGGTTGAGATCTCAACCTCTACTTTGCGCTTAACTCTAAAATCACTATTTGAAAGATACGTATTGAATATCTTAAACTCATAACCAAGATAGTTTAGCAGTTCAAATTTTTCTCTTAAGCTTTTATCTTGCTCGAGAACTTCCGATTTACTTATTTGAATATCAGATCTCTTGCCATCATCATGCAAAGTAAAATCATCGCTCAAATACCCCTTGACATAAGTCGTGGTTTCTTCTGCCTTATCATTTGAAGTTAGTACGATAATGTCATCTACGAAGCGCGCGTAAAAATTTACGTGTTCCAATCGCCTGAGCTTAGTATCAAAGTGCCTGAGGTAAATTTCAGAAAGATATGCACTTATGTCCAGCCCCCGAGGCAGCCCCTTGATATTTTCGACGTCTAGAGCGCGGAACAAAATTTTTATTAGTTTTAATGTTTTTAGGGAGCAAAGAGACTCGTCTTCAAGCATTGTGAGAACAGCCGCACGATTTATGCTTTCGTAAAAACTTTTGATATCATATCTATGAGCCCTATAAGGCGTACCATCCTGAAGAGATGATATTAGTGCGGAGATTATTTCGCTTCTATTTGGTTGTTTTATTCGTGCATTGAGCTCTAGATTTCTTATGATCAACCTAGATGCTACCTTGGCATCCTCAGTCGTATAAGTGAGCACAGTCTTATTATTAAGTGAAAAACTTTTAATTGCGTCTTGAAACACCGTCCCGGCGTCAATTTTTTTTAATATTTCACTTGCAGCTGATTCATAATCTGCTTTAGTATTTGAAGAGTCATCGTTCCGATTTCTTGCAATAAATTTAGCAAGGTTTCTTATAGTAAACGGTGACTCAATCAATTTTAACCACTCCTGTTAGTCACGCATTGAGAAAATCATGTCAGCGGAAGATACCAATTGCGACGCTTTGAGGCAAATGATTTCTAAAACAATGGCGGCTCGATTCCAGGCGAGCCGGCGCTTAGATTTTCATAATAAATTATCTTTGTTTAGTATTTCGCTATTTTCAATCATACTGATCTTAGTTTCACTTCTGCAGTTGGTTGATTTCAAATTCACCTTTGATAGCGTTGTTGTAAACATTGGACAGGTATTCCTATCAATAGTAATCCTGTGCTTTTCCATAGCTATTAGCATGAGCGACTTCAGTTTAAAATCATCTAAACATCATGAATGCGGGATCCAGCTGAACGAACTTACTTATAAGCTTATGAATAAGTGGGGAGTGGTTCTCTCAGACCAAGAGTACGAACAAAACCTGGGTGAATACTTCAATATATTGAGCAAATACGAAAATCACTCCGAAGCTGACAATAGCAGAGTTAATAAAAAAACCAAATATGTAGAAGGTAGTGGTGCTGGGTACTACTCTCGGTTTTCGCTATATTTTTTATTGATTGTTATCTCTCTCGGATGGTTCTTTGTACTCATCGCGAAGGCGGCATTTTTCTAGAATTCTAAAGATGTTATTCGATAGCCTCCTGCGTCCCGCACGGGTATTAGAGTAATTGCAAAGGATAAGTCAGCCTGGACATTCCACATTTTTCGTCTCGGTTGGTTTGTGATCGAAGACCTGGGAAGGTTGCAGAAACAGGATCTGAACGATAGCATCCCACCGTCGCTGCCAATTCAGCGACCGGGTGTGGTAACCCGAGTTATTCAAGGCGCAACAGCGCCCCAATCACGTCATCAGGCGCTTTTTTTATGCCTGCGGCGTGAGTTATGGCGGCTGTGCGTGGGACGCCCTCGGGCGTGCCGGTTTCCTTGATTCCCGGTTTACCACCCTGCGCACAGCTGTCACCCATTCGTGTGGTAACGAACGTGGCAGCTCCTCATATCAAGGAGTTGGATAATGCGCAGTATCAATCCGTTTGAAATTTGGCTTTTCCCTCTACGCGATTCCCAATCACGTAACCCCCTCTCCCATTGCCTCTCCATCCTCGGAGGTGGCCAATGACTGAACAACCTGATCTCAAAACCATTGGCCTGACGCCCGCCATCTACTGCGCGGATCAAGCACTGTTCCATGTCACGCGTGACGTTCCCCTCGGGGATGCGTTGGCGATGGCTTCTGATTTTCTGTTTCTGGCCAAGGCGCTGAGCAAGGATGCGGCTTATGCCAGGGACACGGACTATCACGCCTGGGCTGCGCATTATTTGACGGCGATGGGGAAGGCGGTGGTGGATGATGTGGTGAAGGTGCTTACGCGGGATCGTACTTCCGCAATGACACCTAAGCAGCCGACAGCGAAATCCGAAGGATAGCGCCTGAGAAGCGATGAGCCTCGAGTAATTCGGGGCTTACAATTACGCAGCGCTCAACCAAATCAGGTATGCACGCAACGGCGTATGAGAAGCTGGGGCAATCAATTTCCATGCTCCAGAAACAAGAAGGCCCGAACGTAATGCCGGACTGAGCCAGCACCAGAGGATCGGGCGCGATTGACGTCAATGCTGCCGCAGCCAAATGACCAAGTCAATGTGTACGAAATTTGGCTTTTCCTTTCACACAACTTCCAATCGCGTAACCCCCTCCCCCATTGCCTCTCCATCCTCGGAGGTGGCCAATGACTGAACAACCTGAACTCAAAACCATCGGCCTGACACCTGCGATCTACTGCGCGGATCAAGCGCTGTTCCATGTCACTCGCGACGTTCCTCTCGGCGATGCGTTGTCCATGGCCTCCGATTGTCTGTTCCTGGCCAAGACGCTCACTGAAGATTCTGCTTATGCCACAGACACTGACCGTCACGCCTGGGCTGCGCATTATCTGACTTCGATGAGTAAGGCGTTGGTGGATGATGCGGTGAAGGTGCTGACGCGGGATCGGACGGTTGCGCCGATGTCCAGGCGGGCGGCTGAGGCTGAAGGGTAGGTTCTGGTTTTTAGGCGACAGGCATGTCGTTTGTAGGGACGGGTTTGGTTGCGGGAGGCTTGGGCATTCAGTGAGTTGGTGGTTGCCTTGGGTTTTTCGCGAGCAAGCTCGCTCCTACAGGGGATTGGCTTGGGCAACTTTCATGTTTCATGAACAAGAAGGCCCGAACGTAATGCCGGACCGAGCCAGCAAAAAAGGATCGGGCGCGATTGGGATTGATGCTGTCGGAGCCTGGTGAACATGTCGACGTCAACTTCACATGGAACGCGGGTATGTGGCGACATCCAAGCGGACGGCGCCGCCGGCTGGAGGAAGCGGCCAGCTTCCAGCAGTTATCTGATTTCAGCCGGGCGCAAACAATGTAGCAGCTTGGTACACCGGTTATCGTGCTGAGGATTCTTAAAAAATCCAATGAGTAAATCGAGACATATGGAGTAACAGTAAGACCAGTCTGCTCATGCTGCCAAATACAACTGACAACTGTTCATCTCCCCAATGCCTAGGTAGAGTTCAAAAAAGCCAAAAGGATCTGGTCAGAATGCGACGGAAAGCTCGAATACTTGTACTCTGCAAGACATATCCATCACCCAGCGCTAGATATTCCGAAACGTCCTGCGTCGCAGGCATGGACGAACACGGCACCCTAATACGCCTTTACCCTGTTCCATTTCGCCTGGTCACTGAAGATCAACAGTTCGCGAAATGGCAATGGATTGAGGCCTTCATTGATAGAAGCCCGGCAGACAGAAGACCCGAAAGCCACAAGATCGGGGTAGACACTATTTCTGTAGGTACAAGGCTACCAGCGGGCGACTGGAAAGAACGACGCACGTTTTTGGATAAGCTGACCATCTACGATAGCTTTGATGAGTTAGAGAACGCGCGACTGAGTAACAATGTCACCCTGGGCCTAGTCAGACCTGCACGCATAGCCGCACTACATATTCGTAAGGCAGCATCAGAAGAATGGACACCTCAGGAAATCGAAAAACTGGAGCATCTACAGCGACAGCCGAACCTTTTCGATGAGCAGCAGGAACGAGCAAGCATAAAACGACTGGAGAAAGTCCCATTCGACTTCCACTACACATACGAATGCTTAGTCGATGGAGAGCTCAAATCCTATATCCACAAGATCGTGGACTGGGAAATCAGCCAACTTTACAGGAACGTTCGTCGTCGACATGGCGCAGAAGGCTGGGAAACTCCGTTTCGACAAAAGCTGGAAATCGAGCTCCCAAGTAAAGACCTTATGCTGTTGATGGGAACTATCCACCGATTCCCGGGGCAGTGGCTGATTGTTAGCCTCGTCTACCCGCCTAAGCTACAGCATGAAACAGATCCGCAAATTTCTCTATTTTGATTGGAAGATGTTTGGCTTGCAGCGAGCTTTCCAACTCTTGGGCGGCTTCCGCAATCAGGCTTCGATGGCAAAAGCTTGCATCAGCCTCATAGCAGACCATGCAAATGCGCTGTTCTGCGACGCTGGAGACGAGGCTACTTAGCACTGAGGCCTGGGTTCGGATGTAGGCTCGGAAGTCGCGAGAGTACACAGACCAATCACCATCTTCTTTGTACCGATTCCGTATTGGTTTTGGGCATCCGAGTGGTGGGCTGTGCTCATACGAAATGCCTGCAGCAACCAGGCACTCAGCAAAGGCCTTCTTGGAAAAACCCTTTTTACGAGAGAGCGGATACTCCCGAACATCAAGCACCTTGTCGATCTGGGCCTGTTTGAGTCGCGCGATGAAAGCGTCGATCGTGAGCCCTTCGTAGCCCGCGGTGTAGATGGTCATAAGTATTCTCCTTGTGCTTCCGTGCGCAATCGAAGCTAAAAAACGCGGCGGACTATAGCATCCGCCGCAGGTTGTCGCCCGATGCTGTGATGAGCGGAGCCCTTCTACGATGCCAGAACATAGCAGTAAGAAAGCCACTGCTTCCTATCTAAAAACTAAATCTACATGTAACGGCCCACCCTCGAATCTCCTTCACTGCTTCTCCCTCCTCGGAGCCGGGCAATGACCGAACAATCCGGATACAACCATCGGCCTGACATACGTTGGCTATGGCTTCTGATTTTCAGTTTCTCACCGAAGCGCTACGCCAGACACAACGACCGCCACGCCCGAACTGCGCATTATTTGACCGCGATGAGCAAGGCGTTGGTGGATGATGCGGTGAAGGTGCTGACGCGCAATCGGACTTGCACGCCGGCCACCAGGCAAGCGGGGGTAAAGGCTGAGAGGTAGTGATTGAAACGCTGAAATAGCTTCAGATTTCAGAAGTCAGGCATGACGCTTGTGGGAACGGGCTGGGTTGCGGTGGCCGGGGTATTCAGCGGGATATGTGGATGTCTTGCGTTTTTCGCGAGCGAGCTCGCTCCTACAGTGGGTTTGCTACAACCCAATGGCTATTGGACCGACCATCCGAATAACCTCAGGATTTGTACAGCTGACTAAAATTCAGTGGGGGATCTCTTCAACGAGCCCTTACAAGGCGGGAGGTTTTACGATGAAAGTCGTAACTTCGCTGGCGTTGCTGGTAGCGGCAGGATGGATCTGCGTGGTTGGTGCAGCCCCGAAGCAAATCGTTGCCGTTCCCTTGAATGCAACTACTCACAATGCCGGGCATATCGCTCAGGCCGTTCTGACCCCCTTGAGCAGCAGTGAGACGGCGCTCTCGTTGTTCGTGGGTGGTGTACCCAATGGCACTGCCATTCCGGCGCACTTGTATACCTATATCTACTCGGGAAGCTGCGCCAGGCATGAGCCCAAACCGGCCTATTCACTCAATCGCATCGTGGCCGACAACTTCAACGAGCAGGCGGGCATCCAACTCTGGAAGAGCGTGCCTATGGCTTATGACTCGCTGCGGTCCGGCGGGTATGCGCTGGTGATGCGGACAAGCCCGGCCGATGGGAATCCCGATATTTTCTGTGGTGAGCTTGGTTAAGGGGTTTCCCCCGCTTCCATGCATAGCGTGGGGGCGGGGGATTATCCCTCTCAGGTTGTTTGCAGTATGACAGTGGTCATTCAACAGCAGATGTTGATTGCCTTGCGTTTTTCGCGAGCGGGTTCGCTCCTGCAGGGGGTTGGGTTTCAGTTCTGATTTTTGTGGTGGTTGGGCTGGCGCCATCGCGAGCAAGCTCGCTCCCACAGGGGGGCTTTGTGTGTTTAGTGGGATTGGGGATTAGCCTCGGGGTTTCTGGGCTTTTGATTGCTCGGGTTCGACGTGAATGCTGGGGATTCGGTTTTTGGATTTCCGGTATCCGGGCGCTTCCGGAGGGCTTGATCGTCACCTTCTCCACAGGCAATCCCCTGTGCATAACTTCTGCAACCGCCCCCTCTGGCACGGCGTCTCCACCCTCATTCTTCTAGACTCAATACAAGGTCGTAGACAGAACCGAACACGTCGCTCTGGTGCAGCCGATTCAAGGGCCGCGTGGCAATCTGGCTTTTATGCCCCTAGTGAGGTGCGGCGAAGACCGTGCCGGGCGCGACAAGATGCCCGCTCAGGGTGCCCTGGCCGACGGTTTGTAGATGCCACGATACCGTGACGTGGTGTAAATGCCGCAGCCGACACTTTCGGACAACCGACAACCGCCTGGTTTGTCCGTGATCGTGAGGATTGCTGAATGCCTGATGAGTTGTTGCACCTGCCTGTGGTCAACAGTCTGCTGGAGCGCCATAAGGGCACCCCGGGCGCGCTGTTGCCCATTCTTCATGATATTCAGGAGCACATCGGTTACATCCCCGATGTCGCCGTCCCCGAGATTGCCCATGCCCTCAACCTGAGCCAGGCCGAGGTTCGCGGGGTGATCAGTTTTTACCATGACTTCCGTACTGTGCCGCCCGCGCGGCATATTCTGCGTCTGTGCCGGGCCGAGTCGTGCCAGAGCCGTGGCGCCGAGCAGCTTGCCGCGCAGTTGCGCGAGCGCCTGCAACTGGATGATCACGGCAGCAGCGCCGATGGCAGTATCAGTTTGCGTCCAGTGTATTGCCTGGGCGCCTGTGCCTGTTCGCCCGCCCTGGAGCTGGATGGCCGGGTGCATGCGCGGCTCAGTGCCGAGCGTCTGGATGCCTTGCTCGATGCTTGCCGGGAGGACGCGTGATGCCGGCTTTCTATCTGTCCCGTGATTCGGTGGCCCGTGCCGTGGGTGCCGAAGAGGTTGTGGTAGCCCTTATCACCCATGCCCGGGGACGCATTGTGCCCCTGGAGATACAACGTACCAGTTCGCGTGGCCTGTACTGGCTGGAACCACTGCTGGAAGTGGACACGCCGCAAGGCCGTTTCGGCTTCGGTCCGCTGACGGCTGCGGATGTGCCGTCGGTGCTCGATGCACTGCAAAGCGAGCCATCCGCGCATCCGCTGGCCTTGGGCCTGGTGGAGGAGTTGCCTTATCTGAAGTCTCAACAACGCCTGTTGTTCGCCCGCGCCGGCATTACCCAGCCGCTGTCGTTGGAGGATTACCGGGCCCACGGCGGTTTCGAGGGTTTGACCCAGGCCATCGCCATTGGCGGCGAGCAGACCGCGACGGCGGTGTTCGATTCGGGCCTGCGTGGCCGTGGCGGCGCGGCTTTCCCGGCCGGGATCAAGTGGCGCACGGTGCGCGGCACTCAGGCGGCGCAAAAATACATCGTATGCAACGCCGACGAAGGCGACTCCGGCACTTTTGCCGACCGCATGCTGATGGAAGGCGACCCTTTCCTGCTGATCGAAGGCATGGCGATTGCCGGCATTACCGTCGGCGCCACCTTCGGCTACATCTATGTGCGCTCGGAATATCCGGATGCAGTGGCCACGCTGCGTGCAGCGTTGAACATCGCCCGAGAAGCCGGTTACCTCGGCGCCGATGTCGGCGGCAGCGGCCTGGCATTCGATATGGAAGTGCGGGTCGGGGCCGGTGCTTATATCTGCGGTGAAGAAACCGCGCTGCTGGACTCCCTCGAAGGCAAGCGCGGGATCGTTCGCGCCAAGCCGCCGATTCCGGCGTTGCAGGGCTTGTTCGGCCTGCCGACGCTGGTGCACAACGTGCTGACGTTGGCCTCGGTGCCGCTGATTCTGGCCAAGGGCGCGCAGTTCTACCGCGACTACGGCATGGGCCGCTCCCTGGGCACCATGCCTTTCCAGTTGGCGGGCAATGTTCGTCACGGCGGCCTGGTGGAACGGGCCTTTGGCCTGACCTTGCGCGAACTGGTGGAAGACTACGGCGGCGGGACCGCCAGTGGCCGGCCGTTGAAGGCGGCACAGGTGGGCGGCCCGCTTGGCGCCTGGGTGCCACCTTCGCAATTCGACACGCCGCTGGATTACGAAGCCTTTATGGCCATCGGCGCGATGCTCGGTCACGGTGGTGTGGTGGTGGCTGACGACACCCTGGACATGGCCCGCATGGCGCGCTTCGCCATGCAGTTCTGCGCCGAGGAATCCTGTGGCAAATGCACGCCTTGCCGTATCGGTTCGACCCGTGGCGTCGAGGTGATCGACCGTCTGTTGGCCGCGCCTGACCAGAACAGTCGCGATGAGCAGGTGATCATCCTCAAGGACCTGTGCGACACCCTGCAATACGGTTCGCTGTGCGCGTTGGGCGGCATGACGTCTTATCCCGTGGCCAGCGCCCTCAAGCACTTCCCCGCTGACTTCGGTCTGCAAGCCTCGGAGGCCGAACAATGATCACTCTCTTCGACCCGAAAACCGATATCGACCTCGGTACGCCAGCCCGCAACAGCCAGGTGCAAGTCACCCTGAACATCGACGGCCGCAGCATCAGCGTGCCCGAAGGCACCTCGGTGATGCACGCCGCCGCGCTGCTGGGCACGACTATTCCCAAACTCTGTGCCACCGACAGCCTGGAACCTTTTGGCTCCTGCCGCATGTGCCTGGTGGAGATCGACGGCATGCGCGGTTATCCGGCGTCCTGCACCACGCCGGTCACCGAAGGCATGAGCGTGCACACGCAGACGCCAAAGCTCGCGACCCTGCGCCGTAACGTCATGGAGCTGTACATCTCCGATCACCCGCTGGACTGCCTGACCTGCTCGGCGAACGGCAACTGCGAGCTGCAAACCGTGGCCGGTCAGGTCGGCCTGCGGGAAGTGCGTTATGGCTATGAAGGCGAGAACCATCTGGAGGACGTGAAAGACACGTCCAACCCCTATTTCGACTACGACCCGAGCAAGTGCATCGTCTGCAACCGCTGCGTGCGCGCCTGCGAAGAAACACAGGGCACCTTTGCCCTGACCATTACCGGGCGTGGTTTTGAATCCCGCGTGGCCGCTGCCGGTGGCGAGAACTTCCTCGACTCCGAATGCGTGTCCTGCGGCGCCTGTGTGCAAGCCTGCCCCACCGCGACCCTGATGGAAAAAAGCGTGGTCGAACTGGGCCAGCCCGAACGTAGCGTGATCACCACCTGTGCCTATTGCGGCGTGGGCTGCTCGTTCCGTGCCGAGATGAAAGGCGACCAACTGGTGCGCATGGTTCCGGACAAGAACGGCCAGGCCAACCACGGCCACTCCTGCGTCAAGGGGCGCTTCGCCTGGGGCTACGCCACCCACCCGGATCGCATCACCAAGCCGATGATCCGCAAGCACATCAGCGACCCGTGGCAGGAAGTCAGCTGGGATGAAGCGGTGACCTACGCCGCCAGCGAATTCCGCCGCCTGCAGCAAAAATATGGTCGCGACTCCATCGGTGGCATCACCTCCAGCCGCTGCACCAACGAAGAAACCTACCTGGTGCAAAAACTGGTGCGCGCCGCCTTCGGCAACAACAACGTCGACACCTGTGCGCGAGTCTGCCACTCGCCGACCGGCTATGGCCTGAAACAGACCCTGGGCGAGTCCGCCGGCACCCAGAGTTTCGACTCGGTGATGCAGGCCGATGTGATCCTGGTGATAGGCGCCAACCCCAGCGACGCCCACCCGGTGTTCGCCTCCCAGCTCAAACGCCGCCTGCGTGAAGGCGCGCGGCTGATCGTCATCGACCCACGACGCATCGATCTGGTGGATACGGTGCATGCCCGCGCCGAGTATCACCTGGCCCTGCGCCCCGGCACTAACGTTGCCATGCTCAACGCCCTGGCCCACGTGATTGTCACCGAAGGCTTGCTCAACCAGGCCTTTATCGACGCCCGTTGCGAGGGCAGCGATTTCGCGATCTGGAGTGAATTCGTCAGCCGTGCGGAAAACTCGCCGGAAGCCCTTGGCCCTGTCTGCGGTGTACCCGCTGCCGACATTCGTGCCGCTGCGCGCCTGTATGCCACCGGTGGCAATGCGGCGATCTACTACGGTTTGGGCGTCACCGAACACAGTCAGGGCAGTACTTCTGTGATGGGTATCGCCAACCTGGCCATGGCCACCGGCAACATCGGCCGCGAAGGCGTGGGCGTGAACCCGCTGCGCGGGCAGAACAACGTGCAAGGCTCCTGCGACATGGGCTCCTTCCCCCATGAGCTGCCCGGCTACCGACACGTCTCCAACGAGGCGGTACGAGCGCAGTTCGAACAGGCCTGGAACGTCACCCTGCAACCCGATCCGGGCCTGCGCATCCCCAACATGTTCGAGTCGGCCCTGACCGGCAGCTTCAAGGGCCTGTATTGCCAGGGCGAAGACATCGCCCAGAGCGACCCCAATACCCAGCACGTCACCGCGGCTCTGTCGGCCATGGAGTGCATCGTGGTGCAGGACATTTTCCTCAACGAAACCGCCAAGTTCGCCCACGTGTTCCTGCCGGGCTGCTCGTTCCTGGAAAAAGACGGCACCTTCACCAACGCCGAACGACGCATCTCCCGGGTGCGCAAGGTCATGGAGCCGCTGGGCGGCAAGGCCGACTGGGAAGGCACCGTAGCCCTGGCCAACGCCCTGGGTTACCCGATGAATTACCAGCACCCGTCGCAAATCATGGATGAAATCGCCAGCCTGACGCCGACGTTCACCAACGTCAGCTACGCCGAACTTGAGCGCCATGGCAGCCTGCAATGGCCGTGCAACGCCGAGGCTCCGGACGGTACGCCAACCATGCACATCGAAGAATTCGTGCGTGGCAAGGGGCGGTTCATGCTCACCGGCTACGTGCCGACCGAGGAGAAGGTCAACAGTCGCTATCCGCTGCTGCTGACCACCGGGCGCATCCTCAGCCAGTACAACGTCGGCGCCCAGACCCGGCGTACCGACAACGTCGCCTGGCATGACGAAGACCGCCTGGAAATCCACCCGAGTGACGCCGAGAGCCGTGGCATCAACGAAGGTGACTGGGTCGGCATCGGCAGCCGCGCCGGCCAGACCGTGCTACGTGCGCGGATTACCGAACGGGTCGCCCCGGGCGTGGTGTACACCACCTTCCACTTCCCGGAATCGGGGGCCAACGTCATCACCACCGACAACTCCGACTGGGCGACCAACTGTCCGGAGTACAAGGTCACCGCCGTGGAAGTCAGCCGCGTCTACCACCCTTCGGAGTGGCAAAAACGCTTCCAGGAGTTCAGCGATGAACAACAGCGCCTGCTCGACGCACGTCGCCAGGCACGCGGGACCAAAGCCGAGGTACGCCGATGAGTACTGACAACCTGATCAAGATGGCCAACCAGATTGCCCAGTACTTTGCCAGCCAGCCGGACCAGCAACAGGCAGTGCTCGGCGTGCGCAATCATATGCAGTTGTACTGGGCGCCGAGCATGCGCAGGGAATTGCAGGCCTGGCAGACGGAGCATCAGGGGGCGGACCTGCACCCTTTGGTGCAGGCCGCGGTGACTGGGGCGGGTTGGGAGGCTTAGCCTGCTGGCTGCAAAAAAACTGTGGGAGCGAGCTTGCTCGCGATGAGGGCTTAACATTCAGCATTTTTGCTGGCTGATACACCGCCATCGCGAGCAAGCTCGCTCCCACAGGGTTCGCGTTGTTCGAAAGTGAAGCGGTCAGTTCAGACTACACCCTACTCATCCCCCTTCCGCGCCGCCGTCACAGTCACTTCAATCGCCCGGACACTGATTGCCGCGAACGTCGCGGTCATCAGCACGCCATTGAAACCCAGCAACACTGCCAGCACTCGCGAGGCGCCGAGTTTAGGCACCAGTTCTCCATAGCCGATGGTCAGGCCCGTCACGAAGGCGAAGTAGACACCGTCATCAGGGCTCCAGCCTTCCAGTTGGGCGATGATAAGGCCGAAGGCGATGATCACTAAAAGCAGTACCGAGAAGATCGGCCACACCACTTTGAAGTAGAACCAGACGGCTTTGTAGAACTCGTGGCGGACGTTTGATGCACGGGTGAAGTTCATGTCGCGGGCTTCCTGGGTTTGCCTGGCCGGCATGGGTATGCACAGCCTTTCAACAACCCATCAGTTTGGCATAAACGCTGGGGACTGTAGGCCAACGTCGGGTTGCGACCAACAGGGCACTGTCCGTGAAGGGCAGCGACTACCCAGGATCGTGAACTTCATCAAACCACCCGTCACAATTGAAAATGTTAAAAATGACCCGACCGATTCAAAATATCAGTTATAAACAACAACCCCCACTAGCAACATTCGTCGACAGCAATATTTTGCAGTAGTGAGACTAAAAATTTATAGAACCGTCTCGCAAAACTGGAACTACCGTCTCAACTTGCAAGTACTACCAACATCAGGCCGTAGCTTTCATATCACGATGCCTGACCCAGTGAAATAATTTTCATTTGTCGGCGCATCGAGTCCGCTCCACACTGTAGAATTCCGGCGCATCGAGGCGCCCGCTGATCTCGGGATCAACACGCAACGACCACCCTGGTGACTATGCGAGGAAAGGAAAGCCGCTGGCGATGACATTGCCAGACTCACGTCATTGAACATTAAATGGCTCGCGACCGGATTCCGACTACCAGGATTTCGAATACCGAGACTGTTGTTCAGAACGACTAGATCAGCAAAGGAATGGATCATGATTTCACTGGATGAACTTCTCATCATGTCGGGTTTGTCGCGCAAGAGCGATTGGTTCGAAGCCCTCAAGTCAAATACTACGGCACTGGGTTGTGACGGTGTTCTGTTTGCTGTCAAACCGAACGGCAGTACCGATAATAATCAAGCCATCATTCTCAGTGACTATCCCGCTGCGTGGCGTACGAAGTACGACACTGAAAATTATGCCGGGATAGATCCCGTCGTTGCCCACTGCCTTACCTCTACGGTGCCCATCGTGTGGTTCGACAATATTTACACCTCTGTACAACAACTGAATTTCAGGGAGGAAGCAAAAAATCACGGCCTGATGCGAGGCGTGAGCTTGCCAGTACACGGCGCCGGCGGCCAAGTGGGAATACTGAGCGCCCGACTCGAGGCGATCCCGGAGCGTCACCTCAAATACCATTTGGCGCGGACGCTTCCCAGCCTGACCCTTCTTCGCGATTACGCGCTTGATACGCTCCTGAAGTTGATCGGCAATGAGGAAGCCGAAGAGCCCGTTGCGCTCACACATCGAGAGCTGGAAGTACTCAAATGGAGCGCCTTCGGCAAGACCACTTGGGAGATCGCGCGTATTCTCAGTTGTTCAGAAGCCAACATCAATTATCACTTTTCAAAAGTCAGAACGAAATTCAATGTCGGGTCCAGGAGAATGGCGATTGTCAAAGCCTTGCAAACCGGTGTGTTGGAGTTTTAAACCACAGGCTGCAATCCGCAGGCAACGACTGAACAGGTGTATTGAATAAAACTTAGAACACAGCAGTACTGGTCACACGCAGGACGTTCGGTTTTCAATCTCTACAAGCAGTCGTTCCCTGAGCGCGGGTTCCCACACTTCGTCCCATTTCCGCACATAATATTGGCGCTGATCAAGGATCTGCTGACTATTCAAATCAAAATCAGCGCCAATAAGTTCAATCTGCCGCGCCTTGGTATATGACATGAACGGAGAACTGGATAAACGCCGGGCATCTGTATCAATGCCAAGGCGCTTTGCACAGTATTGTGCTGCGGCGAGGGCTTCGTGCTCAGAGTGGTTGGCGTCCATGACTTCAGACTGGACTCGCTCAGCATTCCAGACCGGCTCCTGAAAGATATGTCGATAAACATCAACGGCGACATCGCAATGTTCTATTTCTTCGGTGAAGTGATAGCCCAACAAATAGAGCACACCCAAATTCGCTGAAATGTTGCAGGTCCGGGCAAAATTCTTTCCGGAGAACAGTTGCTCAAAAAAAATGAAACTGGAAATACAATTCTTGCTTTCAAACACGGCAATTTTCAGTAAAGCGTCCCTGATACCTTCCCTCTCGCCCCTGGAAACGCTTTGCAGTATGGGCTCGTAGTTCTTCACATGAAACTCATGAAGATAGGGATACACCCTGGGGTGTAATTGATCTTTGTACACACTGCCCGGACAGAGAAACGAATTCAGGTGCTTATGCGCCTTGGCATGGTGCATCTCCTGGACCAGGAACGTATGTTCAAGGTCCAACAACCCCTCATCGGCAATCAACCCCCGCGAATGCTTGCTGACGAAATTACAAAAATATTCAATGTATTCCAGGTAAAAGGAATACCCCAGCCCCACGAGTGAAGTCTGATCGTCGTAAGCCCAGCGAAAATCGAAATCCGCACCGATTTTCATGGCTTGCTTGATATCAAATGGAATTCTTCTAATTTTCATGCGGCGTCCTGGCTGCCTATCGCGAAACGGCGCTCACCCTAGGTAGAGCGCCCCCCGACACTGTCAGTTCTGAAGAAACAGAATCCCGTCTTCGCTTTCCGGCGAATGAACCGCTCGGGTCTGCCCCAACCCTTTGACCAGGAAAGAAACATGCTGGGCACGCATCTGTTCCTGGGTATAAGGGTTTCTGTCACCGAATATCTGCTCCATCAATTGTGTTTTCTTGCGCACAATACGATCGACAGCACCCTCTCCGCGCTTGGCCGGCAGGAACAACTGCATCAGTTTGTTTTGCCCTTCAAAGTAGGTTTCATGGACCATTGCATTGTGGTATGTCAAACCGATATCAATCACGGCTAGCGAACGCTCAAGATGAGCGGGATCGGACTTGACCATTTCCTCGATCACCGCAGCCCACGCCTGAGTGTGCCGTGCCTCGTCTTTCATGATATTGGTGATTAGGGCCTGGAGAGCCGGGTGGTGCACTTGACTGCGTACATCCCGGTACAACTCAGTGTTGACCACCTCACCGAACAAATGGGCGAAGGTGTAGCTGTAAAGATCCCAATACTTTCTATCTTCGTAGCACCAGATGTATTTCTCTGAATATTCACGGACTGACAGTTTGTCCACATACCCTAACTCACCTGTTGAAACATAGTGATAGGCAGTCGCCAGTGCGATGCCATGACGCATTTCCTCGTAGGCAATGATGTTGACATACGCAAGAATCTGCCCCCAGTCATTGGCAAGATCCTTTGGGTAGCCTTCACGGACTTCCGTGAGCAGCAGGTCATGAAACTGCACCGCTGATGCTTGGCCGGAAAACTCTCCATCAGACAAACAATCGAGTAAGTTCACAATATCCCGATCGTGCTCATCCAGTTCCGTCAGCCAGTTCCAGTCATAGCGCTGTGCATCCCACCTTTGCTCATCGGAAAGGCAGCCAAAGTTAACGATAGTGCTGATTCCGGACATGCAATGTTCTCCTTGAAATGAGTCACTCGGTACAGAGCGACTCAATTATTGCCTGGATGGTAATAACGACGTTCAGCAACTCAGGCCGCCGTCGATCACGAGCGTCTGACCGGTTATATAGGCCGCGCCCTCGCTCATCAGGTAATCCACCAGTGACGCCACCTCGGCAGTGCTTCCGAGACGACGTAGCGGGATGCTTTTTTTCAATCCTGATCCATGGTCTTTCAAGTGCCTGGTCATGTCGGTCTCGATATAACCTGGTGCGATACTGTTGACGCGCATGTTAAATCGAGCCATTTCAAGCGCCAGCGAGCGGGTCATTCCAATCAACGCAGCCTTACTGGCTGAATACGCTGTTTGGCCGATATTGCCCTTAACCCCTGAAACCGAACTGACGTTGATAATGCATGTCCCTGACTCCCCCATCATCGACCCAATAAAAGCCCGGGAAACCGAAAATGCAGAAAAGACATTTTGACTGAAGATCGCATTAAGGACCTGTTCATCCAGATTGGAAAAAAGCCGATCTTCGGCAACACCCGCATTGTTGATGACCGCATAAGGTGGGCCAAAACGATGAATGAGCGACTGTGCAATATCATTGACCTGACTGACGTCTGACACGTCGCAGTGAACAGCCTCCACCTGCCTGCCAGGCTCACTATTCAACTGCTCAGCCAGCAACCGGGCTTCGTCCACGCTGGATTTATAGGTGAACACAACATCGAAGTTACGGCTGGCCGAGCGCACGATTTGCGCGCCAATACCCCGAGAGCCACCCGTCACGAAAATCCATTTGCGTTTCATGCCGGCTCCTCCAGCAGATTGGCTATCAACCCCATTTCTACCGCCAATACAGGCCGATCGAGGGTGTACAAGGTAAAGACGACAGAGGCAAAAATAGAATCGTTGACCCTGACCAGATCCTTACCCTTTACGCTGTAATAAGTTGAGTCATAGCCCGCGCCCGGGAGCTGGGGGCCATCACCGTCCATCAGCGTCAGCGCGTGGGATATCTGATAAACGACGTAAGGCCGCGCTTGGGAAATGCCTTCCCTGGCGAGAAATCGCTGAACGTCACTGGCCAAGGCTGTCTTGCGGTTATCTTCGATGTAAATGGAAAACAGGATCGCGTCCCAGTACACACTCGGATGCACCGGTGTCCCAACAAGCGTCGACAACAGCTCGTACTTCTCATCCAGCTCTTCGACGCTGAATCGCTCCAGTATCGGGCGGCGCTCGTCCGCTGCTGCCAGGGCTGCAACTTGCGGGGCAACCCGCGCCTTCACACTGCCCATATACAGAGACTTTCCGTCAGAACTCACTTTAATGTTCTGAACCGGACTGAGTGTGTAGTCGACAAACTGGTCGATCGGCACCGCGTGTTTGAGATGCAGTTTTATCTCGCAGGCCTGGGCACAAATGGGGGCTTCCAACACCAGTTGATTTTTTAGCGGCAACATGGCCAGCATTCCATGGACAATGCGCCCGGAATGGCCATTTTTTATGGCGAAGTCCGCATCAAAATGCACCGGGTTACGATCGCCGGAAAACTGTGCCCATCTCTCCAGGTCTTCATGATTAAAGTTTCGACGCATTTCACGAATACCTTCTGATTACCAGGCAACTATTTGCCCCGCCGAATCCGTAGTTGATGTTCAGTACGTTGTCGACAACCCCCAGATATCGATGCTCGTTAGGGATGTAGTCAAGGTCGCAAAGTGGATCGGAACGCTCCAGATTGATCGTTGCCGGCGCCATTCCGGTCAGGATGGTCTTGATACAAAAAACTGTTTCAATGGCACCCGCCGCGGCGATGAGATGGCCGGTATAGGACTTCGTACTGGAAATCGGCACCGTATGGGCACGCTCACCAAAAACTTTCTTGATGGTATTGGTCTCGTTCAGATCATTGAGCTGAGTCGAGGTCCCGTGCGCATTGATGTAGTCGATATCCCATGTATTGAGACCTGCGTCTTCGATCGCCTTTTCCATCGACATCGCTCGCCCCAACAAGTCCTCGGCCGGGGCAGTAATGTCGTAGGCATCCGAATAGTTGGCGTAGCCGCCGATCTCGGCATAGATCGTAGCGCCTCGCTTGAGTGCCTCATCCAGGTCTTCCAGAACCAGTACGGCGCTGCCTTCTGACAACACAAAGCCACTACGGTCCCGACTGAATGGACAGCAAGCCTTCGCTGGATTCTCCTGTTCCTTGCTCAGGGCACCGAGGATATCCACCGACCATACGTTGTAGGCTCCGGTGATGCTCTCACTGCCGCCTGCAAGCATGCATTTGGCCCGACCACTACGGATAACTTCGCAGGCATCACCGATAGCAATGTTTCCTGTGGCGCAGGCCGCGACCAACGTGTTCTGGTAACCCCTGAGGTTCCAGGCCATTGAAGCCGACCCGGTCCATACGCTATGCATGGAAAAAATGGTGCTAAGCGGTGAAGCGAGACCCGACTCGACATACATATCGTTGTTGTCGATGGTCGAGTCGACGCCCCCCCACCCTGTCCCCAGCACGACGCCACGGTCGAAGGGTGAATAGTGCTTGTCCATCTCGGCGACCGGGTCATCGCCGAAGGCCATGCGCAATGCCTGCTCCGATGCGGACATACCAATGCGCGCAAAGCGCGGAAGATTCTTGGCGATGCGCTTGGGCACCGCTTTGAGCTCTATCGGAAAATCGATTTTTCCGAAAAACCTGGCTGTAACCGACTCATCTTGCATCGGATGCAGGGCGTAGCCCATTTGATAGTCTTTTATCGCCCCCCAGATCTCTTCCGTGCTCCGACCCAAAGCACAGACGGAACCGAACCCCGTGACAACTACCCGTTTCTTGGTTTGCACTGCACGCCTCTCCCTAGCTGTGTTTGCATGGTTATGCCGGCGTACTGGACCGGGCCTGCTCGCTTCGGCAGAAGGCATAAAAATCGCCCATCGTGCTGAGCTTCGCCTCAGGCAACTTATTGACATCGATGGCGATGCCCAACTCTTTCTTCAGGGCAACCTGAATACTTACGTAATCAAGGCTGACCAAATAGATATCGCTGATCAGGGTTTCGTCGGTGATGGTCGAAACATCAAAATCAGTCAGTTCGCCAATCACATTATTAATCACGGTACTTACGCTCATTATTCCACTCCTACTGCTTGAGGTTTATTGGCACTGCCGGCCATGATTTCACTCATGATCGCGCGGATTTCATCAGTCATCGGCACTTCCATGGAGAATGTATTATCGATCACTGAATAATCGAGATAGCCCATTCGACCAATGGGCCGAACTTTCTGAATATCGACACAGCCATCAGGCTTTATGTAGTCATCATTAATATGTACACGAATCACCTCACCGATGATCAGGTCCACTGTTCCCAGTTCACTTTTACCTTTGACTACCGTAGTTGAAACATAACGGCACTCAAGGTGGCACGGGCTGTCTTTCACCATCGGCACATCGGAAAGATCGGCCTTCACTTTCTCGAGGCCTGCCAGCTCGAACTCACTCTGATCGGAAGGGACAATCATTGCGGAGATATTTACCGCGTCCTTGAGCGCCTCGGTTGCCATATTCCAGACAAACCAGCCGGTCTTTTCTGCATTAACGGCCGAATCTTTTCGTTGACCTGTCGGATAATGGTTAGCCGCAAACATGACCATAGGCGGATCAAATGTAAGAATGCCGCACTGACTGAAAGGCGCCAGGTTTTCATTGCCACTCTCATCGACGCTGGATATCCAGGCGATGGGACGGGGCACGACACAACTTCTGAACGGCGAGTGTGGTAGAGGGCAATTATCTTCTTGCGGATCGTATTTCATTTCTTAACTTCACTCCTCATATATCCAACCAATGTTTACAGTTGAATTTTTCCGAGTCAAGCACACCCCGCACTGACTATCTCAACTAACAGGGACAACCGAAGCCCTCATAAAACAGAAGAACCCTGACCAGGCGCATACAATGACAGCGCGGTAAGTTCAATCTGACAAAAAACACTCAGACACACCTGACAGCAACCACCGACTGGCACAACTACTAGTCGATAAAACACCATCAACGTAAAAGCAACAACACCACACCCGTGCTTTAACTATTAAATCAAGGACAATAAATAAAAGGAGATGGCCTGCAGTCGTCACTGTCGCGCCCACTCATAACAAGCAGGTCGCTGTTGTCATACCTGACTCTACGAACGGGCCCGGTAAGGGTGCAGGTGCATGAGTTGATCGGGGATGCAATGACGCGGATGGGTGCTGATCCAGGCTGAACGATGTGTTCGCTGAATCTGCGGACCAAACCACTGGATGCCGAGGCTGGGAGCCTCTGCTTTCTTGGGGAGGGCCGAGTAGGCATGACGGAAATCGGCTTGAACCAGCCAGACGACAGATCGCAGCTCTGCGTTGTCTCAGAAGGTCACTGCCGAGCGAACCCGGCAGTGACGGTTAGAACAGTTCGATACCACCCTGCCTGTCACTCGTGCGACAGGACTGAAGATAAACATCGAACGATGTAGCAGGTGTCAGTCGCGCCACGCCTTAAGCAGCAAACTGGCATTGACCCCACCAAAGCCGAAGCCGTTGCACAGTGCGTAATCCATATCCATTGCGCGCGGTTCACCAAGCACCAGGTCGACATCCCGCGCGTCTTCATCAGGTCGGTGGCAGTTAAGGTTGAATGGCGCCACTTGGTTAACCAGCGACTTGACCGTAAAAATGCTTGCCAGGCCTCCCGCCGCGCCCAGTAGATGGCCGGTAGATGACTTGGTAGAAGACACCGCGACATTCTTCGGGCCAAATACTGCCTTGACTGCCGCCAGCTCGCCTTTGTCACCGACCATCGTCGAAGTGGAATGCGCGTTGATGTACTTCACTGCGCCCGGTTCAACGCCTGCTTTCTTCAGGGCGGCCCGCATGCAACGCTGAGCGCCTGCGCCGTCCTCAGGAGACGCCGTAACATGATAGGCGTCGGCGCTGGTGCCATAACCGACAATCTCGGCGATAGGTTTGGCACCGCGAGCCAAAGCATGTTCCAGGGTTTCGATGACCATCAACCCGGCCCCTTCCGCAATAATGAAGCCGTCGCGATCCGCATCGAAAGGACGGGAGGCCTCTTCCGGGCGGTCATTGAAGCTGGTCGCCATTGCCTTGGCCGCGACAAACCCACCGATGCTGACCTCATTGATGCACGCCTCGCTGCCACCACAAATGGCAATATCGGCTTCATCGTTCTGGATCATTCGCACGGCATCGCCAATGGCCTGCACGCCAGCGGCGCAAGCCGTCGCAGGCGCTCCCAGCGGCCCTCTGAAACCGTATTTGATCGAAACCTGACCGGACGCCATGTTCACCAGAAAACCGGGGACGGTAAAAGGCGAAACACGGCGCACGCCACTTTCGTTGATCGAATTCACCGCGTCACGAATGTAATTCAACCCCCCAATGCCCGAAGCGATGACAGTCGCTGTGCGTGCCTTTTCTTCATCCGTTGATGGAGTCCAGCCTGATTGCCGGATCGCCTCACTGGCGGCAGCCAGGGCAAAAATGATGAAGCGATCCATGCGCCTGGCTTCTTTGGGATTCACGAAGACGCTGGCATCGAAACCGGCTTCAGGGTCGGCACCAATGTCCGGGACAGTGCCCGCAATTTCAACCGGCAGATCGCCTATTCGCTCGATCTTGCGCACGCCAGACTTGCCCTCTAACAGACGCTTCCAGCTGTGTTCAACGCCAACACCCAACGGGGACACCGCCCCCATTCCAGTAATTACAATTCGTTTTGTCATCGCGTTGATTCCTCTGTTTCGATATTTGGCAAGCAGTGAATCTTCCGTCCATTGAGCCGATGGTCGTGGAGGCTGAAACCAAATAGAACATTTGATAGAGGCACCTGCGGCAGGTCAACCTGTGAGCAGATCGACTATCAGAACTGATAGTCGATCATGGTCCAGGCACGGACTTTCACCGTAGAACTATCAATTTTCTCACCGCTTCCGAGTGCCCACCGTCGCTTTTTTCACATGGCCAGGGATGCACGAGTGGTGTCGTTGAGTTCTATACGCAGCGCAATGGCATTCTCGACACCAATGCGCATGGCCGGGCCAAAACGGCTGATATCGAGCCCTTTTCGCCGGAGCAACTTTTCCACGCCAAGTGTGGTCACCGTTACAAACTGATCGACGCCCCGTTCAATGGCAAAATGAATCAGGGCCTTAATTGCCAGAATTGAATCAAGCGACAGACATTGCGGGGACTTTTCCCGCGGCAAGATAGCAAAACGGCTCAATTCCCATATACGCTCTGAATGAGGGGCTTGCGCACCGTACAACAACGCTGGAAAAGTGTCCTTGAGCATATAGGGGCCAGTGGTCGGCAAGATTCGCCAACATCCGAATAAACGTTCAGAGCCAGGTTCATCCTCCAGGATCAGATAATAGGGGTTCAGTGCATCATAACCATCGATTTCCATGCCGGCGATGATCGAAACATCCCAACGTTTACGGTCCTTGAAAACTTCAGCACGCAGCTTGTGCATTTGTTCAAGTCGCCCGTTATCAAGTTCGATACGGGAACCAATTGCGATAGCCATTATTACCTCCTCTTCAGAGCTAATATTATTTGGCCATTTAGCACTAATGATAACTATCAAATGTGTTAAATCGCCATCAGGCATTGCAACGAGAACTCGCTAATTCACAGGCATCCATAAACTTTTCTTGATCGCCTTACACACGCAACTATCCATTGTGTCAGTCGCGAACGAGTGCCAGGAAACTTACCATTGGATCCCCAAAGACTGACAGTGAGCGATTCATGAACTTCTCCGCGCTAATTGATGCAAGTCGTCTACCCCATCGCCCCCTGATGATTCCCGCAAGCTGGAGCCAGGGCCGAGCCGCTTTCGGTGGCGTCGTCGTGGCGCTTGCGCACGAAGCGATGCGTCAGTTCGTTCCGCGGGATCGTTTGCTACGGTCACTTTCGTTGACATTCGTCGGCCCCGTAGCGGTAGACCAACCACTGTTCTTTGAAACCGAAGTCCTTCGCGAAGGCAGTGCAGTGACTCAACTGCATTGCCGGGCCGTGCAGGCGGAACAGACCGTCACCTGCGTGCAGACTTGCTTTGGTTCCGCCAGGTCTTCTGCGTTGGCGTTATCGGCTGAGCCGATGCCAAGGCTGCCGGCCCTGGAGAAGTGCGCGCCTTTGCCCTTGTTGCCTGATGTGGCTCCTCGGTACTTACAGCATTTCGACATCCGCTGGGGCTATGGCGGAATGCCATTCACCGGCGCGTCATCACGGTCAACGAGCGGGTGGATTCGATTGAAGGACGCCCCCCTCGATGCAACATTGAGTGAAACACAGCTACTGGCGATGCTCGATGCCTGGCCGCCAGCGGTATTCTCCCAGCACCGTGCCCTGGCTCGGGGCAGCTCGCTGACCTGGAGCGTGGAGTTCCCACAACCGCTGATCAATCTGCCAGCCAATACCTGGTGTGTCATGCACGCCTCAACCGATTATGCGCTTGAAGGTTACAGTGCCTGTTCGACCACCCTGCATACACCCGATGGAAAACTGTTGGCACTCAGCCGGCAGACCGTGGTGGTGTTCGGCTAGCCTTGTATGACTGTCATTTATCTAACGTCTTTCTCCTGCCCCCAAATCAAGAAAGGTCTTGCTTGGCGAGACCCTTTTTCGGCAGCAGAAAAGTGAACCCGCACCGCCGCCCTCTCCATCCTGTCCGCATACTGCACAATGTCGAGTTGCGACCAATATGGATGAGGGCGTAAACGCCGTGCAACGTCCGTCTGCCACCGAGGGCAGTCGCAGGCTGACCCTCTCGCGGCAACTCGATCCCTCAACGATGCCGCGCCCTCGGATGTAGTACTCAGCTCATTTCATTTTCCCGGATCAACTTCTTGTTGATCTTGCCGACGCTGGTCTTGGGGATTTCGGCGACGAACTTGAACTGCTTGGGGATCGCCCATTTGTTGATGCGCCCGCCGTCGACGAAGGCTTGCAAATGCACCTCCAGAATCTTGCGGTCGAGGTATTGCCCTGGCTCGCAGACGACCATGGCCATGGGCCGTTCGCCCCATTGCTCATCGGCAATGCCCACCACGGCCACGGACATAACGCCCGGGTGTTCGCTGATCAGGCTTTCCAGTTCCAGGGAGCTGATCCACTCGCCACCGGTCTTGATCACGTCCTTGATGCGGTCCTTGATTTCCACGCCGCCCAGCTTGTCGATCGAGGCCATGTCGCCGGTGTGCAGCCAGCCGTTGTGCCACAGTTCAGCGCCTTTGTCCGGGGCTTTCAGATAGCCCTGGGTCAGCCACGGCGCGCGCACTACGATCTCGCCCAGGGACTCGCCGTCATGGGCCACGTCGTTGCCGTCGGCGTCGATGATTTTCAGGTCGACCATCGGCACCGGTGTGCCGGTCTTGATGCGGATCGGCAGTTGCGCTTCGGTGGATAGCTGCAGGTCTTCGTCGCGCAGGTACGTCAGGCACAGCAACGGGCAGGTCTCGGACATACCGTAGCCGGCGTGTACCACCATGCCTTTGGCATTGGCTTCGCTGGCAACGCCCAGGGTCAGGGCGCTGCCGCCCAGGAGCATTTTCCAGCCGTCGAAACGGGTCGCCTTGCCTTCCTCGCAATTGAGGATCATCTGCAAAATGGTCGGCACGCAGTGGGAGAACGTCACCTTCTCTTCGCGGTACAGCCGGACCAGGCTGTTGGGCTCGTAGCGGCCGGGATAGACCTGCTTGATGCCCATCAGGGTCGCGACATAGGGCACGCCCCAGGCATGTACGTGGAACATCGGCGTGATCGGCATGTACACATCGTCGGAGCGCAACAGCGGTGCACCTTGATAGACGCCCAGGGTGCCGACGGCATTCAGGGTATGCAGCACCAGTTGCCGGTGACTGAAGTACACGCCTTTCGGGTCGCCGGTGGTGCCGGTGGTGTAGAACAGCGTGGCGACCGAGTTCTCGTCGAAATCGGGGAAGTCGTACTGGTCCGGGGCCAGGGCCAGCAGGTGCTCGTATTCGCCCAGCACCGGCAGCGAGGTCGTGGTCGCCTCGTCATCGGTGAGTTGCAGGTAGCCTGTGACGGTTTCCAGCCGTCCGTGGATCTGCTCGACCAGGGGCAGGAAATCGTCATGCACCAGCACCAGGTCATCCTCGGCGTGGTTCATGGTGAACAGCACCTGCTCCGGCGACAGGCGAATGTTCACCGTGTGCAGCACCGCGCCGATCATCGGCACGGCGAAGAAGCATTCCAGGTAGCGGTGGCTGTCCCAGTCGAGCAGCGCCACGGTGTCACCGGCCTTGACCCCGGCCGCCGTCAGCGCATTGGCCAGGCGGCGGATGCGCTGGTTGAGGGTCTGGTAGCTGTAACGCAGCTTGTCGGCGTAGACGATTTCCCGGCCCGGCTGGTAGCGCACGCCGGACAGCAGCAATTGCTTGATCAGCAAGGGATAGGCATAAGCGCCGTCGGCGGGCGGGATTATTTTTGTCGCCATCATGATTAAGGTTCCTTGTCCTTTCGATCAGAACTGATCGGCTTGCAGCTCGTAGAGGCAGTCGCTGCCGGCCTTGGCCGATGCGCTCAACGAGTGGATACGCGGCAGCAACCGGGCGAAGTAGAAACGCGCGGTGGCCAGTTTGCTGGTGTAGAAATCGTCCTCGGCATCGCCGCTCATGACGACCTTGGCCATGCGCGCCCACATGTAGGCGTACGCGGTGTAGCCGAACACATGCAGGTACTCGACCGAGGCCGCGCCGATTTCGTTCGGGTTGTTTTGTGCCCGGTCGAGCAACCACGCGGTCAGCTCGTCGAGGGTGTCGACGGCGGCGTTCAACGGCTGGGTGAACTCGCCGAGGTCCGCGCAGGCAGTGGCCGTGAAACTGCGGATTTCCGAGGCGAACAAGCGGTAGAGCGCCCCGCCGCTGCCGACGATCTTGCGCCCGGCCAGGTCAAGCGACTGAATGCCGTTGGTGCCTTCGTAGATCTGGGTGATGCGCACGTCGCGCACCAGTTGCTCCTGGCCCCATTCGCGGATGTAGCCGTGGCCGCCGAAGACCTGCTGGCCGTGGAGGGTGGTTTCCAGGCCCATGTCGGTGAGGAACGCCTTGGCCACCGGGGTCAGCAGTGATACCAGGTCCTGCGCGCGCTGGCGTGTCGGTGCGTCGTCGCTGTACTTGGCGATGTCCAGTTGCAGGGCCACGTAGCTGGAGAACGCACGGCCGCCTTCGTTCAAGGCTTTCATGGTCAGCAGCATGCGGCGCACGTCCGGGTGCACGATGATCGGGTCGGCCGCTTTGTCCTTGTGCTGCGCGCCGGTCGGTGCGCGGCTTTGCAGGCGGTCACGGGCGTAGGCGACGGCGTTCTGGTACGAACGCTCGCCCTGCGCCAGGCCCTGGATGCCCACACCCAGACGCTCGTAGTTCATCATGGTGAACATCGCTGCCAGGCCTTTGTTCGGTGCGTCGACAATCCAGCCGGTGGCGCCATCGAAGTTCATCACGCAGGTGGCGGAGGCCTTGATGCCCATCTTGTGTTCGATGGAGCCGCAGGACAGCGCGTTGTTTTCACCCAGGGAGCCGTCGGCATTGACCAGCACCTTGGGCACCAGGAACAGCGAGATACCTTTCGGGCCGGCCGGCGCATCGGGCAGTCGCGCCAGTACCAGATGGATGATGTTCTCGGTGAGGTCGTGCTCGCCACCGGTGATGAAAATCTTGCTGCCAGTGACCTTGTAGCTGCCGTCAGCCTGTGGCTCGGCGCGGGTGCGGATCAGACCCAGGTCAGTACCGGCGTGGGCTTCGGTCAGGCACATCGAACCGGTCCAGGTGCCGGCGTACATGTTCGGCAAATAGGTGGCTTTCAGTTCTTCGCTGGCGTGAGCCTTGATCGACAGGCACGCACCGGCGGTCAGCATCGGGTACAGGCCGAACGACAGGCTGGCCGAGTTGACCATCTCTTCGACCTGCGCCGAAATCGCCTTGGGCATGCCCATGCCGCCGTACTGCGGATCACCGCCGACACCCACCCAACCGCCCTCTGCGAAGGCTTGATAGGCCTGGGCAAAACCGTCCGGGGCGGTGACCGCGCCATTGCTCCAGGTGCAGCCCTGTTCGTCGCTGGCGCGGTTCAGCGGCGCAATCACTTCGCCGCTGATCTTGCCGGCCTCTTCGAGGATGGCGGCGGCGGTCTCTTCATCGATCACGTCGGCCAGGCCGGGCAATTGTGCCCAGAGACGGGACACCTGGAACACCTCGTTGAGTACGAAGCGCATGTCGCGCAGGGGAGCTTTGTAATCAGACATCTTGGCTTACTCGGAAGTGGTCACGGCATGGGGCATGCCGGGACGTTCAGTGGATTCAGTGGTTTCGGTTGCCGCGACAGAACCGGGCTGAGGGGCCCGTTCGCGCAGCAGGAACCAGGACAGGGCCGGGATCAGGATCAGCGCACCGAGCATGTTCCACAGGAACATGAAGGTCAGCAGGATGCCCATGTCGGCCTGGAACTTGATCGGCGACCAGACCCAGCACACCACGCCGGCCGCGAGGGTGATGCCCACCAGGCCGACCACGCGGCCTGTGAACGACACGGCGTTGCGGTAGGCCTCGGACAACGGCAGGCCCTGGCGCTGGAAGTGCAGTTGCACGCTGAGCAGGTACAAGGCGTAATCCACGCCGATACCCACGCCGAGGGCGATCACCGGCAGGGTCGCGACTTTCACGCCGATGCCCATGGCCACCATCAAGGCTTCGCAGAGGATCGAAGTCAGCACCAACGGCAACAGCGCCACCAGCGTGGCGCGCCAGCTGCGGAAGGTGATCAGGCAGAACAGCGTCACTGCCGCATACACGTAGAGCAGCATGGTGCGGTTGGCTTCGCGCACCACGATGTTGGTCGCGGCCTCGATCCCGGCAGTGCCGGCGGCGAGCAGGAACTGACGATCAGGGGTGCTGTTTTCCTTGGCGAACTGGTCGGCAATCGCCACCACGGCATCCAGGGTTTCAGCCTTGTGATCCTTGAGGAAGGTGATCACCGGCATCAGCGAACAATCGGTGTTGAACAGCTCCGGCGAGTTGACCGAGGCTTGCTGAGCGGCGTAGTTGAGCACGTCCTGGTTGCGCTGGATGCTGTTGAGCTTGGGGTTGCCTTCGTAGGTGCCAGCGGTGATCTGCCGTACGGCGTTGACCAGCGAAGCCGTGGCCTGCACCCCCGGGTACTGTTGCAGCTCCCAGGCCAGGCGGTCGGCGAGGACCAGGGTCTTGTAGTTCAGGCAGCCTTCCGGGGCGGTCTTGATCATCACCGCGAACAGGTCGCTGGACAGCGCGTAATGCTGGGTGATGTAGGCGTTGTCGCGGTTGTAGCGCGAGTCGGCGCGCAGCTCCGGCGCCCCGCTTTCCAGGTCGCCGATCTTCAGGTTCAGGCTGACCACGTAGCCGCCAATGCCCATCAAGATGGCGACCAGCACGGCACCGGTGGCCCACTTGGCAGTGGTGAAACGATCGAGCGCGTCCCAGAGTTTGCCGAAGCCTTTGTGCTTCTCGGCGCGGTTGTCGATTTTCAGCGCACGCTCGGCGGCTTTCGCGCCCACACCGACATAGGACAGCGCCACCGGCATCAGCAGCAGCGAGGTGAAGATCAGCACCGCGACACCGATGCTGGCGGTGATCGCCAGGTCCTGGATCACCGGGATGTCGATCAGCATCAACACGGCGAAGCCCACGGCATCGGCCAGCAGCGCGGTGACCCCGGCAATGAACAGGCGGCGAAAGGTGTAGCGCGCGGCGATCAGCTTGTGGGTGCCACGGGCGATGTCCTGCATGATGCCGTTCATCTTCTGCGCGGCATGGGACACGCCGATGGCGAAGATCAGGAATGGCACCAGCACCGAGTACGGATCGATGGCATAACCGAGCCAGGCAACGATGCCCAGTTGCCAGACCACCGCGATCAGCGAGCAGCCGACCACCAGCAGGGTGCTGCGCACGCAACGGGTGTAGCCGTAGATGATGATCAGCGACGTGACCACGGCCAGACCGAAGAACATCATCACCTGGATCAGGCCGTCGATCAGGTCGCCCATGAGTTTGGCGAAGCCGATCACCCGGACCTTGTAATGGCCGATGCCTTCGACCCCGGATTTACGCGCAGCGCTGTCGCCGGCGTATTCGATTTTGTCGCGCAACTGCTCTTCGAGCATCTGCGAGAAGGCGTGGTAGTTGATGCGTTGGCCACCGGCCGCGGCTTTGTCCAGCAGCGGCACGATCAGCATGGTCGACTTGAAATCGCTGGCCACCAGGCTGCCCACCAGACCGGCGCGGGAGATGTTCTGGCGCAGTTGTTCGATCTGTTCCGGCTGACCCGAATAGGTGTCGGGCATCACCGGGCCACCCTGGAAACCGTCCTCGGTGACTTCGGTCCAGCGCACCGCCGGGCTCCACAGCGACTTCATCCAAGCGCGGTCGACGCCTTCGGTGAGGAACAACTGGTCGTTGACCTGCTTGAGCACGTCGAGGTATTCGGGGTCGAAAATATCGCCCTGGGTGTTCTCGACCACCACCCGCACCGAGTTGCCCAAACCACGCAGCGACTGGCGGTTTTCCAGGAAATTCTGGATGTACGGCTGGCTCTGCGGAATCATTTTTTCGAAGCTGGGACGCAGCTCCAGACGCGTCACGGCCATGTAGCCCAGCACCACGGTGGCGAGCGCCATCATCAGCATGAACAGCGGGCGGTAGTTGAATACCAGCCGTTCGAGGAGGTTGCCGGAGCGCTGGTCGAAATCCCGCAGTTCGCGGATCACCGGCATGGCGTCTTGTTTGATATTGCCCATGTCTGGGTTCTCGCTCTTAGGGTTCGAGGGCTGGATCGGCGGACAGCGTCCGGGCACCACGGCTGCCGGCCAGCACCAAGGCGCCATCGGCGGACTGGGTGGCACCGGCGACCGGGGTTGGTGCCGGTTGCCGCACCAGATGCAACTGCGCGCCCGTCCCTTGGCTGACCAGCATCTGCCCGCCCTGGGTGAACAAGCGATAGTTGCCACGGGCATCGATCAGGCCCGCGGTGATGCTGACGTGCAGGCCGCTGTCCAGCGCAGTCCAGCTCTGGCCGCCGTCGGTGCTGCGCAACACGTTGCCGCGCAGACCGTAGATCAGCACTTCGCCGGGCTTGCCGAGTACGCCGAAGAAGCTGCCTTGATAAGGCGTCGGTACGGCATTGAAGCGTTGGGCGCTGTCGTCCCACTTGAGCAACAGGCCTTGTTCGCCGGCGATGTACAGCGCATCGCCGGTGGAGGCGATGGCGTTGAGGTGGAAACCCTGAGGGTTGTCAGTGCGGTCTTGGAATGGCGTCCAGGTCAGGCCACCGTCGTCGGTGCGCAGGATCAGGTTGAACACGCCGACCACATAGCCGGTTTTGTCGTTGGCGAACCAGACGTCGAGCAGTGGTTTGTCCGCGCCCTGTTCGACCAGGCGCTGGCCTTCGGCAACCAGCAGCGGCCATTGCTCATTGCCCGGTTCGGCGCTGGCCAGCGCCGTGTAGTGCTTGACCAGCAAGGTGCCGATCTGGCGACCGTCGAGTTGCTTTTGCCAGGTCGCACCGGCGTCGCTGCTGTGCAGCACCACGCCGTCATTGCCCACCGCCCAGCCTTGGGTGGTGGTCGGAAAATTCACCGCCGTGAGGTCGGCACTGGCCGGCACGGCGGCCTGTTGCCAATGCTTGCCGGCATCATCGGAAAACAGGATATGGCCACGCTGGCCGACGGTAACCACACGCCCGCCGGCGCGGGCCATGCCGGACAACGGGCTGTTGATCGCCAAGGCGCTGACCCTGGCGGGCAGGTCCAGCACATCGACGTACTCGGCCGCCTGAGTGACGCCCTGCGACAGGCCGAGCACGACACCAAACGCCAGCCGCAAAATATTATTTTTATACGAACACATACTGCGTCCTCATCGGAAAACCTGGCGCCGTGCAGATCCTGTGGGAGCGAGCCTGCTCGCGATGGACTCAAAAACACCGCGGGGAACCAGATTCCCCGCTTCATCGTTCACGACCATCGCGAGCAGGCTCGCTCCTACAGGGGATCGTGCGGTTGGCTTAGCGAATGCCGGCGCCGGCCAGGGATTCCGACGACCACTGGGCCTTGGAGAGCGGCTCGATGTACTTGATGCCGCCGTAAGGGCCGACTACACCGTTGATGTTGTAGGAACCGCCGACCAGGTCGTAGATCATGAACGGCGTGGAGTCCGGAACCTGCTTGTCGTAGCTCTGGCTCAGGAAGGCGAAGGAACCACGATACAGCTGACCACGGGCGTCATATTGATCCGAGGCCAAAGCGGTCCAGCTGTCTTCGTCGAGGTAGAAGCGGCGCTTGGCGTAGATGTGACGGGCACCGGCCTTGAGGTTGCCTTCAACGACCCATACGCGGTGTTTTTCCCAGCGTACAAAGTCGGGTGCCAGGTGGTTGGCGGTGGTCAGCGACTTCGGATCCTGGACGTAGGTCAGCTTGTAGGTGTTGTAGGGCACGATCATTTCCTGCTTGCCGACCAGTTTCCAGTCGTAGCGATCCAGTGCACCGTTGAACACGAACACGTCATCGTAGGTGCCCGCACCCGCGGTACCCGGGTTAGGCGTGTCGTAGGCCAGGCTCGGCGCCAGTTTCACCCGACGCTGCCCCGGCAGGTATTGCCAGGCGCGACGCGGCTGCTGCAACGGGTTGGCGGCGTCCTTGAGCATGATCGCCTCACCGGCCCGGCGCGCAGGGCCGGTGTACGCCAGCTTCATCTGGTAGTACACGTCGGCGCTGCTGATCGGCTGCGAGAGGTTTTCATAGATCGGGTAGGAGATGTTCGCTTGCCCGGTGGTCGCCAGGCTGGGAACGCCAGCCGAGTCGACGTTCCAGGAGTCGTACTTGGAGCTGATGCTGACGCCTTGGTAGCGCAACAGGAAGTTCCACATCGCTTCGTTGCCCGACTGCGGAATCGGGAACGGAATGCCCGGCAGCACGTTGTCGATGGCCAGGCCACCTTCCAGGGACTTGGCGCCGCTGGCGTTCTTCACGCCGTTGTCCAGAATCGCCTGGGGCAACGACACAGTGCGGTGCGTCGGGAACACGTCGACACGGAACGTCGGGAAACGCTTGGCCAGTTCTACCGTGGTCGCTGTGAGCAGGCCCTTGTACTGATCGACGTTCTTGCCGTCGATCACCAGTACCGGCTTTTCACTGGCAAACGGGTCCGGGCGCATGCTGTCACCGGCTTTGAAACTGGCCGGCGGCGTGGTCAGGCCACCGTTGTAGGCAGGAATGGAACCATCAGCGTTCCCGGCTTTTTCAGCGCCTGCCTGTGTCAGGCTGGTGCCCAGCTTGGCAGCTTCCTGGGTTGAAACAGCGGCCTGTGCCTGGGCAGCAAGGACCATGGCCAAGGACGCGGCCAACACGGTTTGTGCGAATTTCATCTTGTTATTCTCCTGCTTGCATTGAGCAAATCAGTGGTGAATCAAAAGGTTGTTTTCATCGTCAGGTACACGGCGCCACGGTCCTCAGTCGTGGCACCCCCTCCGGAAAAGGACGAGTAGCCACCGGCGAAACAGGCGTAGTTTTCGTTGCCGCTAAAGGCGTTCGGGGTGGAGCCGTCACCGCCGGTCGGGCCGGTACTCACACCGCTGGTGTTGCACTTGTCGGTCTGGCCAAAGGAGTCCACGTACTTCAGGTCGACAAAGTATTTGTTGTACACAACGGCACCGACGCCCACGGCATAGTTGCCGGTGTCCTTGGCACCGCCACCGGAGACCGGTGACACGCCGGCAAGACCGACGTTGACCGACATCGGCGCGTTGAGGTCGACACCGGGGAACACCTGGTACCAGGTCGGCGTGAAGTTGACCGCCAGGCCCCAGTTGTCACGGGTCGGTGCGTCGATGCCGCGATAGCTGCCCTTGCCCTTGTAGAGCGCTTCGTTCTTGCTATCGAGTTTGAGCAGGTTGCTGTAGTACAGCTCGGCAAGCACGGTTGCCTGATCGAACACCGGCGTTTTCGGCAGGGTCATCAAACCGTTGAGGGTCCAGTGCAAGGTGTCACCGGTGGCGCTCATGCTGTCGCCGCGGCTTGGGGTGTCGTAGACCACACCGGTGGCGTCGGTACGTGCAGGCAGCAGACCAAGCCCTTGCCCCAGGCCCAGCGGGCTGCGGGTACTGACGATCGCCGGGATACTGGCCAGCGGCATGTTGTGACGGATGTTCAGATCCGAACCGACGCTGATCCCGCCCACGTCCTTGGACAGGCTCAGGCCAAAGATCTTGATGTTGTCGGCATAGGCCATCTGATAGGTGGCGGTGTCCAGCGAATTGAGGGTGTTGACCACCGCAGGCACTTGCCCTGCCGGCCGGGTGCCGTTCGGGTTGGCCGAGGTAATGCCCCGGGCGTCCAGCCAGGCTTGCGGCAGGATTTCCGAAGTCTCGCGGTAGTAGACGCCGAGGGTGCCATCCAGCCAGGCCGGCGACCACTTGGCCATGACGCCCCAGTCGCCGCTGCTGCCCGGCGTCAGGTCATGGCCGCGACGCACGTTGGTCAGCGCGTTGCACGGCGCCAGGCCACAACCCAGCGGACTGCCAGGCACCACGCCGTTGGTATTGCCGAGCAGGAACGATTGCCCACCAAAGCCGACCAGGTCGGAACCACCGTAATAAGTGCCCGCTTCCGGCAGGCGCGCGGCGTCCCAATCGAGGAAGTACTGGGCACCCACGGTCAATTCCGGATTGACGGTGAACGACATCGACAACTGGTTGCGCGGGACGAACAGCTCCTTGGCTTCAGTACCCGGCGACGCGGCCAGCTTGGCCAGGTCGAGGCCGGACTGGCCGTAGCTGACCGAGTGCACCGGGTTGAGAATGGTCTCGCCCCAGAACACGTTGTGCTGGCCGGCCTTGACGCTGAGCATCGACTCCTCGCCGACTTCGGTGCTGTAGAACACGAAGGCATCGAGGATTTCGCCCGAAGGACCGCTGTAGTAGCGCTGGGCATAGTTGCTCAGGTGCGGGCTGCCATTGCCGACGTTGTCATGGGTGACCGCTGCGAGACGCGGGTCGTTGGCGATCAGGCCCGAACGCGCATCGTTGCCGTTGACGAACGGGTTGGAATTGGAACCGGTGTTGTCATAGGCCTTGTCGTACCAGCTGGCGGCGCTGACGCGAAAACCCATGGCGTTCTTGTAGACCACGTCCATTTCGGTCAACAGGTCGATACGGTTGGTGATGTTGGTGCCGGCCTTGCGGAAGTTGTAGTCGCCGTCGTTGTTGTTCGGCGTTCCCAACATGCGTTTGTCGGCGCTTTCGGTACGTACGCCGTAGTTGTACTTCACGGTGTTATCCAGACGCGCGGTCCAGTCCGGATTGCCCAGATCGATCTCGACCCCATGGGCCGCCGGCGCGATGACAGCCAGAATGGCCGAGGCCAGCAAGGTATAGCGCGCTACGGTGAAGCCGTGACTCTTATTGTTGTGCATTGCGTTGTCTCCGCCTTTTTGTATTTGTTTTAAGCGCAGCCGCCCTCGCGCAAGCCTCTTCGGGTTTGCGTTTAAGGAATGAGGGCAAATGCCGGTGGCGTACTGCCAGTCCAGCTCCTTGTACTAGCGATCCAGCTCCTGGATGAGTGCTTCGGCTTGCTGCCAGTGGCCAAATCCTGCGGCCGGATTGAGATGGCCGACATCGCCCAGATCGAGCAATTCGGCGCCCCAGCCTTCTGCCATGCGGGTGACCGCAGCAAGACTGGCAAGGTGATCGTTGGTGCTGCCGGCCACGATGCTGCGAAATGGCAGCGGGCCTTGTGGCAGAGGATTCCAGCCCTGGCTACGCAGGGTTTCGGAAGAAGGATAGTTGGCCGGCCAGACCGCATCGAGGTCCGGTGGCGCGGCCAGCAAAGCGCCCTTGATCGGACGGCTGTAGTGCGCAGCCCAGTGCGCGACCATCAGCACGCCGGCGCTGTGGGCCACCAGAATCACGGGGCCGTCGATCTGCTCCAGTTCGTGCTGGATCGCCCGCACACGGGCCATGCAATCGAGTTTGTCGGTCTCAAGCGGCGCAACACTGCGCACGTTGCTCAGCCTGGCGGCAAGCAACGTTTGCCAATGTTCGGCCACGTGCTCGCGCAGACCCGGAACGATCAGAATGGTGGCGGCAGTTTGCAGTTTGTCCACGGTCAACACCTTCGCTTTCTCGATAACTCGACTGGCTGTTTTCGCCAGGGGCTTTTTGTAGGGTCGACATTAAAGAGCGCCCACCCTAAGCGCTTTACATTGGACGTCAGGCACTTTTCTTTTGATGACAAATTGTCGGACACTCGGTCGCCGCGACCGCTGGTCGAGAAATCCCCCAGGTTGGCGCAAGGTCACTGTAATCAACGGATGAACGCTGATCGCTCCCTGCAGCGTAGAGGATGGGTGACCGGACAGCATGAAAACCATCAACGACATGACAACTGTTCAACTGTTGATACGCTGGATATAGTCGCCACGCTCACGCCAACCGCCATCGGCCCCAGGGAAGACTTTCGCATGACCAAGCTTGTTCGCGCCGCTGTCTTGACCAACTACCTGGAGGTCACCCAGTACCTGGGGTTCAACCCGCGCGACGTGCTGGCCGCTGTCGGCCTGAGCAGGGCCCAACTGCAAGCCCCTGAGCACCGTATCCAGATCGATGCCGCCGTGCGGTTGCTGGAAGACTCGGCCGCCGCCAGCGGCTGCCAGACCTTCGGCCTGAGCATGGCCGAGTCGCGCCAGCTCTCGGACTTCGGCGTGGTCAGCCTGCTGCTCAGCCACCAGCGCACCCTGCGCGATGCCTTGCAGGTCGTGGTGGATTACCGACACCTGATGAACGACTCGCTGGCCATCTTCATCGAAGAGGCCGGCAAGATGGTGATCATTCGCGAAGAGGTGGTCACCGAAACGCCCATGCCCAGCCGTCAGGCCACGGAGCTGGCCATCGGCGTGATGTTCCGGTTGTGCTCGGCCCTGCTCGGCTCGCACTGGCACCCCTACAGCGTCAACTTCATGCACCAGCCACCGGACAACCTGCACCTGCATCGCCGCTTGTTCGGCTGCAACCTGGAGTTCGGCAGCGAGTTCAACGGCATCGTCTGCCCGGACGTCAGCCTCGACATGACCAACCCCAACGCCGACCCGGCCATGGCCCGCTACGCCCAGAGCTACCTCGACTCGCTGCAGAACCACGAAGGCGCCTCGATGCTGTTCGAGGTGCGCAAGGCCATCTACCTGCTGCTGCCCATGGGCCGCGCCACCATCGAACAGGTCGCCCAGAGCCAGGGCATGAATGTGCGCACCCTGCAACGCCGTCTCAAGGACGACGGCTGCGCCTTCAACGACGTGATCAACGACGTGCGCCGCGACCTGGTGCTGCGCTACCTGGACAACCCCAACTACTCCCTCAGCCGCATTGCTGACATGCTCGGCTATTCGATGGCGAGTTCGTTTACGCGGTGGTTTATCAGCCAGTTTGGAATGCCGCCGGCGACGTGGCGGGCGCAGAAGCAGGCAGGGACGAAGCCGTCCTGACAGCCCGGCAAAAAAAACGGCGACTGCTGGTACAGTCGCCGCGAAAGCGCGAGGTTGGAACACGATCCCTGTAGGAGCGAGCCTGCTCGCGATGGTCGTGAACGATTACGCGTAAAACCAGATGCCCCGCGGTGCTCTTGGGTTTTTCGCGAGCAGGCTCGCTCCTACAGGTTTTAATCCTGGCCGATGTTCAGAGCCCCCAGCGCAGCAACAACAGCACCAGCACAACCAGGAACACCGTCTCCCCGACCATCAGCAGAATCGGCTTGATCCCGACCGCCGCCAGCTCCCTGAGCCGGGTCTTCATGCCCAGGGCACTGATGGAAATCACCAGGCACCAGCGCGACAGTTCGTTGACCGATCCCTGCACCGCAGGCGCTATCCATCCGGTGCTGTTGATGCAGGCCAGAATCAGGAAGCCGACGGCGAACCACGGCAACAGCGGCGGGCGCTTGCCGGTCGGGTCGGCGCCTTGCATACGGGTGATCATCGCGGCGGTGACAATCACCGGCAGCAACATGGCAACACGCATCAGCTTGACCACCGTGGCGGTGTCACCGGTCTCGGTCGACATGCTGTAGCCGGCGCCGACCACTTGGGCCACGTCGTGGATCGTGGCGCCGAGGAATACGCCTGCGACCTGCGGTGACAACTGCAGCCAGTTGGCGATCATCGGGTAGACGATCATTGCCAGCGTGGACAGCGCCGAAACGCCGATGACGGTGAACAGTGTGGCGCGTTCTTTCTGCGGATGGTTCGGCAGCGCCGCTGCCAGCGCAAGGGCCGCCGAGGCGCCGCAGATGGCCGTCGCGCCGCCGGTCAGCATGCCGAACAGGCGCTGGAAGCCCAGGGCCTTGGCGGCGATCACAGACACGCTGATGGTCACCACCACCAGGATCACCACCAGGGCTATCGGCTTCCAGCCCAGCGCCGCCATTTGCTCCAGGGTGATGCGCATGCCCAGCAGCGCCACGCCGATGCGCAGCACGGTGCGGGCAGTGAACTCGATGCCGGCCTTGCACGGGCCGTCATCGGCGAGAAAATTCAGGGCCATGCCCAGCAGCAAGGCGAACAGCATGACCGGCGCACCGTAATGCTCGGACAGGAACGACGCGGCGGCCGCCACGATCAGACTGACGATAAACCCCGGTGCCAGTTCGCGCGTGCGACTGTGGATACGGGTGAGAGCAATGGCGCTCATGGCGCGTTCTCCTCGGATGCGATGACGATAAACGCCTGGCCGTCGATGTTCTCGACCGGGTAGTGGATGACTTTGACCTGGGTGGAATTGAGCAGGTAGCCGCTACGCAAATCGAAGCGCAAACCATGGGCGAGGCATTGAATCACCCGGCCTTCAAGTCGCCCTGCGCATAGCGAAGAGCCCTGATGCGGGCAGCTGTCGTCGATGGCAAACAGCTGCCCGTCGACGTTGAACAACGCCAGGCTTTTGTCTTCAAATTCGAACAGCGCGCGACCACCGGCCTGCGGGTGTTTGCCGGCAGGTACGGGAATGCGCCGGATCATTCTGGCTGCCGCTCGCGATCACTTTCCTTGAGGGCTTCGGTCATGGCCCCGAGCAGCGCCTGAGCAGGTTGTGCACCGATCACCGTCAGGCGACCGTCGAACTGAAAGCTCGGCACGCCACTGGTCGCGTCGGGCGATCCTGCAAATGGCGTGGCGTCGCCCTTCAGGCAATCGAGCACTTCATTCGTATCGACGCTGCAGGAGCGGGCAATGGCCAGCAAGGTCTCACGGCAACCCAGGTTTTCGCGCCTGAGGAAATAAGCGGCGAACAATCGTTCGAGCAACATTTCACGCTGACTGGCATTACCCAGTGCGCTGGCACGCTCGAACAAGCGATGGGCGTCCGCGGTGTTGGGCATCGTCTCGATACGGCTGAGGTCGATGGCCAGGCCAACCGCCCCGGCAGCCTGCTGCACCTGGTTCTGACGCACGGCCACCGCGTCGGCATTGCCCAGGCGCTTGTGGTAGAAATCGGCGAAGGGTTCACCTTGTACCGGTATCTGCGGCAGCAACTGCACGCCATGCCACTCCGTAGTGATCTGCACATCCGGGTGACGGCTGCGAAACTGCACCTGCGCATGCTCCAGTTGGCGTTTGCCGATCAGGCACCAAGGGCAGATAAAATCGAAAAACACATCAATACGTAAACGACGACTCACAACTTCACCTCTATCCCGGCTGCACTGACGGGCTCAGGCACGCTATGACCCTCAAGCCGGGCAATATCTTTGTGGTAATGACACTTGGCATAAAAGAACACCGCCGCCGCCGCGAGGCTGACCAGTGGCACCAGTTGAAACGCGGCATGCAGACCGATGAGGTCGGACACCCGGCCAGTCAGGAACGGCCCGGGTGCCAGCCCCAGCAGGTTATTGGCCAGGGTCAGTGTGGCGAACGCCGTACCGTGGACGGAGTAATGGGTCAGGTTGGCAACCATCGCACCGGCGGGGCCAGTGGTGCCGGTGGCAATCGCCATGCCCAGACAGATCAGCGCCAGTTGCACAGGCCCTGCCGACAATGCGAACGCTGCCGACAGCAGCAGGCAGCTGCCCAGGCAAAAACCAATGGCCAGGCTGACCTTGCGCTCCGGCGAGTTGCGACACAGACGATCACTCAACATGCCGCACAGAATCATCCCCGCACCGCTGCACAACACGATGATCGCCGCCATGCCGCCGGCCTTGTCGGTGGGCATGTCGTAGTAGCGATTGAGGTAGCTGGGAATCCACACCATCACCGTGCCGCCGACGAACAACTGCAAGCCGCTGGCGACGTAGGTCGCTACCACCGAACGGCTGGACCACAGTGTGCGCAACGGGCGCTTGACCGCGGCGGCCGTCTTGTTCGCAATCTGCGCGGCACGTTGTGGCGCAATGCGCGCTTCCTTCACGATGAGCGGATAGAGCACCGCCAGAAACAGGCCAAACAGCGACATGCCGGCGAACGACCAGCGCCAGCCCAGCTTGGCGGCAATCGCACCACCCAAAGCCATGCCCAACACCGATCCGAACATCCCGCCGGCCATGAAGGCACTGGCCAGGGTGGCGCGCATGTGTTTGGGGAACACCGAAATCACTACCGCGATGCCCACGCTGCCGTAGGCGGCTTCGCCGACGCCGACCATGAACCGCGCGATGAACATCTGCTGGTAGTCCTGCGCCAACGCGCAACCCAGGGTCGCCACGCTCCACAGGAAAGCCATCAGCGCCAGGCTCTTGACCCGGCCGAAGCGGTCGGCCATCAACGACAGGGGAAACGTCAGCAGGCCGACCATCAGGGCAACGATGCCGCTGAGCAGACCGAGCTGTCCGTCGCTCAACGCCCACTCAGTCTTGAGCAGCGGGAATACCGCGTTCAGTACCTGACGCGACATGTAATCGGAAATCAACAGGCCGAACGTCAAGGCAAAGACGATCCAGGCATATTGGCGCGCAACGCCGACTCCGCTGGAGTCGTCATCGTCAGCGGCTATTGGGTGAAAGGCCATGCAGCCTCCTCAAGAGCTTTGTTTTATTTTTGTTATCAAGCGTGTAACGGTCGGGCGGACGAGAGGTCTCGGCCTCTCGTCCCGCCCCTCGGTCAGCCGCGTTGTGGCGTACCTTTCTGCCCAGCCTTGCGGTTGGGGGCCATGCCGTTGGCCAACAGGGTTTCTTCGATGGTTTCGTACTGCACGCCGATGCGGTAGATCTCGCGGGCTTCTTTGCCGGTGGCGATTTCACGGCCCAGCTCATGGGCAATGCGCACGGTTTGCTGGATCTGCGCAACCGAGCCGAAACGATCGCCCTTGTGGTCAATGATAGTGTCTTCATTGCCCACACGTGGGTGCATGCCCATGGCCATCGACATGGTGTTGAACGGCATGACGTTCTTGAGCAGCGATTCGGAGGTCAGGGTGCAGCCGTCCGGCGCGCGGTGGATGAAGTTGAAGAAATTGAACGGGTTCGGGCCGTCGAAACCGCCGCCGATGCCGATCCAGGTCAGGTTCAGCGGGCCTTTGTAAACACCACGGCGCACCAGGCGCTCGAGGGTTTCCATGGCATGCATGCCGGTCAGCTGGAAGTGCGGCTGGATGCCGTTGTCCATCAGGCGTTTGAGGTGCTCGGCAACCCAGGCCGGGCCAGCCGGTACGGTCATCTCGCTGTAGGCCGCCTGGGTCATCGGGTTGTCCAGGGAGGTGCCTTTCAGGTACTCCGGATACAACAGCTCCATGATGTTCATTTGCGTGGTGTTGATCGCCACCGTGACCTGATCCGGTTTTGGCGTCAGCTCGGCCAGCATGTGCCGAGTGTCGTCGGACAGCCACTTGGCCGCTTCGCCATCGCTTTCCGGAGCGAAGGAAATCGAACCGCCGACCTGGATGATCATGTCCGGCACGGCTTCACGCACGCCGGCGATCAGCTCGTTGAACTTCGACAGGCGCTTGGAGCCCTTGCCGTCCAGTTCACGCACATGCAGGTGCAGCACGGTGGCGCCGGCTTCGTAGCATTCGACCGCTTTCTGGACTTGCTCATCCATGGTCAACGGGATGTCTTCCGGGAAGTCTTCGGGCATCCACTCGGGGCCGTACGGGGCCACGGTAATGACTACCTTTTCCATGTTTTCCGGGTGCAGGGAATCGTCGAAGAATTGCATGATCTACTCCAGTTCTTATGATTGTCCCGCCCACCCGGGGTCGTGCCGGGCAGGCGTGTTTACGAGTGCGAATGCTGCGAGTGCAGGTGGCGTTCGATCAGAACGTCTTGTCGCCGATGATCCCGGCACGCTCCATCTTGCGATGGCACGGCGGGTAGTCCATGACGGCGTAGTGCTGGGTACTGCGGTTGTCCCAGATGGCGATGCTGTTGGGCTTCCAGCGCCAGCGCACCTGATACTCAGGGATGTACGCCTGGCTGATCAGGTAACGCAGCAACTCGCCGGCGCCGGGGTTGGCGTCCTGGCCGAAGCGCACCCGCTCAGGGGTGTGGTAGTTGCTCAAGTGGGTGGTAAAGGCGTTGACGAACAGCACCTTCTCGCCGGTTTCCGGATGGGTGCGCACCACCGGGTGTTCGGCGTCCGGATACATCGCCTTGAGCGCCAGGCGTTTTTCAATCGGCATGGCTGCACCGAAGCTCGCTTCGATGCTGTGGCGGGCTCGCAGGTCGGCGATCTTCACCTTCACGTCTTCCGGCAAGTTCGCATAGGCCTGGACCATATTGGCCCACATGGTGTCACCGCCGACCGGCGGGCATTCCACGCAACGCAGCACGCAACCCATCGGCGGTGCTTCACGCCAGGTGGCGTCGCTGTGCCAGGCGTTTTCGTAGCGGTCTGCCGGCTGGTCCGGTCTCTTGTAGATCTGCACCAGCCCCGGATGATCCGGATCACTGCCGGCCACCGGATGATCTTCCAGCTCGCCGAAGCGCCGGGCGAAGGCCACGTGCTCGGCGCGGGTGATGTCCTGATCGCGCAGGAACACCACGCGGTGCTTGAGTAACTGGGCACGAATCTCGGCAAACAGACCGTCGTCATGCACCGCGTCGGCCAGGTTGACGCCGATCAGTTCCGCGCCAATGCTGCAGGTCAATTGTTCGACTTTCATGGCTGGCCGCTCCTTAAACGACGAAAATCGAAGAGCCGGTAGTCTTGCGCGATTCAAGGTCGCGATGGGCCTGCACGGCGTCCTGCAAGGCGTAGTGCTGGTTGATCTCGATCTTGATCCGGCCGCTGCCGACGTGGTCGAACAACTCGCCCGCCAGGGCGGCTTTTTCCGCAGGGTCGCTGATGTAGTCGGCCAGGGCCGGACGGGTCAGGAACAGCGAGCCTTTCATCGCCAGCATCACAGGGTCGAAGGCTGGAATCGGGCCGGACGCAGTGCCGACGCAAACCATCAGGCCGCGGCGCTTGAGCGAATTCAGGGAGCCTTCGAAGGTGTTCTTGCCAACGCTGTCGAACACCACGTTGACGCCCACACCATCGGTCAGTTCGCGAACGCGAGCGGCGACGTCTTCATGGCTGTAATTGATCGTATGGTCGCAACCGTGAGCCCGGGCGATTTCCGCCTTTTGCTCGGTCGACACCGTGCCGATCACGTTCAAGCCCAACAGTTTGGCCCACTGCGAAACGATCAGGCCGACACCGCCAGCGGCGGCATGCAGCAGGATGCTGTCGCCCGGTTTGAAGTCGTAGATGCGGCGCATCAGGTACGAGGACGTCAAACCGCGCATGGTCATCGCGGCAGCAGTCTCGAAGCTGATGGTTTCCGGCAGCTTGATCAGCGGCGCGGCCGGGATCAGGCGCTCGGTGCTGTAGGCGCCGAGGGTGTTGAGAAAACCGGTGTAGGTGACGCGATCGCCGACCTCCACGTTGGTGACCCCTTCACCAACGGCCTGGACTACCCCAGAGGCCTCGACACCCATGCCGTTAGGCAGCGGGATCGCATAGGTACCGTTACGGAAATAGGTGTCGGCATAGTTCAGGCCAACTGCCACATGACGAAGCCGAACCTGGCCGGGACCGGGTTCGCCGACTTCGACGTCCTCATATCGCAGGACTTCGGGACCACCGGTTTCGTAGAAGCGTACGGCTTTTGCCATTTTTCTTATTCTCCAATCTGCCATATGGGCGTGTTGCATCGAATTGCGTTGATTGGACTGTAGGACGAGGCCTGTCGGGACGCTTCTCATCAGACGACAATGGCTTTTCATTTGGTGACAGGCACAAACAGGATCGCTCCAGCCAGTCCCGCCGCCACCTGCGCTATCATCGCCCGCCACGCCCCAAGAGTCTTGAAGACGGATGCTCGACACTTTGCCACTGCCCGACGATCACCAAGCCCTGCCGCCGGTCCTCGCCGGCCCGTTGTTGCGGCGCCTTGAGCCCACACGGCTGGCGCTGTGGCTGGTGGGTTCCCGGGCGCTGGCGCTGACCTTGCGCTTGCAGGGCGTCGGCGATATCCGTCTCGATGCCGGGCAATGCACGGTGATTGCAGTGGGGGCTCATGCCTATGTGCACCTGATCGATGTGCACCTCGATGGCGCCCTGCCCCGGGACGAGTCGATCGACTATGACCTGCTGATCGATGGCACAGAACAAGGCATCGCCGACTGGGCGCCACACCTGCTGTATGGCGATGCCCGTTGCCCGAACTTCGTCCTGCGCGCACGGGTCGATCAGTTACTGCACGGCTCTTGCCGCAAGCCTCATCACCCGGCGGCAGACGGATTGCTGTGCGTCGACCGGTTGCTGGCGCAAGAACACAGCGCCAAGGAGCGCCCGGCACTGCTGATGATGACGGGCGATCAGGTCTACGCCGACGATGTCGCGGGGCCGATGCTGCGGGCGATTCACGCCTTGATCGAGCGCCTGGGGCTATTCGGGGAACACCTCGAAGGCGCCGTGGTCAGCGACAGCGCCAGGCTCTACGAGCATCCGGCCAGTTACTACCACCGCGCGGATCTGCTGCCGGCACTGCAAAGCAATGAAACCCTGCGCGAACGTTTTTTCGGCGGTGCGCGCAAGCCGATTTTCACCAGCAGCAGCGCCGACAACCATCTGGTGACCTTCGCCGAAGTCATGGCCATGTACTTGTTGGTCTGGTCGCCCGTGCCCTGGACCCTGATCGCGCCCCAGGCACCGACGCTGACGCCGGAACGGCTCAAGCGCTACGCCCTTGAACAGACGCGCATCGATGCCTTCAAGGCAGGCCTTGGCAACGTCGCGCGGGCACTGGCGCATCTGCCGACGCTGATGATTTTTGATGACCACGACATCACCGATGACTGGAACCTTAGTGCGCAGTGGGAGGAAACGGCCTACGGCCATCCGTTCTCCCGGCGCATCATCGGCAACGCGCTGCTGGCGTACATGCTGTGCCAGGGCTGGGGCAACCATCCGGATGCGTTCGGTGCCTTGCTGAAAAAGGCTGGTGCGTTGAGCGCCAGCACACACCAGCGTCATCTCGACAGCACTGTTCAAGATGATTTGATCGGTGATCTGCTGAAGTTTCAGCACTGGCACTACGTGCTGCCAACCACCCCGGCCGTGGTGGTGATCGACACCCGCACCCGGCGCTGGCGCAGCGAGATGAACCTCAAGCAGCCTTCCGGCTTGCTCGACTGGGAAGCCCTGAGCGAACTGCAACAGGAACTGCTGGACCACCCGAGTGCGATCATCGTTTCGCCAGCGCCGATCTTCGGCGTCAAGCTGATTGAAACGGTGCAGCGGATCTTCAGCTGGTGCGGCTACCCACTGCTGGTGGACGCGGAAAACTGGATGGCCCATCGCGGTGCGGCACAGGTGATCCTGAACATTTTCCGCCACTCGCGCACGCCAGGTAACTACGTGGTGCTGTCGGGCGATGTGCACTACTCCTTCGTCTACGAAGTGCTGATCCGCCACCGCAAGGCCGGACCGCGCATCTGGCAGATCACCAGCAGCGGCATCAAGAACGAATTCCCCGCCACCCTGCTCGAGTGGTTCGACCGCCTCAACCGCTGGCTGTACTCGCCACGCTCACCGTTGAACTGGCTGACCAAACGGCGACGCATGCGCATCGTGCCGCATGTTCCCGAGCACGCCGAAGCCGGTGAGCGGCTTTGGAACTCGGCGGGGATCGGGCAGGTGTTTTTCAATGACCTGGGACAGCCGCAGACGATCTATCAGCACAACTCGAACGGCTCGCCGAAGACCCGAATGATTGCGCCAGCAGGCGATGATTGAGGTAGAGAAGACACCACAAAAAACGGTGGAAGCGACGGTGCGGCGAGCAGGCTCGTACACACTGGATTTCTGGCGTGTACTATTTCCAGATCCTGTGGGCCTGCTCGCGAAGTGGCCAGTTAAATATTGGGGGAATCCATTCTGTAACCCGCCCCCGGCGCACCTTCATGGAGTGCCACCTGGATTTTCGAATACAAGGCATTCGCCTCAGCAGTGGTGATTGATCGCGAACAATCACGCAGTACAACACGTAGCAGCACATTCTCCTGCCCCGGCAGCAATCCGAGGCGATCGATGGCCTGCAGAGGCAGTTCTGTGAATGCCCAGCGCCCTTTGATCTGCATTTCCTCGATCCAATCTGAACAGTCGCCAGCTGCCTGCAACATCCTTTCAGTCAACACTTCCTCGCTCAGCCCCGGCGTTACCGCTAACGAAATATCGCGAGTAATCGAAGGCAACCGAGAGACGGCGCTCCACGGATTCAGATCGTGCATCTGTGCCTGTACTCGTTCGTTCTGATCACGCAGCAAACGAATATCCGGGATGCCTTTGCGCAGCATGGTCAAGCGATCCAATCCCATTCCCAGCGCCAGTCCTCCATGACGCAAAGGATCGATCTTCAGTCGCTCCAATAATGATTTGGCAATTCGACCGCACTCCAGAACCTCTACAGGGACGCCGTCATTCAACAGGTTTACTTCGATCCCGCCCTCAGTGTAGTGATGCGGACTATCACTGTAGATCCAAGGCATATCAGGCACGGCAGAATTGAGGATATCGCCGACCAAGCAAAGTAAATGCTCATGCGTCGACAAATCAGGATCACCGAGCACCCAGATATCCATCTGATGCGGTTGTGCACAATGCCAACGATCCCGGCTGTCGCGACGAAAAGTGATACCAGGCGCGGCCAATAATATTGACTGCCCCGGTTGTCGTAGCTTGGCCGCTCGCTGAAGCGCAGAGGGAATTTGGCTAGTGGTTTGCGTCCGTAACAGAGACCACTCGTCAACCCATCGAGTGTGTGCACTTCCAAGCGTAATCTCAGATGGGTCATAACCAAGCAATCCGTAGTTTTCTTCAGCGGAAACAATTCTCGGCCCCGTCTGCACTTGCGCTTGTGGCCAGCCTTTATCCGTTAACCCTTGAAGGACCTCCTTGAGTAATAGTCGAATGGCGTGATCGGGTGCAGCAGGTTCTGTTAGATCAGCCAGTAACAAGGCTTGGTGTACGGACGTATCCGTCAGATATTTCTTTGATTCCGGCACTAAACAACCCCTTATTAACAATTGAATGTAGGCTCCCCGCAAAAAGAACCCCATAGACCAACCTAACGATTTCAGATCGTCCATCACAACCAAATTCGGTGAAAAACTAAATTTTCAGAAGAGGACTACAGGTACTTCTTACACAAATAACCAAGAGCTTCTTACAAGACACCTCACGAGCATCATTAATTCTAAAAAAACCTCAAAAAACCTATTTAATACATCAAAAAAATCTGTATTAATTATTTCGCCCCCTCAAGACCACCAGGGAGCACAAAACCAAAAAAAATGAAAAAGGATGATCAAATGAAAAAGAAAAACGTCGTTAAAGAAAAGCTCACCCGCATAACTTCCGGCCCGGAAAATTTTGGCTGGGCGCCGTTAGCTTGGGCTCGTACTGAAGAGTAAATAATAAAAATGGGCGTCAAGATCACTCTTGCCGCCCACCGACAAAAAAGGAGGTACCAATGTTATTCAGGACGATGATAACAACGCTCTTTGGTCAAGAAGAGCTTTCTATAATTGCGGACTTTGAGGAGTTCCTCCAAGAGTGCGCCAAATTAGGATTCAAGACACTCAACATCTCTGACATCGACAGTCTCCCCAAAAACAGCATCATTTTTTCATTCACTAATAACGCAGCGAAAAAGACATTTGAAATTGCTAAAAACACCAAACACAAAAAAAGCATCTTTTGTGCAACACAAGTATTCGAGCCTACTTTAAAAGCAGCACTTTATAGTTTGAACCTGTTATTGACAAGCGACTTTCAACGAGCGCTAAGCACACAAAGACGTGTACTGAATATGCTCAATTCACACAACTCATTTTTCTTGACCGGAAATGATGCTGACGCGCAAATAACGATAGCCCCTCACGCTCAGCCTTATGCTTTGATTACCGAGGATATAGAAAACGATTTCATTCAGTCCGTGGCGGAGTTTTTTGAAGTTCATTATGCTCACATGAACCCACAAGAGCCAAGTCCGTTTTCCTTTCACGGAACCTTAAAAATATCCGGAATACTTACAGTTCTTAGAAAAGCCAACCCAGCTTTACCAGAAGGTTTAAATACTTCTTTAAGATGGTTGAGCGATCGCATATCTGAAGAAGGTGCACTATTGACCATTGAAGACAACACAATCACCTCACTGAAAATAAATGACAATGAACACATAAAACTATTGGATCTTGCAGCAGGGCCTAGAGGCCTCAAGCTGACTGAGTTTGCTATTGGAGTAAACGACACAATCGCAAACAGCATTGACTACAAAATCAACTCTCAATTAAACGAAGGGATTAATGGCGTTCATATAGCAATTGGGGACGGTTCCTCTGGCTATCACATAGACTTCCTGAGCCCAGCAGTAAAGGTAAGCCCAACTCACAACTGAGCCAACCTGATCGCCCTCACTACAACCATCCACATCACAGCGATGTCTAAAAACTGACACTATAAAAGGGCTTACAGTAATGATGAGCAGTGACGCACGGCAAGTTACCGATGGACCTCAAGGCGCACAGGCCGGCGGATTCTGGTGTACCTGTAGGCTTGTCTGCGATAAGACCAGCACATCCAGCATCAATGCTGACTGAAGCACCGCTTTCGCGAGCAGGTTCACACCCACAATTGATCGGAGTCGCTCATGGACCTCACCCGAACCCTGATCATCGGTAATTCCGGTTCCGGCAAGAGCTGGCTGGCGCAGCGGATGGCCGAGCAACTGCGTGTGCCCTGGACCGATCTCGACCGGATTCACTGGCTGTCCGATGAACACAGCATCGCCCGCTCCCGAAATGAAACGCTGGGTATGGCCCGTGGGGCGGCAAGTGAAGAGCGCTGGGTGATCGAAGGGGTTTACGGCTGGATCGTCAGCGAAATCCTCCACCGCGCCACGGCGTTGATCTGGTTGTGTATTGATGACGTTGATTGCGTCGCCAACATTCGCCGGCGGGAAGCAAAGGATGACGAACGACTGGTTGCAATGCTGGAGTGGGCCGGCAGCTATCGCACCCGTGACGACTCAAGTGGATTTGCTGCGCATCAGCGGTTGTTCGAAGGCCTTGGTGCCTCGAAGGTCCGCCTGACTGATCGGGATGAAATCACCGACTTCGCTTCAGAAGCAGGAATTTTACCCATCAGTTAAGGCACAAAACCTGTGGGAGCGAGCTTGCTCGCGATAGCGGAATGTCTGTCAACGACGATGTTGACTGTGTAATCGCTATCGCGAGCAAGCTCGCTCCCACAGGTATTGCGATGCTCAACGAGCGTATTTCAAGCCTCTTTCACCACGCAGCTCACCCCTCTGACAATCATCTCCACCTCCCGCTCATCAATGGTCAGCGGCGGTAGCAGGCGAATGGTTTTGCCCCGCGTGACGTTGATCAGCAAGCCGTGATCCCGGGCGGCGATCAGGCTCAGGTCGCGGATCGGTTGCTTGAGTTCGATGCCGATCATCAGGCCCTGGCCGCGGATTTGCGAGACGTTCGGGTTGCCCGCCAATTCTGTGCGCAATCTTTCGATCAGACGTTCCCCCTGAAGCCGGGCGTTTTCCAGCAGGCCTTGTTCTTCAACGATATCCAGCACGGTGCAACTGACACGGCAAGCCAATGGATTACCGCCGAAGGTGCTGCCGTGGCTGCCCGGCGTGAAGAGTTCGGCTGCCTTGCCACGAGCCAGGCACGCGCCGATGGGCACTCCGTTGCCCAAGCCTTTGGCCAGGGTCATGACGTCCGGGACGATGCCTTCGTGCTGGAACGCGAACCACTGGCCGGTGCGGCCGATACCGGTCTGGATTTCATCGAGCATCATCAGCCATGAGCGCCGGTTGCACAGTTCGCGCACGGCCTTGAGATAGCCCGCTGGCGCCAGTTGCACGCCGCTTTCGCCCTGGATCGGCTCCATCAGGATCGCTACGATCCGCGGGCCGTGGGCTTGCTGCACCTTGTCCAGCGCGTCGAGGTCGCCGAACGGCACTTTGACGAAATCCCCCGGCAACTTGTTGAAACCCAGGCGTACCGCCGGGCCATCGCTGGCCGACAAGGTGCCGAGGGTGCGGCCATGGAACGCGTTCTCCATGACCACCACCAGCGGCTGCTCGATGCCCTTGTGCCAGCCATGCAGCCGGGCGATTTTCAGTGCGGTTTCGTTGGCTTCGGCCCCGGAGTTGTTGAAAAACGCCCGGTCCATGCCCGCCAGCCGCGTCAGTTTCTGCGCCAGCCGCTGTTGCCAGTCGATGCTGTAGAGGTTCGACGTGTGCAGCAGCAGCCCAGCCTGTTCAACGATGGCGGCGACGATTTTCGGGTGGGAGTGGCCGACATTGGTCACCGCCACACCAGCGACCGCATCCAGGTATTCGCGACCGGCCTGATCCCACAGGCGAGTGCCCAGGCCCTTGATGAAACTCAAGGCCAAGGGTTGGTACGTGCTCATCAGGCAGGCGGCGGTCATGACATCAAGCTCCAGCAAGGGTCGGTGTTTTTGCAGTATGGTTAGCCACCCGAACTGGATAAACACCGTAAAACTTAAATCATTTAAAAGCCGAGCTTGATAATGGATCTGTTCCAGGCAATGACCGTCTACGTCAAAGTGGTGGAGACCGGCAGCATGACCGCCGCCGCCTTGAAGTGCGAAATGTCCACGACCATGGTCGGCAATCACCTCAAGGCCCTGGAGCAACGGCTGGGTGTGCGCCTGCTCAACCGCACGACGCGGCGCCAGCGGCTGACCGAGTTCGGCGCCGCGTATTACCAGCGCTGTCTGGACGTGTTGGGGTTGGTGGCCGACTCCGAGCGGCTGGCCGAGCAGGCGCTGGACGAACCGAGCGGCATCTTGCGCATCACCGCGCCCTTGACCTTCGGGACCGAGCGCCTGGCGCCGGCACTGAGTGAGTTCAGCCGGCAAAACCCACGGGTGAAACTCGACGTGGTACTGACCAACCGACGCCCGGATCTGCTGGAAAACGGCCTCGATGTAGCGTTTCGCCTGGGCGCGCTGGAACCCTCCAGCCTGATCGCCCGCCCGCTGATCGACTACACCCTGACCATGTGCGCGTCACCGGAGTACCTGGCCCGGCGTGGCACTCCGCAAACGCCTGAAGACCTGCGTCACCACGACTGCCTGTCCTTTGCCTATCCGGCCGGCGATGACTGGCAATCGGTGCAAAAGGAATGGCGCCTGGCCGGTCCCGATGGCGAAGTCAGCGTGGGGGTCAGCGGGCCGATGCTGATCAACAGTTCGGCGGGGCTGCATCAAGCGGCACGCACCGGCATGGGCATCGTGATGATGCCCGACGCCTTGGTCGAACAGGACCTCAAGGACGGAAAGCTGTTGGCCTTGATGCCCGACTACTGCCCGCCCAGTCGGCCGATGCACCTGGTCTATGCCCAGGATCGCCACCGATTGCCGAAACTGCGGCGTTTCGTCGAATTCGCCGTACAGAGGTGGGGCAAGCACTCGTCGGCCGAATAGACCATGCAGTCGCTGATCGCCATTCACATCCCCGCCTTCACCAGCACCGGTTGTTCCTGATAACGATTGGGGTACAGCTGCTTCAACTGCGCGACCTTCGGCAAATCGTTGATCACGATGTACGGATAGGTCGGATGCTCGGTCAGGAAATCCTGATGTTCCTCTTCCGCCGGGTAGAAACCGTTGAAGGTTTCGAGTTTGGTCACAATCGGCTTGTCGAAGGCATGGGCGGCGTCGAGCTGAGTGATGTAGGCCTGTGCGACCCGCTGCTGCTCAGTGCTTTTGGTAAAGATCGCCGAGCGATACTGGGTGCCACTGTCTGGCCCCTGACGGTTGAGTTCGGTCGGGTTATGCGCCACCGAAAAGTAGATCTGCAGCAAGGTGCCGTAGCTGACCTGAGCTGGATCGAAAGTGACTTCGACCGATTCAGCATGGCCGGTATTGCCGTTGCTGACGCGCTCATATTGCGCGGTATTGGCTGACCCGCCCGCGTAGCCGGAGACGGCGTTTTTCACGCCTTTGACATGCTGGAACACCCCCTGGACGCCCCAGAAGCAGCCACCGGCGAACACGGCGGTTTCGCTGCGGGCCTGGGTGGTTTCGTCGAGGGCCGGCGGTGGAATGACCACCGCCTCTTCAGCGCCACCGAAGGAGAAGGCCGAGCACTGGCTGATGATGCCGGCAGCCGCCAGCCCGAGCAGGGTACGGCGCCAGGTAAAGAGTGTTTTCATGGGGCGAACTCCTCAAGCGTTGCAAAGTAATCAGCCGAAAGTGAAGGCGTAAGCCGACGCACCCGGATCAAGAAACTCGATACTGAAAGTCCGGTCGGTCACGCCGCCGTTCTGGCGCACCAGTTGATACAAGCGCTGGTCGGTCACGGTGCCGCTGCCGTCGGGGGCCACGTCCATGCCATGGGCATCGCCGGGGGCCTTGCCGTCGATCAGCACCTTGAAGCGTACCGGCTTGCCATCGGCGCCAGGGCCGAGCACCAAATGCAAATCACGGGCGTGGAAGCGATAGACGATGCGACTGGCCGGTGCGCTGGCGGTGGCCCGCTCCGGGCCGACATGCCATTGGCCGCCCAGGCTCCAGTCGTTGAGGGCCAATTGCGCCGGCGGGTTGTAGGCCGCGACCTTGTCCGGCACCAGCGCGGTTTCCGGCACGAAGTGCTCCGCGCGCTGGTAACCGACGTAGGTTTCCGGCGACTGCACTTCGTTGTTGTCCGGGGCCATTTGCACGCCGTCGGCCTGGGCACTGATCAGCCCGTCCGACACCTTGTTTGCACCGGACTCACGCAGCAATTGCTGGATGACGCGCTCCGACTCGGCGTACTTGCCTTCGCCGAAGTGGTGATAACGAATGCGTCCCTGGGCGTCGGCAAAGTAATGCGCCGGCCAGTACTCGTTGTTGAAGGCGCGCCAGATCCTGTATTCGTTATCGATGGCCACCGGGTAGGTGATGCCCAGATCCTTCATGGCTTTGGTGACGTTGCTGACGTCGCGCTCGAAGGCAAACTCCGGCGCATGCACGCCGATCACCACCAAGCCCTGATCGCGATACTTCTCGGCCCAGGCTTTGACATAGGGCAACGAGCGCAGGCAGTTGATGCAGGAGTAGGTCCAGAAATCCACCAGCACGACCTTGCCTTTCAAGGCCTGGGCATCGAGGGGTGGCGAGTTGAGCCATTGCACGGCGCCCTCCAGTGGCGGCAGGTTGCCTTCGACCGGCAAGGTGCCCGGGGTTTTCTCGGCCACTTGCACCGTGCCCTCGGAGGTCGTGTTCGGCGCAGCGCTGTTACGCGGTAACTTGCCGCTCAGTTTTTCCACTAGCGCTTGCTCGATTGTGCCGGTCGACGCTGTGGAAAACCGCGCCAGAACCCCCGTGTCCAGGCCCAGGGCAATTGCTGTCACACCGGCCAGCATCGCCGCGCCCAGACCGCGACGCAGCCATTCGCCCGCGCCGATGGAGCGTTTCATCGCGCTGAAGACTCTGCCGCCCAGCAACAAGGCCAGCGCGAGGGAAGTGGCAGCACCCGCGGCATAAGCCAGCAATAAAAAGGTGGTTTGGATACTTGCCCCTTGCAGCGCCGCACCAGTCAACAACAGGCCCAGGATCGGCCCGGCGCAGGGTGCCCACAACAGGCCGGTGGCCACGCCGATCAGCAACGAAGCACCGGGACGTGGCCGCGCATCGGCGCCTGCCGCCTCCGACAAACGACCGCCCGCCGCCACCAATGGCCGGGTCAGGCGTTCAGCCAATTGCGGTATCAACAATGTCAGACCGAACAACGCGACGAACACCAGCGCCAGCCAGCGCCCGTACTGGTTGAGCTGCACCACCCAGCCACCGCCCACCGCCGCCAACGTGGCGACCAGCGCGAAGGTCAGCGCCATCCCCACCAGCAGCGGCAATCCGCTTTTGACGAAGGGTTGCCCGGTGCGGGCGAAGACAAACGGCAACACCGGCAGAATGCACGGGCTGACAATCGTCAGCACACCACCGAGATAAGCGAGGACCAGCAGCCACATGGCGATTACCTGCAAAAAGTGAGAGGAAGGGAATCACACCGTCTTCGGCACGAACTTCATCGCCAGGCCGTTCATGCAGTAACGCAGGCCGGTGGGTTTCGGGCCGTCGTCGAAGACATGGCCCAGATGCCCGCCACAGCGCCGGCAGTGAACCTCTTCGCGGACCATGCCGAACGCCCGGTCCTGGCGGGTCGCCACGGCTTTGTCCAGGGGTGCCCAGAAGCTCGGCCAACCGGTGCGGCTGTCGAATTTGGTGGCCGAGGAAAACAGCGGCAGCTCGCAACCGGCACAGACGAAGGTGCCATCGCGGTGCTCGTTGTTCAGCGGACTGCTGTAGGCCCGTTCGGTGCCTTCTTCGCGAAGGATCTCGTACTGCTCGTCAGTCAGGATCGCGTGCCATTCGCTGTCGCTGTGGGTCACTTCGAATACCTGCGCTGCGCTGGCCTCACTGATCAAGGCCGCGCCTGTGGAAAACTTCGGCAACAGGCCGATCGCCAGGGCCGTCATCCCCAGCCCGCCGCTCGCTACAAGAAATTGCCGTCGTGAAAACATGCTCGCCTCCCAAAAATCCAGGGGTGTTTCATGGAACACAGCCTAGGCTTTGGGTGATCGCCAAATCCTCACGGGAAGTTAAACAATTCGTGATAACTCAGACCCCGAAAAACCCGCACAATGCCTATGCAAATGTAGGAGCGAGCCTGCTCGCGATGGAGGCCAACGATGACGCGGGATACCTGACGCCCCGCGGCGTCCTCAGGTTTTTCGCGAGCAAGCTCGCTCCTACAGTGGCATTACGCACAATGCGCCCATTGCGCCGAAGGATTGACCTGGATGGAACAGACCAAACGCGTCCTCGTGGTCGAGGATGACCAGCACATCGCCGACCTGATCTGCCTGCATCTGCGTGATGAGCAGTTCGAGGTGGTGCACAGCGCCGATGGCGATGAAGGCATGCGCCTGCTGCAGCAAGGCAACTGGGACGCACTGGTCCTGGACCTGATGCTGCCCGGTGTCGACGGTCTGGAAATCTGCCGCCGCGCCCGCGCCATGGCGCGTTACACGCCGATCATCATCACCAGTGCGCGCTCCAGCGAAGTGCACCGGATTCTTGGCCTGGAACTGGGTGCCGACGACTACCTGGCCAAGCCCTTTTCCATGCTGGAGCTGGTGGCCCGGGTCAAGGCGCTGCTGCGCCGGGTCGATGCCATGGCGCGCAACCTGAAGATGGATGCCGGCAGCCTGCTCACCGACGGCCTGGCCATCGACCCGATCACCCGCGAAGTGTCCCTCGACGGCCGTCGCCTGGACCTCACGCCCCGAGAATTCGACTTGCTGTACTTCTTCGCCCGCCAGCCCGGCAAGGTGTTTTCGCGCATGGACCTGCTCAATGCCGTATGGGGCTACAGCCACGAAGGCTACGAGCACACGGTCAACACTCACATCAACCGCCTGCGCGCCAAGATCGAGACCGACCCGGCGCAACCGGTGCGCATCCTCACGGTCTGGGGCCGCGGCTACAAATTCGCCACCGGTGAGGAGTCGCCGCCATGAGGCTGACCCTGACGCAACGCCTGTCCCTGGTGTTCGCCGCGCTGCTGCTGGTGTGCTGCGGCACCTCGGCGTGGTTGCAGGTGCGCTCCAACCAGATGCATGAGCAGGAAGTGGTGCAAGGGCTGTCCCGGGACCTGGCGCAGCACATCGCCAGTGACACGGTGCTGATGGACACCCAGGGCCTGATGCCCAATGCCGTGCGTGACCTGTTCAGCAAACTGATGCAGGTCAACCCCAGCGTCGAGGTGTACCTGCTCGATTCCGCAGGCAAGATTGTCGGCAGCGCCGCGCCCGAAGGCCGGATTCGTCGTGAGCGGATCGACCTGGCGCCGATCCAGCGCCTGTTGCGGGGCGATGCCCTGCCGATTCTCGGCGACGACCCGCGCAGCGTCGATGCGCGTAAGGTGTTCAGCGCTGCACCGCTGAAGGTCGATGGTAAGCCGGCCGGTTATCTCTACGTGGTGCTGCTCGGTGAAGATCACGACCGCCTGGCCGAACGCGGTGCGACCAGCGCGGCGCTCAACACAGCGCTGTTGTCCATCGGACTGGTGGCGCTGCTGTGCCTGATCGCCGGTCTCACCGCGTTTGCCCTGATCACCCGGCCGTTGCGCCGTCTGACCGAAACCGTCAGCCAGTTCGACATCGATGGCGTGCCGGTCACACCGGCCCTGCCCGTCGTGGTGGAAAAAGCCGCCAGTCACGATGAAATCGCCGTGCTCGATGCCGCGTTCCGGCAGATGCAGGCACGCCTGGGCGAACAATGGCGTTCGTTGACCCGCCAGGATCAGGAGCGCCGCGAACTGGTGGCGAACATCTCCCACGACTTGCGCACGCCGCTGGCCTCGTTGCACGGTTATCTGGAAACCCTGTCGCTCAAGGACGCCACGCTGTCCCCTGCCGACCGCCGTCGCTATCTCGGCATCGCGCTGGACCAGAGCCGCAAGGTCGGTGGTCTGGCGCAGTCGCTGCTGGAACTGGTGCGCCTGGAACATGGCTTCGTGCAGCCGGTGCTGGAGCGCTTTTCCCTGACTGACCTGGCCCAGGACATCTTCCAGAAATTCGAACTCACCGCCGAAGCGCGCAAAGTCGAACTCAAGGCCACGTTCGCGCCGAATGCCTCGGCGGCCTGTGCCGATCTCGGCTTGATCGAGCGGGTGCTGACCAACCTGTTCGACAATGCCCTGCGCCATACCCCGCCAGGGGGCGAGGTCGAACTGGGCCTGCGCCCGCAAGGCTCGTTCATAGAAGTCATGGTCAGCGATACCGGCCCCGGCATCGCCCCGCAACTGCGCGAAGGGTTGTTCCTGCGGCCGTTCAATATTGGCGGCGCACGGCGTGATGGCGGGCTGGGGCTGCGGATCGTGCATCGCATCCTGCAATTGCACGGGTGCGAGATTCAGTTGATCGATGTGCCGGGGCGCGGGGCGACGTTCCGGTTTTCGTTGCCGATCGATGAGGAAACGGCGACTGCGTTGGCGGCTCGGTCGATGAACCTCAATACACCGCGGCAGGCCTGACAGTCCGAGGTGTCTGCATCGCGAGCAGGCTCGCTCTCACAGGGTAAGTGGGTGTATGCAAGATCTGTGAACAACCAAAAACACTGTGGGAGCGAGCCTGCTCGCGATGGTCTCAAGGGCACCGCGCTCATCCAGAATGAACACGTCATCGTTAACGTCCATCGCGAGCAGGCTCGCTCCCACAGTGTTCCGGTGTATCCAGAACGAACGCGTGATCGTTCGCGCCCATCGAGGGAGCAAAAAAATGACCAGCCGCCTGTTGATCCGTGACAACGCCGCCCCGGTCCAATAGATTAGGCGACCTGAAAAAGCCCCCGAGCTTTCTCGCCCCTATTCAAGTTCAAAGAAGTAGTGAAATTTCAATGTCCGATTCCAACACCGCTGAATCCGTAGTCACCCTGTCGTCCAAAGCGGAATACGAAAACTCCATCAATCTTTCACAGCACGTGCCACAGGCCAAGACCATCAGCGAGATGGTGCTGGACGCTTTCCAGTCCACCCGCGAAAGCGACCAGATCCGCGAACTGCGGGCCGCGATCCGCCAGGCCCACGACAGCTTCGACGATGACAAAGCCTACGAACTGATGGGTCAGCTCAAGCAGCTCAAGGATGCCGAAGCCGCCGACATCGCCGCCCTCGAAGACCTGAGCAGCAAATTCCCGATCAGCCGCATCCTGTCCAGCTTCAAGGACGACCCGGCGTTCCAGGAAATCGTCTATGGCCTGGCCCTGAAAGTGCTGAACCAGACCCACCAGGCCATCAGCAACCCGAGCGGCGGCAAGAGCAAAGCCGCCAAGGCCAAGAAAGAAGTCGAAGTGTTCACCATCAGCAAGGACGGCATCAGCGTCACCTTGCCGTTACGCACCCCGCGCTCGCGTCTGAACGTCGACCGTGAAGCCCTGGAGTTCCTCGGTTTTACCTTTGTTGGCGAAGGCGAGGAAGCGGAGCTGGAAAGCGAGACGTTCCTGGACAACAGCGGCACCGAGCAAGCGATCAACCGCAAGAACATCATCACCGCCCTGCAGCAGCAGACCGCGTTCGATGGGTACAGCATCGCCGCCCAGTAAGGCCCCTTTCAGCACAAGGCCCTCTGCGCCCCACTCAAGAGCCCCGCCATCAGTGCGGGGCTTTTTATTGCCCGTGATTCGGGCAAATCCGCGATTACTCTTCCAGTATCGACGCAGTACACCACTTCCCTTTACCCATGAGCACCACGGGTCCGCCTGCGGGGAGCGTCAACTCACTTTCCAGCCCTGACCTCGGTGGTGCAACTGCTGAGGTCATCGTGAACACAACCCCCTTATATCGCCAGTTGGCCAACCATTACCTGGACGCTATCCGCAGCGGCACCCTGAAAACCGGTGAACGCCTGCCCTCGATCCGGTTGATGATGGAAAAACACGCCGTCAGCCTGTCGACCGCCGTGCAGGTGTGCCGGGAACTGGAAGACTACGGAGTGCTGGAAGCCCGGCCGCGCTCCGGCAACTACATTCGTCAGCCCGACACCGTGCCCAGGCCCGCCCCGACTGCCCTGGCGCCAGCGCTGGATACCCGCGCGTTTGTTGGCATTCATGAACAGGTCTGCGCGGTACTCAAGGCCAGTCAGCACGCGACGATCAAGGTCAACTTCGCCAGCGCCTACTGCGCACCCGAGCTGTATCCTTTGAAGACCTTGCAAGACCACATGATCAAGTCGCTACGCTACAACGCCAACCTGATCGGTACCGCGGGCTCAACCTGCGGCAACAGTGCATTGCGCAACATCCTGGCCCGACGGGCACTGGCCAGCAAGACCCACCTGCTCCCCGAGCGGATCGTGATCACCAACGGCGCCACCGAAGCGATCAATCTGGCCTTGCGCGCGGTCACCCGCCCCGGCGACACCGTGGCCGTGGAGTCGCCGACGTTCTACGGTCTGCTGCAAATTCTCGAAAGCCTGAACCTGCGCGTGCTGGAAGTCCCGGCCTCGACCCACACCGGGCTCAATCTGGCGGCCCTGCAAAGGCTGCTGCAAGGCCCCGAGCGGATCAAGGCGTTGATCGTCATTCCCAACCTGCAAAACCCGTTGGGCAGCATCATGCCCGACGCCAACAAGGCACGGCTGGTGAAACTGTGCGCCGAGCACGACATCGTGCTGATCGAGGACGACACCTACGGCGATCTGGTGGACAGCGAGCAGCCGCTGTCCACGCTCAAACATTGGGACCGCACCGACAATGTGATCTATTGCGCCTCGCTGAACAAAACCCTCGCCCCGGGCATGCGCCTGGGCTGGATCAGCGCCGGCAAATGGCACGACCGCGTGGAGATGCTTAAACACGCTCAGACCCGAGGGTGCGAAACCTTGTCGCAACTGGCGGTCGGTGCCTTCATGAAGACGCCCTCCTACGAACGTTACCTGCGCCGTTTGAGGAAAACCCTGACGCTGCAACGTCAACAGATGAGCGAGGCGATTACTCGATATTTCCCGCACGGCACCCGCGTGACCACCCCCCAGGGCGGCACGTTGTTATGGGTGGAACTGCCTCGTCGGCATTCATCCATGGCGTTTTTTCATGATGCGTTGAACGTCGGTATCCAGATTTCGCCTGGGGATATCTTTTCCAATACCCCGCACTTTGATCACTTTGTGCGGATGGGTTGCGGGGCGCCGTATTCACCGCGGATTGATGAAGCAGTGCAGACCTTGGGGCGTTTACTCCAACATCAGGGTTGACCGCGATTCTGTAGGAGTGAGCCTGCTCGCGATAGCGGTGGATCAGGCACATCAATGTTGAATATGCCGCCGTCTTCGCGAGCAGGCTCGCTCCTACAAGGGATTTTCGGTGAACACAACATCGGTGAACGACAGCAATCAACTGTGGGAGCGAGCCTGCTCGCGATAGCGGTGGATCAGGCACATCAATGTTGAATATGCCGCCGTCTTCGCGAGCAGGCTCACTCCTACAAGGGATTTTCGGTGAACACAACATCGGTGAACGACAGCAATCAACTGTGGGAGCGAGCCTGCTCGCGATGGCGGTGTATCTGTCACATCAATGTTGGATGTGCCGCCGTCTTCGCGAGCAGGCTCGCTCCCACAGGGGGTTGTGGTCAGTTCGGGGGTTGGTGCAGGCAAATGATATGCGGGTCGTCATTCCAGTGCGGGAAACGCTCGGCGATCAGCGGGTCGTGGCCGGGGATGACGTGGTCTTCGCTGTCGGCCAGGCGATCGATTTCGGTGAAGGCTTCGAGGGTTTGCGCCAGGTCATCGAGAATCGGAAACGGGCTGCGCTCGCGAATGTTGACCCACAAATGCGCGGCATCCGAGGCCAGCACAATCCAGCCGCGTCCGGTATTCACCCGCACCACCTGACTGCCCGGTGTATGTCCGCCTACCGGGTGCAGCGTCACACCGGGCAGTACCTCGACAACACCATTGTGCAAACGCATCCGCCCTTCAAACAGCGGTGGCAGCGCCGACATCACATCCTCGACCTCGTAGGTTTTGTTCACCGTGCGATGGACCATTTTCGGCCCGGTGCAGAAACGCAGTTCCGCGTCCTGCAAATGCACGGTCGCCTTCGGGAACAGTCCAAGATTGCCGGCATGATCCCAGTGCAAATGGGTAAGGATCAGGTGCTCGACCCGGGCCGGATCGATGTCCAGTTGCCGCAGGGATTCTTCCGGCAGGCAATACATTTGGCGATTGCGCCGATCCGCCGTGGCCGGTTGGAAACAGGTGTCGACCACGATCACCTGGTGCTCGTTGCGGATGACCCAAAAGTAGTAATCCAGTGGCATCGGCGCATTCGGATCACCGCAGCAGGCGTCATAGAGAAAGTTCTCTTTGGCAGTGCGTTGGGCGTTTGCGCCGACACGGATAGCGAACACTTCGTACTCGGGAACTGACATACACACCTCCGGATTCAGGCCGCTGCGCTAGTTTTGAGGGTCGGACGGAAGTCGAAATCGATCTGCTCGCTGATACCCAGGTCTTGAGCCAACTTATGCAGGCCACTGTAGTCACGCATGATGGTCGCGTTCCTGTTGCTCTCGCGGGTGTCGGCAATGATCAGCGCTGCATCTTCGACCCCAAGCTGCGTCAGAATTGCCTCCCACATGGAGTAGTCCTGAGCGATAAAAGCACTCAGCGCCACCGACAGGTTACGTGCGAAAAATTCCCGCTGGATGGGCTGCATGTTCGCGTACATGACCTTCGCCACTTCGGCCAGCACCTTGCTGTGGGCGTATTCGTCACGATTGTGCAGTTCGGCCACGCGGCGGTTTTGCGGCTGGATGCTCTGGTCGTCCGCCAGCAAGTCCAGATAGGCGTTGACGCTGATCTCAGCCACCACCGCAAAAGTGATCGCCGCCAGATCCCGCTGCCATTGCTCGGGCAGAGCTTCACGCTGGGCTATAAGGCGCAGGTAAGTGACGGAGGGCGGCAAGTCCAGATCCTGATCCAGCGCCCGGTCGAGTTTGGTCCTTTCGATGGCGCGCAGGTGCATCAGCGTGTGGTAGTGCTCGTCGATCAGGGTCTGTTGCATGGCCTCGCGAAAATGCCAGTCATCCTTGCCCAGGTACTGATGGGCGATGACGCTGAGCGCCGGGTTGACCACATGCTCCTCGGCGGTGACGGTGCGCAGGTTGTAGCCGATCCAGCCCCAGGTCACCACGCGGCTCTTGAGTTCGTCGCTCAAGGCCTGGAACTTCGGATGATGGAAGAACGGCACCATGCACTCCGGGTAATCCGGGCGCGCCGGGTCGAACACTTCTTCGACCTGGCCCCTGTCCGGCGAACACACCGTGGCGCGCTTGGTCCAGGCCTGGTTGAGCCGCACGACCAGTTGATGGTCGACCTGGGCGATCTCGATTGCTGTTTGCATGACGCGATACCTGTAAAACGCGTACCCGCCAAGGGGTACGCCAAAAGAAGGAAGGGCGACGGAAAAGTCAGGCCAGCCAATAGCGGGTCAGGTGGCGCGCCGGGTCAGTGTAACGACTGCGCGCATGGATCATTCGCCAGTTGTCCCAAATCAGCAGGCATCCGTCGGGAATCAGCACCGGAACGTTGTGCTCGACGAAGTACGCTTCGCCGAGCACGGCAAACCTGGCCAGTGGCGAGGTGCTGTTGGCGACCTGGGATTGCTGCAGGGCTGCCTTGGACGGGTTCACGTCGCCGTAGTGAAACTGGTTGTAGCTGAAGCGGAAAATATCCCCGTCCTCTGTAGGCGTGAGGATGTATTCCTTGACCCGCCGTTGTTCCGATTCGCCCGGTTTGGCGGTGGCGACAAACTCTACCGGCGTGTCCTTCAGCCACTCACGCAGTTGCGGTTCGCTGTGTTCGAGGAACTCGAGAAATTCGTAACCGTCCACTAAACCGGTGTGCCCGCCACCGCACGTGGCCTGTTTATGGCAATGCAACGCCAGGTAGCGCGGCGGCGGTCCGTACACCGGCGCTTCAGTGTGCGGGCCGATGCCGTTCATGCTCTGGGAATACGGCAAGTCTTCGTAACCCGGCTTGCGGGTGATGGGAAAGGCCATCTGGCCGTTGAACTGCGGAAGAATCGGACCGAACTCCAGCAAGGTGCCTACGACATCATCGGCAAATTCCTCGGGGGTCAGCACAGTCCAGCCCAGTGTCGACAGCTCTTCGTGACGATGGCCGAGTGAAATGCAAGGTTGAGACGCAACAATCCCTTGGTCTGACATGGTGAGATTCCTGGCGGGTTATCCGGCGTTGACGGTTGAGGTGTACGCAGCGATGAAGTCGCGGCAGGCGTCACCCGGTCGATAGTGCTGCGCGTCGATGCTCTGCACCGGGGTGATTTCGGCGGCGGTGCCGGTGAGAAAACACTCGTCGAAGTCGCCAAGCTCCGTAGGCAAAATCGTGCGTTCGACCACTTGGTAGTCCAGCGCTTTGGCCAACTCAATGACGGTCTGCCGGGTAATGCCGTTGAGAAAGCAGTCCGGGGTCGGCGTATGCAAAGTCCGGCCTTTGACGAAAAACACATTGGCGCTGGTGGCTTCGGCAATGTGGCCGCGCCAGTCGAGCATCAGCGCATCGTGGTAACCCGTGTTCTCGGCGTCATGCTTGCTCAGCGTGGCGATCTGGTAATGCCCGGAAGCCTTGGCTTCGAACGGGCTGCTGCTCGGTGGCGGGCGACGCCAGCTCGCGGTTTTCAAGCGGATGCCGGCCATGCGCGCCGCCGGGTCGAAATAGCTCGGCCACTGCCAGCACGCGATGGCCACGTGCACACGGTTGAAACGCGCCGAAGTGGAAATCATCTCGCTGCCGCGCCAGGCCACCGGGCGCAGATAGCCGTCGACGACCTGGTTGCGTTGCAGCAGTTCATGGCTGGCCGCTTCCAGTTCAGCCAGCGCATGGGGGATGGCAAAGTCCATCAGTTGCGCCGAGCGATACAACCGCTCGCTGTGCTCACGCAGCTTGAAGATCCTGCCGTTGTAGGCCCGCTCGCCTTCATACACTGTGCTCGCGTAATGCAGGCCATGGGTCAGCACATGCAACTGCGCCCGGGACCACTCGACGAACTCGCCGTCGAGCCAGATAACGCCCTCGCGCTGATCAAACGGGATACTGCTCATGTCCATATTTCCCCATTATTCATGAAATTTCCTATGCCGTTTCCAGCAACACCGGTATCAATTCCGGCACGGCGGTGAGCTCGGTCTGAAAGAAGAACGCACGCTCGCCGAAGGCCGGTTGCAGGTCGTCGAACCAGGTCACTTGCGGATCGAAGCGCGCGTAGAACGTGCGCAGCGCCCATTGCGGATTGCGTGCCTGGAGGAACTGCAAGACGAAGACTTTTTCCCCGGCGACGGTCTCGATGCCGTTGATCAACACCTTGCCGTAGAAGGTGCTCATGGACGGCCCGCGCACCGTGCGCGCAAGCCCCGACACCGTGCGGTACGCCGCCTGGAAGATCTCGAAGGCTCGGGCCAGCGGCATCGCGAAGTAGTGACTGGGGCCGGTGTCACGCTCGACGAACATGTAATAAGGTACCGCCCCGAGCCGCACCCCTTCGGTCCACAGCGCGGCCCAATCGGCGGGGTTTTCGTTGATGTGGCGGATCACTGGCGCCTGCATGCGCACCGTCGCGCCCGTCGAGCGAATGTGTTCGATGGCCTGGCGGGCGATGGTCTGGCGGATCTCCACCGGGTGATTGTAGTGGCCCATGATCGACAGGCTTTTCCCCGCCGCGACGATGCGTCGGAACAGCTCCAGCAGATCGGGCGCATCCTTGTCGCTGACAAAACGCTGCGGCCAGTACGCCACGGATTTGGTGCCGATGCGGATGTTCTTCAGGTGTGGCAACGCCAGCAGCGGTTCGATGTAACCGGCCAGCGAGCGGGTGTTCATGATCATCGGGTCGCCGCCGGTAATCAGCACATCGGTCACTTCGGTGTGCACCTTCAGGTAACTGACCAGCTCCCGGGATTCACGGGCGTTGAACTTGAGTTCTTCTTCGCCAATGAACTGCGCCCAGCGGAAACAGAAGGTGCAGTACGCATGACAAGTCTGCCCGGCACCGGGGAAAAACAGCACGGTCTCGCGGTACTTGTGCTGGATGCCCGGCAGGACTTTGCCATTGAGGGTGACACCGTTGTGGGTCAACTGCCCGGCCGGATGCGGGTTCATGCGCCGCCAGATTGCCTCGATCCGATGCTTGATCGCCGCGCTGTCATCCTGCTCGATCAGGTGTTTGAGCGAGGCATACTCCTCCACCAGCAGCATGTCCTTGTGGGGGAAGGTCATGCGGAAAACCGGATCGTCCGGGATATTGTTCCAGTCGATCAGCGTGCCCAGCACATATTCGTTGGTGCGAAACGGCATGACCCGGGCTACCACGGTCATGGCCTCTTGCAACGCCGGCGTCAGCTTGTGCCAGTAAGGTGAGTCGCGGATGGTGCGCGAGTTATAGGGTTTGTAGCGTTCGTGCTCCGACAGTCCTTGCATGGCCGCGCTCCTTATGGTCGTTTACGCGATGGCCGGCGCTTTGCGCTCTATGTCCATCCACGCCCGGACGCTGTCGCGATCCCACTGGCGACGCACATACGCCGCGAGACGTGTCGGCACCGGATCACCGTTGGCAACCAGGCGGTTGAGCATGATTGCAAGGTCGGTGTCGGCAATGCTCCAGTCACCGAACAGATGCTCGGCGCCCTCGTCCAGCAAACGGTCGGCCACATGGAACAGACGGTCGGTAGCAGCCCGGGCTTCGTCAGACAGCGGCGTGTCCTTCTTGCCGAAATACACCAGATCAAACGGACGCTCTTTGCGCACCACCAGCAGATCGCTGCGCAGCCAGGCCTGCAGTTGACGGGCACGGGCACGCTGCTTGATGTCTTGCGGGTAAATTCTTTTTGAAGCAGGAGCGAGTTCTTCCAGATACTCGGCAATGGCTGAAGACTCCGACAGCGCAAAACCTTCGTGAACCAACACAGGAATTTTGCACGTCAGCGAAAGATCGCGGTAACTTTCCAGATAGTTTTCACGCAACTTCAAATCCAGTGTTACCAGATCAAAGGAAAGTTGCTTTTCCTTTAAAGCCACAAAAGCCGACATGGCAAAGGCACTGACATAGTCCGTCCCCAGATACAGCTCTAACTTCGCACTTCCCATAGAACACTCCCTTTGCACTAAACACATTAATCCGTTGCATGTGGAGCGATCGTAGTAAGTTGATTAAGCGCTGAACAGATACAGAAATTATCTATTTCTATCGATACAGAAATCAGAGCGTTAAATCGCCAGAGGGCATTTTTCAGGTGTGCAAAAACCAAAAAAGGGAGTCAGCGTATGCGGACTCCCTGGTGTGCAGCAGAAAAGAATTTACAGCGGGCGGGGGATCAGCCCAACGTTGTCGGCGTGGTTGGATAGCAATGCCATCTGCGGCATGTTGCTGAGGTTGAGCATTGCCAACGGCTCGGTGGCGCTGGTGTTGACGAAGCCGTGACGGGTCCAGGCCGGTACCAGCAATACATCCCCGGGGCCGACGTTTACCTCGTCTGCATCGCCCAGTGACAAGGTGCCGCTGCCGGACTGGATGACGAACAGATGCCACCAGGCATGGGCATGACCATCGAGTGTTGAACCCGGCACCAGCCATTGCATGGACACCGCCATGCCGGGCGTCAGTTGGCAACCTTCGAGCGTATTATCGTGGGCCAGCGCAATAATATCGACGTTGCTGGCCTCAAGAGTCTGGCGCATATCGCTTAGTTCGGCACCTTTCCACACGCGAGGTTTGATCGGCGGTTGATCCAGACTCTGGCGAAAATCCTTATATGAAAAAAACGCACCCTGAACGCTATTCATCTTCTGCTTCCAACTTATTCTGTCGAATGGAGTCAACCGACCTTAGGCGAACCCTTCAACCGTGTAAAGCCGGACAACTTCATTTATAACACCGACGGTCGCAACGCCACGATCATATCAACTTCAATCGCCGCATTTTTCGGCAACTGATAAACACCGACTGTCGTGCGTGTATGTTTCCCGGCATCGCCCAGTACGTGACTGAAAACATCCGATGCGCCATTGGCGACTTCACTGAGGTCGACAAAATCTTCCGTGGATCTCACATACACCGTGACCCGAATCAACGACTTGATCTTGTCCAGCGAACCAATGGCATCAACGATCAGCGCCAATCCGCGCATCGCACTGATGCTGGCGGCCGCTTGGGCATCCGCCATGTCGAGGTCCAGTCCGACCCGCCCCGGATAGTGGATTTTGCCGTTCATGCGCGGCACCAGACCGCTGATATACAGTTCATCGTGATGACGAATCAGCGGCGCGTAATGTCCGCCAGCGGTGTTCTCGCCGTAGATGTCATAGTTGAGTTCCCGTGCCAGAGCGATGAAGCGCTCATCACAGGTCATGTGTGCATTCATTGACGTAACCCTCTTGATCAATACTGCAAAAAACATCGATCGCTGCTGCTTGATCCACGACTCAGCCCACAGCCCTCGCCGGCGCTGCCAGGCTGGTGATCCCGACCCTTGATTCAATGGCCTCGGCCAGACGCGTCAGGTCCAGGCTGAGGCGTTCGTACTGCTCGTTGAACAACACGATGTGGCCGATGAACGAGAAGTTGTCTTTCACCAGTGCGCTGACCGAATCACCAATGCGCTTGGTCAGCACCGCTTCCACCAATTCGATGTTCAGCGACCGGGCCAGGGCCTGGATGTCCGGTACGTCCCGCAGGATGCCGCCGGTGTTCGCTCGCAACAGGCGTATGCCGCAGTAACCGCGTGGTACTGGATCATGGTTGGCGATGTAGCCTTCCACGGCCCAGCGGACCCAGCGCTCCCACGGGTCGAAGTCGATGAACGCCTTACGGGCCAGGTCCCAGATGTGCATGCCACCGGGGCGCATGTTGGTTTCCACGGCCGAAGTGCGGTGATTGGCCCTGTGGAAAACTTCGTTGTGCCAGGCTCCGTTGTCCTGCGATACCAGCCCCGCCATGTGTCGGCCGGCGGCCATCAGCCGCGCTTGTGCGTCCGCCGCCAGGGGCGCTGGCACCACTTGCTGGATCTCGGCGCGGTAGGCGCCATCGGTGGTGGTTTTTTCGGTGATCCAGGTACTTCCCGCCACATAGTCCCAGCTGTATTCGCGGGCGTTCTGGATCAGTTCTTCAAGCAAGATGCCGCCCTCGCGATAGGGTTTGAGGGCCTGCCATGCCTCGTCGCATTCGGACGGGTGCCGAATGACCCGGCAGCCGCGGCTGGCACCTTCGCAGGCAGGCTTGATGAACGCCTTGCCGCCCAGTTCGATCACGCGCTGACGCAGTTCCGGCAGGCTCTCGATCCGGGTGGAAACGATCGGCCGGTAATCCTCGGGTGCCGCAGCGGCCGTCGCTTCGAGTTGGCGGAAAATCTGTTTGTCCAACCCCGCTCGCGCCTCGGCCGGGGTAATGCCGGGCAGGCCGAAATGGTTGGCCAGCGCCGCACCGAGCAGCACGCCGCGATCCGAAAACGGCAGCACGCCGATCAGTTTCCAGCAATCGGCATTCAGGCAACCGATCACCAGCTCGAGTGAGGCCGGAACGTCTTTCTCGGCCAGCGATGTACTGCAAACGTGATCAGCGACCTGATCGTCCTGGGGCTGAATCTGCTCGACCAGCAGGATCAGCCTGGCGTTGTACAGCGACTTGCACAGATCGCGCAGCTTCTGGATATCGTGAACCCGACTGCCGTTGTACCCCACCACTACTACGCACGAAGTCGTATTCATAAAACCCCCGACTTGCAAAGTGAAAACCGAAACGGCGATGACTCAGTCATGCAGCGACGCGATTGATTTACGGTTGAGCCAGTACCAGACCAGAATCCCGCCAGCACCAATGGCTGCCAGCACCAGCGCGTTGTAGGGAGGCGGCATGACCCGCATGATCAACACGGTCAATCCGGCGCCGACGCCCAAAGACACTTCCTTGACGAACATGTTGTTCTGCTTGACCGAGAAGTAATCGAGGTGACTGAACGCGCACTCGGCAATGGACAGCAGTGCCACCCAGAGCAGTGCGCCGACCAGGGTTTCGACGTGGAACGCAGCCGGTGAAGACAGCACCGCAAAACCGCCGACGATGATCCCGATGACCGTCAACACCTTGAAGCGCCCGGTGCTCTCGATCAGTTTCATCACCGGCACTTGCGCGAATACCACCACGGCGCTGTTGAGAATCAGCATCAGGCCGTACCAGGCCGGCAGCTCGCCGGTCTGGAGCAGGATCGCTTGCGGCAGGATCGAGAACACCCCAAACAGCTTGATGCCCATGATGACGCCGGCGATCACCCACGGCAGTTTGTTGCGCCAGCCGCTGCCTTCCTGGCTGGCAGGGCGTGCCACCGCGGCTTCGGTGGTGAAGGTCGCCCCCATGGCGATGGGCAGGCACAGCAGGACAAAACTGGCGGCGCCGAGAAAAAACAGGGTAGGGGTCAATAGCGGCGACAGCAGGATCAGGCCAGCCAACAGGCTGCCCATGTTCATGGCCACGCGGTTATAGGCCGCGCCTTCCTTGGTCTGCGCCGCTTCGCTCTTGATCAGGTAACCGGCAATCGCAATGCCGTAGGCAAACAGCGCCGCGGCAAACATGACGACGCCCTGGTTGCGGGTGACCGCCAGCAGCACCAGGCCCATGGCGGCGCACAGCAGCGTGACACTCAAGGAGCGGCGACCGAGTACCAGCAACGTCAGCGGCAGCAGTAACAACAAGGCCCGATACCCCAAGGCCAGAATGCTGTTGGTGGCGGTATCGAGCCAGACGTTGGCCTTGCCCAACACCGCGAACAGCGCCACAGCCGTGATGATTCGAATGGTGAACAACCGCAGGTTGATTACCGGTTTCGCCACGACGGCGGTTGTTTCTAAACTCATGCAGCACCTCATGAACCTTGGCGACTGAACGACCGGCAAAAGGTCGACAATGCGAAAACACTCCAGAGCGATAGTAGAAAGAGATGCTTGTCTTGGTCAGAGCAAGTTCGTATAGAATCAAACGAACTTTACTGCCGGAGAGACCAGTAAAATGCAGGCTCAGCGAGCAGTGATCGCCGCTATCGAGTTCCAGCCGGGTGTGCCGCTGGTCCAGCAGATCGTCGATCAATTAACGGTGGCGATCAGTCAGGGCGGCCTGCCCCACGGCTCCAGGCTGCCGCCGATTCGCGAACTCTCCGACTTGATGCACGTGGGCAAGTCCACGGTGGTCGACGCCCTCGACCGCTTGCGGGCCAAGGGCCTGGTGGTTTCACGCCAGGGTTCCGGGCACTACGTGCACCGTTCCAGCAGCACCCTGCCGGCCAACGCCGGGCCGGACCTGCTCCCGCAAGACACCCTCAGCGTGGTCCGCCGCGCGGTGCTGCTGGACAATGGCGCGCTGCGACCGGGGGCTGGTTTTTTGCCGTCCTCGTGGCTGCCTGCCGAAGAATTGCTCAAAGCCGTGCGCGGCACACTTCGCGCGACGACCTTGCGCATGGGTGAATACGGCAACGCCAGCGGTTACCTGCCATTGCGCCAGGCTTTGCGGGTCAAGATGTCGACCTTGGGCATCGAGGCGCCGGTGGAACAGATCATCACCACCGCCAACACCGTACAGGCTATCGACATGCTGATGCGCCTGCTGGTCAAACCCGGCGATACGGTGCTGCTCGACGATCCGTGTTACTTCACGATGCACACCAATCTGGCCTGGCATGGCGCCAAGGTCATCACCATCCGCCGCGACTGCGACGGCATGGACCTGGACGCGTTCGAGCAACTACTGATCGCCCATCGTCCCGTGCTCTACATGACCAACAATGCCCTGCACAACCCGACCGGGCACTCATTCACCTCGGCGCAGGTTTACCGATTGGTGGAGCTGAGCCATCGCTACAACTTCCACATTCTCGAAGACGATTTGTACTGCGACATGCAGCAACGCCGAACGCCGCGCCTGGCCGCGAGCGGGCTGGACAATGTCTCCTACGTCTCCGGGTTCTCCAAGACCCTGACCGCCAACAGCCGCGTCAGCTTCGCGGTGCTGTCACCGCTACTGGCGGCGCGGATGGTGACGCTGAAAATGGCCTGCGGCGGCATGACCTCGGAAATGGCTGAGCAGATTATCTGCACCATGCTCAGCGACGGCAGCTACGCCAAACACATGCGCCGCACGGTGGACCGGCTCTACGAGTCGAACAGCCGGGTGGCCACGTGGCTGAGCGAGGCCGGGTGTTCGGTGTCGTCGTTGCCGGGGGAAGGGCTGTACATCTGGACGCGATTGCCGCAGGGGTTCAAAGCCGAGTGCCTGGCCAGAAAGGGTCTGGAAATCGACCTGGTACTGGCACCGGGAACCTTGCTCAGCAAAGCGGCGGATGCCAATCAGTTTCTACGATTCAATGTGGCGCACAGTGATCATGTGCAGGTGCGGGAGCGGTTTTTGCGGTTGCTGGACAAACCGCACAAATAACTAATCACCGCCAACCCCTGTGGGAGCGAGCTTGCTCGCGATGGGGTCGTCACATCCAGCATCAATGTCGCCTGATACACCGCCATCGCGAGCAAGCTCGCTCCCACAGGGGATTGCGGTGTCCAAACACATCCCGGCCAGCACAAGGCCACGATTGTGCATTCCGATAGCCACACGCTAACTTCGACCCGTCGCTGCCAATTCAGCGACCGGGCCTGATAACCCGGGTAAGATACGGGCGCACAAGCGCCACCAATCACGATTGCCGGCGTTTTTTTATGCCCACACATTCGTGCAATGGCGGCTGTGCGTGGGAGACCTTCGGGTCTGCCGGAATCCCGTATCTCCGGTTTATCAGCCTGCGCACAGCTGCCACCCATTCGCCTGATAACGAACGTGGTAGCTCTCAACTTGATTCGGGAGCTTTACTCATGAATGCTATTGGTCTGTCTGCTTCAAACGTCATTCACCACCTACCAACCAACAGGAGGTGAAGCCCAATGACCATTCCCCAAGACCTGAAAACCATCGGCCTCACCCCTTTCTCCTACCTCGCTAACGAACCACTGTTTCGCATCAACGCCGGTGTCCCGGTCATCAACGCCCTCTCCCACGCCTCCGACCTGCTCCACCTCGCCAAACTGCTCGCCTCAGACGCCGCCATGGTGCGCGAGTCCGACCGACACGCCTGGGCCTCGCATTTTTTGCAGGACATGAGCAAGGCCATCATCGATGACGTGGTAAAAGTGCTCGACGCACCCTGTAACAACCGCGCGTAAATGAAAAAGCCCCGCGATTCCTTTGAATGCGGGGCTTTCAGTTCACAGACAGGCGCACTAATCCCAATATTGGGTCTGACCGCGCACTTTTTCTTAAGCGGACCAAGAAAATCTTAATATTTCGGGATTTTCTCAATTTTTTCTTAAGCGGACAGATATCGAATCCGCCTGTTAGTCCGCGTCGCCGCCATCGCAAGCAGGCTCGCTCCCACAGGTGATCGGGGTTGCATTCAACATTGGCGGCGACGCAGATCCAATGTGGGAGCGAGCTTGCTCGCGATGGCGGCAACACGGTCCAGCAGAATACGCCCAAACAAAAGCCCCGCTCTTCTCTCGAAGGCGGGGCTTTTCTTTACAGCATCCGACGCTTAAGGCGCGTACGTCAGCAACAGCTCGGTCGGCACTTTGAAGTCCAGGGACATCATCACGCTCAACGCGGTAATGGTGAAGATCGAGAACACGAACAGCTTGCGTGCCCAGACCGTGTCATCCACTGCCTTGTAGCCGGTCCAGGCCATGTACAGCCAGTACATGCCCATGGCCGCGGCGACGGCGAGGTAGCTCATGCCGGCGTAGCCGCTGAAGGTCAGCATCAAGGTCGCCACGAGGAAGGCCAGGATGTAGATCAGGATGTGCTTCTTGGCCACCTGGATGCCACGCTTCACTGGCAGCACCGGAATCGATGCGGCCAGGTAATCGTTGAAGCGGAAGATCGCGATGGCGTAGGAATGCGGCATCTGCCACAGGCTGAACATCACCAGCAGGGTCAGTGCGGCCACGTCGAAGGTGTTGCTGACTGCGACGTAGCCAATCACCGGCGGCATGGCGCCCGACAGACTGCCCACCAGCGTGCCGTGAACCGACTTGCGCTTGAGGTACAGGCTGTAGAAACCGACGTAGATGACGAAGCCGATGACTGCGAACAACGCGGCCAACGGGTTGGCCACCTTGTACAACAGGGCAACGCCGGCGACACCCAGGACAGTCGCATAGATCAGGGCCAGTTTCAGGGAGATCAAGCCCTGGACCAGCACCCGGTTCTTGGTGCGTTCCATCTTCAGGTCGATGTCGCGGTCGATGCAGTTGTTGAACACGCAACCGGAGGCAACCACCAGGGACGTGCCGATCATGGCGGCCAGGAAGATGGCCAGATCGACATGCCCTTTGGAGGCCAGGAAAAATCCGCCTGCCACAGAAAGCACGTTACCGAAAATGATCCCCGGTTTGGTGATTTGGATAAAGTGCTTGAGGGACATGCGGACTTACCTCACTTCGCCATCATGAACGTGTGGATGCTGAACATGATCCACAGCGACAGGCCAACCAGCAGGACGATCACGATCGCGGCGAAGACAAACGCAATCACGTTGTTACGCTGCGCGGCCGAACGGTCCAGATGGAGGAAGTACACCAGGTGCACCAGCACCTGGATGACGGCGAACGCGACGACGATCATCAGGGTGATCGACTTCGGCAGTGTCGGGTACATCACCAGACCGAACGGAATCAGGGTCAGGATCACCGACAGGATGAAGCCGATGCCGTAGGACTTGACGCTGCCGTGACCGGCGTCGTGACTGTCATGGCCATGGCCATTTTGGGAATGAGCTGCGTTAGCCATTTACATAGTCCCCATCAGGTAAACAACGGTGAATACGCAGATCCACACGACGTCCAGGAAGTGCCAGAACAGGCTCAGGCAGCTCAGACGGGTCTTGTTGGTCGCCGTCAGGCCGTTTTTCTGCACCTGATACATCATGATCGCCATCCAGATCAGACCGCTGGTCACGTGCAGACCGTGGGTGCCGACCAGGGTGAAGAACCCGGACAGGAAGCCGGAACGGCTAGGGCCGTAGCCCTCGGAGATCAGCATGTGGAACTCGTTGATCTCCATGCCGATGAAGCCGGCACCGAACATGAAGGTCAGGGCCAGCCAGCCCAGGACCTGCTTCTTGTTGCCACGGAAGAACGCCAGCATGGCGAAGCCGTAGGTGATCGAACTGAACAGCAGCAGAGCGGTTTCGCCCAGTACGTATGGCAGTTCGAAGATGTCGTGGCCCGACGGGCCACCCGCTACGTTGTTAACCAGTACCGCGTACGCCGCGAAGATCGACGCAAACAGAATGCAGTCGGTCATCAGGTAGAGCCAGAAACCGTATACGGTCATCTCGCCCGAGTCGTGGTGATGGTCATCATGCCCATGTCCATCGACATGGGTGTGTCCAGCATTGGTCACTAAGTTCGACATGATTTAAGCCTGTTCCAACGAGGTTTCAACACGGGTGGCGGTGGCCGGGATTTTCCCTGCCGCTACCAGACGCTTGTGCTGCTCGGCTTCGATGCGCTCGATCACGTCGACCGGCACCATATAGCCTTGATCATCACGGGCCGCGTGGATCACGAAGTAGATCACGGTGCCGGCCAGGCCAGCGATCGCCAGCCACCAGATGTGCCAGATCATCGCGAAACCGAACACGGTCAACAGTGCGCCCATGACCACACCGGTGGCGGTGTTGTTTGGCATGTGGATCGGCTCGTACTTGGCCGGGGCCTTGTACGCGGTGCCGTTTTCCTTGGCTTCGGTGAACGGGTCGACAACATCGGCTTTCGGCAGCACGGCGAAGTTGTAGAACGGAGGTGGCGACGAGGTCGACCATTCCAGGGTGTGTGCATTCCACGGGTCGCCGTGTTCGCACATGTTTTCCGGCTTGTTGCGGTCACGCACGCTGACGTACAGCTGGATCAGCTGGCAAGCGATACCCACGGCGATCATCACCGCACCGAACATGGCGACGTACAGGTACGGCACCCACTCAGGGTTGGTAGTGGCGTTCAGACGACGGGTCATGCCCATGAAGCCCAGTACGTAGAGCGGCATGAATGCGACGAAGAAGCCGGTGATCCAGAACCAGAACGCAGCCTTGCCCCAACCTTCGTGCAGCTTGAAGCCGAACGCTTTAGGGAAGTAGAAGCCGAAACCGGCGATGTAGCCGAATACCGCACCGCCGATGATCACGTTATGGAAGTGTGCGATCACGAACAGGCTGTTGTGCAGAACGAAGTCAGCACCCGGGATGGCCAGCAGTACGCCGGTCATGCCGCCGATGGCGAAGGTCACCATGAAGCCCAGGGTCCACATCACCTGGCTGGTGAAGCGCAGACGGCCCTGGTAGATGGTGAACAGCCAGTTGAACAGCTTCACACCCGTCGGAACGGAAATCAGCATCGTCGCCAGACCGAAGAAGGCGTTGACGCTGGCACCCGAACCCATGGTGAAGAAGTGGTGCAGCCAAACCATGAAGCCCAGGATCGAGATCGCGCCCGATGCGTAGACCATCGAGTGGTGGCCGAACAGTTTCTTGCCGGTGAAGGTCGAGATGACTTCGGAGAAGATACCGAACGCTGGCAGGATCAGGATGTACACCTCAGGGTGACCCCACGCCCAGAACAGGTTCACGTACATCATCGGATTGCCACCAAGTTCATTGGTGAAAATGTGGAAATCCATGTAACGGTCAAGCGTCAGCAGTGCCAGGGTAGCGGTCAGGATCGGGAACGAAGCCACGATCAGGACGTTGGCCCAGGTGCAGGTCCAGGTGAAGATCGGCATGTCCATCATCTTCATGCCAGGGGTACGCATTTTCAGCACGGTGGCCAGGAAGTTGACCCCCGTCAGCGTTGTCCCCAGACCCGATAGCTGTAGCGCCCAGATGTAGTAATCCATCCCCACGCCAGGACTGTATTGCAGGCCCGACAGCGGCGGATAGGCAACCCAGCCGGTCTTGGCGAATTCGCCGACGCCCAGGGACAGGTTGATCAGCACTACGCCGGAAACCAGCAGCCAGAAGCTCAGGGAGTTCAGGAACGGGTAGGCAACGTCACGCGCGCCGATCTGCAGCGGCACTGCAAGGTTCATCAGGCCGGTGAAGAATGGCATCGCCATGAAGATGATCATGATCACACCGTGAGCGGTGAAGATCTGGTCATAGTGTTCAGGTGGCAGGTAGCCAGGCGAACCCTCGGTGGCCATGGCCAACTGGGTACGCATCATGATGGCGTCGGCAAAGCCGCGCAGCAGCATGACCATGGCGACGACGATGTACATCACGCCGATTTTCTTGTGGTCGACCGACGTCAGCCACTCGGTCCACAGGTAGGTCCACTTCTTGAAGTAGGTGATTGCAGCGAACAAGGCCAGACCGCCGAGCGCGATCATGGAGATGGTCACCATGACGATCGGCTCGTGGAACGGGATCGCTTCCCAACTTAATTTACCAAACATCGTTTACTCCTCTGCCCCGGCAGCTGAATGCGAACTCATGTCCATCCCTTCCATTTGGGCCACTTCTTTCTCTGCTTTCTCGTGCTTGACCTTAGGACCCGGTTTCATGCCTTCGTACTTGTCGACGATGGCCTGGAACATGCCTGGGGTAACCGAGGAGTAGAGCTCGACTGGGTTGTTCTGGCTTGGCTTGGAAAGGGCTGCGTATTCAGCTTGTTCAAGCTGTTTAGGTGCCTTTTTGACTTCACTTACCCAGGCGTCGAAATCTTCCTGGGAAGTGGCGATCGCTTTGAATTTCATACCGGTGAAACCAGCGCCGCTGTAGTTGGCGGAGATACCGTCCATTTCAGCGTTCTCGTTGGCGATCAGGTGCAGCTTGGTCTGCATGCCCGCCATCGCGTAGATCTGGCCACCCAGAGCAGGGATGAAGAACGAGTTCATCACGGCGTCGGAAGTGATCTTGAAGTTGACCGGGGTGTGCGCCGGGAACACGATCTTGTTGACCGTGGCGATGCCTTGTTCCGGGTAGATGAACAGCCACTTCCAGTCCAGCGCGACCACTTCGATGGTCACAGGCTTCACGTCGGATTCCAGCGGCTTGTACGGGTCCAGGGCGTGGGTCGACTTGTAGGTGACGTAACCCAGGGCAATGATGATCAGCACTGGAACAGCCCACACCGCGATCTCGATCTTGGTGGAGTGGTTCCATTTCGGGGTGTAGGTGGCGTTCGTGTTGGACGCGCGGTATTTCCAGGCGAACAGGAAGGTCATGACGATGACCGGCACCACGACCAACAGCATCAGCAGCGTTGCGGTGATGATCAGGTTTCGCTCGTCCAGACCAACCTGGCCCTTGGGATTGAGCAAGGTCATGTTGCAGCCTGACAGCAACAACGTGCCGATCAGCGGCAATAAGCCTAGTAGTCTGGGGTACCTGTTTTTACTCATCTCACGACCTCTAAAGCAGCTTGCGCAATGCAGTTGGGTTTTGATCGCCAACACTTCACCCTGCCAAGGGTTGGCATTTTTCTTGGATTGAATAAGGGCATGCCCGTCGCGCGTCAGACGCTTTACGACAAATCCCGGGCCTGCGGTGAGTTCTTATTCGAATTCGTGGTCAAAGGCCTTGTTACAGACCAATTCCATTTGGTGCGGGTAGTTGGAGACTCCGACACCTGGGCATCGCATGAAGCCACCAGACCTCTCGACACCCTGTTTCTGCTCACGTCTGGTTAAGATTTGAGCAGTGCCGGGGATTCAGTGCGGGCGATTGTAGATATGTAACGCCCTATAAACCATGTCTCATCCCGAAATAATTTTTATCCGAACCAGCAACAATCATTAACCGTTTTCGCAAAAGTAGCGCATCTTATCGAAATTGATTCTCAACAAAAACACCACAATAAGTAGGTCTTCCACCCACAGTTCAGACAGTATCGGCCCCCTCTTCACTGCCCTCTACCTTGCCCGAGGCCCGATATGACGGGGGCTCAGGCCGTTCGTCAGACCCTGTTAAAACTGCCTGCTTGCGTTCGGAATGGAAAAAACCGCAAGCCTGTAAAACAGCCCAATTTCATTACGTTTCCATGTACCAATCCGGCGTCCTCGAACGCCCTGCGACACCGACTCTGTGACAACATGTCGCACATGTGTCGCACCTTTGGCTGTCGCACATCAGGGTCTTTTTACCCGGCCTCTGAAATGCGCTCGGCAGGACAAAAAAAGCCCCGGCCCTCCTGCGAGGACCGGGGCTTTTTTGTCCGACAATGCGTGCCGACAGGTGACCTCAGCGCAGCGCTTTGCGGTTACGCGACGTTAGCAAAGGCACCAGCACCACGATCATCACGAAGGCGACCAGCGCCCACTGCGCCAGCGACAGACCAAGGATCGGCGGGTATGGCGTGGAGCAGAAACCGTCGACCTGGAACCCCAGCGGGAAGATCTTCGCCAGCGGCAAGTCGTCGACAATCGGTTGCAGCACATCGATGCCGCAGCTGACTGACGGATAGAACTGCGTGAAGACGTGATGCCCGGCGACGCCTGCACCGGCCAGCGCACAGATCACCACCAGGGTTTCGAACACCGTGATGCTGCGACGGCTGCGCATGGCCGCGCCGATGAAGGCAAAGATCGCGATCAGCAGCAATGCATAACGTTGCAGGATGCACAGCGGGCAAGGCGCCTCGCCCAGGACAATTTGCATGTACAGCGCGCCGCCGATCAACGCCAGGCAAATGATGCCCAACAACACCAGGTAGCGCCGTTCACGCCCCAACCGCATGGATTCATCGCTCATCGCGTTTCCCTTGAAGATTTCGAGTGCCCGCCAGTCTACACGCTGGCCCGGACCTTTGAGAGCCTGGAGCGTGACAGGGGGATTCGGGGGGAATAGACGATAAGGCGGTTAAGGAGGGATTAACTTTCTGGCTTTTTTTCAGTTCTGGACCGAGGTGAAGCCATCGCGGGCAAGCCACGCTCCCACAGGGATTTGTGTCGATCCAGATTGATGTGAACGACACAAAACCTGTGGGAGCGTGGCTTGCCCGCGATGAAGGCGACGCGGTGAGCCTGCTGCCCCACCGCGCCAACCCCTTACTCCAGCACCGCTGCCGGCCCGAAGAACTCATAACGGCTTTGCTTCTCCGGCACGCCAAGGGCCTTGAGGTGGCGCTTGACGGACGCCATGAAACCTTTCGGCCCCAGGAAGTAAGCATCCAGGTCACGCTGCTCCGGCAGCCACTCATGCAACTGCTGCTGGCTCAACAAGCCAACCGTGTGCGCCATCGGGCTCACGCCGTCATCCTCGGCGTAGCAGTAGAAGCGCTTGAGCTGCGGGTGACGTTCGGCCAAGCCATCGATCCAGTCGCGGAACGCATGGACGCTGCCGTTGCGCGCGCAGTGGATGAAATGCACCGGCCGCTGAGTCTCCAGCGCCGCTTCGAGCATCGCCAGGGTCGGGGTGATGCCGACGCCACCGCTGATCAGCACCAGTGGCTTGTCGCTGGCGGTAAGAACAAACTCGCCCGATGGCGGGAACAACTGGATGCTGGCGCCGACCTGCAACTGGTCGTGCAGGAAGTTGGAAGCGCGGCCACCGTCCTCGCGTTTGACGCTGATGCGGTACTGGCCATTGTTCGCCAGCGCCGACAGCGAGTAATTACGGCGGATCTCTTCGCCGTCGAGGATCAGTTTCATGCCGATGTACTGGCCGGGTTCCGCCACCAGGATCGGGCCTTTGTCCGCCGGCTCGAAGTAGAACGAGGTGATCTCGGCGCTCTCCTCGACCTTGCCCGCCACGATGAATTCCCGCGCCCCGCGCCAGCCGCCCGGAGCCTGTTCCTTCTGGTCATAGATGCTGGTTTCGGCACCGATCAGGATGTCCGCCAGTTGGCCATAAGCCGCGCCCCAGGCCGCGATCACTTCCGGGGTGGCGATCTCTTCGCCCAGCACTTCAGCGATGGCCCGCAGCAGGCAGCTGCCGACAATCGGATAGTGTTCCGGCAGGATCTGCAGGGCCACATGCTTGTTGATGATCTTGGCCACCAGGTCGCCCAACTGGTCGAGTTGGTCGATATGGCGCGCATACATCAATACGCCGTTGGCCAGGGCACGCGGCTGATCACCGCTGGTCTGGTGGGCCTGGTTGAACAGTGGGCGGACTTCCGAGTACTCGGAGAGCATCATGCGGTAGAAGTGGGTGATCAGCGCTTCACCACCGCTTTCGAGCAGTGGCACGGTGGATTTGACGATGGCACGATCTTGAACGCTCAGCATAAGGTGACTCCTGGTCTTCTTGGATTGCTAACGGATTACCCTATGTCTATCAGCTTCCGTGCCAACTATTTAGTCTTTATAAATCAATAAGTTAATAACTTAATAGTCATTTAGACCCTGCCTGACTTATAGTCATACCGACTACACGGAGTCACTATGACTGCAAAACCCCTGCTCACTGCCCTGCTGGCCCTGGTCTCCGACCTGTCCCGCGAACTGCCCGAGGGCGAGCGTTATCGTCGCCTGCTGGAAGCCATGCGCGCCCTGCTGCCATGCGACGCCGCCGCTCTGCTGCGTCTTGATGGTGAATGGCTGGTGCCGCTGGCCGTCGACGGCTTGAGTACCGATACCCTCGGTCGGCGCTTCAAGGTCAGCGAGCACCCGCGTTTCCAAGCGCTGCTCAGCGGCCCAGGCCCGACCCGTTTCGCTGCCGACAGCGACTTGCCTGACCCCTATGACGGCCTGGTCGATGGCCTGGATGATCATCTGGAAGTTCATGACTGCATGGGTTGCCCGTTATTCATCGACGAGCGCCCATGGGGTCTGCTGACCCTCGACGCCCTCGATCCGGAGCGCTTCGAGCCCATCGAGCTGGATGCCCTGCAAGCCTTCGCCAGCCTCGCGGCCGCCACGGTCAACGCCGCCGAGCGCATCGAGCGCTTGAACAACCGGGTCGAAGACGAGCATCAGCGCGCCGAGGTCTACCGCCAGGCCAGCGGCCAGCAGACTCGCGAGATGATCGGCCAGAGCAAAGCCCACAAGCGTCTGGTCGAAGAAATCAGTCTGGTGGGCGGCAGCGACCTGACCGTGTTGATCACCGGCGAAACCGGGGTCGGCAAGGAGTTGGTGGCCCAGGCCATCCATGCCGCCTCGCCCCGCGCCGACAAACCGATCATCAGCCTCAACTGCGCCGCGTTGCCCGACACATTGGTGGAAAGCGAGTTGTTCGGCCATGTCCGCGGCGCCTTCACCGGAGCGATGAACGACCGCCGCGGCAAGTTCGAACTGGCCAACGGCGGCACGCTGTTTCTCGATGAAGTCGGTGAGTTGTCGCTGACCGTGCAGGCCAAGTTGCTGCGCGTGTTGCAGAGCGGGCAACTGCAGCGACTGGGTTCGGACAAGGAGCATCAGGTCGACGTGCGCCTGATCGCGGCGACCAACCGCGACCTCGCCGAAGAAGTGCGCAGCGGCCGTTACCGCGCCGACTTCTACCATCGCCTCAGCGTATATCCGTTGCTGGTGCCGGCCCTGCGCGATCGTGGGCGCGATGTGCTGCTGCTCAGCGGTTACTTCCTGGAGCAGAACCGCTCGCGCATGGGCCTCAACAGCCTGCGCCTGAACAGCGACGCCCAGGCTGCGTTGCTGGCCTACGACTGGCCCGGCAACGTACGCGAGCTCGAACACTTGATCGGCCGCTGCGCCTTGAAAGCCCTGGGCAACTGCAAGGAGCGGCCGAAGATTCTCAGCCTGAGCGCCGCCGACCTGGACTTGCCCAACGCCAGCGTTGAAGCCGCTGCCGAACAACCGGCTGCCAGCGTCACGCAACTGGTGACCGGCGATTTGCGCGAAGCTACCGAGCGTTATCAGCGTCAATTGATCGGTGCCTGCCTGGAGCGGCACAACCACAACTGGGCAAGCGCGGCCCGTGAGCTGGGCCTGGATCGGGCGAACCTGGGGCGGATGGCCAAGCGGTTGGGGATGAAGTGATGACCCCATCGTCGGAACGCCGCCCGGAGCAAGCTCGCTCCCACAGGATGTGTGAACGACGACGATCTAATGTGGGAGCGAGCTTGCTCGCGATGGCGTCTTACTGTTCACCGCAATTGTTAAAGCCTGCCCCCGACAAGTCGATAACCCGGCATCGAAGTCATTGGCGATCCCGGGATTGCCCGTCACCTTTTTCCAGAGAAGGTTCCTATGTCCTCCACCAAAGCCCGCGCAGACTCACTTTCGCTTCTGCTGTTTACCTTGCGCAGCGGCAAGCTGATGGCGATCAACCTGCTCAAGGTCAGTGAAATCATTCCCTGCCCGCCGCTGACCCGGTTGCCGGAGTCGCACCCCCACGTCAAAGGCATCGCCACCCTGCGCGGTGCCTCACTATCGGTGATCGACCTCAGCCGTGCCATTGGCGAGCGCCCGCTGGAAGACCCGAACGGCGGCTGCCTGATCGTCACCGACGTCAGCCGCTCCAAGCAGGGCCTGCACGTGCAGGCCGTGAGCAAGATCGTCCATTGCCTGACCACCGACATCCGCCCGCCGCCCTTCGGCTCCGGTGGTTTGCGCGCCTACATCACCGGCGTGACATCGGTCGATGGCACCCTGGTTCAGGTGCTGGACATCGAAAAAGTCATCCACGGCATCGCCCCGGCCCAAATCGAAATGGCGCCGACCGAGCTGAGCATGGAAGACGCCGAACTGCTCGGCAACGCGCGCATCCTGGTGGTCGATGACAGCCAGGTCGCCTTGCAGCAATCGGTGCATACCCTGCGCAACCTCGGCCTGCAATGCCATACGGCCCGCAGCGCCAAGGAAGCCATCGACTGCCTGCTGGACCTGCAAGGCACCGCGCAGCAGATCAACCTGATCGTCTCGGACATCGAAATGTCGGAGATGGACGGCTACGCCTTCACCCGCACCCTGCGGGAAACTCCGGATTTCGCGCATCTTTATGTACTGCTGCACACCTCGCTGGACAGTGCGATGAACGCAGAGAAAGCTCGACTGGCGGGGGCGAACGCGGTGCTGACCAAGTTCTCTTCACCGGAATTGACCCAGTGCCTGATCACCGCGGCCAAGGCTGTCGCCGAACAGGGTTATTGAGTGTTGACCGAAGATTACTGCTGGCTGATGCGACGCGACCTCTCTGTCGTCGTACCGCCCCCCGCTTGGCCGGTCTGCCTGCAACTGAGCGAATACCGCCCCGAACTGGGCGCCGCCGTGCACCGGCTGATGGAGCTCGGTTATCTCGACGGCGGTGGGCGCGTCGCCACGCTGGACATGTGGCAACGGCAGTTCGAAACCGATCCGGAATATGACCCGGCCCTGTGCTTCATTGCCCAGGATGCCGAAGGTGTGGTGGGTGTATGTCAGTGCTGGACCAGTGCCTACATCAAGAACCTGGTGGTGCATCCGCGGTTTCAGGGGCGTGGATTGGGGCGTGCCTTGCTGTTGCAAGCGTTCAAGGCATTCCAGCAGCGGCGTGAAGGCTTCGTGGACCTGAAGGTACTGGAAGATAACCTTCGGGCGCGGCGCTTGTATGAAAGCGTCGGGATGCGTGCAGTCCGCCGGGAGCCCGTTCCGCTCTGACATGCCGCCTTCGCTGCGGTGCGGCGATCCGACAAGCCAGCTCCTGCAGGAATCGCGCCCTACACATGTTTTGTGATCGGCTCGGTCACCGTAGGAGCTGGCTTGCCAGCGAAGAGGCCGGCACAACCACCACAAAACCTTCAGGCATACTCCTGCCTTGGCCACTCAGCCCAAGGAAGCCTGAACCATGAAAGCTGCACCCCTGATTCTGCTCTGCCTCACCGCTCTTACCGTCCAAGCCCACGCCTCCAGCCCCAACGCCTGGGCAACCTACGACAAAGCCGTACTCGCCAGCTGCACCAAAGCCAGCGGCCTGAAGGACAGCAAACCGGTCGGCACCGCCGCGCAGTTCGATGACCGGGTCGGCTACACCGCGCTGCTGCTCCAGGGCCAGTACCCGCAAAAACACATGAAAGGCGCGCAAGGCACCGAACTGTGCCTGTACAACAAAAAGAGCAAAACCGCGGACGTCACCGAATGGGACTCCATCCGCCCGGCCAGCAAGGCCAACTGAGTGGCGCACAATTTGCTTCGATAGCGGCCTTTGCGGCGGCATTCTGTCGCCGTTTCATGCCCTGTGATGCGAACGAACGCTCGATGAATACAACGTTTTCCTGTGTAGGCTGCGGCAAATGCTGCAACGACCACCATGTGCCCCTGACCCTGAGCGAAGCCCGGATGTGGGCAGCCGACGGCGGTCAGGTGATCGTGCTGGTGGAAGCGTTTCTGGGCAACGGCCTGGGCCTGCCGGTGCAACAACGGGAGCACGCCGAACGCCGTTCGGCGGCGGTGCGCAGTGGTGAATCCGTTGCGTACGTGGCCATCACCTTCGCCGCCTGCAATGTCGGACCCTGCCGAAATCTTGACGAAGACAACCGCTGCCGCATCTACGAACGCCGGCCGTTGGTGTGTCGCATCTATCCGATGGAAATCAATCCGCACATACCACTGAACACTGTCGTGAAGGAATGTCCGCCTGAGTCGTGGGAAAAAGGACCGGACCTGATTGTCGGTGGTGAGTTGGTCGACCGGGAATTGTCGGAATTGATCCAGCGCTCCCGTCAGGCGGATCGTGATGACATTCTGATGAAGGATGCGATTTGTGCGTTGCTGGGGATTCGCACGACGGCCCTGAAGGGCGACGGATTTACCGCTTATCTTCCGGATATGGCGGAGTTCGCCAGGATCATCGACGAACTGACCGGGCAAATGTTGCCGCAGTGGGCCAGCGAGTGGCTGTTTCATGCATCGGGGGACGATATCGCCGAGCAGATTGTTGCGGCCGGGGCGCAAGTGGCGGTGGATGCGCCGACGAACTTTGCGTTCATTTCGTTGCGCACGGCTTGAGAGGTCAGGTGCGCAGCTTCGCGAGCTGCGCACGCGCCTTCAGACAGGTAAAGATTTAAAGCGTCGTGACCGCCAGACACTCCACTTCCACCCCTGCGTCCAGTACAAGCTTGCCAGCGAATGTCGTACGAGCGGGTAACCGATCCGCCGGAAAGTAGCGGCGATAAACAGCATTCATGTCAGCAAAGTCCTTCATGTCGGAAAGAATAACCGTGCATTTGGCCACCTGCGCCAGAGACGACCCATGATGCTGCAGTGCGTTGCGCAGATTGGCCATGGCCTGTTCCATTTGCGGCCCTATACCACCTTTCACCAACTCCCCTGCCTCCGTCATTCCGATTACGCCAGAGAGGTAAAGCGTCTGACCAACCTGAACCGCATTGGAAAATGGCATGCCTTCTTCGTTTGGAAAGTACCGAGGAACCTCGAGAGCCGGCGTCGGCAAGTAGCGCTGGGTAATTGCTTGCAACTGACCATTTTGTTTCAACCGCTCAAGAGCAGCATTCAGGTTATTGCGCAGCCGGGTGTCGTTTTTGCGAACCGCCATGGCCACGCCGCTGCCCAGCATGGAATCGCTGATCGCCGGGCCGGCGAAGTCAAAACCTTGCCCCTGCGGTTTACTCAATAGCGCGTAGGTAATCTCGATCGAGTCTTGCAAAGTCGCATCCAGCTCTCCCGCCAGCAGGCTGGCGACCAATTGGTCATTGAGGTTGAAGCTGCGTACTGTCACCCCCGCCTGCGCCCAACGCGCCTTGGCGAACGCCTCGCGACTGGTACCGGCCAGCACGCCGACACGCTTGCCCCGGAGCGATTGAGCATCGGGTTGCAGATTCGCCCCCTTGGGAGCCACCAGCCTGCTGCTCAGGGGATACAGGTTTTCGGTGAAATCGACACGCTCGCGACGCAACGATGTGGCTGTCATCGGCATGATTGCGTCGAAACGACCACCTTCGAGCGCATCGATGTTGGTGGCGTAATCCTGGTCAACCCAGACACAACGGGACTTGAGTTCGGCACACAGCGCATTGCCCAACTCGATGTTGAGCCCTTGCAGTTCGCCATTCTCGTTACGGAATTCAAACGGAGGTACAAGCGGCTCGACACCGAAACGGATCTGTGGATCGACGACAGCTGTCGTACAACCCGCGGCCAGAAGCACTATCAGGGGTGCAGAGAAAAACTTGAGCAGACGCATGAGAAAACCTTCATCAAGATTCATGGAAATGAATCCTCGACGAATGGCCTTCGACATTCCCAGAGGGCGAATCGCCAACCGGTGTAGGAACGCTCTGACTTACAGCAAGGAATACGGGCGACTGAAAATGCCTGAACCTTAACGCTTACCCATCGATCGACGAGTTCCCGGCGGCGCCATGCCCGGTGTCTTGGTGTGGCCGTTCTTGGCGCCGTTCTTGTACCACGGCTGGTTGGAGCCCTTGGCGGCCGCCAGTTCGCCCGGTTTGAACGGGAACTTGAAGGCCGGGATTTCGGCTTTGGTTTCGCTGTCGGCGTTGGAGTCGACGCTGTCTGGCAGCTCTGCCTGCACGTCGCTCAAGGCGTCGGCGACCGGCGGTTGTTTCGGGGAAGTCATGAAAGCTCCGGGTAGTGCATGAAGTGTCGGGCCCGGTAAGCGAGCCGCATGCCACAGTATAAGAAGTGCGGCAGTATAGCTGGATGAAGCACCGCAAGCTGCAAGCTTGCATTGACCGCCTGACGACTCGCACAAATCCCGCGAAGAATGTTAGCGTGCTCATCATTCTTCACCGCCCGACGAGCCCACCTCCCATGAAAAAGACTGTCCTGGCCTTCAGCCGCGTCACCCCGGAAATGGTCGAACGCCTGCAACAAGACTTCGATGTCATCGTGCCGAATCCGAAAAACGGCGACATCAACGCCCAATTCAACGAAGCCCTGCCCCACGCCCACGGCCTGATCGGCGTCGGTCGCAAACTCGGCCGCGCCCAGTTGGAAAACGCCGCCAGGCTGGAAGTGGTCTCCAGCGTCTCGGTGGGCTACGACAACTATGACCTGGCCTACTTCAACGAACGCGGGATCATGCTGACCAACACGCCGGATGTGCTCACCGAAAGCACCGCCGACCTGGCGTTTGCACTGTTGATGAGCAGTGCGCGCCGCGTCGCCGAACTGGATGCCTGGACCAAGGCCGGGCAATGGCAAGCCAGCGTCGGTGCGCCGTTGTTCGGTTGTGATGTGCATGGCAAGACATTGGGCATCGTCGGCATGGGCAACATCGGTGCCGCCATCGCCCGGCGTGGCCGCCTGGGGTTCAACATGCCGGTCATCTACAGCGGTAACAGCCGCAAGACCGAACTGGAACAGGAACTCGGCGCACAGTTGCGCAGCCTCGACCAATTGCTGGTCGAAGCTGATTTCGTCTGCCTGGTGGTGCCGCTCAGCGAGAAAACCAAACACTTGATCAGCCATCGTGAACTGGCGCTGATGAAGCCAAGTGCCATTCTGGTGAACATTTCCCGTGGTCCGGTGGTGGATGAACCGGCGCTGATCGAAGCGCTGCAAAACAACCGCATTCGGGGTGCAGGGCTGGACGTGTACGAAAAAGAACCGCTGGCCGAGTCGCCACTGTTCCAGCTGAAAAATGCCGTGACCTTGCCGCACATCGGCTCGGCCACCCATGAGACCCGCGATGCCATGGCCTACCGTGCCCTGGCCAACTTGCGCAGTGCCCTGCTGGGCGAGCGGCCGCAGGACCTGGTCAACCCGCAAGTCTGGAAGGGTTAACGCAAAACGGGCAGACGTGACAAGCGCCTGCCCGTTTGAAACAAAAAAGTCACTCTCAACTTATTAAACAACTCTCTGAATACACACCCTGCAATTCAGTCAACAACCAAACAATGATACCAAGCTATAGACTCTCTTACTTGCCCAGACACCACGGGGAACAATAAAGAGGATCACTAACTTGAACAGACTCACAACAAGTCAAGTCATTCGACTCAGCAAAGCCACACTAATGCTATTTATTAGCCTCTTTGGACTGCTGATGCTACACAACCACTTCACGGATTACTCGACCAACTATGAATACATTGGCCATATCCTGAGCATGGACACCACCAATGATCAACACAAATACAGACACAGGGCTATCACTTCAACCATACTGCACCACCGCATTTACTGGCTGATCATTACACTTGAAGTGGTCTACACCCTATGCTGTCTACTTGGAACCTATTACCTTTACAAAAACATCAACGCCAACCGCGAACAATTTCACGAAGCTAAAAAACCTGCACTTATAGGATTACTGATCGCCCTTTTTCTGTATTACGTTGGTTTTCAAGTGATCGGTGCCGAGTGGTTCAACATGGATGAGTCGAAAACCTGGAACTACCAGGAAAGGTCTCGATATATTATTGATTTCATCTTTCCGCTCTTGATATACATCGCGATGAAAATCGAGCGCTGAGTCACTCAGCACTCGCCCCCTCAAGCCAGCTTGCCGTTGCCCAGCACTTGCGGCGCCTTGGGTTTGCGAAACACCAGTACGTTCCCCGACATCACCAACACCAGCCCCAACAGCGCCGGCACCGTCCATTGATAGCCTTCGGCGAACGCTGACACGTTGAGCGCCACCACCGGAAATAGCACCGTGCAGTACGCAGCCCGCTCAGGCCCCATGCGGCCGACCAGCGTCAGGTAGGCGGTGAAACCGATCACCGACCCCGGAATCACCAGGTACAACAGTGACCCGATGTAACGCGCGCTCATTTCCATGTCGAAGGGAATGCCCTTGACCAGACACCACACCGAGAGCATCGCCGCCCCGTAAGCCATGCCCCAGGCATTGGTGGTCAGCGGTTTGAGCCCGGCCTTCTGTTGCAGGCTCGAGAGCATGTTGCCCGCCGAGAAACACAAAGTGCCGCACAGGGCCAGACCGAGACCGAGCAGGGTTTGCGGGCTGGCGGTATGCCCGGCCAATTCCGGCCAGAACAACAGGCCCAGCCCAAGCAGCCCCAGCGCGCCGCCCATCAGCACATTGCGGGCGATTTTCTGACCGAAGAACACCCGCGCGTTGAGGGCATTCCACAGGGTGGCGGTGGAAAACACCACAGCCACCAGGCCGCTGGGGATCCACTGGCTCGCGGTGAGGAAGCACATGAAGTTGACGCAGAACAGGCACAAGCCCTGAGCCAGGCAGATCAGGTGCCCGCGACGGTTCATCACTTGCAAGCGTCGGCTGAGCAGCAGGATCACGAACAGCATCAGCGCAGCGAGACCGAAGCGATAGACGATCGACACGGGAATGGCCACCACGCCGAGTTGCCATTTCAAGGCAATCCAGGTGGTGCCCCATATCAGCACAGTCAGCAAGTACAAAGAAAGGTTCATGACAAAGGCTCCTCGATAGGTGCCCAGTGTCCGGCGTCACGTCCAGGCGCACTTGCATAAACTTGCGCTTTTGTCTGGCGACAGGCTGGCAGGCACGCCTCTACGGAGTAGGATGCAGGGCGTTGGATGCAGGTGTTAGAGAGCAACGATCATGGCTGCACTGGATACCCTACAAGTCTTTCAAGCCCTCAACCGCTCGCCGAATGCTCGCCTCGAGCACAGCGCCGAGCTCGGTGACGGCTTGTCTGCAGCGTTGTGGAGCAATCACCACGACGCCCAGGAATACGAAGCGCCCAGCCACCACACGTTGTCCTGTTACATCGCCGGCGGCACCGGCACCTTTCGCCGCGACCAGCCCGGCAACAAGGGGGGGCCGGACAAACTGTGCATCCTGCCGGCCGACCACCAGTCAGGCTGGGTGATCAATGGCAATATTCGCCTGGCGCACCTGTATTTCAGCCCCGAACAATTTGCCCTCGGTTGCGTCACCCTGCTTGATCGCGAGCCACGGGAAATGCAACTTCGCGAGCAGACCTTTCTCGATGATCCGCAGCAGGCGCTGCGCTTTCGACAGTTGATCGCCCTGAACTGGGACGAGCCGGGCGAGCGCCTGCTCACCAGCAGCCTGGCCCACGAACTGCTCAGCCATGCCCTGCTCAGCCAGGTGAATGCCCGGCAAGGCCTGCGCCTTAAAGGTGGGTTGGCCGCGCATCAGCGCCGACATCTGGTGGAATTCATCGACAGCCATCTGGACGAGGCCATCAGTCTCGGTCAGTTGGCGGCATTGTGTGCGTTGTCCGAATACCATTTCGCGCGGATGTTCCGCGAAAGCTTCGGCTTGCCACCCCACCAGTATGTGCTGGCGCGGCGACTGAACCGGGCACGGGAGTTGCTGCGCACGACCTCGCAACCACTGGGGGAGATTGCACTGGCCTGTGGATTTTCCAGCGCCAGCCACTTCACCAACCGCTTTCGCCAGTCACTTGGCGGGAGGCCCGGTGAGTATCGGCAGGCGCTTTTGCGCTAGCCGGCATACTTCAGATTTTCGTTGCCTGTGATACCGCCTTCGCGGGCAAGCCACGCTCCCACAGGATCGCGGTTGCCCGCGGATTTTGCATCCGCCCACTGACCCTGTGGGAGCGTGGCTTGCCCGCGAAGAACGATGACTCGGTTTACCGTTAAAACTCCAAAGTGCTCGACAACGTCACCTGCCGCGAATCGCCCATCGACACAAAGAACCGACTCGCCGCCGAGGTGTAGTAAGTACGGTCAAACAAGTTCTTCACATTAAGCTGGAACTTGACCTTCTGCCCTTCGACTTTGGTGTCGTAGGTGGCGAACGCATCGGCCACGGTGTAGCCCGGCAGGTCGAAATCGTTCACCGCGTTGCCCGCGCGTTCCCCTACATAACGCGCCCCGGCGCCGACCCGCAGTTGGTCGCCGCCGACAATGGTGCCGAAGTCATAGACGGCCGACAGCGAGCCGCTGTTCTTTGCCACGTTTTGCAGTTGATTGCCCTTGTAAACAGGGTCTTCGGTGACTTCGGCATCGGTGTAGGCGTAGCTGCCGATCATGCTCCAGCGATCAGTCAGCTGACCGCTCAAGTCCACTTCCAGGCCACGGGAACGCACTTCGCCGGCAGCACTGTAAATCGTCGTCGGGCCTTCGGCGTTGGCCACCAGCACGTTGCGTTTCTTGATGTCGAACAGCGCAATGTCACCAGTGACACGGCCCGGCAGATCGAGCTTGGCACCCAGCTCCCAGGACTTGGCTTCTTCCGGCGCGATGCCGCCGTCAAGCACGGTGCTGCTGCCGCTCAACGGTGCAATGGTCGAGTTGGGTTTGAACGACTCGGTGTAGCTGCCGTAAAACGACAAGGCATCGGTGTATTTGTACACAAGACCCACGCGCGGCACCCACTTCTGCCCGTTGCTGTCGGTGTTGGCGTGGAACGGCACGCCTTTGCCGGCGTACTGGTCGTACGCCTGCAAGCGCGCGCCGGCCACCAGAATCCATTGGTCGTTGAGGTGGATGGAATCCTGCAGGAACACCGAATCGCTGCGCAGTTCATCGGTCTGCGCGCTGTCGGCGGCGCTGACAGTGGTGCCCGGCACTTCCTGGCCATAGATCGGGTTCACGTAGCTGAACGTGGTGCGGCTTTTCTGGCGGATCAGGTCTTCGCGGAAAATCTTGCGGTACTCGTCATCGACGCCGAACAGCAGGTCATGCTGCATGCCGAACACATCCACGTTGCCTTCGAGGCTGGCGGTGGTGAAGCGGTCGGTGCTGATCGCATTCCGGGTGCCGTCCATGCTGCGGGTCAGGGTGCCCTTATTGGGGTCGATGGCAGTCACGCGCACCTGGCTGGCGTCGTAGGTTTCGCGGTTCCAGCTGTAGCCGAAATGGGCCTTCCAGTTGTCGTTGAGCTCGTGATCGGCCTCGAAGTGATAGAGGTCCGAACGCCCTTGCATGTTGTTGAACGGCTCGTCGAGACGCTCATTGCGCGAGATGTCCAGCGGATGGTTGGTCCGCGGATCGATCAGCGTGCCGCGGTCGAACGGCGTGAGGAATTCGCGGTGCTCATAGGCGAACAACAGCTTGGTGCCTTCGCCGTACCAGGCCAGCGACGGTGCGATGAGGCTCTCGCGATGCACACCGAAGTTGCGCCAGTAATCTTCGTCTTCGTAGTCCAGTACCATGCGGTAGGCCAGCCCGGAATCGCCGAGGGCACCGGTGCTGTCGAGTCCGCCACCGCTGCCATTCTTGCCGTCGCCATAGCTGGAACCGCGCGCAGTCAGCGCGTTGTACTGCTCAAGCTCGGGCTTCTTGCTGACCATGTTGACCACGCCGCCCGGATCCTGGATGCCATAGAGCAACGAGGCAGGCCCCTTGAGCACTTCGACCCGGTCGACGCTGGCGTTGAGACCACGACCCTGCACGATCGGCATGCCGTCGCGCATGATCGAGCCGTTACGGTTGTCGCCAAAGCCGCGGACCATCACCGAGTCCTGGGTGCTGCCCAGGGTGTTGGCCTGGGTGATGCCGCTGACATTGGCCAGGGCGTCATCGAGATTGCGCGGCGCCTGGTCGCGAATGACCTGGGCCGGGACGACATTGATGGTCTGCGGGATTTCCTGAATCGGGGCCGAGGAGCGCATCACCGAAGAAGTCGGTGGCGGCTGGTAACTCATGGACTCATCCATCACCGAGGTAATGGTGGTCGCGCCCAGGTTCAACGCACCTTCGGTCGGCCGTGGTTCCAGTGCAATGGTGTGCCCATCGGTGCGGCGGAACGTCAATCCCGAACCGGTGAGCAGACGTTGCAGGGCCTGTTCGGCGCTCATCTGGCCATTGACCGCTGGCGCATTGAGGCCGTACGGCGCTTCATCGGTGTAGACGACGCTGATGCCGGTCACCCGGCTGAAATCACTCAGGGCCTGGGGCAGCGGTTTGGCGGCCAGTGCGAAATTGAATTGCCCACGCGACTGACTGCTGCCCGCCTCTGCGGCCAGCGCCACGCTCAGCGGCAACAACGCCAATGCCGAAAAGCTCAACGCAGACACACCCAACCATTGTTTGACCGACCCCGATTTTGCCCTGGACTTCATGACTCATGACCTGTGTAGAACCGCAACGGATGCGAATGACTCGCAGTTTCAGTCAGTACACGGATGGCAGTCGGGTTTACCTCACAACAATTTGAAAATATTTTTATTCAGGGTGATGGGGTGTTTGAACTGGCCCCATCGCGAGCAAGCTCGCTCCCACAGGGTTATGTGTTGCCCCAATACTGTGAACGACTCAATACCTGTGGGAGCGAGCTTGCTCGCGATGGGGCCGGCTGATTCAACGCAAAATTATCAGATGCCCCAACACCTGATGCTGCTCAAACCCCAACACGCCCTGCAACGAACTCAACACCGCCTGCGGGTTCCTGCTCGGAAAGCTGCCACTGACCCGCCGCGTCGCCAGCTCATCATTGAGCAGCACGATCCGCCCTGGGTAATAGCGCCCCAAATCCAGCACCACATCGGCCAACGTCGCTTTGTAGTAATTGAGCCAGCCCTGGCGCCATGCCAACTGCGCTTCGCTGTCCACGGCGTGGAGTTTTCCTGCTGTGCCTTCGCCGTAGGCCACTTGCTGGCCAGCGGTGAGAATTTGCTGTTCGGCGCTCTGGTCCGCCGTCACGCCAACCCGTCCCGACAGCACCGTGACCTGTGCACCGTGGGGCTGCAAACGGACCTCGAACTGCGTACCCAGGACCCGCGCCTGGCCCTTCTCGGCATCCACCACAAATGGCTCGCCGTTATGGGTGACGCTGAAAAATCCGGCGCCGCGGCGCAATTGCACATGCCGCTCACCGCGACTGAAATCCACGGCGATGGCGCTATCGGCATCCAGTGTCACCTGCGACTGATCCGCCAGGGTGACGGTGCGGATCTCTCCTGGCGCCGAGACGTAGTCCGCCCCCAGGTCATCAATCCAGCGCATCGGCTGCCAGCCTGTGCCGAGACTGATCATCAACAGCAGGCACGCGGCCATCGCCAGCACACCGGACCAGCGCCCGACCCTGCTGCGTCGTGACTTGTCCATGGCATTGAGATACCCCTGCAAGGCAAAGGCGTCTTCATCGGCGAGGGTGCGCGCCGGCACTTCGCTCAACTCCCACAGCACTTGCGCCTGGGCATACGCCTCGGCATGGGCGGGGTCGGCTTGCAACCACTGGCTGAACGTCGCCTGGTCACCACTGCTGGGCTGGTCATGCAACAGGCTCAGCCAGGCCAACGCGGCCTGCTCCTGAGCGGGCGTCGGAATGACGCGTTCGAAGTGGTTCACGGTGCTTTCCCTGGCGTACGCGATTCTGGTTCCCGAAGGCTGGCCTTGCAGGCTTCGAGGGCGCGCATCATATGTTTTTCCACGGCACTTTGGGACAAACCCATGGCCTTGGCGATCTCGGCATACTTGCGGCCGTGAATGCGATTGAGCAAAAAGATCTGCCGCGTGCGCTCCGGTAATGCGCGCAACGCCGCTTCAACGTGGCGCAAATCGTTGCCCGCCTCCAGCGCCGCTTGCGGTCCACTGCCGTGGCTGTCCGGTGGTTCCACCATCAAGCCTTCGCTGGCCCGGACCCGCGTGCCTTCACTGCGCAAATGGTCGATGGCGATATTGCCGGCGCAGCGCAGCAGATAAGTGCCGAGCTCCTCGACCTGCACCAGCGGCCGCCGCCAGAAACGCAGGAACAAGTCCTGCACCAGGTCAGCCGCCGTCGCCCGGCAACCGACGCGCCGACTCACCAGCGCTTCCATTTGAGAACGCCGGGAGAGAAACACCTGAAGAAAATGCGCACGGTCGACGCGCTGTTCGTCACGTTCGATATCGTGGGGGTCGGGGGGCAGAGTGATCATCGTTCATGTTTCGACCTGAAAACCGGGGGAGGCCACGACAGCGTCAGGGGGCCGGCAAGGTCGCAATATTAATGATAAATATTCTCATATGCAAAAAGATCGAGTGCAGCCCGCTATTACACCCGTTGGTTGCACCGCAAACCTGGCTGTCCCCACAGCCAGCCAATGGCCATGGAATCCAAAAGCCACCGAAAACAAAACGGGCCTGCAATGCAGGCCCGTTTTCATGGGAAGGTAAAAAAGTGAATCAGGTGTCAGCCGTTAAGCGCTGCCTGTTCGTTCTCAAGAAACTCTTCTTCCAGCAGATGGTCGGCATGGGCGGCACTCTCGATGGGCACCACATTGGCGCGTTTGCCGCGCAATTTGCCGAACATATGCTCCAGCGCATGTTCAAGTTTGACGGCTGCACCGTCAATAGCCTGCTCCATGGTGGAGGCTTTATGGGTGACGGAAACCGGTTGATGGCCTTTTGGCCGCGCCTCCAGTTGGCAGCGCATGTCGTGGGGACCCGGCTTGTCGCCGTTCTCGTCCCGCAGGTGAACCTCGACTCGTGTCAGGTCCTCTTCGTAGCGTTCGAGCGTGCTCTCAATGGTCGTACGTACCCACTCCTCCAGTCGTTTACTGCCTTGAATATGGTTATCGCTATTGACTTGGATTTGCATAGTTCATCCCTTATTTCAGCTAGCTCGCGAGAGGCCGGTCAGCTAAGCCCTTGGGCGTCATCACCGTGACCTCTTGCTTACACAATCGGTCTGTACGCTGAACAATTCAACCCCTGAAAAAAGATAAATATTCATACGCAAAAAAAACCGGACAACGAGCAATAGCGCTGTTAATGTCGGGAGTTGGGTCGCCCTGCTTACCGGTCAAAATTCCTTACATCTGCCGCTCTCCCAACGGGTGCAGGCTGCGAAAAATCCCCGCCTCTTCCACCAGCCAGTCATGTACCGCACGCACGCCGGGATGGCTCAACGCCCCTGGTGCGTAAAGCAGCATGTAGCGCTTGTGATTGGGCACCGCCAGGCCGAACGGCACGATCAACGCCCCACGCTCCAGCTCATCGTTGAGCAGTGTCCGTCGGGCAATCGCCACCCCCATCCCGGCGATGGCCGCTTCGATCGTCAGGTGATTGCGATTGAAGGTATGCCCGCGTCGCACATCCGCCCCCTCGAAGCCGATGGCGTTGAGGTAAAACTCCCATTCCGCGTACTCATAGCTGCCGCGCCAGGCGGTGATGTCGTGCAGCAAGGGAAAGTGCATCAGGTCTGCCGGACCGTGCAGCGGCGGACGACCGCGCAACAGGCTCGGCGCGCACACCGGAAAAATCTGCTCATCGAGCAAGGCTGTGGATAACAGACCGGGGTAGCTGCCGTCGTTCAGGTCGATCGCCAGGTCGAAGTCGCCTTCATGCAGCGGCACGCTGCTGTCCTCGGCTACCAGGCGCAACTGAATATCCGGAAAACGCTGCTGCAAACGCGGCAGGCGCGGCGTCAGCCATTTGCTCAGGAACGAAGGAATCGAACGCACCCGCAGAATCCCGCTGATCATGCCCGCATCCAGTCGCCGCAATTCCGCGTCGATGCTGCCAAAGGCCTCGTTGACGGTAATGGCCAGACGCTGGCCCTCGGCGCTCAGCTCGACTCCGCGGGCACGGCGGTGAAACAGGCGAAAACCCAGGCGTTCTTCCAGCTGACGGATCTGCTGGCTGACCGCCCCCGGTGTGATGTGCAGCTCTTCGGCGCAGCGGGTGAATGACAAGTGCCGCGCGGCACAGGCAAACACGTTCAGCCAGACATACGTCTGGGCGTGCAATTGACGGCTCATCGTTTAGTCCTGCTAAAGGATGTCTTAGGAATTTTCGTTGGTCACGTAGGACCTTGAAGGGCAGTATCGCCGACATTGCGCTTGTCCTACAAAAATGGCGGCGACTCCTCTTCCATTTCATGTACAGGCTTTAGCATGGCTATCAGTGTTTTCGATCTTTTCAAAGTCGGCATCGGCCCGTCCAGCTCCCATACCGTCGGTCCGATGCGCGCCGCCGCAACCTTTGCCCAGGCACTGGTCGATCAGGGTTTTCTGGCTGATGTGCGTCGCGTAGAAATTCGTCTCTACGGCTCTCTTTCAGCGACCGGCGTCGGCCACGCAACGGACCGCGCCTGTGTCATGGGCCTGATGGGCGAATGGCCCGACCGCATTGATCCCACCACCATCGACAGCCGCATTCACACCCTGCGCGAAACCGGCAAACTGTGCCTGGCTGGCGTTACGGACATTGCCTTCGACTGGCAACGCGATCTTGCGCTGCTCGACGAGAGCCTGCCCTACCACCCCAATGCCATGTCCCTGACAGCTTTCGGTGAAACCGGCCAATTGTTCGAGCAAACGTATTACTCGGTGGGCGGCGGTTTCATCATCGAAGCGGCCGAAGCCGAATCCGGGATCGCACCGGCCGGTGATGTGGTGCTGCCTTACGATTTCTCCAGCGCCGCCGAACTGCTCAAACTGTGCAACGAGCACGGGCTGCGGGTGAGCGAACTGATGATGGCCAACGAACGGGCATGGCGCAGTGACGCAGATATTCGCCAGGGCCTGTTGCATATCTGGTCGGTGATGCGCGAATGCGTCGAACAGGGCTTGCGCCACGAAGGGATCTTGCCCGGCGGTCTGAATGTCCCACGTCGAGCGGCGAAACTGCATCGCAGCCTGCAGGAAATCGGCAAGCCGAATGTCATCACATCGACCTTGTCGGCAATGGAATGGGTCAACCTGTATGCCCTTGCCGTGAACGAAGAAAACGCCGCCGGCGGGCGCATGGTCACGGCGCCGACCAACGGCGCGGCAGGAATCATTCCGGCGGTGCTGCACTACTACATGAAATTCAATGCCGATGCGTCTGACGACGACGTAGTCGCGTTCTTTCTGGGTTCGGCGGCCGTCGGCATCCTGTGCAAGAAAAATGCTTCGATCTCCGGGGCCGAAGTCGGCTGCCAGGGTGAAGTCGGCTCCGCCTGCGCCATGGCCGCCGCCGGCCTGGCAGAGGTGCTTGGCGCCACCCCGGAGCAGCTGGAAAACGCCGCCGAAATCGGTCTGGAACACAACCTCGGCCTCACCTGCGACCCGGTTGGCGGACTGGTGCAAGTGCCGTGCATCGAGCGCAACGCAATCGCCGCAGTGAAAGCCATCAACGCCACGCAAATGGCCCTGCGTGGCGACGGCCAGCACTTCATTTCCCTGGACCGGGTGATTCGCACCATGCGCGACACCGGCGCCGACATGCACGACAAGTACAAAGAGACGTCACGGGGCGGACTGGCGGTGAACTGGGTGGAATGTTGATCGCTTTGGAGGCACGTCGAGGTTTATTGCCCTGAAACGTGCAGAAAACGCGGTCCCCGTAGGAGCGAGCTTGCTCGCGATGATCGTGAACGATAACGCGCCAAACCAGATGGTTTGCGGCGCCTGAAGGTTATTCGCGAGCAAGCTCGCTCCTACAGAACGTGTTTTCTGTCCGACCATTTTGTCGGCATGCCCCTTGCTACACCCTTGCTGGAACAATGATGGCGAGATGGCCGGTGGTCAGGCATTGCGAACCAACCCGCTCACGGCCGGTCAACAACTGCACGTTCAATCAGGCGGTGACGCATCATGGACAACCCTTTCCAGCTCATTACCGATGCCTTTGCAGCGGATTACCAGATCAACCTGAGCATCCAGGGCCTGGACGGCAGCATCATGCTGACCCTTTCCAACAATGGCCGCGTGGTGGCCAAACGCATGATCAGCGCCGAACAACGCAATGACCCCCAGCGTCTCAAGCGTCTGGTTCAAAGCATTCAATTCGGCATTGCCATAGAACAAGGCCACAGTGCCGTGGCCATCCTCGAATCCATGACCGATGACGGCACGCGCAGCCTGCCGCCACCATCAGCCAATGGCCGTCCCCGACCCGCCATGGGGCTTTAAAGCTCGCCCTTTTCTACTTCGGGATGCTCACTGGAGCCCACACCTGTTTTGCGGTGTGGGTTCTCGATCTTCACCGAAGGAAATTGCGACGAAGCGTAACGCACCACCAGAATCGCAAACGCCAGCAGCAGAATCCCGCCGCACAGGTAGATGATCCCCAGGTCCGGCGGGTTGTGGTGCGAAACGTTGGAGATCAGCAACCGCGTCAGCGCGGTGATCGCCACGTAAATCAGGAAGCGCACCGGCATGTGATTGGTCTTGAAGTAAATCCCGACCATCGCTCCCAGTTCCAGATAGATGAACAGCAGCAAGATGTCATCGATCTTGATGTGCCCCTCTTCGATCATCCCGAGGAACTCCATCACCGCCGCCCACGCGGTCACCGCACCAATGGCGAACAGCGCCAGGTAGTGGAAGGTTTCGACGAACAGATTGCCCAGGGACTCGGCCAGTCCATGCACATTCTGCCGCAGTTTTTCGGCCCAGTTGATTTTCACGATGCTGCTTCCTTAGGTCGGCTCGACCGGATGATGCGGGTTGGACGTGACGGTTTTTCTGCATGCAGAAAAAAGGCCAGCCCATGATGGCCAGCCACTCGGGATTGTGCGCCGTGGCGTTTGGTCGCACCTGCACAGCGCCTCGCCTGACAAATCTCGAATCGGGTCTACATTAAAAAGCCACTATCCAAAAGACAGGGTTTCGCTTATGCTTTAGCTGTATATAGATACAGTAGTCGAAATCGACAACCAATGTGAAGGCATGTGAGGTGGTGAATGGCCGTCGAAGTGGTATACCGCAGCAGCCGAGATCTGGAGCGCTTGTTCATGGATAAAGCCGAAGCTGACCGTCATGACAAAATGCTCGAGCTGGCCGAATTGCTGGCTGAAGTATTGCAAAAAGCCGTTCCGTCCCTGACCGAGCAGCAAGTGGAAGAAGCCGGGATCTACATGGCGAAGAATCGCGACGTGTTCGCCAAGGCGTTCAAGAGCCAGCCGGACGCTCTGTCCGAATTGCTCAGCGCACCGGTTGAAGTCGCAGCGCCTGTCGCAGCGCTCGAGGTCGTTGAAGCCGCTGAGCCGACCGCCCCGGCCAAGCCTGCCAAGGCCCCCAAAGCCGCCAAGTAGACACAGTCCGAATTGAACAGGCCCTGAGTCGAATGACCCAGGGCCTTTTTCATGCCAGGCGATCTTTCAAGCTTCTATCGGTACAACACTTTCTCTGCCAACTCATCGGCCACCCGTGCGGGAGAGCGTTTTTCCGCCTGGGCGTGGGCGAACACTTCGGTCAGGCGCGAGCTGATTTTCGACAGGTGCGCGGTGATGGTCGACAGTTGTTCGCCGCGGTGCTTGAGCGACACGTAAATCAGCCCGCCAGCGTTGATCACGTAATCCGGCGCATACAGGATGCCACGGCGCTCCAGTTGGTCGGCGACGTCCAGATGCGTCAGCTGATTGTTTGCCGAACCGGCCACCGCCGAGCAGCGCAATTGCGTCACGGTATGGCTGTTGAGTACACCACCCAGGCCGCAGGGCGCGAGGATATCGCAAGGTGTGCTGAGCAGCGCTTCGTTGGCAATCGGGTGTGCACCGAGTTGCTCCATGGCCAATTGCACCTTGCCGTGATCGATATCGCTGACCAGCAGTTCGGCACCGGCGGCGTGCAACTGCTCCGCCAGTGCATAGCCGACATTACCCAAGCCTTGAATCGCTACACGCAAACCTTCGAGATTATCGCTACCCAACCGCGCCATGGCAGTGGCGCGAATGCCGGTGAATACGCCCATCGCCGCATGGGGCGCCGGATCTCCCGCTGACGTAGTGCTGGTGACATGCTGGGTCTGTTGGGCGATGCAATCCATGTCCGCTACCGAAGTGCCGCTGTCGATGGCGGTGATGTAGCGACCATCAAGTTGATTGATGCAGCGCCCGAAGGCTTCGAACAGCGCGCTGCGGTTTGCAACATGGGCCGGGCGGACAATGACCGCCACACCTCCACCCTGCGCCAGCCCGGCCAGCGCAGCCTTGTAGCTCATGCCCTGGGCCAGGCGCACAGCATCCTCGACCGCGGACTCGTCGCTGGGGTAGGCAAGGTAACGACAACCACCCAGGGCAGGCCCCAGCCGACTGTTATGAATGGCAATGACCGCCTTCAACCCGGTGACCGAGTCAACGCTCAGATGCAGCGATTCAAGGCGGGTGCTTTGCATGAGAGCGAACATCGTAAGGCTCCCGAATCACTTCTTGTAGTCGCCAGTATAGGCTTGCGCCCAAAAATTGCAGAAGCGCACCGGAATAAGCACGGCCACGATGCAAGCTTTAGGAAATAACCTGCATTCGACCTTGTACGGCACTGGACGAACGCCAGAGAGGGGGCTAAAACGAGGCATTGCCCGGAGATTTTGATGACCCCGCGCCAATCGTTCTTCGCCTGCCTGCAACGTTCACCGCCCGCGCTGTTCGAGGCGGCATTGTGGATTGCGGCCGAGCACGACAGCGAGGTGGAGCCGCAAGCACTGCTGGCCGATTTCCAGGCGTTGCTGCAACGGGTCAGTGGCGGCTTGCCGATGCTGCCGGTCAGTGAACTGGCCCAGCCGCTACTGCGACGCATGAACGACCTGGGTTTCGCTCAGGACGATTTCACACCTTTACGCCCGCAAGTGGCACTGCTGGATAAAGTACTGGAACGCCGAAGAGGCCAACCCCTGACGCTGGCGCTGATTGCGCTGGAGTTGGCCAGGGGCCTGGAGATTCCCATGGTCGGGGTCAACTTCCCCGGGCATTTCCTGCTGCGGGTGCCGGGCGCCGATCATTTGCTCGATCCCTGCGGCGGTCGTCGTCTTTATCCAAACGATTGTCGGGAGTTGTTGCAGCGCCAGTACGGCCCGAACATGAAGCTCAGCGCCGAGCACCTGGTAACCGCCGAGCCGGTGCAGATGCTGCAACGGCTGTCGCGCAACCTACGCCAGTTGTACCTGTCCCACGACGATTTCATCAATGCCTTGATCGACGCCGATCGCGTCCTGGAACTGGGCGACGCCAGTGCCTCCGACTATCTGGCCCGGGCCAGCCTCTACCAGCGGCTGGACTGCCCGAACGCCGAGCGTTTTGACCTGGAGCACGCACTGCTGCTCAGCGACGACCCGATCCAGCGGATTCGCCTGACGGAACGGTTGGGGCATTTGCCGCCGAACGCCATCGTCCATTAGAAGCAAAAGATCGCAGCCTGCGGCAGCTCGAGGCTGCGATCTTTTGATCCTGCTTCTGACTCAAGGCGTGTCTGGCTGGTTCGCCGGATGCGCCTTGATGAACGCCGGGTGCGTCGCCGCCAATGCCGCCACTCGCCGGATTCGCGGGTAAGCTTCAAGAGAAACATTGAAACGCTCGGCCGCGTACAGCTGCGGGATCAAGTAGGCGTCCGCCAACCCAGGCTCGGGGCCGAAGCAGTAACCGTCATCACCGATCAACTGCTCTACCGTGGCCAACCCTTGGCCGATCCAGTGGCCGATCCACTCCACCACCTGCGGTTCGTCGTGGCCCGACTGGCGCAGCCGATTGAGCACGCTGACGTTATGCAATGGGTGCACATCGCAACCGATCACTGCCGCCACGCCGCGCTCGTGAGCGCGGGCAGCCAGGTCCCGGGACAGCAGTGGCACCTGTGGATAACGCTCCTCCAGGTATTCGATGATTGCGGGAGACTGGATAAGCAATTCGCCTTCATCGGTACGCAAGGCCGGCACGCGGCCCTGCGGGTTGATACCCAGATAAGTTGGTTGCCGATGCTCGCCCCCCTGGGGTGCGATCAGATTGACCGGCAAGGATTGATAATCCAGGCCCTTGAGCGCCAAAGCGATACGTACCCGGTACGAAGAAGTCGAACGGTAGTAGGTATAGAGTTCCATGCCCCGCTCCTCTCAGCGTGCCGGCAGCACTTTGCCGCGGCATTCGCCAAAGCCGATGGACGCAAAACCGTCACGGCGGCAACGTCCGCGCAGGATGATTTCATCGCCGTCTTCGAGGAATTTACGCACCTCGCCCGACGCCAGCTCGATCGGTTTTTTACCACCCTCGGTAATTTCCAGCAGGCTGCCGAACTGACCGTTTTCAGGGCCCGACAACGTGCCCGAACCGAACAGATCACCGGCCTGCAGTTGGCAACCGTTGACGCTGTGGTGCGCGACCATTTGCGCCACGGTCCAGTACATGTGCTGCGTGTTGCTCAGGGTCAGGCGATGGGCCGGCAGGTTCTGCTCGCGCATGGCCTCGGTGAGCAGCAACACTTCCAGTTCGATGTCGAACGCGCCAGCGGCCTGATCGCGCTTGTCGAGCAGGTACGGCAGCGGCTGCGGATCGCCTTGCGGACGCGCAGGCTGGGCGCGACGGAATGGCTCCAGCGCTTCGGCGGTAACGACCCACGGCGAGATGCTGGTGATGAAGCTCTTCGACAGGAACGGGCCCAGCGGCTGGTATTCCCAGGCCTGGATGTCCCGTGCCGACCAGTCGTTGAGCAGACAGAAACCGGCGATGTGATCGGCAGCGTCACCAATGGCAATCGAGTCGCCCATGTCGTTGCCCTGACCGATCCAGATGCCCAGCTCCAGTTCGTAGTCCAGGCGTGCGCAAGGGCCAAAGGTTGGCTCGCTCTGACCGGCCGGCAATGTCTGGCCTTTCGGGCGGCGGACGTCAGTACCGGATGGGCGAATGGTCGACGCGCGACCGTGGTAGCCGATTGGCACGTACTTGTAGTTCGGCAGCAGCGGGTTGTCGGGACGGAACAGTTTGCCGACGTTCTGCGCGTGCTCGATGCCGACGTAGAAATCGGTGTAATCGTTGATTTTCGCCGGCAGGTGCATCTCGCAATCCACCGCCAGCGGCAGCAGTTTTGCGCCCTGGGCTTCGATCTTGCCGTGCAGGGTGCTGCCTTCGGCGAACAGTTCCAGCAAGCGTTCACGCAGGGCCACACGGGCCTCACGGCCCAGTTCGAAGAACGCATTCAATTGGCCGCCACCAGTAGCCTCGACCGCAGCCTTCGCGGCGCCATCGAACAACCCGACTTCAAGGGCCGCTTGCAGATCAAAGATATGCTCGCCGATGGCCACGCCACTGCGCGGTGCCGAGCCATTGAGGCTGAATACGCCGAGCGGCAGGTTTTGCAGCGGGAAATCAGCATGGCCGTTGGCGGATGCAACCCAGCTGCGAGTGATGGAAGTCTGCGTCATGGGTTATCTCCGGGTCGGGTCGAAAGTGGCGGGCAGCGTAGCCCAGCAGGCATCGTAAGTGTTTTGCAGTTGTGGGCAATCGAGGGCGAAACGGCTTGGGCGCAATACCTGGCTGGTCTCGAACATGAACGCCATGGTGTTGTCGATTTTCGCCGGCTTGAGGTCCGCGTCGATCGCTTTGGTGCAAGTCTCACCGTCAGGACCGTGGGCGCTCATGCAGCTGTGCAACGACGCGCCGCCGGGCACAAAGCCTTCGGCCTTGGCGTCGTATTCGCCCTGGATCAAACCCATGAATTCGTTCATCAGGTTGCGATGGAACCACGGCGGACGGAAGGTTTTCTCGGCCACCATCCAACGCGGCGGGAAGATCACGAAGTCGAGGTTGGCCAGGCCGTGGACGCTGGTTGGCGAGGTCAATACCGTGAAGATCGACGGATCAGGGTGATCGAAACTGACGGTGCCGATGGTGTTGAAACGGCGCAGGTCATATTTGTACGGCACGTTATTACCGTGCCAGGCGACCACGTTGAGCGGCGAATGATTGAGTTCGCACGCCCACAACTGGCCGAGGAACTTCTGCACCAGCGTGGTAGGTTGTTGCAGGTTTTCGTAGGCCGCCACCGGGGTCAGGAAGTCCCGCGGATTGGCCAGGCCATTGCTGCCAATCGGCCCCAGGTCCGGCAGTCGCAGCGGCGCGCCATGGTTTTCGGCGACGTAGCCGCGGGCTTGCGGGTCGAGCAGTTCGATGCGGAATTTAAGGCCGCGAGGCAGTACGGCAATTTCCAGCGGTTCCAGTTCCAGCACGCCGAGTTCGGTGGCAATCCGCAGGCGCCCCAGTTCAGGCACCAGCAACATCTCGCCGTCGGCGTTGAAGAACACGCGCTCCATGGAACGGTTGGCGCGGTAGTTGTAGATGCTGATCCCGGCCGGTTTTTCCGCGCCCGAGTTCGCCGCCATGCTCACCAGACCGTCGATGAAATCGGTCGGCTCTGCAGGAATGTCCAGCGGGTTCCAGCGCAGGCGGTTGGGGGTCACCTCACCCAGCGGGCCGCCCGCCAGTTGCCGGTCCAGTTTGACGAATGCCGGGTGATTGGCCGACGGCTGAATGCGGTACATCCAGGTGCGCCGCGCCTCGCTGCGCGGCATGGTGAACGCCGTGCCGGAGAACAGTTCGGTGTAGAGGCCGTACGGAGCTTTTTGCGGGGAGTTCTGGCCGACGGGCAGTGCGCCGGGCAACGCTTCGCTGCTGAATTCGTTGCCGAAGCCTGACAGGTAGGCCAGCGCTGGTGTCGTTGAATCGGAGTTCATGGAGCCTCCTGAACAGGGAGTCGGCAATGCCGGTCACCCTTTGGAAGAGTGACTGGCCTGCCTCGGTTATTTTTATCGTAATTCGATTACGCATAACGTAATTTGATTGGTATTGACCGTCAAGCTATAAAGACGCCCATTCGTTACAGGATCAAACCGCCACCATGGAAAAACCTACCAGCGACAGCAACGGCAAACAGAAAGTCCGCTCGGCCGAGGTTGGCACCGACATCCTCAAGGCTCTGGCCGAGTTGTCGCCCTCGACTTCGCTGTCGCGCCTGTCTGAACGCGTGCAGATGCCGGCGAGCAAGGTTCACCGCTATTTGCAGGCCCTGATCGCCAGCGGTTTTGCCGAACAGAACGCCGCCACCAACCATTACGGCCTGGGCCGCGAAGCCTTGCGCGTAGGGTTGGCGGCACTCAACAGTATGGACGTGCTGAAAGTCGCCGCCCTGCCCCTGGCTGAACTGCGCGACGACTTGAACGAAACCTGTTTTCTGGCGGTATGGGGCAACCAGGGCGCGACCGTGGTGCATATCGAACCGGCGGTGCGTGCGGTGACGGTAGTGACACAACTGGGCTCGGTGTTGCCATTGCTCAGTTCTTCGACAGGACTGGTATTTGGCGCCTACCTGCCCAGGCGTGAAACCGTGGACCTGCGCGACCAGGAATTGCAGGGCAGCGCCACCCACAGTTTGGCGGACGATCAGGCGTACACGACGATGTGCGAACAGATCCGCCAACGGGGCCTGCATCATGTGCATGGATTGTTGATGCCCGGTGTAGATGCCTTGTCGGCACCGGTATTCAACGCCATGGGCAAGATTGCGGCAGTACTGACCGTGGTCGGGCCGACCTCGCTGTTCCATGCCGATGAAAACGGTCCCGCGGCGCAGCGTTTGCTGTCGGCCACACGAGCAGTGAGTTGGCGCATGGGTTATCAGCCAGACGCATTGACAACCTGAACGCAACGGCGCTGATCAGACGGACAGGATCAGCCCCAGCTTCTTGCCCATCGCCACGGCTTGCGTGCGACGCTCAACCCCCAATTTGCTGTGGATTCTCCGTGCGTGGGTTTTCACCGTATGCAAGGAGATGAACAGTCGCTCGGCAATTTGCTGATTGGAACTGCCTTGGGCAATGAGACCCAGCACCTCAATCTCCCGGGTACTCAGCGGGCTGACATCGGCGAGCATGGCCGTCACCGACTCTTCCCTACGCAAACGGCTGAGCAAGTTCGGCTGGCGCAGCCCCAGTTCACGCAACGCCTGTTGCCCATTGCAACGCTCCACCAGCGCCAGGCCCGCCTCCAAAGCCGCCTTGGCCAGCCTGGGCTCAGCGGTCAGGTCCGCCACTTCGCTGATCACCAAATGCAATTCCGTTTCCAGCGCCAGCATGGCATGACGTTGCGCGTGATCGAGCAACGCCTGCAGCCGATCCAGCGGCTTTTGCGTCTGTTGCAAATGCATCTGCGCCAACGCCAATTGGTACTCGATACGGGCAATCAGTTGAAGCGTGGCCGGTGGCGCCTGGCGTGCACGAGGCCCGCGATAGTGACGCAAGACACGGGTCAGCGCTTCACAGGCCAACTCCGGTCGCCCTTGCTGCAACCAGAAATGGCTGCTGACTTGCAGCAGCACCCCGCGGTACACCGTATCGGGAATCTGCCGCTGCTGCATCACGCGTTCGGCTTCGCGCAAACGATCAAACGCAAGGGCGTAATCGCGCTGATTGGCGGCCATCTGCGCTTGCCCGAGAAAGCCATACAGCGCGTGCTTGTCCTGGCTTTGCAGGCAGTCCTCCAGGCCGGACTGGAAGAAACCGGCGGCCAACTCATCTTGTCCCTGACAGAGGGCCAACCGCCCTCGCCGCAGGGCAATTCGCCCCAATAGCGGCGTCGGTCGATCAGCCTGTCGGGACAACAGGGCAAAAACTTCAGCCAACAGGCTCTCGGCACGTCGGGGCGCTCCGCGCATCTCCAGCAACTGCGCGTGGTCGAGCTCAAGCAGCCCTTCGAACAATAGCGAGCCTTGGGCGCGCGCCAGACACAGCGCCTCACGATTGAACGTCTGCGCCGTATCGAGTTCGGCGTTGAGCAAGGCCTGCTGGGTCAGACCTGACAGGCACAACAATCGCACCGGCCAGGCATCGACGCTCAACTCGGCCAGCGCGTCGAGAAAGTGCGCGCGGGCCGCCTCCATGCGACCCTGCAAATGCAGCAACCAGCCCTGTTGCGCCTGCCAGCGTGCAAGCAGTTGCCGTTGCAGCGCCTGCGTAGGCTGTGGGGCAAATCGTGCCAGTTGCTTGATGCACGCGGCAGCATGATCGAAGCGCCCGGCAAACAACAACGCTGCACTAACCAGTCCCACCAATTGCGGTGTAACGAGGGTCAGCTCAGCTTGTTGACGCTCGTGGAGTTTCAACAACAGACAGACATTTTCACGCCGGAACAAATGTTCGAGGCTGAAGTGCTGCAACAGGCTGACCGCAACTTCGAACTCCTGCGCCAACAGAGCCTGCTCGAATGCACCTTGCCAGTCTTCTTCGGCGCTGAACCATTGGCACGCCCGGCGATGCCAGGATCGCCCGGCCGGGGTCGGTTCTTCACGCATCGCCCGGGCCAATGGCTCAAAGATCCGCAACCACTCGACGGAGTCTTCCCAGGGTTCAATGAAGCAGCCCATTTCCTGCAACGCATACAGCCACTGCGCGCCCTCACCCGTGCCGAAAAGATGCTCGCACAGGCTGGCGTTGAAGCGTGGCAGATGAACCAACACCTGCCAGACCTCAACCAACTCCGACGACAAGCTGTTGAACAACTCATGCTGCAGATAATCGAGCAATGTCGCTGAACGCCCTTGCTCCCCCGACCACGGGCAACCATTGAGTAACGCGATCCGCACACCAGCACACCAGCCACCGCTGCGCTCAACCACCTTTTTGGCAGTTTGTGCCGCGAGGGTCGGCTCGACATGACCGAGCAACTGCCCGACCTCGACCTCGTTAAACGCCAGCGTCCGGCCTTCGCACTCGTACAACTCATCATCCAGCAGCAGCCGCGGCCAGTTGCAGGCCGGTCGTCGACGGGAGCTCAACCACCAGGTCAGCGCCGGGCTGGCGACGGCCAACAGGCGATCGAGCATCCGGTCGAGTTCCGGGTTGGGTACGCGGCAGAAATCGTCGAGAAACAGCCAGGTGGGCGTCTGCAATCGCGCCAGATGCGCCAGCAGCCCTGGCTCATCCGCCGAGGGCAGCCCCAACGCTTGCGTCAGGCGCAACAGAAAATCGGCTGCACTCAACGACGCCCCCGCCAGCGGCAGCCAACAGACCCGATAGTTTTGGGGTGCACACCGCAGGCATTCGCTGAGCAGCGCGCTCTTGCCACTACCGGCCGGTGCGCAAAGCAACTTCACCCGTGCAGTCGAGGCCAGCATGGGCTCGATCAACCGCTTGCGGGACAGATGATGGGACGACAGTCGGGGCAGGAAACCGGGGCGGTCCAGACAGTGCGTCATTACAGTCATAGTGATGCGCCTTTTTTATTATTCTGGCGCCACCCTAGACCTCTCCCGAGCGCTTGTTGAAGAAGTATTCAACACACTGATCCCCCCCTATAAAAAAGGTGACCGTGAAGTCACCTTTTTGTGCAGGAGCCTGTAGGAAACTTACCGCACCCCTGTACTACGTAAGGCCGCTGGCGTGTAGTCCCCCGCTTTTGCATCGATGTTGAATTCGAAGCTGCGCTTTTCTTCGTTCTTCATTCCCAGGGCGATATAGCGACCGGCGATCAGGTCATACAGCGCTTCGACGGTGTAGGCCGGCACCTGGTGATCGTAATAGAACTGGGCATGCCCTTCGGCGACGCGCCAGAGCTGGCCACGCCCGTCGTAGTGATCGGCCAGCGCCACTTGCCAGCTGTCTTCGTCGATGTACATGTGGCGCTTGGCGTACACGTGCCGCTCGTTCGGCTTGACCGTGGCGACGACTTCCCAGACCCGGTGCAACTCATAGCGGGTCAGGTCCTGATTGATGTGCCCGGCCTTGATCACATCGGTGTACTTGAGATCTGGCGAGTCGAGCTTGTAGCTGTTGTAGGGGATGTACATCTCCTTCTTGCCGATCAGTTTCCAGTCGTAGCGATCCGGTGCGCCGGAAAACATGTCGAAGTTGTCGGTGGTGCGCAGGCCATCGGACGAGGTGCCGACGCCGTCATAGGCCACCTGCGGCGCACGCCGTACCCGCCGCTGGCCAGCGTTGTAGATCCAGGCCTTGCGCGGTTCACGGACCTGGTCGAGGGTCTCGTGAACCAGCAACACGTTACCCGCCAGCCGGGCCGGAGCGGTCACTTCCTGCTTGAAGTAGTTGAGGACGTTTTCGTCGGCACCCGGTTTCAGATCGCCGAGCAACGAAGGCACGGCGACTTCGTCCTTGAAGCGGATCACGGTGAAATCGCCATTGGACTGCGGTGTCGCCTGGGTGACGGTGCGCCGCAGATTGCCGCCGTGGTAACGAGTGACGTGGTTCCAGATCACCTCCACACCATTCTTCGGAATCGGGAACGCGTAGTAGCGATTGCCGGTGAAATTGGCCAGACCGTTACCGTCGTTGATCGGTGTTACGTTCAGAGCGCTGCGTTTGGCCGACTCATAGATTTCTGCCGGCAAGGCCACGGTACGATGACTCGGGTAGACCGGAATTTTGTAGGTGTCGGGATAGCGCTTGAACATCGCGATCTGGCCGTCGGAGAGTTTGTCCTTGTACTTGTCGACGGTCGCCGCGGTGATCACGAACAACGGCTTTTCGTCGGCAAACGGGTCGGCCAGGAAACCTTTGCTGTCCACCGCGCCAGCATTTTTCGGGATGCCGCCGGTCCAGGCCGGAATCGAGCCATCGGCATTGCCGGCCCTCTCGGCACCGAGCGGTGTAAGGCTTGTGTCGAGTTTGCCGGCTTCTTGCGGCGACACCGCAGCCATCACATTGGCAGCCAGCAGACTCAGAGCCAGAACGGCGCCCAATTGCAGAATCATCTTGCGCATTGAATTCATCCTTTTCAGCCAGATCAGAAGTTCACACCAAAGCTCAACGCCACGAAGTCACGATCAGTGAGGACGTTGTAGTTACCTCCGAAAAAGTCGGTGTAACTGAGGCTCGCGGTGTAGGTGTTGCGATAGTCCGCATCGACACCGAGGCTGATGGCCTTGGCGCCTTCGTTGAACAGACCGTTGGGGCCAAAGCCTGCGACGTCGTGGGACCACGAGAGGTTGGGTCTGAAATTGATCCCGGCGATCAGGTTGTTGTAGTCGAGGATGGCCCGGGCGCGATAACCCCAGGACGTCGAGGTCACGAAGCCATTGGTATCACCGCCGAAACCATACTGACCAAACACCGAGTCGCGGCCGTAGCGCAGTTTGGTGCGCGGCTCCAGGCCGCCGACCCGGACCACCGCCGCCTCGCCCACCAGGGTCAGGCGATCCGCACCCGCGACCTGATCGATGAAATGCGTCAGGGTGCTCTGGATTTGCGTCACCTCCTTGCGGCGGTAGCCTTTGTTGTCGGCCCCCGGTGAAGTGGCGATGGGCGATGCCGCACCACCTGCAATCGGATTGAGCATGGCCAGGGTCAGGTCATTGGTGTTGACCTGCACCGGGAGGTTGGGGCGGTAGCTGATTTCCCCGCTCCACGCGGTGCCGGTGGATAACGTGGTAGCGAAGCTCGCGCCGTAGAGGCGAATGTCCTCCGGGTATTCGAGGAAATACTGGCCGCGACCGAGCATCACACTTTGGGCCAGGCCTGAGCCGCTGCCGGGGGCGATGCGGTTGGCGGCGGCAACGATCCCCGGAAGGCTCGCCAGCGTACCGGGGCCGGCGGTGGTGGTCCCGACATTCGGGCTGCGGCTGTGGTAGTTCATGAAGTACAGGCCGTATTCGGTGTCGTCCCCCAGCCAGCGCAATGCCGTCCCCCACTGTCCGGAGTCCCGGGCATCGCGGTCGCCACCACGGGGAACGATCACCCCCTCCTTGCTGACTTCGAAGCCCTGACCAAAGGCAGCAGCAATCGGCTGCAGCGGTGCAATGGCCGGGCTGGCGACGGTGTAGCCCTTGTTGCAACCATCGGCCACTACATCGACGCCAAAGAAAGTGCCGCAGTTATCGACAACCGTCTGGTCCCACTCCAGTTGATAGAAGCCTTCGACCGTCAACTTGTCCGTCAGCCCCTGGGAGGCGAACAGCATGTTGACCGGAATCAGGCCTTCCTTGATCTCGGCCCCCGGTCGACGGAACGCGGACACGTCGACCGGGTTGATGCTGTTGATCGAGTTGCCGATGAAAGTACTTTCGCCCCAACTGACCACCTGCTTGCCGGCGCGCACAGTGCCCGGCAAATCGGCGAGGGAGTAGTTGTGATAGACGAAAGCGTCGAGGATTTGTCCGCCTGAAGACTTGGCGCCTTCTTTGCGATTGTGATCGCTGATGTCCTTGAACGGCCGGCTTTCATCCTTCAGTTCAAAGTCGTACCAGTACTTGCCACGCACAAACGCACCGGTGTCGCCGTACTTCAGTTCGAGGTCGTGAATCCCCTTGAAGATCTTCGAGAAGGTTTCGCCCTTCTTGAAATTCAATCGCCCGTCGTCGCCGGTCGAAGACTGGCCGGAACCGCCGTTGACGATGCCCACCAGGGCGTTATCCGCATCACGCACGCCCCAGCTCGCGCCGACCGACAGCGAGGAGTCGAACGTCCCCTCGATTTCCCCAATGTTGAACGAAATGGCCTGTGCCTGGGCACAGCAACCCAATGCAACCGCAGCCGCCAGCGCCTGTGGTGTGAAGATGGCGCGCATTGTTGTTTTTGTCATGCGTCTTCCCCGGTGAGTGACAGAAGGCCTCACCCTACTGCCGGGCACCGGGGTCGATAAGCGCACCAAGGAGGTATTCGTGGTGTACCTCTAAAGGATGACTGACACAGGGTCATCACCCAGAGGACGAGCAGCGCAATACTGACTGTTGCCGTGGTTGCAACAGTGCATGTCCGTAATTGGTATTTTTCCTACGACACCAAGGGCTTATTCTTACTTGGCTGTCACGGTAAACCACTGCAGGCACGATGTGTCGGCCTGCGTAGTGATGAAAGATTTCAGATGAATTGAGGATCCGGTTCATCGCCCCGTGTTCACTGACGTTGAGTTGTAGCTCCTGATCCAACGTCTTACCTTGGCCGCTGCGTTTGCAGCGGCCTTTTTTATGGGCGATGGTTTTTTGATGAGTAACAGCCGCCACTGGGTAACCCCTGACCATCCAGGCAAAACTTCGAATACCTACACTTCTTTCAGAAAGCGCCTACAAGCATAGGTAAACACCAAAAGCACTCGAGCCATTAAGTTTAACAGCAAGTCGACGCACGACTTTTATCTTCGTCCGGCTTCAAACTTACTTAATGCGAGTGCAACCATGAAACCCATCAACTACAACCAGTATCGCTCCACCCGAAGCTTCAACAGTCGAATACACTTTCTGATTCTTCACTACACGGCCGCTAACTTTTCAAGCTCTGTCAGTGCCCTGACCGGCCCGTATGTCAGCGCGCACTATCTGATTCCAGATATCACTGACCCCAGTTACCTGAGCGCCGGTCATACCGGGCAGGAGGTTTTCAACCTGGTGGATGAAACCCATCGCGCTTGGCACGCGGGCGTCAGTCAGTGGGGCAACCGCAGCAATCTGAATGACACGTCCATCGGCATTGAAGTCGTCAACCTGGCGACCGACAACAAAGGCGAATTCACCTTTCCGCCGTATCACCCCGAGCAAATTGCTGCGATTGAACAACTGGCGCTGAACATCCTCAAGCGCTACCCGGATATCACGCCGACGAAGGTTTTGGGCCACTCCGATGTTTCGATCGGCCGCAAGAGTGACCCGGGGCCGATGTTTCCCTGGAAGGCGCTGTACTTGAAAGGCGTCGGTGCCTGGTTCGATGAAAGCACTCGAAATGAGTATCTGCGCCAATACAACAAATGCGGCGTTCCAGTGCGAAGCGAATTGCTTGGGCTGTTCAAAACCTATGGATACGATGTTTCAGGCGCATCAACGGGAGGCGGTTTTCAACAGTTGGTGCGAGCATTCCAGATGCATTTCCGTCCGGAAAACCACGACGGAAAAATGGACGTGCAAACAGCCGCCAATCTGAAGGCACTGGTAGTCAAATACTTTCCCGGCTGATCGGTAACAAACGGCTCCCAGCCGACAAATGCAACAACCGGCAAGGTCAATCAATGTGACCTTGCCGACGGTATCAGAGTGTATACCTCTGTAAATTTCCCATCATTTCCTTCAACGCCTCAATGTTGTCCTTCGGATGCGCCGCGCCTTCGAAGTCGCAAATCTGCTGCCAGTGCGCCGCCACGTCTTCCGGGGAGAAACCCGTCCGTGGATCGAACCCGGCACCGAGGCTGCGCTCCCAGCGGACCTTGCCCATCCAGCCGCCGCCGACTTCAAACAGACCGGAGGTTTCCTGGCAGTTCTCGCTGGCCAGGTACACCACCAGCGGGCTGACCAGTTCCGGCTTGAGCTGTTCGAAGACTTGCGGCGGGATCAGGCCTTCGGTCATGCGTGTGCCGCCGGTGGGGGCGATGGCGTTGACCAGGATGTTGTTCTTGCGGCCTTCGATGGCCAGGGTGCGGGTCAGGCCGTAGAGACCGAGCTTGGCCATGCCGTAGTTGGACTGGCCGAAGTTGCCATAGATGCCCGAGGTCGACGCGGTGAAAATCACTCGGCCATAGTTTTGCTCGCGCATGTGCGGCCAGGCGGCGCGGGTGACTTTGTAGGCACCTTCGACGTGGATGCGGTAAACCAGGTCCCAGTCGGCGTCATCCATTTTGTGGAAGGTCTTGTCACGCAGGATCCCGGCGTTGTTGACCACCACATCGACGCGACCGAAGACGTCCAGGGCGTGCTGGACCAGTTTGTCACCGTCAGTGACCGAGTCGTGGTTGGCCTCGGCGATGCCGCCGGCCTCGCGGATCTCCGCGACCACGCGGTCGGCGGCCGAGGCGTTGGCGCCCTCACCCTGAGCCGAGCCGCCAAGATCGTTGACCAGTACCCTGGCGCCCTGTTTGGCGAACAGCAGTGCATGCGCCCGTCCCAGGCCGCCACCGGCTCCGGTGATGATCACGACTTTATCTTCGAAGCGCACAGACTCATTCATGGGGGACTCCAGCAGGCCAGGGGACAATGAGTCCGAGTTTCCGGCACTGCGCGGCAGGTCACAATGAACACGGGGGAGGCTGAATAGTGCGCGATAAGGCTGGGGGATGATTGATAGAGAAATGGACACGAAACCTGTGGTGAGGGGGCTTGCCCCTCAGCACAAAAAAAGCACAGCAGATTCAACGCAGCGAATCAGGAACACGCCACCTTGCGCGGCGGCAACAGCAGTTGATCGCGAAACGCCAGGTAGTGCTTGAGCACCTCGCAGGGCGCCTCGATCTGTGGGTAGTGGCCAATGTCGGGCAAAACCACCGTGTCCGCCTTTGGGATCAGCTCCCGGTAACGCTCGACCATGTGCACGCCGCAGACTGGATCGCCCCCGCCATCGATCACCCGCAGCGGCACTTCACCGCGTTGCATCGCGCTCACCCAGCGGTTGCGCCAGACGCGTCGCTCCGGGATGTAGGCGATCAATTTGTGCATGATCCGTGGCCCGCGATGGCTTTCGACCAGGCTCCAGAAATCATCCATCTGGCTTTCACTGGGGCGGGTTTGCGGACCGAAAATCTGCCGGAAGCTTCTCACCAGACCATCACGGCTGAAGGCACGACCAATCATCCAGCCCACAGGGCTGAGCAAGAGTTTTTGCATCAATACCGGGCGATGGGTTTCCGGAAACAACCCGCCGTTGAGAAACACGCAACTGGCCAGTTTTACCCGCGACTCGTAATGCCGGGCCAGCAGTTCCTGGGCCACGCTGTCGCCATAACCGTGGGCAAACAGGTGCACCGGCTGTTCGACATTCAGGTGTTCAAGCAATGCCTGTTGCAGATCCGCTTGCTCCAGCAGGCTGTATTCGTGATTCGCAGGTTTGGCCGAATCGCCGAAGCCCAGCATGTCGCAAGCGATCACGCGAAACCGCTGGCTCAAAGGCTGCCACAGGTAATGCCAGTCCCAACTGGCGGACGGGAAGCCGTGAATGAGCAACAGCGGCTCACCCTGCCCTGCTGTCCAGTAACGGATGCTTTGACCACGGAATACGAACGTCCGGCTGCGTTTGCGCCAGACACACAGGGGGATCTCGGCGAGTTCCATCAGAGTTTATAGCCCGGGTCCAGTTTATCGAGTTTGCGCAGCAGCGCCGGCCATGCCAGCGCTCCGCCCATGCCTTGAGCACTTCGGGTGACACCCGCGAGCATGGCTTTGGCGCCGGCCAGAATCTGCGGTTCGATGGCGATCAGCTCAGCGGCACCGTTCTGCGCCATGACCTGAATGTCGCAGGCACGCTGGAAGGTAAACATCATCAGGAACGTATCGGCGATGGTGCTGCCGCAGGTCAGCAGACCGTGGTTATGCAGCATCAGGAAATTGTTTTCACCGAGGTCGGCCTGCAACCGCACTTTCTCATCATGGTTGAGCGCCACGCCTTCGTAGGCGTGGTAGGCCAGGCTGGAAAGCACGAACAACGACTGTTGGCTGATCGGCAAAACGCCCTGCTTCTGTGCCGACACCGCCACCCCTGAAGCCGTGTGGGTGTGGAGCACGCAGACGACATCGTGACGCACTTCATGCACGGCGCTGTGGATGGTGTAACCCGCCGGATTGATCTCGTAAGGACTGTCCATCAGCTTGTTGCCGGCCTGATCAACCTTGACCAGGTTCGACGCGGTAATTTCGTGAAACATCAACCCGAACGGGTTGATCAGGAAATCTTCGGTGCCGGGCACCTTGGCGGAGATATGGGTGAAGATCAGGTCATCCCAACCGTGTTGAGCGACCAGGCGATAACAGGCCGCCAGGTCGACGCGGGTCTGCCACTCGGCAGCACTGACCTGGTGTTTGACACTGTGAGGCGATTGGACAGGATCGACAGTCACGGCAAGGAACCTCGGTGTTTTTATGATGGAGTGTTTCCTATGTTTACCGAGTCTAGTCACCCCTTGAGGTTCGTGTACTTGCATTCGCAGCCACCTTGGTGGCCCTGCGAGTCAGTCGCCCAGACACCCTGGATCCATGTCAAACGACCGGCGTCAGCGAGGGTCTGACAGGCCGTTTTTTACCGTACTGTCAGAACCCTGACTGGCATGGATGCCGGGGCAACGATCAGGTGCGCAGTGCGTTGATCAGGTCCGCCAGCCAAGGCTCGGCGTCCGTCTCGGGGGTCACGCTTTCACTGGCATCCAGGCGCAGCATTGGCAGTACTTCGCGAATGCCCAGCTCACCGAACAGTTCGCGCATCTGCTCGCCGCCGCCACAAAAAGTATCGCCATAGCTCGCATCGCCCAATCCGATCACCGCGCCTGGCAAACCGCGCCAGGCCGCTGGCAATTGATCGCGAATGGTCGAATACAGCGGTTGCAGGTTGTCCGGCAGCTCGCCCATGCCGGTGGTCGAGGTCACCACCAGAAAGGCTTGCGGGCCAAACGCCTGGATATCGGCGAGGGTCGCACGCCGGTTGTGCAAAGTTTCGAAACCGGCTGCGTTCAACAGGCTGGCGGCGTGGCGGGCAACTTCTTCGGCCGTGCCGTACACCGAGCCGGAAATGATGGCGACTTTCATCAATCTGATCCTGAATCCGAGTCAAAGACCCGGATATTAACAGCACGGTTGTGATTGTTCTTTTAGAATGCAATCGACAATCAATCAGGAAAGGATACTCCGATGATTAATGCACAACTGCTGCAAATGGCGATCAACACCTCCAACGACGGAATCGTGATTGCCGAAAAGGAAGGCGATCAGGACAAAATCCTCATTTACGTCAACCCCGCGTTCGAACGCCTGACGGGGTACTCCAGCGAAGAAATCCTCTATCAGGATTGCCGCTTCCTGCAGTCGGGAGACCGCGACCAGCAAGCCCTGCCGTTGATTCGCGACGCCTTGAACCGTGAAGGATCCTGCCGGGAAATACTGCGCAACTACCGCAAGGACGGCACACCGTTCTGGAACGAGCTGTCCCTTTCAACGGTGAAAAATCCAGCAGACGGGCAAACCTACTTTGTCGGCGTACAGAAAGATGTCACCGCGCAGGTCAAGGCACAACAGCGCGTGACACAGCTTGAAGCACAGTTGGCTGGACTCCAGGCCGAACTGGCGGCGCTCAAGGCGACGAACGGCAAAAACGAAATCCAGAATTAATGGTCAGTAACTTCAATCACCGCTGACTTTGTAATTATTTCTTTCGAGCTGGCCATGCAACGTGACGCACTCCTCACCCAGGATGAGCTGGATTTCATCCAGAGCATGCAACACAACCCGCAACTCAATGTGCGGGACGCGACGTCGAGCCTGCTCGTCAACGGGGGATCGCAAATTCGTGACCTGCTCACCCGCCTGGCGGCCCATGAGCAGGTGACCATTCAAGCCAGCTTCGAAAACCAGCAAATGACCTTCCCTCTGCACCTGGTGGAAGACGAGTTCCATGCGCTGCACCTGCGCCTCGGCGTGCCGAGCATCTATGAAGACGGACCGATGGTCCGGCCTTGGCGCCTGGTACTGGACGAACCGGTAGCACTGGAAAACGCCAAGGGTCAAACCGGCACCCTGTGGGTGCACGAAGTGTCGTGCAAAGGGGTTTTGCTGGAGGTTCGCAACAAGACCAAGCCGCCGAAGCATTTCGCCTTGTGGTTCAGTCCCTCAGGCTATGAGCGGATTGCCTTGCGTGGCACTTTCGAGAAAGAAAACGAACAGGGCTTCTATGCCTATCAACTGAGCCAGAGCGATGCGGACGAAACCGAGCGCCTGCACCAGTTCATTCTGCAACAGCATCGGTTGACTCATCCCGCGCTGCATCTCTGAATCTCAAGTATCCAGATTACCCGCCAGGAACTGCTTCAGACGCTGGCTCATGACCTCCCCTTCATTGCCCAGGCATCCGATCGATGACCCGGCCAGGCTCTCCTGCACCAGATCGCAAGCATCACCGGCCAACAACAATCGGCACTCCAGACTCATGGCCAGGCGATTCAAGCGCCGCGGCAACTCGGGAGCCGGCACATGATTGGAAAACAGCACCAGCGCCAAGGGCTTGAGCCTTTCACACGTCAGCACCAACTCATCGAACGGCTGACCAATGTTCAGCACGCGAAGGGCCGCTGGCCCGGCACTCAGGAACAGGGCGGCGACCAACAGTTCCAGCTCGCGGCAATGGCCAACCAAGGCACAGATGACCACCCGACGCGGCTGTTTGTCTCGCAGCAACAACAGACGCTGCACCACCCGGGAACGCAAAAAACCATCCAGGAACAGCCACTCGCTGGTCCCGCCGAACTGGTTCTGTCGTTGCGACAATTGCTTCCAGACAGGCATCAGAATGTCCTGAAACACCACTGGCAGGGCGTAACTGGAAAAGATTTGCCCGTAGACCTGCTCCAGCCGAATGTCGTCAAACCCGTTGACCGCAGTCAGAACCTGCTGCTGCCACTGTGCATAATCGGTTTCCACGAGGTGGTCAGGGATAATGTGCGACAACGCCTGGAGCGGCTGGGTTTTGGCCAGGATCCTGCCAATCTTGCTGACGACTACACCGCGCTCGACCCAGCCGAGGATATTGCGAACCCGTTCGATATCGGTCAGCGAATACAGGCGATGCCCACTTTCGGTGCGCATTGGAACAATCAGGCCATAACGTCGCTCCCAGGCTCGAAGCGTGATCGGATTGACGCCTGTCAGCCGCGCCACCTCGCGAATCGGATAGAGCTGTTCCTGTTCAAGGGAGGCAGCCCGCGGAACACCTGAAACTACGCCAGTAAGGACAGGCATCTGGGATTGTATGTCCATGTGCAGATGGGATCCCGATTTAACTCCCCTGCCCCATAACAATTCAAGTTCATAATCGAAAAAAAACACTCAAAGGCGAAACCGGCAGAATGAGGAATAATCCTTGCTTGTTTCCAGCCGCAGCCCACTACCCCGGCGCTGCGCCTGGCGAAGTTCCTATCCGGAGCGACGCAAATGCCTTACGGAGATGCACGATGTCTACCCCTCCCGTCACGCTGATGGTTGCGCGCCGCGTTGCCAATGGACGTTATCAAGACCTGATCGCCTGGCTGCGCGAAGGCGAACAACTGGCCACCGACTTTCCTGGCTACCTTGGCTCCGGCGTACTCGCACCGCCGCCCGGTGATGACGAATTCCAGATTATCTTCCGCTTCGCCGACGAGCTGACCCTGCATGCCTGGGAGCATTGCGCTTCACGCACCGCCTGGCTCGGACGCGGCAGCGAGTTGTTCGCCCACCCGACGGAACATCGGGTCAGCGGCATCGAGGGCTGGTTCGGTGCCGTCGGTCAACGCCCGCCGCGCTGGAAACAGGCCGTGGCAATCTGGTTGGCGTTCTTTCCGGTTTCCCTGCTGTTCAACTTTGCGCTGGGTTCGCTGCTGGGTGAGATGGCGCTGCTGCCCCGCGTGCTCGTCAGCACCCTGTGCCTGACGCCGCTGATGGTTTACCTGTTCATTCCGTTGTCGACGCGTTTGCTGGCAGGCTGGCTCAACAGCACGCCGACACGTCCATTGCGTGCCGAACCCTCCACTCAGAATCATTGATCTCTCCTGTGGGAGCGAGCTTGCTCGCGATGAGGGCGTGTCAGTCAACATATGTGTCGTCTGACAGTCCGCCATCGCGAGCAAGCTCGCTCCCACAGTTGTTTCCCCTGCAATAGGTAGAGCGCACCCGTCGCTGGTATAGTTTTGTTCTCACCGCGACGCGAGCCGTTCATGACTTCTTCCACAGCCCCCATCCTCATTACCGGCGCCGGCCAGCGTGTCGGCCTGCATTGCGCCCGGCGACTGCTGGAAGATGGCCAGCGCGTGATTTTCAGCTACCGCAGCGAGCGTCCCGGCGTACAAGCCCTGCGCGACCTGGGGGCCACCGCGGTGTTCGCCGACTTCGCCAGCGAGGCCGGGATCCTCGCCTTCATCAGCGAACTGAAAACCCACACCGACTGTTTGCGGGCGATTGTCCACAACGCCTCCGAATGGCTGGCCGAAACGCCGGACACCGACGCCGCGGCATTCACCCGCATGTTCAGTGTGCACATGCTGGCGCCTTACCTGATCAACCTGCATTGCGCCGACCTGCTGCAACGCTCAAGCCCCGCCGACATCGTGCACATCAGCGATGACGTGACCCGCAAGGGCAGCAGCAAGCACATCGGCTATTGCGCCAGCAAATCCGGGCTCGACAGCCTGACCCTGTCCTTCGCCGCCAGGTACGCGCCGGCCATCAAGGTCAACGGAATCGCCCCGGCCCTGCTACTGTTCAACCCTGAAGACGACGCGGCCTACCGCGCCAAGGTGCTGGCCAAGTCTGCGCTGGGCATCGAACCCGGCTGCGAAGTGATGTACCAGAGCCTGCGCTATCTGCTCGACAACCCTTATGTCACCGGCACCACCCTGACCGTCAACGGCGGACGGCACATCAAATAAGTGTCCCGCGAGGATTTTCCATGACGTTATCACTGCCCCAGAATTATCGAGAGATCCTCATCGGCCTCGGCGAAAACCCCGACCGCGAGGGTTTGCTCGATACGCCGATGCGCGCGGCCAAGGCCATGCAGTACCTTTGCCATGGTTACGAGCAAAGTGTCGAAGAGATCGTCAATGACGCGCTGTTCGCCTCCGACAACGATGAAATGGTGATCGTCGACAACATCGAGCTGTACTCGCTTTGCGAACACCACATGCTGCCCTTCATCGGCAAGGCGCATGTGGCTTATATTCCGACCGGCAAGGTGCTGGGCCTGTCGAAGATTGCGCGACTGGTGGACATGTTCGCCCGGCGCCTGCAGATCCAGGAAAACCTCACCCGGCAAATCGCCGACGCGGTGCAACAGGTGACCGGCGCGGCCGGTGTCGCAGTGGTCATCGAAGCGCAGCACATGTGCATGATGATGCGCGGCGTAGAGAAACAGAATTCGACCATGAACACCTCGGTGATGCTCGGCGCCTTCCGCGAGTCGAGCAACACCCGCCAGGAGTTCCTGCAATTGATTGGACGGAGCAAGTAGCAATGCCACAACTTCAGCCAGGTATGGCACGCATCCGGGTCAAAGACCTGTGCCTGCGTACCTACATCGGCATCAACGAGGATGAAATCCTCAACAAGCAGGATGTGCTGATCAACCTCACCATTCTGTACGCAGCCCAGGAAGCGGTACGGGACAACGACATCGATCACGCGTTGAACTACCGCACGATCACCAAGGCGATCATCGCCCATGTGGAAGGCAACCGCTTTGCGCTGCTCGAGCGCCTGACCCAGGAGATTCTCGACCTGGTGATGGCCAACGCATCGGTGCTCTACGCCGAGGTCGAGGTCGACAAGCCCCACGCGCTGCGATTCGCCGAGTCGGTGTCGATTACGCTGGCAGCGAGCCGCTAGCTTCAAGCTACAAGCGCCAAGCTGTAAACTTGCAGCCACCGCCATCCAACCTGCAGCTTCAAGCTTGCCGCTTGAAGCTGTCTCGCAGAGACCGCCATGACCGACCAACAACGCCTGGAACTCGAAGCCGCCGCCTTTCGCCGGCTGGTGGCCCATCTGGACAGCCGCAAGGATGTGCAGAACATCGACCTGATGAACCTCTCGGGCTTCTGCCGCAACTGCCTGTCCAAGTGGTACAAGGCGGCGGCTGACGAACGCCAGATCGAGGTCAGCCTCGACGAAGCCCGCGAAGTGGTTTACGGCATGCCGTACGCCGAGTGGAAAGCCCAATTTCAGCAAGAAGCCAACGCCGAACAACAGGCGGCGTTCGCCAAAGGAAAACCCAATGAGTGATTTGAACACCCTGCGCGCCAGCTTCAAGAGCGGCGAACACGCCTTCGCCGAGACTCTGGCGTTCATTACTGCCGGTTACGACTACCAGCCTCAGGCTTTCAACAATGGTGGCGTGGAAAACGCGGCCGGGCAGAACGAAGGCTCGTGCAAGACCCTGGGTCTTGCACTACTGGAAGGTCTGAGCGATGAAGAAGCACTGCTGGCTTTCGGCGAGCATTACCGTTCGGTTGTCGCCACACCTGAAGGCAGCGATCACGGCAATATCCGCGCGTTGATTGCTCATGGCCTGGCGGGTGTGAAGTTCGCTCAGCAGCCGCTGACCCGTCGTTGATTGCATAACCCGACTTTTAAGATTGACCCGGCAACTTTATTTCGTTTGCCGGGTACCACTGCGCACGGCTTAGATAAAAAGAAGCCTTCCTTCTTTCGAGCCGGTCATTTATGCGCAGCGAAACCATCAGCCAGTCGATCAACATCGTCCACCCTGTCACGCTCAGCCACGGCAAGAATGCCGAAGTCTGGGACACCGATGGCAAGCGCTACATCGACTTTGTCGGTGGCATCGGCGTACTCAACCTCGGACATTGCCATCCGCGCATCGTCGAAGCCATCCGCGAGCAGGCTACCCGGCTGACCCACTACGCATTCAACGCTGCGCCCCATGTGCCTTACCTCGAACTGATGGATCGCCTCAGCGCGTTCATGCCAGTGAGTTACCCGGTCAGCGGTATGCTGACCAACAGCGGCGCGGAAGCGGCGGAAAACGCCCTGAAGATCGTCCGTGGCGCCACTGGCCGTAGCGCGGTCATTGCCTTCGACGGCGCTTTCCACGGCCGCACACTGGCCACCCTCAACCTCAATGGCAAGGTCGCGCCCTACAAGCAGAAAGTCGGCGTGCTGCCGGGGCCGGTCTTTCACCTGCCCTTCCCCAGCCAGGACAACGACGTCACCCGTGCCGAGGCCCTCAAAGCCATGGAGCGCCTGTTCAGCGTCGAGATCGATGTCGAAGACGTCGCCTGCTTTATCGTTGAACCGGTGCAGGGCGAAGCGGGTTTCCTGGCCATGGAGGCCGAGTTCGCCCAGGCACTGCGCAAGTTCTGCGACGACAAGGGCATTGTGCTGATCGCCGATGAAATCCAGTCCGGTTTCGGCCGAACCGGCCAGCGCTTCGCGTTCTCGCGACTGGGCATCGAGCCAGACCTGATCCTGCTCGGCAAAAGCATCGCTGGCGGCGTGCCGCTGGGTGCGGTGGTCGGGCGCAAGTCGCTGCTCGACAACTTGCCCAAGGGCGGACTCGGTGGCACTTACTCCGGCAACCCCATCGCCTGCGCTGCGGCACTGGCAACCCTCGACGAAATGACCGATGCCAACCTGCACGCCTGGGGTACCCAACAGGAAGAAGCGATTGTCGGCCGCCATGCAACCTGGCGCGCGAATAACCTGACGCCGTATCTGGGCCGCCTGACCGGCGTCGGCGCCATGCGTGGCATCGAGTTGATCAACGCCGATGGCTCGCCCGCACCAGCGCAATTGACCCAACTGCTGGCGCTGGCGCGGGATGCGGGTCTGCTGTTGATGCCCAGTGGTAAATCGCGGCACATCATCCGGCTGCTGGCGCCGTTGACCATTGAGGCTGCGGTGCTGGAGGAAGGGCTGGATATTCTTGAGGCGTGCCTGGCAAAACTGACCTGAACACTGTCCCACAAGGGCTACACCACATTATTGGTGTGCAAAAAAAACCGGCCGAAGCCGGTTTTCTTATTTCGACGAAAGCAGAATCAAGCGTTCTGCAGGTTGTCGAGGTAACGCTCGGCATCCAGTGCAGCCATGCAACCGGCGCCAGCCGAGGTGATGGCCTGGCGGTACACGTGGTCAGCCACGTCACCGGCGGCGAAGATGCCTTCGAGGCTGGTGGCGGTGGCGTTGCCGTCACGGCCGCCCTGCACAACCAGGTAGCCGTCTTTGAGGGTCAACTGGCCTTCGAACAACGAGGTGTTCGGGGTGTGGCCGATGGCGATGAACACGCCGTCGACTTTCACTTCGTCGAAGCTGCCGTCGTTGTTCTTCAGGCGCGCACCGGTCACACCCATGTTGTCGCCCAGCACTTCGTCCAGGGTCGCGTTCAGCTTCAGCTCGATCTTGCCTTCGGCAACGCGGGCGTTCAGCTTGTCTATCAGGATCTTCTCGGCGCGGAAGGTTTCGCGACGGTGGATCAGGGTCACTTTGCTGGCGATGTTGGCCAGGTACAGGGCCTCTTCAACAGCGGTGTTGCCGCCGCCGACCACAGCAACCGGCTTGTTGCGGTAGAAGAAACCGTCGCAGGTCGCGCAGGCCGAAACGCCCTTGCCCATGAAGGTTTCTTCGGACGGCAGGCCCAGGTAACGAGCACTGGCGCCGGTGGCGATGATCAGGGCGTCGCAGGTGTAAGTCGCGCTGTCGCCGGTCAGGGTGTACGGCTTGGCAGCGAAGTCCACGGCATTGATGTGATCGAAAACGATCTCGGTTTCGAAACGCTCGGCGTGCTCGCGCATCCGCTCCATCAGCGCCGGGCCGGTCAGGCCGTGGACGTCGCCCGGCCAGTTGTCGACTTCGGTAGTGGTGGTCAGTTGACCGCCGGCCTGCATGCCGGTGATCAGCAGTGGCTTGAGGTTGGCACGGGCGGCATAGACCGCGGCGCTGTAACCGGCAGGGCCGGAACCGAGAATAATCACTCGCGAATGACGGACTTCAGACATGACCTGCTCCTGTTGACCGGCCCGGAACACCTGGCACGGAACGCCGGATTGCCGGCTGGAATAAAAAAGAACGGTTGAAAGCACTTGGGGAAGGCTTGAACCCGACCGTCCTGTAAAAAGATTGGGTGCAGCGTATCGAGGGGGCGAAGATTAAGGAAATACGGATTAACAATCCAGCTCATAGGTGGTCTCTATGCCATCTGACCGACGTTATCGACGTCTTTGTTACAGTGAATGTCGATACCACTGCCGCGCTTTCGCACATGAAGCAAAGCCGGTAAGGTCGGCGCGTTTTCCCTCTGCTCGGAGCACATCATGCCTGCCCCCGTTCTGTCCGGCCCGCAATACCTGCGCGAAGGCCTCAAGCTGGTGCTGAGCCCCAGCCTGCGTTTGTTCGTGTTGTTGCCACTGGCGATCAACCTGGTGCTGTTCGTCGGATTGATCTACCTGGCCGGCCATCAATTCAGCTTGTGGGTCGACACCCTGATGCCGTCCCTGCCCGACTGGCTGAGTTTTCTCAGCTACATCCTCTGGCCGCTGTTCGTGGTGCTCGTCGTGCTGATGGTGTTCTTCACCTTCACCATGCTCGCCAACGTCATTGCCGCGCCATTCAACGGCTTCCTCGCGGAAAAAGTCGAAGTGGTGGTGCGCGGCACCGATGATTTTCCAGCCTTCAGTTGGGGCGAACTGATTGCGATGATCCCGCGCACCCTGGCCCGGGAGATGCGCAAGCTCGGCTATTTCCTGCCAAGGGCGATCGGCCTCTTCATCCTGTCCTTCATCCCGGTGGTGAACATCATTGCCGCGCCGCTGTGGCTGCTGTTCGGGGTGTGGATGATGGCGATCCAGTACATCGACTACCCGGCGGACAACCACAAGCTGGGCTGGAACGAGATGCTCGCCTGGCTGCGACAGAAGCGCTGGCAGAGCATGAGCTTCGGCGGCAGCGTGTACCTGGTGCTGCTGATCCCGGTGGTCAACATCCTGATGATGCCGGCTGCCGTGGCCGGGGCGACGCTGTTCTGGGTGCGTGAACGCGGCGCGGAAAGCCTGGTGACGCAGCGCTGAGCCATCAGCGCCGGTACCGCAGTCACAAATCCATCATCCTGACGTCACACTGACGACATGGCCCCGGTCGACACTGGGGTCATGACGACAGCTCTGCATATCACTCTGATCACCGAAACCTTCCCTCCGGAAATCAACGGCGTGGCCAATACCCTGGGTCGCTTGTGCGACGGTTTGCGCGCGCGCGGGCATCAGGTGGAACTGGTGCGACCGCGTCAGGGCTGCGACCAGCAGTTGGGCAGCGACGATGAACTTCTGCTGTGTCGCGGCTGGCCGCTACCGGGCTATCCCGGCCTGCAATGGGGTCAGTCGTCGATGCACAAACTGCTGCGGCGCTGGACGCGTCATCGCCCGGATGTGCTCTACATCGCCACCGAAGGGCCGCTGGGTCTGTCGGCCTTGCGTGCGGCACGGCGACTGGGGATTTGCGTGGTAAGCGGTTTCCACACCAATTTCCAGCAGTACTCCAACCAGTACGGGTTTGGTTTGCTCACGCGCCTGCTGACTCACTACCTGCGCTGGTTCCACAACCGCTCGACCATGACCCTGGTGCCCAGCGTCAGCCAGCGCCTGGAACTGGAGCGACGTCATTTCGAACGACTGGCGTTGCTGTCCCGAGGCGTCGACAGCGAACTGTTCCACCCGGCCAAACGCCTGAATGCCCTGCGCGAGCAATGGGGACTGGCCGAGGCAGACATCGCCGTCATTCATGTCGGACGCCTGGCCCCGGAAAAAAACCTCGGCCTGCTCAAGCGTACCTTCAATACCCTCAAGACGAGTTATCCCAAGCGCATCCTGAAACTGATCGTGGTCGGCGATGGCCCACAGCGCCAGGAACTGGAAAACGAAATCCCCGAGGCGATTTTCTGTGGCACCCAACGGGGTGAAGCCCTGGCGTGTCACTACGCCTCGGGCGACGTGTTTCTGTTTCCGAGCCTGACCGAAACCTTTGGCAATGTAGTGCTTGAAGCACTTGCCTCGGGGCTCGGCGTGGTGGCCTACGACCAGGCGGCAGCCGCCCAGCATATTCGTCATGGCTACAACGGCGTGCTGGCGATGCCGGGGGATGAAGAAGCGTTCTGCGATGCAGCGGCATGGCTGCTGGAGGACAGGGAGGCCTTGCGCAATGTGCGGCTCAATGCGCGCCAGCATGCCAGTCGCCAGGGGTGGGCGTCGATAATCGAGCAGTTCGAAGGGCAGTTGCGCGGGGCTTGTGCCGGGGAGTTGGTGGTGCCGAATGCACCGACTGTTCCCTGAATCTTCCGTGATTTGAAGTCCGCCATCGCGAGCAAGCTCGCTCCTACAGTAGTTCTGCGGTGGTCACAGGATTTGTGGTCACCATCGATCAATGTGGGAGCGAGCTTGCTCGCGATGAGGCCTTCCCGGTTGCAGCTTAAACCAGCGTCATCAACGCCTCACGGCTGAACGGCAGAATGTCCTCTTCACGGCCGTCGCGCACTTTCTGTGCCCAGTCCGGGTCCACCAGCAACGCACGACCGACCGCCACCAGGTCGAACTCATCGTTGTTCAGGCGCTCCAGCAGTTTTTCCAGACTGGCCGGTTGTGCGACCTTGTCGGTGTTGACCATGAACTGCAGGAACTCGCCATCCAGGCCGACGCTGCCCACGGTGATGGTCGGCTTGCCGGTGAGTTGGCGGGTCCAGCCGGCCAGGTTCAACTCGGAACCGTCGAATTCCGGCTCCCAGAAACGGCGGGTCGAGCAGTGAAAAATATCCACGCCCGCTTCCGCCAGCGGCTTGAGGAACTCGCCCAAGGCTTCCGGGGTTTGCACCAGACGTGCGGTGTAGTCCTGCTGCTTCCACTGGGAGAAACGGAAAATGATCGGAAAACCTTCACCGACCGCGGCACGCACGGCCTGAATCAATTCAATGGCGAAGCGCGAACGGCTGGCCAGGCTGCCGCCGTATTCGTCAGTACGCCGGTTGCTGCCTTCCCAGAAGAACTGGTCGATCAGGTAACCGTGGGCACCGTGGATTTCCACGCCGTCCATGCCGATGCTCTGGGCATCCTTGGCGGCCTGGGCGAACGCGGCGATCACGTCCTGGATGTCCTGTTTGGTCATGCCGTGCACCACGACCTGACCTTCCTTCACTTTTTCCGACGGGCCATAACCCGGCACGCTGGCGTCCGGCTCGGTGCCGATACGGCGTACGCTGCCCACATGCCACAGCTGCGGAACGATCTTGCCGCCTTCGGCGTGAACGGCATCGACTACTTTCTTCCAGCCGGCCAGGGCCGCTTCACCGTAGAAATGCGGAACGTTCGGGTAGCCGTTGGACGCCTTGTGACCGACGGTAGTGCCTTCGGTGACGATCAGGCCGACGCCCGCAGCGGCGCGGCGACGGTAGTATTCGATCACTTTGGAGTTGGGCACGCCGCCCGGGGAAAAGGAGCGGGTCATCGGCGCCATGACGACGCGGGTCGGCAGTTCAAGGGTGCCGAGGTGGAACGGTTTGAACAGGGCTTTGACGGGCATGGGACGCTCCACGGAAGAATGACTTTATGACGGTGATAATATGGAGTGTCCAACGCATTGAACAGCATTATTGATTGCAGTGATTAAGGATCAAAAGATAGGGGATATTGTAGGAGCGAGCTCGCTCGCGATGGGCCTGAGAACGCCGCGCCGTATCAGGCTTGCAGCGTTATCGTTGGCGACCATCGCGAGCAATCGAGCGTCGACCGGCTGCTCCTACAGGGGGGGATCAGCTCAGCGCTTTTTCGATTGCGTGAACGATCGTCGGATCATCCGGCGCCGTACGTGGCGAGAACCGAGCCAGTACACGGCCGTCCTTGCCCAACAGGAACTTCTCGAAGTTCCAGGTGATGTCGCCGGGAAACTCCGCGCCCTCGCCTGCCAGCAAGCGGTACAACTGATGACGCTCATGCCCGTTGACTTCCAGCTTGCTGGACAACGGGAAGGTCACACCATAGTTGAGACTGCAGAAATCCTTGATCTGCTGCTCGGTCCCCGGTTCCTGCCCGGCAAACTGGTTGCACGGCAAGCCCAACACGCTGAAGCCTTTGGCCTTGTATTGCTGGTAGAGGTTTTCCAGCGCCCTGTACTGCGGGGTCAAGCCGCATTTGGAGGCGACGTTGACCACCAGCACGACTTGGCCTTTGAAAGGCGCCAAGGGTAGCTCCTGTCCATCCAGGGCTGTCAATTTAAGGTCGTGAAAAGCACTCATGGCGTACTCCAGATTCCCGTGTTCTCTTCGAAACAGCCACTTGGCGATGCCGTCAGGGACAGCCGCAGACTAAAAAGGCGCCCACAAGGCGCCTCTCCAGTTATCTGAGCTTAGCGCAGAAATCAGTGGTGATGGCCACCTTCGCCATGGACGTGACCATGAGCGATTTCTTCCTGGCTGGCGTCACGGATGTCGATGATCTTGACCTGGAAATTCAGGCGCTGACCGGCCAACGGGTGGTTGCCGTCGACGGTCACGTCGTCGCCGTCCAGATCACGGATGGTCACGATCTGCATCTGGCCGTCCGGAGCGGAAGCGTGGAACTGCATGCCCACTTCCAGTTCGTCGACACCTTCGAACATGCTGCGGCTCAGGGTGCTGACCAGTTCGGCAGCGTATTCGCCGTAAGCGTCTTCCGGTTCAACGGCTACGGTCAGCTCTTCGCCGACAGCCTTGCCTTCCAGAGCCTTTTCCAGGCCCGGGATGATGTTGCCCGCACCTTGCAGGTAGACCAGCGGCGCGCCGCCGGCGGAGCTGTCGATGACCTCACCAGCGTCGTTGGTCAGGGTATAGTCGATGGAGACAGCCTTATTGGCGGCGATCAGCATGGGGCGAGACCTTTTGCATAAGAAGATTGAAAGGCCAAGTTTAGCGAAGCAATCGTCCGAAAGCGAACACAACCCGGACAGACGGAATTCGACGGTCACAGGCTTCCATCAGGACGAGGACGGACACTGGGTGGCCGAGCTTTCCTGCGGCCACACCCAACACCTGCGGCACCAGCCACCCTGGCAATCGCGCGCCTGGGTCATGGACCCTGTGCAGCGTCAGGAAAAAATAGGCCAACCCTTTGATTGTGGTTGGTGCGCACAAGGCTCGGTTAGCGATAACCTTGGCGACTGATTTCGGTAGATCGCCAGATATAGGCTTTCACCTGGCAACCCGTACGGCCTTTGCGTCAGAGCAAATTCGGATGCCTGAAGTCCATAGCCAAGGCGCTGCGACGAGTCATAGCGCGCTATGGGGAGGAGCAGCAACGCAGGATTTGGATTTCAGGCGCCGAATTTGCTCTGACAGCAAAGGCCACACGGGCTGCCCACATGCTCCTTTAGAGAATCCGCATGCAAACTTTTTTTATCGCGCCCACCGATTTTGGTGTGGGTCTGACCTCCATCAGCCTCGGACTGGTGCGCACCCTTGAGCGCGCCGGCCTCAAGGTCGGTTTTTTCAAGCCGATCGCCCAGCCGCATCCGGGTGACACGGGCCCGGAACGTTCCACCGAGCTGGTGGCGCGCACGCATGGTCTGAAACCGCCACAACCGCTGGGTCTGGCGCACGTCGAGCGGATGCTCGGCGACGGCCAGCTTGATGAGTTGCTCGAAGAAATCATCACCTTGTACCAGCAAGCAGCCGTCGGCAAAGACGTGCTGGTGGTTGAAGGCATGGTGCCGACCCGCAGTGCCAGTTATGCCGCGCGGGTCAACCTGCATTTGGCCAAGAGCCTCGATGCCGAGGTGATCCTGGTTTCGGCTCCAGAAAACGAAGTGCTGGCCGAACTCTCCGGCCGCGTTGAATTGCAGGCGCAATTGTTCGGTGGTCCGAAGGATCCGAAAGTCCTCGGCGTGATCCTCAACAAGGTCAAGACTGACGAGAGCATGGACGCCTTCGCCGCCCGTCTTAAAGAGCATTCGCCGTTGCTGCGCAGCGGTGATTTCCGTCTGCTCGGCTGCATTCCGTTTCAGCCGGAACTCAATGCGCCGCGCACCCGCGACGTCGCCGACCTGATGGGTGCGCAAGTGCTCAATGCCGGTGATTACGAAACCCGGCGCATGACCAAAATCATCATTTGCGCCCGCACCATGCGCAACACCGTGGAGCTGCTCAAGCCCGGCGTGCTGGTGGTGACCCCCGGCGATCGCGACGACATCATCCTCGCCGTCAGCCTCGCGGCGATCAACGGCGTACCGCTGGCCGGCCTGCTGCTGACCAGCGACACCCTGCCGGATCCGCGCATCATGGATCTGTGCCGTGGCGCATTACAGGCCGGTTTGCCGGTGTTGTCCGTGAGCACCGGCTCCTACGACACCGCTAACCTGCTCAATGGCCTGAACAAGGAAATCCCGATCGACGACCGTGAGCGAGCGGAAATCATCACCGACTTCGTCGCCAGTCATCTCGACGCCAACTGGCTGCACCAGCGCTGCGGTACACCACGGGAGATGCGCCTGTCGCCAGCCGTTTTCCGCTATCAATTGATCCAGCGCGCCCAGGCGGCCAACAAGCGCATCGTGTTGCCCGAAGGCAGCGAGCCGCTGACCGTGCAGGCTGCCGCGATCTGCCAGGCCCGTGGCATTGCCCGTTGCGTATTGCTGGCGAAACCGGCGGATGTCGAAGCCGTCGCCCGCGCCCAGGGTATCGAGTTGCCGCCAGGGCTGGAAATCCTCGATCCAGACCTGATCCGCGAGCGTTACGTCGAGCCGATGGTCGCCCTGCGTAAAAGCAAAAGCCTCAACGCACCCATGGCCGAGCAACAACTGGAAGACACTGTGGTGATCGGCACCGTGATGCTGGCGCTGGATGAAGTCGACGGGCTCGTGTCCGGAGTCATTCACTCCACCGCCAACACCATCCGCCCGGCCCTGCAACTGATCAAGACCGCGCCGGGCTGCACGCTGGTGTCTTCGGTGTTCTTCATGCTGTTTCCGGAAGAGGTGCTGGTCTACGGCGACTGCGTGATGAACCCGCATCCGAGCGCCAGCGAACTGGCCGAGATTGCGTTGCAAAGCGCCGACTCGGCGGCGGCATTCGGCATCACCCCTCGGGTGGCGATGATCAGTTATTCCAGCGGCGAGTCGGCCACCGGCGAGGAAGTCGAAAAGGTTCGCGAAGCCACCCTGCTCGCCCACGAGCAACAGCATTCGCTGCTGATCGACGGCCCGTTGCAATACGACGCCGCCGCCAATGAAGACGTCGCCCGGCAACTGGCGCCGAACAGTCAGGTGGCCGGTCGTGCCACGGTGTTCGTGTTCCCCGACCTGAACACCGGCAACACCACCCACAAAGCCGTGCAGCGCAGCGCCGACTGCGTCAGCCTCGGGCCGATGCTGCAAGGCCTGCGCAAACCGGTGAACGATTTGCCGCGCGGCGCGCAGGTCGATGACATCGTCTACACCATCGCGTTGACCGCGATTCAGGCTGCCAACCGACCTATGGATGTGTAAATGCTGGATTTTCTACCTGCTGCGCTGCGAGGCGTGATCGCCTCGCTACTGTTGGCACTGAACACGATTTTGCTCTGCTCGTTCCTGTTCTGCGTGGCACTCGTCAAGGTATTGCCGTTCGCCTTCACCCAGCGCCTCTCGGGCTGGCTGATGAGCCATACCCACGAAGCCTGGATCAGCATCAACAAAGGCTGGATGAATCTGGTCCGTCGCACGCGCTGGCATATCAGCGGCCTGCAAGGCCTCGACTATCGGCACTCGTACCTGATCACCAGCAACCACCAGAGCTGGGTTGATATCCTGGTGCTGCAATACGTGCTCAACCGGCGCATTCAACCGCTGAAGTTCTTTCTCAAGCAGGCGCTGATCTGGGTTCCGGTGATCGGCCTGGCCTGGTGGGCACTGGGCTTCCCGTTCATGAAGCGCTACTCCAAGGCTTACCTGGAGAAGCATCCGGAAAAGAAAGGCAAGGACCTGGAAACCACCCGCAAGACCTGCGCGAAATTCCGCGACAACCCGGTGGGCATTTTCAATTTCGTCGAGGGCACGCGCTTCACCAAGGGTAAGCATGCCCAGCAGCAGTCACCCTTCAAGTACCTGCTCAAGCCCAAGGCCGGCGGCATTGCCTTCGTGCTGGATGCGATGGGCGAACAGCTTGAATCCCTGGTCAACGTGACCATCCACTACCCCGCCGGGCGCCCGGGTTTCTGGGACTTGCTGTGCGGGAACGTTGCGGATGTGGTGGTGCACTTTGAAGAGCTGAAGATTCCGCCGCAGTTCATTGGTAGGAACTATGACCAGGATGGTGAATACCGCCTGCAATTTCAGGGCTGGATCAATCAGTTGTGGCTGGACAAGGATGCGTTGCTTGCGCAGATGCATCGCGAGAATCCAGGCAAACACTAATCCCCTGTAGGAGCGAGCCTGCTCGCGATAGCGGTCGTACATTCAGAATTTATGTCGACTGATCCACCGCTATCGCGAGCAGGCTCACTCCTACAGTTGACCAAGTCGATCTGAAATAAAAAAAACCGCCGATGATCACTCATCGGCGGTTTTTTCATTTTCGGCCAAGGCTTAGATCGCACCACGCTCGCGCAGCAGACCCAGCACTTGCTTGACGCCTTCTTCCAGCGACACGGACTGGGTGTCGATCACCAGATCGGCATCCAGCGGCACGTCATACGGGAAGGATTCGCCCGGGATGTTATCCCCGGCCGCTGCGTACAGGCCTTGCGGATCACGCTCGGCGCAGACTGTCGGCGAAGCCTGGACGTAGACCGTCAGCAGACGCTCCTTGCCGATCAGTTCCCGGGCCTGTTCACGACCTTCGGCACTCGGCGCAACGAACGCTGCCAGGGTCAGCAGACCGGCTTCGTTGAACTGACGCGCAACGTGCGCGGCACGACGCCAGTTCTCGGTACGCCCGGCGCGATCCTGTGGCAGACCTTTGTTCAGGTCGTGACGCAGGTTCTGGCCGTCGAGCACAAACACTGCACGACCCATGTCGAACAGCTTGCGTTCAACCGCATACGCCAGAGTGCTCTTGCCCGCGCCCGACAGGCCACTGAACAACACGGTGGCCGGTTGCTGGCCGAAGCGCTGTGCGCGTTCTTCGGTGGCGACGTGGGCGAGTTTGCCGTGATGCGTGCTACTGCCGTGCGCCACTGGTTGAGCGACGATCATGCCGGCAGCGACGGTGCCATTGGTCAAACGATCGATGACGATGAACGAACCGGTGGTGCGGTTGCTCGCGTAACCGTCCAGCGCAATGGCTGCATCGAGGCTGATCTTGACCCGACCGATCTCGTTCAACTGCAAGGCACTGGCAGGGCCTTCTTCCAGGGTGTTCACGTCAACGCGGTTGACAATGCTGGTGATCGAACCCGGCACGTACGTCGTAGCGCGCTTGATGTCGTATTTCTTGCCCGGCAACATCGGCTCTTCGGCCATCCACACCAGCATGGCGTCGAAGCCGTCAGTCACTTGCGGCAGGTTGTCGGCGTGTACCAGCAAGTCGCCGCGGGAGATATCGATCTCGTCTTCCATGGTCAGCGTCACCGCTTGACCAGGACCTGCATGCTCCAGCTCACCTTCGAAGGTGACGATGGATTTCACGCGACTGCTCTTGCCCGACGGCAGCACCACGACTTCGTCGCCCTTGTGCACGACGCCACTGGCCAGGGTGCCGGCGAAACCACGGAAGTTCAGGTTCGGACGGTTGACGTACTGCACCGGGAAACGCAGGTCGGTGTAGTTGCGATCGCTGGCGATCTCGACGGTTTCCAGAATTTCCATCAACGACTGGCCGGTGTACCACGGCGAGCGCTCGGACTTGTTCACCACGTTGTCGCCCTTGAGCGCCGACATCGGCACGAAGGCCATGGTGGTCGGCTTGAAGGCGATGCCTTCGGCGAACTTCAGGTAATCGGCCTTGATCGACTCGAAGACGCTTTCGTCGAAGCCGTTTAGGTCCATCTTGTTGATGGCGACCACGATGTGCTTGATGCCCAGCAACGAAGCAATAAAGCTGTGGCGACGGGTCTGGGTCTGCACGCCATAACGGGCGTCGACCAGAATGATCGCCAGGTCACAGGTGGACGCACCGGTGGCCATGTTGCGGGTGTACTGCTCATGACCGGGGGTGTCGGCGATGATGAATTTGCGCTTGGCGGTGGAGAAGTAGCGGTAAGCGACATCGATGGTGATGCCCTGTTCCCGTTCGGCCTGCAGGCCGTCGACCAGCAACGCCAGGTCGATATCATCACCGGTGGTGCCGACTTTTTTCGAGTCGCGGGTAATGGCTTCCAGGTGATCTTCGTAGATCATTTTGGAGTCGTGCAGCAGGCGCCCGATCAGGGTGCTCTTGCCGTCGTCGACGTTGCCACAGGTCAGAAAGCGCAGCATTTCCTTGCGTTCGTGCTGGCCCAGGTAGGCGAGGATGTCCTCGCTGATCAAATCAGATGCGTGCGACATGACAACCCCTTAGAAATAACCCTGACGTTTCTTTTCTTCCATCGAGCCTGCGCCATCGTGATCGATGACCCGGCCCTGGCGTTCGGAAGTTCGCGTCAGGAGCATTTCCTGAATGATGTCGGTCAGGCTGGTAGCTTCGGACTCGACCGCACCGGTCAACGGGTAGTCGCCGAGTGTGCGGAAGCGGACCTTCTTCTTGACGATGCGTGCCTTGTCTTCATCGCTCAGGTGATTGAGCAGGCGTTCATCGTCGATCATGATCCAGGTGCCATTCATCTCGATAACGTCGCGCTCGGCGGCGAAATACAGCGGCACGATCGGGATGCCTTCAAGGTAGATGTACTGCCAGATGTCCAGTTCGGTCCAGTTCGACAACGGGAAAACGCGGATCGACTCGCCCTTGTTGACCTTGCCGTTGTAGACGTTCCACAGCTCGGGACGCTGGTTTTTCGGGTCCCAGCGGTGCTTGGTATCGCGGAAGGAATACACGCGCTCTTTGGCACGGGACTTCTCTTCGTCACGACGGGCACCACCGAAAGCAGCATCGAAACCGTACTTGTCGAGGGCCTGCTTGAGGCCTTCGGTTTTCATGATATCGGTGTGCTTGGCACTGCCGTGGGTGAGCGGGTTGATGCCCTGCGCGACGCCATCGGGGTTGACGTGCACCAGCAGGTCAAGACCGAGTTCTTCGACCATGCGGTCGCGGAACGCGTACATTTCCTTGAACTTCCACTGGGTGTCGACGTGCATCACCGGGAATGGCAGTTTGCCCGGGAAGAAGGCCTTGCGCGCAAGGTGCAGCATCACGGCGGAATCTTTACCGACGGAGTACAGCATCACCGGGTTATCGAACTCGGCGGCCACCTCGCGGATGATGTGGATGCTTTCCGCCTCCAGCTGTTTCAGATGCGTCAGTTTGTCGACCATGGCTACTCACGAAAGCTTTCTTATGAACGGCCAGCGGGCCGTGTTCGAGCGGGGATCCTAGCACAGCGACCTCTTCTAATCAGGACACCAACTAGATCGAAAGAGCATATGAATATGCCCCCGCGTTTGGGCCAAACGCGTTCCCCTGTAGGAGCGAGCCTGCTCGCGATGGTCGTCAACGATAACGCTGGGAGCCTGACACCCCGCGGTGTTCTCAGGTTCATCGCGAGCAGGCTCGCTCCTACAGGGATGGCGTTTCGTCAGATCGGATTCGGGCAATCGATGAAGATGTGTTCCAGCGCAAAGCGCCGCGCCAGGTAATCCCCCAGCGCCTGGACGCCGTAGCGCTCGGTGGCATGGTGACCGGCGGCGATGAAGCTGACGTCGTTTTCCCGGGCACTGTGGAAGGTTTGCTCGGAAGCCTCGCCGCTGAGGTACAGGTCGACGCCTGCCAGAATGGCCTGATCGATGTAACCCTGGCCACCACCGGTGCACCAGCCAACACGGCGGATCATGGTGCTGCCTTCGATCAACAGCGGCTCACGGCCCATGACTTCCTGGACGCGGCGGGCGAAATCCCGGGGCATCATCGGCTCATTCAGCGAGCCGACCAGGCCGACAATCTTCAGATCATCCGGGTCCAGCGGACCTTCGACGGTGATGTCGAGCTGCCGCGCGAGCTGCACGTTATTGCCGACGTCCGGGTGCAGATCCAGCGGCAGATGATAGGACAGCAGGCTGATATCGTGCTTGAGCAGAATCTTCAAGCGACGCTGTTTCATGCCGGTGATGCACGGGTTCTCACCCTTCCAGAAGTAGCCATGGTGCACCAGCACCAGGTCGGCATTGGCCTCCACGGCAGCCTCAAGCAAAGCCTGGCTGGCAGTGACGCCACTGACAATGCGCATCACTTGCGGACGGCCTTCGACCTGCAGGCCATTGGGGCAGTAATCGGCGATTTTAGCGCTGTTGAGGTAACGGTCGGCTTCTTCGACCAGGGTGCTCAGGGCGACGGCCATGAAAGACTCCTAAATATCCCGTTCAGAGGCGCGTGCGGCCTCGTATAATGCGCATCATTATGAGCGGTCTCATACCGCCTGCAACTCTCTCAGGAAGTGCTTAATGCTCAAGGCGCTGCGTTTTTCCGGCTGGCCGCTGTTGGCCGGCGTGCTTGTCGCTCTGTTGATAATCCAGCGTTACCCGCAGTGGGTCGGGCTCCCGAGCCTCGACGTCAATCTGCAACAAGCGCCGCAAACCACCAGTATGCAGCTGGGCCCGGTGTCTTATGCCGACGCGGTAACCACCGCGGCGCCGTCGGTGGTGAACCTGTACACCACCAAAGTCATCAACAAACCCAACCATCCGCTGTTCGAAGATCCGCAGTTCCGGCGCTTCTTCGGTGATAACTCGCCCAAGCAGAAACGCATGGAATCGAGCCTCGGTTCCGGTGTGATCATGAGCCCGGAAGGCTACATCCTGACCAACAACCACGTGACCAGCGGCGCCGACCAGATCGTGGTAGCACTCAAGGACGGCCGGGAAACCCTGGCGCGGGTGATTGGCAGCGACCCGGAGACTGACCTCGCGGTGCTGAAAATCGACCTGAAAAACCTGCCGTCTATCACCGTGGGGCGTTCCGACAACATCCGCATCGGCGACGTCGCGCTGGCCATCGGCAACCCGTTCGGCGTCGGCCAGACCGTGACAATGGGCATCATCAGCGCCACCGGTCGTAACCAATTGGGCCTGAACAACTACGAAGACTTCATCCAGACCGACGCGGCGATCAACCCCGGCAACTCCGGCGGTGCACTGGTGGATGCCGTCGGTAACCTGACCGGCATCAACACGGCGATCTTCTCCAAGTCCGGCGGCTCCCAGGGCATTGGTTTCGCGATCCCGGTGAAGCTGGCGATGGAAGTGATGAAGTCGATTATCGAGCACGGCCAGGTGATTCGTGGCTGGCTGGGTATCGAAGTGCAGCCGCTGACCCAGGAATTGGCCGAATCGTTCGGCTTGTCCGGGCGTCCGGGCATTGTCGTGGCGGGAATTTTCCGCGACGGTCCGGCACAGAAGGCCGGCCTGCAACTGGGTGATGTGATTCTTGCCATCGATGGCGAACCGGCCGGTGATGGCCGTCGCTCGATGAATCAGGTGGCGCGGATCAAACCGACCGACAAGGTCGCGATCGAGGTGATGCGCAACGGCAAGGAGCTCAAGCTGATGGCGGAAGTCGGCTTGCGTCCGCCACCGGCACCGGTCAAAGAGAAAGAAGAAGAGTAAGCGGCTCACACCGCCTTTTGTAGGAGCGAGCCTGCTCGCGATGGTGTGTCAGTCACCGTTGATTTATCTGACACACCATCGCGAGCAGGCTCGCTCCTACAGGGGGAAGTGACGTATTACAGGTCGCCGAGGCCGTCGATCAACGCCTGATTCTGCTCTGGCGTGCCGATGGAGATCCGCAGGAACTGGGCAATCCGCTCCTGCTTGAAGTGCCGGACAATCACGCCTTGCTCACGCAACTTCGCCGCAAGCCCCGCTGCATCGTGCCGGGGGTGACGGGCAAAAATGAAGTTTGCCGCCGATGGCAGCACTTCAAAACCCTTCTCTTCTAGCTGTGCAACGACCTTCTCGCGATTCTCGATCACCAACCGGCAGGTCTTGTCGAAATACTCGCGATCATCGAACGCCGCGGCAGCGCCAACGTTCGCCATGCGATCCAGTGGATAGGAGTTGAAGCTGTTCTTGATCCGCTCCAGCGCCTCGATCAGGTTCGGATGCCCGACCGCCAGGCCAACCCGCAGACCGGCCAGGGAACGGGACTTGGACAGGGTCTGGGTCACCAGCAGGTTCGGATAACGATCGACCAGCGTGATTGCCGTCTCGCCGCCGAAGTCGATGTAAGCCTCGTCCACCACGACCACAGAATCCGGGCTGGCCTTGAGAATCCGCTCCACCGCCTCCAGCGCCAACAGGCAACCTGTAGGTGCGTTCGGGTTGGGGAAGATAATCCCGCCGTTCGGCCTGGCGTAGTCCGCCGGGTTGATCCGGAACTGCTCGTCCAGCGGCACCGCGTCGAACTTGATGCCGTACAACCCGCAGTAGACCGGGTAGAAGCTGTAGCTGATGTCCGGGAACAGCAGCGGCTGATCGTGCTGTAACAAACCGTGGAAGATGTGCGCCAGCACTTCATCGGAACCGTTGCCGAGGAACACCTGATTGCCTTGCACGCCGTAGTACCTGGCGACGGCCTGCTTGAGCAGGTCGCTGTTCGGGTCCGGGTACAGACGCAGGTTGTCATTGAGTTCGGTTTGCATCGCCGCAAGGGCTTTTGGCGATGGGCCGTACGGGTTTTCGTTGGTGTTGAGCTTCACCAGTTTTGCCAGCTTCGGCTGCTCACCCGGCACGTAAGGCACCAGATTCTTGACGAATGGGCTCCAGAATTTACTCATGCTCAGTTCCCCTGCTTGTCGTCAACGATGCGATATTCGGCACTGCGAGCGTGCGCGGTCAGCGACTCCCCACGGGCCAGCACGGAAGCGGTTTTGCCCAACTCGGACGCGCCCTGCTCGGAGCAGAAGATGATCGACGAACGTTTCTGGAAGTCGTACACACCCAGCGGCGAGGAGAAACGCGCAGTGCCGGAGGTCGGCAACACGTGGTTCGGGCCTGCGCAGTAATCACCCAGGGCTTCGCTGGTGTGACGACCCATGAAGATTGCACCGGCGTGGCGGATTTGCGGCAGCCAGGCTTGTGGATCGGCAACGGACAATTCGAGGTGCTCCGGCGCGATGCGGTTGGCCACTTCGATGGCCTGTTCCATGTCGCGCACCTTGATCAGTGCACCGCGGCCATTGATCGAGGTTTCAATGATCGCGGCGCGCTCCATGGTCGGCATCAGCTTGGCGATGCTGGCGGCGACCTTGTCGAGGAACTCGGCGTCGGGGCTGACCAGAATGGCCTGGGCGTCTTCGTCGTGCTCGGCCTGGGAGAAAAGATCCATGGCGATCCAGTCCGGATCGGTCTGGCCGTCGCACACCACGAGGATCTCGGAGGGACCGGCGATCATGTCGATACCGACCTGGCCAAACACATGGCGCTTGGCGGTGGCGACATAGATGTTGCCCGGACCGACGACCTTGTCGACCTTCGGCACGCTTTCGGTGCCGTAAGCCAATGCCGCAACGGCCTGAGCGCCACCGATGGTGAACACACGGTCGACGCCGGCGATGCAGGCAGCGGCCAGCACCAGTTCGTTGATTTCACCGCGCGGGGTCGGCACCACCATGACCACTTCGGTCACGCCGGCGACCTTGGCCGGAATCGCGTTCATCAACACCGACGACGGGTACGACGCCTTGCCGCCCGGCACGTACAGACCGGCGCGGTCCAGCGGCGTGACTTTCTGGCCCAGCACGGTACCGTCGGCCTCGGTGTAGCTCCAGGAGTCCTGCTTCTGTTTTTCGTGGTAGCTGCGCACACGAGCCGCGGCGACTTCCAGGGCTTCGCGCTGAGGCACGGAAATGCGGGTGAGCGCCAGTTCCAGACGCTCACGCGGCAGGATCAGGTCGGCCATGGACTTCACGTCCAGGCCGTCGAACTGCCGGGTGAAGTCCACCAGTGCCGCGTCGCCACGCTCACGCACAGCCTTGATGATGTCCAGCACTCGCTGATTGACCGAGTCGTCAGACACACTTTCCCAGCTCAGCAGATGATCCAGATGATGCGCGAAATCCGGGTCAGCAGCGTTGAGTCGGCGAATTGCAGTCAGTGCGGTCATAGCGAGAGCCTCATAGGAATGGCAAAAACTCAGGCGCCCGAAGCTAGCACTCCATCCGCTTGGGCACCTGAGAATTCTGGCTATGAGGCGGATAGACGGGCGCGACTTAACGTCGCGCAGGTGAATCAGCCGCGGTGTCGAGACTCCACTGCCTTGCGCAGGGTGTCGATCAACGCCTGGATACGGGCGTGCTGCATCTTCATCGATGCCTTGTTGACGATCAGTCGGGAGCTGATGGCGGCGATGAAATCTTGTGGTTCCAGGCCATTGGCCCGCAGCGTGTTGCCGGTGTCGACCACGTCGATGATCTTGTCCGCCAGACCGATCAGCGGCGCCAGCTCCATCGAACCATAGAGCTTGATGATGTCGACCTGACGGCCCTGTTCGGCGTAGTAGCGCTTGGCGACGTTGACGAACTTGGTGGCGATGCGCAGACGGCCCTTGGGCTCGACCGCGCCGACTTTGCCGGCGGTCATCAGCTTGCACTGGGCGATTTGCAGGTCCAAAGGCTCATACAGGCCTTGGCCGCCATACTCCATCAGCACATCTTTACCGGCGACACCGAGGTCCGCGGCACCATGTTCGACATAGGTCGGCACGTCGGTGGCGCGCACGATCAGCAGACGTACGTCAGGCTGAGTCGTGGGAATGATCAGCTTGCGGCTCTTGTCCGGATTCTCGGTCGGCACGATGCCCGCTTCAGCCAGAAGCGGCAGGGTGTCGTCAAGGATGCGGCCCTTGGACAGTGCGATGGTCAACATGGGAAACGTCAGTCCTTATCAAGGTACTCATGCCCGGTCGCAAATGGCGCCGGACACACATCGAGCCGGAAACCGGCTCGACTTCAACAATTCAACGGCATGTCCTTATGCCCATGCAGCAGGAACTAGCCCGGAACGCGACGGATCTTGGCGCCCAGCATCTGCAGTTTCTCTTCGATGCACTCGTAACCACGGTCGATGTGGTAGATGCGGTCGATGAGGGTGTCGCCTTCGGCGATCAGTGCCGAAATGACCAGGCTGGCCGAAGCACGCAGGTCAGTCGCCATCACTGGCGCACCCTTGAGTTTTTCGGTGCCGGTGACAATGGCCGTGTTGCCTTCGACCTGGATCTTGGCGCCCATGCGGTGCAGCTCATAGACGTGCATGAAGCGGTTTTCGAAGATCGTCTCGATCACAGCACCGGTGCCTTCGGCAATGGCGTTAAGGGAGATGAACTGCGCCTGCATGTCGGTCGGGAACGCCGGGTACGGGGCGGTCCGCACGTTGACGGCTTTCGGCCGCTTGCCATGCATGTTCAGCTCGATCCAGTCTTCGCCGGTGTTGATTTCGGCACCGGACTCCCGGAGTTTTTCCAGAACGGCTTCGAGGATGGTCGGATCCGTATCCTTGACCTTCACGCGGCCACCGGTCACAGCTGCCGCCACCAGGTAGGTGCCGGTTTCGATACGGTCGGGCATCACTTTATAGGTGGTGGTGTGCAGACGCTCGACGCCATCGATGGTGATGGTATCGGTACCGGCGCCGGAAACCTTGGCGCCCATGGCGTTCAGGAAGTTCGCCAGGTCGACCACTTCAGGCTCGCGTGCGGCGTTTGCCAGTACGCTGCGGCCCTTGGCCAATGCTGCGGCCATCATGATGTTTTCGGTACCGGTCACGCTGACGGTATCGAAGAAGAAGTGCGCACCGCGCAGGCCGCCTTCAGGAGCCTTGGCCTTGATGTAGCCGCCTTCGACGTCAATGACCGCGCCCATGGCTTCCAGGCCACGGATGTGCAGATCAACCGGACGCGAACCGATGGCGCAACCGCCAGGCAAGGCGACTTCGGCTTCACCGAAACGGGCAACCATCGGGCCCAGCACGAGGATCGAGGCACGCATGGTTTTCACCAGTTCGTACGGCGCGACCAGGGTTTTGATGGTGCGCGGGTCGATTTCGACGCTGAGCTTCTCGTCGATCACCGGCTCGATGCCCATGCGACCGAACAGTTCGATCATGGTGGTGATGTCGTGCAGGTGCGGCAGGTTGGCCACGGTCACCGGGCCATCGCACAGCAAGGTGGCCGCCAGGATCGGCAGGGCAGAGTTCTTTGCCCCGGAGATGCGGATTTCGCCATCAAGACGAACGCCACCGGTAATAATCAATTTATCCATAAGAATCTCGACGCCCTTGGGCTCAGGTGCGCTCGGCCCAGGCCGCGCTGCTGAAAAATTTCATAGTGACCGCGTGGATGCTGCCATCGGCGATCCATGGGTTCAAATGGGCATAGACGCTCTGCTGACGCTTGACCGGGCTCAATGCCGCCAGTTCATCGCTAATCACGTTCAGCTGGAAATTGCAGCCTTCGCCCTCGACTTCTACTTTCGTTCCGGGCAGCTTTCCTTCAAGAAAGCTCTTAACTTCGTTGGCCTGCATGCTCAACCTCATTCGGCGCCCTGTGCGCGCGGGTCGGACATCATACAAAAAAGCCCCGCGCCTGCGAACCCCGCCAAGCAGGACTCGGACGGGGGGCTTCTTTATAGATGCGTGTCAGGGGTGCGCCAACAGCTCGGTCATTTCGCTGACCTGAGCGATTTCACGCATGTCTTCCGGCATCCCACGGATGCTCAGGGCCTTGCCGGCCGCCTGCGCATCGCGGATAAAGCACAGCAGCAACGACAAACCGATACTGCTGGACTTGGTCACTGCCGAGCAATCGACCACCAGTGCCGCGGCCTTGCTGGCCTTGATCAGCGCCTTGCCCTGCTCGCGCAGGCCAGGACCGGTGCGGTAATCCAGCACGCCACTGAGTCGCAACTCGCCCGCTTCGTCCATCTGGACTGCCGACTCACTCATTGGGTTGACTGCTCTGGTTTCTTGTCGGTGGCTTCCTTGGCCTTGGCGACTTCCCCGGCCCAACCATTGATGGTCTTGTCCAGGTCGTTGCCATTGCGCTGCATCGCATCGGCGAACTGATCGCGGAACAGCTTGCCGATGTTGATGCCGTTGATGATGACGTTACGCAGTTTCCACTCGCCGTTGATCTTCTCCAGCGTGTAGGACACCGGATAGATCGCGCCGCTGCTGCCCTTGACGGTCATGCCAACGCTGGTACGGTCGCCCGACTCGTCCTTGGCCGGATCAACGGTGATGCCCTGGTTGTTGTACTCCAGCAAGGCATTACCATAGAACTGGAACAGACCCTTCTTGAAGTTTTCTTCGAAGGTCTTCATCTGCGCCGGGGATGCTTTCTTCGAGTATTTGACCGTCATGATGCTCTTTGAAATACCCTCGGCATCCACGACCGGGCCGACGATGGTGTTCAGCGCCGCATAAAAGTCTTGCGGATCCTGCTTGTACTTTTCTTTGTTGGCCGCCAGATCGGCCAGCATCCGATTAGTGGTGTCCTGTACCAGATCGTGCGCCGAAGGCGCCGCCACGGCATTGGCTACCAGCGGCAGTGCCGCGAGCAGTACCAACAGGCCACGTCGCAAGGTAGAGATCATTTAACAGTTCCTCATTTAGCTTCTTTGCTAACGGTATTGAGCAGGAATTTACCGATCAGGTCTTCGAGCACCAGCGATGACTGCGTGTCATGGATGGTTCCACCATCCTTGAGCAGGGTGTCTTCCCCGCCCACGCTGATACCGATGTACTTCTCGCCCAACAGGCCAGCGGTCAGGATAGATGCAGTAGAGTCCGCCGGAAGATTATCGATGCGTTTTTCCAGCTGCATGGTCACCCGACCGGTAAAACTGTCGCGATCCAGATCGATGGCCGTGACCTTGCCGATGGTCACACCGGCCATGGTCACTTTAGCTCTGACCGTCAAACCGGCGATATTGTCGAAGTAGGCGTAAAGTTTATACGTATCGGTGCTCGGACTCGGGGACAGGCCACTGACCCGTAACGCCAACAAGAGCAAAGCCAGGATGCCAGCCAGCAAGAAAAGGCCGACACCGATTTCCAGGGTGCGGTTTTGCATCAGAAATCTCCAAACATCAAGGCGGTCAGAATAAAGTCCAGACCGAGCACTGCCAACGAGGCATATACAACGGTCTTGGTAGTGGCACGACTGATCCCCTCGGAAGTGGGTTCGCAGTCATAGCCTTGGAATACGGCGATCCAGGTCACGACAAAGGCAAAGACGATACTTTTGATGATCCCGTTGAGCACATCGTCGGTGAACGTCACGCTGTTCTGCATATTCGACCAGTAGGAGCCTTCATAGACTCCCAGCCAGTCGACAGCTACCCACGAGCCGCCCCAGATACCCACCACGCTGAAAATCATCGCCAGCACCGGCAGGGAAATGAAACCGGCCCACAAACGTGGCGCGATGATGTACTTGAGCGGGTCAACCCCGATCATTTCCAGGCTGGACAGCTGCTCGGTGGATTTCATGTTGCCGATTTCGGCGGTCAACGCCGAACCCGCGCGCCCGGCGAACAGCAGGGCAGTCACCACCGGCCCCAGTTCACGCAGCAGCGTCAGCGCCACCATCTGCCCGACAGCCTGCTCCGAACCATAGCTGGAAAGAATGTTGAAGCCCTGCAGCGCCAGCACCATGCCGATGAACACCCCGGAGACCACGATGATCACCAGGGACATCACGCCCACCGAATGCAGCTGCTTGACCAGCAGCCCGAAGGCGCCACCGATGCCGCCCCGGCCGAGCAAGGCATGGAACAGGAACAGGCTCGAACGCCCGAACACCGCCAGCGCATCGATGCCGGCCTGGCCGAAACGGCGCACGCGTTCTATCAATGAAATTCTGCGCATCAGCGCTTCCCCAGAAGATCTGCGCGGTAATCCGTCGCTGGAAAGTGGTACGGGACCGGGCCGTCGGGTTCGCCGGTCATGAATTGACGAATGCGCGGCTCATCCGAATTCATCAACTCGTCCGGCGTCCCCTGCCCCAACACCTGGCCATCGCCCACCACATAAATGTAATCGGCAATGCTCGCGGTCTCGGCCAGGTCGTGGGACACCACGATGCTGGTGATGCCCAGCGCATCGTTGAGCAAACGAATCAGGCGCACCAGAACGCCCATTGCGATGGGGTCCTGGCCGACAAAGGGCTCGTCGTACATGAGGATCTGCGGGTCAAGCGCAATCGCCCGGGCCAGCGCAACCCGGCGTTTCATGCCGCCGGAAAGCTCGTCGGGCATCAGGTCGATGGCACCGCGCAAGCCCACAGCCTGCAGCTTGAGCAAGACAATGTCGCGGATCATTTCATCCGGCAGTTGCGTATGGACCCGCAACGGAAAGGCGACATTCTCGAAGACATCGAGGTCAGTGAACAGTGCGCCGCTCTGAAACAGCACGCCCATATGCTTGCGCGCATCGAACAGGTCGCTGCGCGACAGTTTTGGCAGATTCTGACCGTTGACCCAGACTTCGCCCCTGGTAGGCCGCAACTGGGCGCCCATCAGACGCAAAAGCGTGGTCTTGCCACACCCGGAAGGCCCCATGATGCCGGTGACCTTGCCGCGCGGGATACGGATATCGACATTATTGAAAATGCTGCGCGCACCGCGCTTGAAGGACAGTCCCTTCAGCTCGACCGCGTAGGCGTTATCGGCACTCATCTAAACTCCTTGCGATGCAGCCTCTCACTCGGACGCCTGTCTTCCTGACGAAAGCACATACCTCCCGGGCAGGCCGAACTGGCGGCGAACTATATCACTGCAAAGGGTGCGCGCCCAAGGCCAAAGCCGGGGCATGTTCAACTGAATGACCGGTTGAAAGCCCCATTTAGAAGGTTTCCCGTAACAGGTAATGACAATGCGCGACGAACTTGCGTGAGGGATTCCATCATTACCGTTATAATCGCCGACTTTTCATCAGGCTATACGATTTCTGACATGAGCCAATCCAGCGACCTGATTCGATCAGCACAACGCACCATCCGCCTCGAGGTAGAAGCCGTGCAAGGCCTGCTGCCCCATATCGATGCTGATTTCGTACGCGCTTGCGAGATGATTCTGGCCAGCAAAGGCCGCGTAGTCGTGGTCGGCATGGGCAAGTCGGGGCACATCGGCAACAAGATTGCCGCGACCCTGGCCAGCACCGGCACCACGGCATTTTTTGTGCACCCGGCTGAAGCCAGCCACGGCGACATGGGCATGATTACCCGCGACGACATCATTCTGGCGCTCTCGAACTCCGGCTCCACCAATGAAATCGTGACCCTGCTGCCGCTGATCAAGCGCCTGGGCATTCAATTGATCAGCGTGACCGGCAATCCTGACTCCGCGCTGGCCAAGGCCGCCGAGGTCAACCTGAATGTTCACGTCGAGCACGAAGCCTGCCCGCTGAACCTGGCACCGACCTCGTCGACCACCGCCGCCCTGGTCATGGGCGACGCCCTGGCAGTCGCATTGCTGGAAGCCCGTGGCTTTACCGCTGAAGACTTCGCCTTTTCCCATCCAGGCGGCGCCCTCGGCCGACGCCTGCTGCTGAAAGTGGAAAATGTCATGCACGCAGGCCAGGAACTGCCGCAGGTCCAGCGCGGCACCCTGCTCAAGGATGCCCTGATGGAAATGACCCGCAAGGGCCTGGGCATGACCGTCATTCTGGAAGCCGACGGCAAACTGGCCGGAATCTTCACCGACGGCGATTTGCGCCGCACGCTGGACCACAGTATCGATATCCACAACGCCATCATCGACCAGGTCATGACGGCCCATGGCAAGACCGCGCGCGCCGAAATGCTCGCCGCCGAAGCGCTGAAAATCATGGAAGATCATAAAATCAACGCATTGGTCGTGGTCGACAGCGAAGACCGCCCGGTTGGCGCCCTGAACATGCACGACTTGCTGCGTGCAGGAGTAATGTAATGAGTGCGGACCTGTTGCAACGCGGCAAACAGATCAAACTGGCGGTGTTCGATGTCGATGGCGTGTTGACCGATGGCCGCCTGTACTTCCTCGAAGACGGCAGCGAATTCAAGACGTTCAACACACTCGACGGCCAGGGCATCAAGATGCTGATGGCCGCTGGCGTGCAGACCGCCATCATCAGCGGCCGCAAGACCCCGGTGGTGGAACGGCGAGCCAGGAACCTCGGCATCCCGCATCTGTACCAGGGACGCGAGGACAAACTGGTGGTACTCGACGAACTGCTGGCCCAACTCAACCTGAGCTACGAACAGGTGGCCTACCTCGGCGACGACCTGCCGGACCTGCCGGTGATTCGCCGCGTCGGCTTGGGCATGGCAGTGGCCAATGCCGCCAGCTTCGTGCGTGAACACGCTCACGGCATCACCCTCGCCCGTGGTGGTGAAGGTGCCGCTCGCGAATTCTGCGAACTGATCCTGCGTGCCCAGGACCGCCTCGATGCGGCCAATTCTGCGTACCTGTGAGCCCAATATGCTGAGCAAAAAGTTTCGTAACACCCTGATGTTCAGTTTCATCGCGGCGATATTCGCCGCGGTAGGCTACTGGAACATCAGCCCTGAACGCTTCCTCGACAAGCCGGTAACGCCGATCGATGAAAGCACGATCGACTATTACGCCATCAACGCCCACAGCGTGCAGTACCTGCCGGACGGCAAGCTGCAATATGATCTGGTGTCGGACAAGGTCGAGCACCTGAAAGCCACCGAGGTGACATTACTGACCAACCCCGACCTGAACGTATTCCGCGGCACTGAATTCCCGTGGCACGTCCAGAGCCTGCACGGCGAGGTCAACCCTGACGGCACGCAGGTCGAACTGATCGATGACGTGCGTATCACGCGCTTCGACGAGAAAAACCGTAAAACCCTGATCACCAGCACCCGCATGACCGTGTTCCCGCAGCAGCAATATGCGCAGACCGAGCAAGACGTTAGAATCGACGGCGCTGGCGGTGTATCGACTGGCAAGGGAATGAAGGCGTATTTGAAAGAAAGCAGGATACACCTGCTATCGAACGTAAGAGGACAGTATGAGGCTCGTTAAAACCCTCCCGATTTTGCTCAGTCTGGGCGCAGCACTGGGAAGCGTGAGCGCCTGGGCTCTGCCGGAAGATCAACAGCAGCCTATCCGCATTCAGGCCGACGATGCCCAACTGGACGACAAGCAAGGTATTGCCACCTATACCGGTGACGTGATCATTACCCAAGGTACGATGAAGGTTACCGGCAACAAGGTGACCATGACCCGCACCCCGAATGGCGACATCGACGTGGTTACCTCGGTGGGCAACCTGGCCTACTTCGAGCAATTGCAAACGGCGGGCGACACCAAACCCGTCCAGGGCTGGGGTGTGACCATCCAGTACCACGCAACGCAAAATCGCGTTGTGCTGATCGACAAGGCAAAAGTCATCGACAAGGACAACAACACCACCCAAGGTGAGAAAATCGTCTACGACACCGAGAAGAAGCTGGCCAGCGCCGGTCGCGCCACCGGCAGCAAGGTGACCGAGTCGCGTCCGCGTATCGACATGGTGATCCAGCCGAAGAAGAAAACCGACGAGAAAAAGGCCCAGTAATGGCAACTCTGAAAGCTCAGCATCTGGCCAAGAGCTACAAGAGCCGCCAGGTCGTGCGCGACGTCAGCCTGTCCATCGACAGCGGTCAGATCGTCGGCCTGCTTGGCCCGAACGGCGCAGGCAAGACCACCTGCTTCTACATGATCGTCGGCCTGGTGCAAGCCGACCAGGGCCGCGTCCTGATCGATGACCTGGACGTCAGCCACCAGCCGATGCACGGTCGCGCAAAGGCCGGTATCGGCTACCTGCCGCAAGAAGCATCGATTTTCCGCAAACTGTCGGTGGCCGACAACATCATGGCCATCCTCGAGACCCGCAAGGAACTCGACAAGGCCGGTCGTCGCAAGGAACTGGAAAGCCTGCTGCAGGAATTCCACATCAGCCACATCCGCGACAACCTCGGCATGAGCCTGTCTGGTGGTGAGCGCCGTCGCGTAGAAATCGCCCGGGCCCTGGCCACCAACCCGAAATTCATCCTCCTCGACGAACCCTTCGCCGGCGTGGACCCGATTTCGGTCGGGGACATCAAGCAGATCATTCACCACCTCAAGGCCAAAGGCATTGGCGTGCTGATCACTGACCACAACGTTCGTGAAACCCTGGATATCTGTGAAACCGCCTATATCGTCAACGACGGCCAACTGATCGCCGAAGGCGACGCAGAGACCATCCTGGCCAATGACCTGGTCAAGGAAGTGTATCTGGGCCATGAGTTCCGCCTGTAAGCGCTGAGCCGTGCCCAGGCAGTTGCCCGGGCACCTGACCGGCCACTCACCAGCACCTGCGTGCCGACAACCAGGTCAGCCTTTCAACAAAACACAGCGCGGCAACACAGCTTTATAGTTTTTTATTGTTACAGCGCTCTAGGCAAACCCTTCGGTTTCAGGCATATAATTTGCTTAAGTTTGGCGCCCCGGCGCCCTGTAGTGGATGGCGCGTGTGCGCCGGCGAATAAGGTGTTAAGCCCCTGCCATGAAACCATCGCTAGTCTTGAGAATGGGCCAGCAGCTGACGATGACACCGCAGCTGCAACAGGCTATCCGCCTGCTCCAATTGTCGACCCTGGACCTGCAACAGGAAATCCAGGAGGCCCTGGAGTCCAATCCGATGCTCGAACGCCAGGAAGAAGGCGACGACTTCGATAACACCGACCCCTTGGCCGACAACGCCGAACAGAAGCCCAACACCGACATCCAGGAACCTTCCTACCAGGAAAGCGCCCCGACGGTTGATAACCTCGACGAGGGTGACTGGAACGAGCGCATCCCCAACGAACTCCCCGTCGACACCGCGTGGGAAGACGTTTACCAAACCAGCGCCAGCAGTCTGCCCAGCAATGACGACGACGAGTGGGACTTCACCACCCGCACCTCGGCCGGCGAAAGCCTGCAAAGCCACTTGCTGTGGCAACTGAACCTGGCCCCGATGTCCGACACCGATCGCCTGATCGCCGTGACCCTGATCGACTGCATCAACAACCAGGGCTACCTGGACGAAACCCTCGAGGAAATCCTCGACGCCTTCGATCCGGAACTGGACATCGAACTGGACGAAATCGAAGCGGTCCTGCACCGCATCCAGCAATTCGAGCCCGCCGGCATCGGCGCCCGCAACCTGGGCGAATGCCTGCTGCTGCAATTGCGCCAGCTACCTGCCAAGACCCCTTGGCTGGCCGAGGCCAAGCGCCTGGTCACCGATTACATCGACTTGCTTGGCAGCCGCGACTATAGCCAGCTGATGCGCCGCATGAAGCTCAAGGAAGATGAACTACGCCAGGTCATCGAGCTGGTCCAGAGCCTCAATCCGCGCCCGGGTTCACAGATCGAGTCCACCGAAGCCGAGTATGTCGTTCCTGACGTTATCGTGCGCAAGGACAACGAGCGCTGGCTGGTGGAGCTGAATCAGGAGTCGGTGCCACGGCTGCGGGTCAACGCCCAGTACGCCGGCTTCGTGCGTCGCGCCGACACCAGCGCCGACAACACGTTCATGCGCAATCAGTTGCAGGAGGCCCGCTGGTTCATCAAGAGCCTGCAAAGCCGCAATGAAACCCTGATGAAGGTTGCCACCCAGATCGTCGAGCATCAGCGTGGTTTCCTCGAATATGGCGACGAAGCCATGAAGCCGCTGGTCCTGCATGACATCGCCGAAGCGGTCGGCATGCATGAGTCGACGATTTCACGGGTGACCACCCAGAAGTTCATGCACACCCCCCGGGGCATTTACGAACTGAAGTACTTTTTCTCCAGTCACGTCAGCACCTCCGAAGGCGGCGAATGCTCGTCCACGGCAATCCGCGCGATCATCAAAAAACTGGTTGCCGCGGAAAATCAGAAAAAGCCATTGAGTGACAGCAAGATCGCTGGTTTACTGGAGGCACAAGGCATTCAGGTGGCTCGCCGCACCGTCGCCAAGTACCGCGAATCCCTCGGGATCGCGCCTTCGAGCGAACGCAAGCGGTTGATGTAGGGCCACGCCACAGCGTTCCAGTGGCAGATCATCTGATCTGCCGCTTTATGCACTGGCAACGAAGGAGAAGCTGTATGCAAGTCAACATCAGTGGACACCAACTGGAAGTGACCGAACCTCTTCGCACCTACATCGGCGAAAAACTCGAACGATTGGAGCGACATTTCGACAAGATCACTAATGTGCAGGTCACGATGACCGTCGAAAAACTGAAGCAGAAAATCGAAGCCACGCTGCATATTCCCGGGAATGAAGTGGTCGCCAACGCGGAACATACCGACATGTACGCCGCGATCGACGCACTCACCGACAAGCTGGATAAACAACTCAAAAAGCATAAGGAAAAGACCCAGAGCCTCCTTCAGGGCGCAACCGGTCGTTAACACTCCCAACCCATGATCCGACTTGAAAGTATCCTGACCCCCGGCCGTTCCCTGGTGAACGTGCCGGGAGGCAGTAAAAAGAAAGCCCTCGAACAAATTGCCAATCTGATCGCCCGCGAAGTGCCGGCCCTGGAGATGCAAGATGTCTTCGAGGCGCTGATTGCCCGTGAAAAACTCGGCTCCACCGGTTTTGGCAACGGCATCGCTATTCCGCACTGCCGTCTCAAGGGCTGTGTTTCGCCCATCAGTGCATTGATGCACCTGGACGCCCCTATCGACTTCGACGCCATCGACGGCGCGCCGGTTGACCTGCTGTTCGTATTGCTGGTCCCGGAGGCTGCCACCGATGCGCACCTTGAGCTGCTGCGACAGATCGCCAGCATGCTCGACCGCAAGGAAGTTCGCGATAAACTGCGTCATGCTGCAAGCAACGAAGCCCTGTATCAGGTTGTCCTGGACGAGCAAAACGGTCAGTAATCATGCGCTTGATCATCGTCAGTGGCCGCTCCGGCTCAGGTAAAAGTACCGCCCTCGACGTTCTTGAGGACAACGGCTACTACTGCATCGACAATCTGCCTGCCGGTCTGCTGCCGGAACTGGCCGAACGGGCCTTGATTCATACCGAGCTGCTACAGCCGCTGGTCGCCGTTTCCATTGACGCGCGCAACCTGCCCAGCCACCTGTCACGCTTCCCCGAGCTGCTCGAAGAAGTCCGCAACCGCCACATCCAGTGCGATGTGCTGTACCTGGATGCCGACGAAGAAACCTTGCTCAAGCGCTTCTCGGAAACCCGCCGACGTCACCCCCTGACCAACGCCAACCGCTCGCTGGCCGAAGCCATCAGCGTCGAGAGCGACCTGCTCGGGCCGATTGCCGACCTCGCCGATCTCAAGATCAACACCACCAGCCTGAACCTGTACCAGCTGCGCGACGCCATCAAACTGCGTCTGTTGAATCAGCCCGAGCCGGGCACCGCGTTCCTGGTGGAATCCTTCGGGTTCAAGCGTGGCATGCCGGTGGACGCCGACCTGGTATTCGATGTGCGTTGCCTGCCCAACCCTTACTGGAAACCGGAATTGCGCGAGCAGTCCGGGCTCGATCAACCGGTTGCCGAATACCTGGCGGCACAGCCGGATGTCGAAGAGATGTTCCAGGACATTTCCACATACCTGCTAAAGTGGCTGCCTCGTTTTGCCGCCAGCAACCGCGCCTACGTCACCATTGCCATTGGCTGCACTGGCGGACATCATCGTTCCGTCTACCTGACCGAGCGTCTGGGGCAGGCGCTGCAAAAATCCCTGAAGAACGTCCAGGTTCGCCACCGCGACCTCAGCTAAAGGATTCACATCGCGATGCCTGCTCTGGAAATCGAAATCATCAACAAGCTGGGCCTGCATGCCCGTGCTTCTGCAAAATTCGTCGGGGTCGCCGGCCAGTTCAAGGACTGCACGATCAGGGTAGGACGCACACCTGAATCCGCAGTAGATGGCAAAAGCATCATGGCCATGATGATGCTCGCTGCCGGTAAGGGCACCAAAATCCATCTGAGCACGGAAGGCGAGCAGGAACAGGAAGCGATGGACGCGCTGGTAGCCCTGATCAATAACTACTTCGACGAAGGCGAATAAACATCAAAAGATCGTTGCCGAAGGCTGCGATCTTTTGATCCACAAAAAAAGCCGCGCCACCCATTGGATGGCGCGCCTTTTTTATGCAACGGTCTGAGCTTAGCTACCCGCCACCGTCATCCGCTCGATCAGCACGGAACCTGTGCGAATGTTGCTGCGCAGTTCCAGATCGTTACCCACGGCAACGATCTGCTTGAACATGTCGCGCATGTTGCCGGCGATGGTCACTTCCTGGACCGCGAACTGGATTTCCCCGTTCTCGACCCAGTAACCCGCCGCGCCCCGGGAATAATCGCCGGTGACCATGTTCAGCCCCTGGCCCATCAACTCGGTGACCAACAGTCCGCGCCCCATGCGCCGCAGCAAGGCCGCCTGGTCTTCATCACCATGGGTGACGAACAGGTTGTGCACACCGCCGGCGTTGGCCGTACTTGGCATGCCAAGTTTGCGGCCGGAGTAGGTGCCGAGGATGTACGACACCAACTCGCCTTTTTCGACGAACGGTTTAGCGTAGGTTGCCAGGCCATCGCCATCGAACGCCGCGCTGCCCAAGGCTCGCATCAGGTGCGGACGCTCGTCGATGGTCAGCCATTCCGGGAACAGCTTCTGGCCCAGTGTGCCTTCAAGGAACGACGACTTGCGATACAGGCTGCCGCCGGAAATCGCCGACAGGAAACTGCCGAACAGCCCCCCGGCCAACTCGGCGGAAAACAGCACCGGCACCTCGCAAGTCGGCACCGGCCGCGCGCCCAGACGGCTCGCCGCCCGTTGTGCGGCACGCTGACCGATGCTGACCGGGTCGGCGAGCAGATTGCCCTGGCGGTTCACGTCGTACCAGTAATCGCGCTGCATCTGGCCGTCCGCTTCGGCGATCATCACGCAGCTCAAGCTGTGACGAGTCGATGCGTAACCGCCGATAAACCCGTGGCTGTTGCCATAAACGCGGCAACCCTGATGGGTACTGAGGGTAGTGCCGTCAGCGTTCTTGATCCGGCTGTCGGCGGCAAACGCCGCGGCTTCGCAGGCCAGGGCCTGCTCGATGGCCTGCTCAGGCGTGATGTCCCATTGGTGGAACAGGTCGAAATCCTGAATATCCCGGGCCATCAGTGCGGCATCCGCCAGGCCCGAGGCTTCGTCTTCCGAAGTGTGCTTGGCGATGGCCAGTGCAGCGGCGACGGTTTCGCGAATCGCTTCCGGACCGCTGGCCGACGTGCTGGCCGAGCCTTTGCGCTGACCGACGTACAAGGTGATGCCAAAACCCTGATCGCGGTTGAATTCTACCGTTTCGACTTCACGCTGGCGCACCGTGGTCGACAAGCCCTGCTCCAGTGACACCGCCACTTCACAGGCGCTGGCCCCCTGGCGTTTGGCTTCAGCGATGATCTGCTCGACTTGTTCCTGCAGTGCCGGCAACGCTTGTGGGCCGACGCTTTCAACTGCACTCATGCTGTTCTCCACTCAAATTCTGCTTTCGGTAACGGTCATCGAGCGACCGGGCCGGACAAGCGGCCCCCGACTGGTTATCATGGCGGCGTTTCTTTGCGGACGGCCACCATGGTTGATTCTTACGACGACTCCCTCGATACGGGAGAAAAAAGCAAATCCCAGGTCAAACGCGAGCTGCATGCTCTGGTTGACCTTGGCGAGCGCCTTACAACACTCAAGCCTGACTTGCTGGCAAAACTGCCCTTGACCGACGGAATGCGTCGGGCTCTGGCCGATGCGCCCAAGCACACCGCGAACATCGCGCGTAAACGGCACCTTCAGTTCATCGGCAAACTGATGCGCGATCAGGACACTGCCGCCATTCTGGTTTTGCTCGATCAACTCGATGCCTCCACCCGTCAATACAACGAACGCTTCCATAACCTGGAGCGCTGGCGCGATCGTCTGATCGCCGGCGACGATGCCGTTCTGGAAAAATTCGTCGTCGACTACCCGGACGCGGACCGCCAGCAATTGCGTTCCCTGATCCGTCAGGCCCAGCATGAGGTGGCGCAAAACAAGCCTCCTGCTGCCAGCCGTAAAATCTTCAAGTACATCCGTGAGCTGGACGAGACTCAACGCGGTCTGCGTTAATTCTCCGAAGCTCTTGCAGGAGCTGCCGAAGGCTGCGATCTTTTGATCTTGAAAAAAGGCAAAGATCGCAGCCTGCGGCAGCTCCTACAGGGGATGCTCCCATCCTTATGCGCCCGTACCACCCACGGTGATCGCATCAATCTTCAGCGTTGGCTGGCCGACACCCACCGGCACCGACTGCCCATCCTTGCCACACGTGCCCACACCGCTGTCCAGCGACAGATCATTACCAACCATCGACACTTTGCTCATGGCTTCCGGCCCGTTGCCGATCAGGGTCGCGCCTTTGACCGGCGCAGTGATCTTGCCGTCTTCGATCAGGTACGCCTCGCTGGTGGAGAACACGAACTTGCCGCTGGTGATGTCCACCTGACCACCACCCAGGTTGGCACAGTAGATGCCGCGCTTCACCGAGGCGATGATTTCCGCAGGGTCGCTTTCGCCGGCGAGCATGTAGGTGTTGGTCATGCGCGGCATCGGCAGGTGCGCGTAGGATTCGCGACGGCCGTTACCGGTACGCGCCACGCCCATCAGGCGCGCGTTGAGCTTGTCCTGCATGTAGCCCTTGAGCACGCCGTTTTCGATCAGCGTGGTGCATTCGGTCGGCGTGCCTTCGTCATCGACACTCAATGAACCACGGCGACCGGCCAGGGTGCCGTCATCGACAATAGTGCAAAGCTTCGACGCAACCATCTCACCCATGCGCCCGCTGTAAGCCGAGCTGCCTTTGCGGTTGAAGTCGCCTTCCAGGCCGTGACCGACCGCTTCGTGCAACAGCACGCCCGACCAACCGGAACCAAGCACCACCGGCAAGGTACCGGCCGGCGCCGGAATGGCTTCAAGGTTGACCAGTGCCTGACGTAACGCTTCACGGGCATAGCCCATGGCGCGGTCTTCGCCGAGGAAGTAACGGTAATCGGTCCGCCCGCCGCCGCCATGGCCACCGCGCTCGCGGCGACCGTTCTGCTCGACGATCACGCTGACATTGAAACGCACCAGTGGCCGCACATCCGCCGCCAGACCGCCGTCGGTGGAAGCCACCAGAATCCGCTCCCAGACACCGGCCATGCTCACGGTGACTTGCTGGATGCGTGGGTCGAGGGCGCGGGTCGCGGCGTCGACTCGCTTGAGCAAATCGACTTTCTCGGCGCGGGTCAGCACTTCCAGCGGATTGTCCGGCGCATACAACTGCGCGACGTCCTGGCTGGTGAACGCCTGCACGGTGCCATGCTGCCCGGCCCGGGAAATCGAACGGGCGGCACGCGCCGCCGCGCCCAGGGCTTCAAGAGTAATGGCATTGCTGTAGGCAAAACCGGTTTTTTCGCCCGATTGCGCACGCACGCCGACACCCTGGTCAAGGTTGAAGCTGCCTTCCTTGACGATGCCGTCTTCCAGCGCCCAGGACTCGGAGATCTGCCCCTGGAAATACAGGTCGGCCGCATCGATGCCCGGCCCGGCCAAGTCGCCGAGCACGCCTTGCAGGCTCTCGATCGTGACGCCACCGGGCGCCAGCAGGTGTTCACTGACTGAGGACAACAACTCGCTCATATGCTTTACGCCTTAAATTCGTCGTTCTGATGCAGGTCGCTGGGCGCCCTGCGAGAAAAAGCGCCGGTGACTGGACACCGGCATCCGCGCCCGGATGGACGCCTGTTCGCTGCTGTCGCGTTCGGCCAGCAGTACGGCCTCACCCTGATCCTGTTGTGCCAGCACACGCCCCCAAGGGTCGACGATGGCCGCATGGCCAAAGGTTTCCCGCGGCCCCGGATGCGTCCCGCCCTGGGCGGCCGCGAGCACATAACATTGCGTCTCGATGGCCCGCGCACGTATCAGCACATCCCAATGCGCCGCGCCGGTCACCGCGGTGAAAGCCGAAGGCGCGGTAATCAGTTCCGCGCCGGCCGCGCGCAATTCGCTGTACAGCTCGGGAAAGCGCAGGTCATAGCAGACCGTCAGGCCAACCCGGCCGACGGGCGTGTCCGCCACGACCACTGCGTTGCCATAAGCATAGTCATCGGATTCACGATAACGGCCACGATTGTCCGCCACGTCCACATCGAACAGGTGCAGCTTATCGTAGCGCGCCACCGTTTCGCCCTGGTCATCGACCAGCAACGAACAGGCATGGGCTTTCGCCGTCGGCTGATCCACCGGCGGCAACGGCAACGTGCCGGCCACTATCCATAACTTGAGGTCGCGTGCGGTCTGTTTCAACCAGGGCAGGATCGGCCCTTCGCCCAAGGCTTCGGCGCGCCCGATGTCGGCAACGTCGCGCCGGCCCATGGCGGCGAAGTTTTCCGGCAATACCGCGAGCTTCGCGCCACCGGCGGCCGCTTGCTCGAGCAGTCGACGGGCCTGGGCCAGATTAGCCGGCACATCGCTCTGGCTGACCATTTGAATCACCGCTACAGACATGGCGCACTCCTGGAATCGTATGCGGCCATGCTACTCCATCGACTTGCCGAGTGCCTTTTGAAAAAGGACCTCAAAACGCCTTGTCGAAGGTGATTTTCGGTTCTTTCCATGGCCCTTGAACCGTGTACTTCACACTGGCGAAACGCGAGACGCGGTCGCCGATCAGCTTGTCGATCAGGAACAGTGCTCCGCCGACCGCGGGCGCACCGACGATCAGTGCGGCAATCGGCAGGTTATTGGTCACCGGCAAGGTCACCAGCAGCTTCGCATCGATCTGATCGGCCACCATGTTCAGGGTGCCGTCGAGTTCGATGGTGCTCGACGGGCCGGTCAGCCGGATCGGCTCACGGGTGACATATACGCCATTGGTCCCAACCAGCAGCCCCTTGACCCGGTCATAACTCAGACCTTTGCCGAACAGGTCGGAGAAGTCCAGGCGCAGGCGCCGGCCGATGGAGTTGAAGTTGAGCAAACCAAATACCCGCAACGCCTGGGCACTGCCTTCGACCTCGACGAACTGGCCCTGATTGAGCGTCGCATCGAGCGAGCCGGAGAAGCGTTTAGTCGCTACCCAGGCCGGCGAGCCGGGCCAGCGGCCATCGACATCCATATAAAAGTCCTGGCTGGTGACACTCGGCGCAAACCCCCAGCCCTTGAGCACATCGGCCAGGTTCTTGCCGCTGATGCGTCCCTTGTACCAGCTGTTGCTGGCGCCGGGCACGCCCTCCCAACCACCGCTGCCCACCAACAGTAGGCCCTTGAGGCCCAGGTCCAGCGAGTTGAACACAATGCCCTTGGGCGTAGGACGAATCTTCAGCGACCAGCCCCCTACCAGATCCTGTCCCTGGAATAACTGATTGATGGTGATGTCCATCGCGGGGATTTTCGTCGGGTCCACCGACGCCAGCGGATCCGGCGAGTTTTCATCGGCCAGCACGGCCGGGTCCGGTGCCGGCAGGCGCACGGTTTGCAGATTGATCGTGATCGGCGTGGCTTTCGCATCGGGCAGATTGGCACTGCCCTTGATCTGCTGGCTGTCGAGTTGCAGCGCCCAGGCGGAAGGCTTGCGCGCCAGCTGAATCGAGGCCTGGTCGAGCGTGGTGCCGATACCGCTAAGCTTGTCCACCTTGAAGTCCGCGCCGCTGAGCAACTGCCTGGCGCTGCCGCCGGGGTCCTCTCCTGCGTATTTATCCGCCAGATCCTTCCACGGGCCAACGTCCAGCTCCGACAGTACGCCCCGTATCCGCAGGCCTTTGGCGCCAGGCAACACGGCTTCGCCGGAACCGAGGAACAATTCCCCGCGACCGTCAGCGAAATTGCTGGCCGGGGCCGCAAACGTGAAACCCGCCAGGTCCCCGTAGTTGACCCAATAACGCCGTTCGTCGCCCTGCAAGGTCATGCGGAACGTTGTGTCGCGCCCGGCATCGGCGGCCATGCCGAACGGCGCAGGCAAATCGACGGCTACGCCCTTGAGGTTGGAATTGACCAGCAATTGGCTGTCGGCGTCATTGAGGGTCAGTTGCAGTTGATAAGGGATCACGCCACTCACCGGCAGAGGCTGGGTCACCTTCAGCCAGTCGGTCAGTTTCCTGACCTCGACCTGGCCCGACGCGGTCACCCGGGTATTGAGCTTACCCGGGCTGCCGTCGGCAAAAATCCGTGCGGTGACCGGCTTGTCGAACGCCCGTGCGCTGATGTTCTGCCCGCTCAGGCCCCTGGCACTGTCGAAACGGAAATCACCTTTGAGTTGGGTCAGCTCCAGCACAGGTTCAGCCAGTTTCAAGCGTGCCTTGGCGGTCTTGAAATCGACGAGAATCTTCGGCTCCTCGCCTTTGGCCAGCGGAATATCCAGCTTCAACTTGCCTTGCAGATCACCCTCGCCTTCCCACCCGGCAAAGGTTGCCCCGGTACCGATTGGCGCTTCCTGGAGGATTTTCAGGCCATCGCCCAAACCGCCGGAAAATCCGCCATCGAGGAACAAATGAACGTTCTGCCCGGCAGGCACATGGGGAATGTTGACGTAAACATCGTTGACCTGGGTATCGAGCAACTGGCCCTTGCTGGCCAGAATCCGCACGCCGCTGTCTTCGACAAACACATCGCCGCTGACCTTGCTGACATGGGGCCAGCCCGGCTGGAAGGCCAGTTCGGCATCGTGAACCTTGAAGAACAGGCTGATACTACGATCCTCGTCTGCGGCACCATGGTTGAGCGACCCTTGATACTGGAAGAAGCCTTGGTCCACCGCGCCCTTGAGAATCGCCGTGCGCAGCCATTCGTCCAGCGCCGGGCTGAGGACTGTCGGCAAGTACTTGGCGGTGTAGCGACCGTCTCCGTCCACCATGCCAACCCGCAGGTCCATGTAGTCTTCCTGGGTGTGATCGAAATGCAGGCGAATCAGGAAGTCGCCGGCGATCTTGCCTTCCTCGCCCAGCACCTTCAGGTACGGCGCGATCAGGGTGAAACCTTCTTTATCGAGCTTCCAGGTCAGCCGCGCATTGGCCTGAATGTACTGCCATGGCTTGGCGAAAATCGGGTCCAGGTGCAGCATGAAATCCTTGCTGTCCATGCGCAATTCGCCGCGCCCCAGGTCACCACTGATGCTGCCGCTGACATTTCGCGCCGCCGGCGCACCGTGATAGGCATCGAAGCCTACCTGGTCGAGATTGGCGGCAAAGCCGAACTTGCTGTCGTCTGTAGCATTGGGGCGGAAATCGACCAGCACGTTACGCAGGCTGCCCGTGACTTTGAGCCGCTCGACGACCGTGGCCAAACCTTCTGGCAACGGCGCCAGAGCGTTGAGCAGCGGGGTCAGCGGAGTGAGATCGACCCGGTCGGCTTGCAAGTGCCAGAGCTCTTCGGTTTTATCAGTGGCCGCGTTTTGCTTGAGTTGCAAATGCGTTTCCCAGCGGGTCTCACCGAGGTTCATCGCCAGGGAATCGAGAATCACTGACGCGCCTTCAGCACTGCGCTGGAAGTAGCCGTTCAGGGCCAGATTGTTGATCTGGATCTGCTTGCGCTCAGAGTAGGCACCCTTGAGTTGTGGTGCATTCAAACGGACCGCAGCACTTTGCAGGGCACCTTTGCCCCAGGTCAGCCAAAACTCGCCGCCGGCTTTGATCTCAGAGAAACTCCACTCTTGGGTCACTCGCTCGGGCAACCATTTCGACCAGTCGCTTTGCGGCAGGCTCAGGTAGACCTCGGCTTCACTGTCCTGCCATTGACTGGCTCGAATGCGGGTGCGCAGACTCATCGCCACCGGCTGCCCGTCAGGCAGTGTCAGCCGCGCGTCGAGCCGCTGCCGTGACGCCCCGGTTTTCAGATTGAGGCCGACGTAGTTCAGGGTCAGCGGCGACTGTGCAAACGGCTGCAAGGTCACCTGGCTGTCGAGTACCGACAGTTGCTGGATCATCTGCATACGATTGAGCAACTGTTCCGGATCGGTTGGTTGATCCTGTTGCACTGGCAAACCTTCCAGTGCCCATTGACCGTCGTTACCCTCCTTGACGCTGATCTTCAGGCCACTGAGTTCCAGATGAGCGATGCGTACCTGTCGCGCCAGAAGACTGGCCCAAAGGTCCGGCACCGCACGCACCTGTTCCAGGTGCAAGGCATTGGCGCCCTCGCCGACCGTCACGTCGTGCGCCATCAGTATGGGGGCGAATCCACTCCAGTTGCCTTCGAGTTCACCGATCTGCAACGGCATGCCCAAGACATCGCTGGCTTTGGTTTCGATGTCGGCACGGTACTCGGCGACTAACGGCGTCAGCTCCCGGCCGAGGCTGACGTAGAGCGCCATCAACACCAAAATCAACGCGCACAGGCCCAGACCCCAGCGGGTCAGTGCGGCCAAAATGCGTGTCAGACGGTCCATGTCAGGTGGCCCCCATGGCAAAAGTTTTGCAAAAAGCTGAGGCCAGCCATTCTCGAACAATCAAAACGATAGGCTTCAGAGCAGCACCACGTCGTATTGTTCCTGGGAATACATGGTTTCGACCTGAAAGCGGATGGTGCGCCCGATAAACCCTTCCAGCTCGGCGACGTTGCCCGACTCTTCGTCGAGCAGGCGGTCCACCACTTTCTGGTTTGCCAATACACGATAGCCTTCCGCCTGATAGGCGCGTGCTTCCCGCAGGATTTCGCGGAAGATTTCGTAGCAAACGGTTTCCGGAGTCTTGAGCTTGCCGCGTCCCTGACAGGCGTTGCACGGCTCGCACAACACTTGTTCAAGGCTTTCGCGGGTGCGCTTGCGGGTCATCTGCACCAGGCCCAGTTCGGTAATACCGATGATGTTGGTCTTGGCGTGATCACGCTCCAGTTGCTTTTCGAGCGTGCGCAACACCTGGCGCTGGTGTTCTTCATCTTCCATGTCGATGAAGTCGATGATGATGATTCCGCCGAGGTTGCGCAGGCGCAATTGACGAGCGATGGCTGTCGCGGCTTCGAGGTTGGTCTTGAAGATGGTTTCTTCGAGGTTGCGATGGCCGACGAACGCCCCGGTGTTGACGTCGATGGTGCTCATGGCTTCAGCCGGGTCGACCACCAGATAACCGCCGGACTTGAGCGGGACCTTGCGCTCGAGAGCCTTCTGGATTTCGTCTTCCACGCCGTACAGGTCAAAAATCGGCCGCTCGCCCGGGTAGTGCTCCAGACGGTCGGCAATCTCGGGCATCAGTTCGGCGACGAATTGCGTGGTTTTCTGGAAGGTTTCCCGGGAATCGATGCGGATCTTCTCGATTTTCGGGCTCACCAGATCACGCAGGGTGCGTAGCGCCAAACCGAGGTCTTCGTAGATCACGCTGGGCGCGCTGATGGTTTTGATCTGGGCGCTGATCTGATCCCAGAGCCTTCGCAGGTAGCGGATGTCCATGAGGATTTCATCGGCGCCAGCACCTTCGGCTGCCGTGCGCAGAATGAAACCGCCGGCTTCCTTGATCCCTTCCTTGGCCACGCAATCAGTGACCACTTGCTTGAGTCGCTCGCGCTCGGCCTCGTCTTCGATCTTCAGGGAAATGCCGACATGGGCCGTGCGTGGCATGTACACCAGGTAACGCGAAGGAATCGACAGCTGAGTGGTCAGGCGTGCGCCCTTGGAGCCGATCGGGTCCTTGGTCACTTGCACCACCAGGCTCTGGCCTTCGTGCACCAGTGCACTGATGCTCTCGACCGCCGGGCCTTCGCGCAGGGAAATTTCCGACGCATGAATGAATGCGGCACGATCCAGGCCGATATCGACGAATGCCGCCTGCATCCCCGGCAATACCCGCACGACTTTGCCTTTATAGATGTTGCCGACGATCCCGCGCTTTTGTGTGCGCTCGACATGGACCTCTTGCAGGACACCGTTTTCGACCACCGCCACGCGCGATTCCATCGGCGTGATGTTGATCAGGATCTCTTCACTCATGGCAGGGTCTCGTTCAGGCATGTTCACGATAATGGCCGCATCTGTTCAGGACGACGCTTAAAGCGCGTTCCGGGGTTGCCAACAGGGTATGCCGAAATGGCCGAGCAGTTCCGCGGTTTCGCAAAGCGGTAGTCCGACTACCGCTGAATAACTTCCATTGAGTCCGGCGACAAACACCGCACCCAGTCCTTGAATGCCATAACCGCCCGCCTTGTCCCGTGGTTCGCCGCTGGCCCAGTAGGCCGCGGCTTCATCGCGACTGATAGCACGAAATCGCACCCGACTGGTGACAATCCGGGACTCGCAACGTTCGCCATCGAGCACGGCAATCGCAGTCAGGACCTCATGCTCACACCCTGACAGCATCATCAGCATGGCGCACGCATCCGCTTGATCAACCGGTTTGCCGAGAATTTTTCCGCCCTGTACCACGGCGGTATCGGCGCCGAGCACGCAGAACGGTTCGTCAGACACGACGACGCCGCGCCCGGCCTCGGCCTTGTCGCGCGCCAGGCGCTCGACATAGGCCGATGGGGATTCTTGAGCTAAAGGAGTTTCATCGATGTCCGCACTGACGGCGGAGAACGGAACGCCGATCTGCGTGAGCAGTTCACGCCGACGCGGCGAGCCAGAGGCGAGGTACAACCGTTTCATCAAGACCTCTCCCTGTCTAATGCCTGAGCGAATTAATTGATTTTGTAGCGTCGACGCAATCCGCGCAAACCGAAACTGATCCAGGGCCAGAGCAACGCGCTGACCAGTGCTGGCAGTACCAGCGCCAGCGTCGGCTGACGATTGCCGGTCAAGGCACTGAGCCATAGTTGTACAAGCTGGGCGAGGCCGAAGATCACCAGGATCACCAGGCTCTGCTGCCACATCGGGAACATCCGCAGGCGCTGTTGCAGTGCCAGCACCAGATAGGTGATGAGCGTCAGGATCAAGGCATTCTGACCCAGCAAGGTACCGTAGAGCACGTCCTCGGCCAGCCCCAGGCAAAACGCCGTCACCATCCCGACGGTCTGCGGCAGGTTCAAGGCCCAGAATGCCAGCAGCAAGGCCAGCCACAGCGGGCGCAGGATTTCCATGAATTGCGGCAACGGCGAAACGCTGAGGAGCAGGCCGACGGCAAATGTCAGCCAGACTATCCAGCCGTTTCGGGACGCTTTGACTCCGCCCATTATTCTCTTCCCACAGGAGTGGCCGGCGCAGAGGCCGGCGGCTTAGCGGCAGGCTTCGCAGCAACGGGCTTGGTGGCCGGCGGTTTAGCGGCCGCCGGTTTGGCTGGCGTGGTGGCCGGTTTTGCCGGCGCAGCGGTTGTCGGGGTCGCCGTGGCAGGCGCCGCGGGTGCAGCGGCCGGCACAGCCGGGGCTACCGGGTTGACCAGTTTCGGCACCGTCGCCGGAATGGTCGGGCCACCGCCCTGTGCATCCAGGCTTTCCTGAGCCTGGGCGGCATCGTTGGCGCGCTCTTCGGCCGTACGGTTGTCGCTGAACACCAGCAGCAGGTAACGGCTGCGGTTCAAGGCAGCGGTCGGAATGGCACGGACAATGGCAAACGGCTGGCCGGAATCGTGAATCACTTCCTTGACCGTCGCCACCGGATAACCGGCCGGGAAACGTTGGCCGAGACCGGAGCTGACCAGCAAGTCGCCTTCCTTGATGTCGGCGGTATCGGCCACATGCCGCAATTCGAGACGTTCCGGGTTACCGGTGCCGCTGGCAATCGCCCGCAAACCGTTACGGTTCACCTGCACCGGAATACTGTGGGTGGTATCGGTCAGCAGCAAGACGCGGGAGGTGTAGGGCATCAACTCGACCACCTGGCCCATCAGGCCACGGGCATCGAGCACTGGTTGGCCGAGGACCACGCCGTCACGCTCACCTTTGTTGATGATGATGCGATGGGTGAAGGGGTTGGGGTCCATGCCGATCAACTCGGCCACTTCGACCTTTTCATTGACCAGTGCCGACGAGTTGAGCAACTCGCGCAGCCGAACATTCTGCTCAGTCAGGGAGGCAAGCTTCTGCATGCGCCCCTGCAACAGCAGGTTTTCGCTTTTGAGTTTTTCGTTTTCGGCGACGAGCTCGGTCCGGCTGCCAAACTGACTGGCAATACCTTCCCACAGTCGTCCAGGCAGGTCAGTGATCCAGTAGGCGTCCATCAGCACCAGCGACATCTGGCTGCGTGCAGGCTTGAGCAGACTGAAACGGGCATCGACCACCATCAGCGCGACCGATAGCACGACCAGCACCAACAGGCGCACGCCCAGTGAAGGGCCCTTGGTGAAAAGCGGTTTAATAAGCCGCTCCTCCCAGGCAAATGTTCTGTTTATTCATGTGGCAGCAATCCGGCCAGGATGCAGACTGACAGAAGATAAACGCGAACAGGCAGCACTGCAAAGTGCCGCCTGCGCGCTCAACAGCATAGAGGCGATCCGGCGACTTATTCGCTGGAAAGCAGGTCCATGGTGTGTTTATCCATCATTTCCAATGCACGGCCACCGCCGCGAGCAACGCAGGTCAGCGGGTCTTCGGCAACGATCACCGGCAGACCGGTTTCCTGGGCCAGCAATTTGTCCAGGTCACGCAGCAAGGCGCCACCACCGGTCAGTACCAGGCCACGCTCGGCGATGTCGGAAGCCAATTCCGGCGGCGATTGCTCCAGGGCGCTTTTCACGGCCTGAACGATGGTCGCCAGGGACTCTTGCAGAGCTTCCAGCACTTCGTTGGAGTTCAGGGTGAATGCGCGCGGAACGCCTTCGGCCAGGTTACGGCCGCGAACATCGACTTCGCGAACTTCGCCGCCCGGGTAGGCCGTACCGATTTCCTGCTTGATGCGCTCGGCGGTGGATTCGCCGATCAGGCTGCCGTAGTTGCGACGTACGTAGGTGATGATCGCTTCGTCGAAACGGTCGCCGCCAACGCGTACGGATTCGGCGTAAACCACGCCGTTCAGGGAGATCAGCGCGATTTCAGTGGTACCGCCACCGATATCCACGACCATCGAACCGCGAGCTTCTTCAACCGGCAGGCCGGCACCGATCGCAGCGGCCATCGGCTCCTCGATCAGGAACACTTCACGGGCACCGGCGCCAAGGGCCGATTCACGGATGGCACGACGCTCAACCTGGGTGGATTTGCATGGAACGCAGATCAACACGCGAGGGCTAGGCTGCAGGAAGCTGTTTTCGTGAACTTTGTTGATAAAGTACTGCAGCATTTTTTCGCACACGCTGAAGTCGGCGATCACGCCGTCCTTCATCGGACGAATGGCAGCAATGTTGCCCGGCGTACGGCCGAGCATGCGCTTGGCCTCGGTGCCGACGGCAACGACACTTTTCTGGTTACCGTGTGTCCGAATGGCCACAACGGAGGGCTCATTCAGGACGATACCGCGCTCGCGCACGTAAATAAGGGTGTTGGCAGTGCCCAGGTCAATGGAAAGATCGCTGGAAAACATGCCACGCAGTTTCTTGAACATGGGGAAAGGACCCTAGGCAACGCGTGGGTAAAAAAGTGCGGCAAACTCTAACAACGACAGGGATTTTGGGCAAGGCGCCAATATGTTAAATTGGCCGCTTTTCTGTGCACCAAGCCCCACAATCGCGGCCTTATGACCGTAGAAGTGCGGTAGTGTTCCGACAATCTAACACACGGACGCGGTCCGTTTTGTTTTCCACTGGAGAATCCCAATGGCGCTTGAACGCTCCGACGTGGAAAAAATCGCTCATCTGGCCTGCCTTGGCCTCAATGATGCCGATCTTCCACACATCACTTCGGCCCTCAACAGCATTCTCGGGCTGGTCGACGAAATGCAGGCGGTCAATACCGACGGTATCGAACCGCTGGCCCACCCACTGGAAGCCAGCCAGCGCCTGCGTGCAGACGTCGTGACCGAGACCAATCACCGCGAGGCCTACCAGTCCATCGCACCAGCGGTCGAAAACGGCCTGTACCTGGTTCCGAAAGTCATCGACTAAAGGGAAAGAGCCTGCAATGCATCAATTGACTCTGGCCGAGATCGCCCGCGGACTCGCCGATAAAAAGTTTTCCTCCGAAGAGCTGACCAAAGTCCTGCTGGCGCGCATCGCCCAGCTCGATCCGCAGCTCAACAGTTTCATCAGCCTCACCGAGGACCTGGCGCTGACGCAGGCGAAAGCCGCTGACGCCCGTCGGGCCAATGGTGAGAGCGGCGCCCTGCTCGGCGCGCCGATCGCCCACAAGGACCTGTTCTGCACCCAGGGCATTCGCACCAGCTGCGGCTCGAAGATGCTCGACAACTTCAAGGCACCGTACGACGCCACCGTCGTCGCCAAACTGGCCGCTGCCGGCGCCGTGACCCTGGGCAAGACCAACATGGACGAATTCGCCATGGGGTCGGCCAACGAGTCGAGCTACTACGGCGCGGTGAAAAACCCGTGGAACCTGGAATACGTTCCGGGCGGCTCGTCCGGCGGTTCGGCTGCTGCGGTTGCCGCTCGTCTGCTGCCTGCGGCGACCGGCACCGACACTGGCGGTTCGATTCGTCAGCCTGCCGCGCTGACCAACCTCACCGGTCTGAAACCGACGTACGGTCGCGTTTCGCGCTGGGGTATGATCGCTTACGCGTCCAGTCTCGATCAGGGCGGTCCATTGGCGCGCACTGCCGAAGACTGCGCGATTCTGTTGCAAGGTATGGCAGGCTTCGATCCGAACGACTCCACCAGCATCGATGAGCCCGTGCCGGACTACAGCGCCAGCCTCAACGGCTCGCTGCAAGGCCTGCGCATCGGCGTACCTAAAGAGTATTTCAGCACCGGTCTCGACCCACGCATCGCCGACCTGGTCATGGCCAGCGTTGAAGAGCTGAAAAAGCTCGGCGCCGTGGTCAAGGAAATCAGCCTGCCGAACATGCAGCACGCGATTCCTGCGTACTACGTGATCGCCCCGGCGGAAGCCTCTTCCAACCTGTCGCGTTTCGACGGCGTACGTTTCGGCTATCGCTGCGAAGACCCGAAAAATCTGGAAGACCTGTACAAGCGCTCCCGCGGCGAAGGTTTCGGCCCGGAAGTGCAGCGCCGGATCATGGTCGGTGCCTATGCGCTGTCGGCCGGTTACTACGACGCCTATTATCTGAAAGCGCAGAAGATTCGTCGCTTGATCAAGAACGACTTCATGGCGGCCTTCAATGAGGTCGACATCATCCTCGGCCCAACCACGCCAAACCCGGCCTGGAAGCTTGGCGCCAAGAACAGCGACCCGGTCGCTGCGTACCTGGAAGACGTCTACACCATCACCGCCAACCTCGCCGGTTTGCCGGGCTTGTCCATGCCTGCAGGCTTTGTCGATGGTCTGCCGGTCGGCGTGCAATTGCTCGCCCCGTATTTCCAGGAAGGCCGTTTGCTCAATGTTGCCCATCAGTACCAGCTGAACACTGACTGGCACACCCGCACCCCAACCGGCTTCTGAGGAGACACACATGCAATGGGAAGTCGTGATCGGGCTGGAGATTCACACCCAGCTCACCACCCGGTCGAAAATCTTTTCCGGTAGTTCCACCACCTTCGGTTCCGAGCCGAACACCCAGGCCAGCCTGGTTGACCTCGGCATGCCTGGCGTACTGCCGGTGCTGAACCAGGAAGCGGTGCGCATGGCGGTGATGTTCGGTCTGGCGATTGACGCCGAAATCGGCCAGCACAACGTGTTCGCCCGTAAAAACTATTTCTACCCGGATCTGCCGAAGGGCTATCAGATCAGCCAGATGGAATTGCCGATCGTCGGCAAGGGCCACCTGGACATCGCCCTCGAAGACGGCACGGTCAAACGTGTCGGCATCACCCGCGCGCACCTGGAAGAAGACGCCGGCAAGAGCCTGCACGAAGAATTCAACGGCGCCAGCGGCATCGACCTGAACCGTGCCGGCACGCCGTTGCTGGAAATCGTCTCCGAGCCGGACATGCGCAGCGCCAAGGAAGCCGTGGCTTACGTCAAGGCGATCCATGCGCTGGTGCGCTACCTGGGCATCTGCGACGGCAACATGGCCGAAGGCTCGCTACGTTGCGACTGCAACGTGTCGATCCGTCCGAAAGGCCAGGTCGAATTCGGCACCCGCTGCGAGATCAAGAACGTCAACTCGTTCCGTTTCATCGAGAAGGCGATCAACTCCGAGATTCAGCGTCAGATCGAGCTGATCGAAGACGGCGGAAAAGTGATCCAGCAGACCCGCCTGTACGATCCGAACAAGGACGAAACCCGTCCGATGCGCAGTAAAGAGGAAGCCAACGACTACCGTTACTTCCCCGATCCGGACCTGCTGCCGGTAGTCATCGAGAACTCGTTCCTCGACGACGTGCGCGCCACCCTGCCGGAACTGCCACCGCAGAAACGCGAGCGCTTCCAGGAGCAATTCGGTCTGTCGGTCTACGACGCCAGCGTCCTGGCCACCAGCCGTGAGCAAGCCGACTACTTCGAACAAGTCGCGAGCATCGGCGGCGACGCCAAACTGGCGGCCAACTGGGTGATGGTTGAACTGGGCAGCCTGTTGAACAAGCAAGGCCTGGACATCGACCAGTCGCCGGTTTCGGCCGAGCAACTGGGCGGCATGCTGCTGCGCATCAAGGACAACACCATCTCCGGCAAGATCGCCAAGGTGGTGTTTGAAGCAATGGCCAACGGCGAAGGCAGCGCGGACGAGATCATCGACAAGCGCGGCCTCAAGCAAGTGACCGACACCGGCGCCATCTCGGCGGTGCTGGACGAAATGCTCGCGGCCAACGCCGAGCAGGTCGAGCAATACCGTGCGGCAGACGAAGCCAAGCGCGGCAAGATGTTCGGCTTCTTCGTCGGCCAGGCCATGAAAGCCTCCAAAGGCAAGGCCAACCCGCAACAAGTGAACGAATTGCTGAAAAGCAAGCTCGAAGGCTGACCGGAATGGAGCCAGTTTTGAAGTCTGGCTCTACCCCTGTGGGAGCGAGCCTGCTCGCGAAAGCGGTATGACAGTCAACAAAGATGTTGAATGTAGCGCCCTCTTCGCGAGCAGGCTCGCTCCCACATTTGTTTTTTGGGAGCCTTTGAAATGAAACGTCTACTCAGCGCCTGCGCCCTCCTCTCCCTCCTGGCCGGCTGCGCCAGCACCGACACCGTCGATCCGCACGGCTACGACAAAACCGGCGTGGCTTCGTATTACGGCGCCAAACACCAAGGCAAACGCACCGCCAACGGCGAGCGTTTCGACAAGAATTCCATGACCGCCGCCCATCGCCAGCTACCCTTCGGTACACGGGTGAAGGTGACCAATCTGAATAACGACAAATCCTGCGTGGTGCGCATCAATGATCGCGGACCACACACGCGCGGCCGCCTGATCGACCTGTCCCATGAAGCCGCCGCGCGCCTGGGCATGCTTAAAAGCGGCACCGCACGGGTTCGCGTCCAGGCCCTCGACGACTGACCGATGGAGCCCCGACCATTTTCGGATTAGCCGATTTACCCCTGATCAGCGTGATCGAATTGCTCAGCGGATTGCTCCTGCTGATTGTCGGCGCCGAATTGATGGTGCGCGCCGCCGTACGCATTGCCGCACGATTGCACATACGCCCGCTGATCATCGGCCTGACCATCGTCGCCCTCGGCAGCAGCGCCCCGCAGATGGCAGTCAGCCTGCAAGCCACCCTGGCGCACAACGCCGACATCGCGGTCGGCAGCGTGATCGGCAGCAGCATTTTCAACATCCTTGTCACCCTCGGGTTGTCCGCGCTGATCATCCCGTTGAGGGTTTCCCGACAACTGGTGCGTCTGGATATTCCGTTGATGATCGGCGCCAGCCTGTTGGTGTTCGTACTCGCCTGGAATGAAGAACTGACCCGGGCCGACGGCGTGATGCTGATTGCGGCTCTGGCGATTTACCTGGGCTTGTTGCTGCGCCAGTCACGGCACTCGGCACGGCCGGTATCGAGCCATGACCACCACCCGCAAGCGCCATGGCTGAGCAGCCTGCTGATGATCGTCGCCGGACTGGCGATGCTGGTGTACGCCGGGCACTTGTTGCTGGGTGCAGCGGTTGCGGTCGCCACCGATTTGGGGTTGTCGGAGCGGATCATCGGCCTGACCATCGTCGCTGTCAGCACGTCACTGCCTGAGCTCGCCACTTCGTTGATCGCCGCAATGCGCGGCGAGCGCGAGATTGCCGTGGGCAACGTGATCGGCAGCAACCTGTTCAACCTCCTGGGCGTGCTCGGCTTTACCGCACTGGTGGCGCCGTCGCCGCTGTCGGTGTCGCCCAACGCCCTGGATTTCGACCTGCCGGTGATGCTCGGCGTCGCGGCGCTGTGCCTGCCGGTGTTTTACTCCGGTTACCGGGTGACCCGCGCCGAAGGCCTGCTGTTTCTGGGTTTGTACCTGGCCTATGGACTGCACGTGGTGTCGTTCACCACCGGCATGCCACTGGCCGGCAAGCTGGAACACTTGATGCTGTTTTTCGTCCTGCCGGCGTTGGTGGCGTTTTTGCTGTTCACGTCGCTACGCGCATGGCGTCGCCAACACCATAAGAGGGAAGTCCCATGACCGAGAATAAAAAACCCGGCGTTGAAGTCCGCCGCCAAGTGATGGGCGACGCCTTCGTCGACCGCGCACTGGCCAACGCCACCGAGTTCACCCAGCCGCTGCAGGATTTCGTCAATGAACACGCCTGGGGCGGGGTGTGGAATCGCGAAGGTCTGCCGCTGAAAACCCGCAGCCTGATCACCCTCGCGGCCCTGACCGCACTCAAATGCCCGCAGGAGTTGAAAGGCCACGTGCGCGGTGCGCTGAACAACGGCTGCACTGTGGATGAGATTCGCGAGGCGCTGCTGCATTGCGCGGTGTATGCCGGTGTGCCGGCGGCGATCGATGCGTTCAGGGCAGCGCAGGAAGTGATCGACAGCTATCAGAAGCCGGAGTGATCAGCATCGCCAGAGTAGTTCGCCGCCCTCGGTAACCCTTGTGGTTGAAGGGTTCAACCACATATTTCGACAATAAAAGACGCCCCGCCAAACCTGTTCGCCCACACCTCTTTTCGACACACTGCGCCGACAATAATCCACTTGGGGGATGGTCGGTGCAGCATTGCAGCAATCAGGACCCGGACCTCTCCCCCGCTTTACAAGGAAGGTTCTCATGGGATTGAACGCCAGGTTCGTATTGTCGAAATTGATCTTGACCAGCCTGCTCGTCAGCAGCTCGATACATGCCTCTGCCCAGGCGTGTTTCGAGGCCAGCAATCAAGACTTCAGCGAAGTGCTTGCCTGCTACACGAAAGCCGAAGGCGCCAGGCCACTGGTTTACACCGCCAAAGGCAACACGTCATTTCCAGGTGTGGAAAAGCGCAGTTTCGACCTGTCCTCCCAGCAATGGTCGCCACAAGGATTGGTCAGCCCCGCACAGTGGATACACACCGTGGACATCTACATCCCGGACAATGCCGTGCGCGGCCAGTCGCTGCTGGTGGCCAATAACGGAACCCCTAACGCAGGGCAAAACAACGCCGACGAGCCGACGGACTTTACCGAAGCCATGGCACTTGAAGTGGCGCGTAAAACACGCACGATTGTCATTTCAGTCAGCAACGTTCCGAACCAGTACCTGACCTATACCGACGACGGCATTGCGCGCACTGAAGATGCCAGCGTCGCCCACAGCTGGAAGCTCTTTCTCGATGACCCGCATCAGCGCCCGTACATGTCGGTGCGCCTACCCATGGTGGTGTCGATGATCAAGGCCATGGACCTCGCGCAAAAGGAGCTGCAACCCTGGGGAATAGACCGTTTCATTGCCAGCGGCGCATCAAAACGTGGCTGGGCCACCTGGCTGGCAGCGATTGCCGATGAGCGGATCAAGGCCATCGTGCCGTTTGTGATCGACGTACTGGGCACCGACAGTGTGCTTGAACATACCTGGCAGGCCTACGGAAAGAACTGGCCACTGGCATTTTTTGACTACCATCACGAGGGTATTACCCAACGAATCAAGACTGAAAACTTCGCACACCTGATGAAAATCGAAGATCCGCTAAGCTACTTGCAAACCCGCTATGCCGATCGCCTGACGATCCCGAAATACATCGTCAATGCCAGCAGCGACGATTTTTTCCTGCCAGACAATTCACAGTTTTTCTTCGATCAGCTACCCGGCCCGAAAGCCTTGCGAATCGCGCCCAATGCCAGCCACTACGGCATCAATCGTTTCGTCGAGAACTCGCTGATACCGGTCATCAATCGCTGGCAACAGGACAAGCCTTTGCCGGTCATTTCCATGCGCTCGACTCCGCACGCTTCAACACGAAGGGTGGGGCTGCACTTTTCCGAGGCACCGGTGCGAGTCGTTCAATGGACGGCGATAAATCCGGTCGCCCGGGACTTTCGTCACCCCTGTGGCGTCCAGTACGTGCCTGAAGACGTAAAGCTCACAGACCCGCTCAATGCCGACATGCAGATCGACACACCGGAAAATGGCTGGAAAGCGACCTTTGTCGAAACGACCTTTGCCGATGGCTTCGTCGCGACAACCCCGGTGCAGGTCATGCCCACGCACTATCCGACCCAGGCGCCTCCGGTTATCGAACCGGTGTGCAAAACCCTGGCCGACGAACAGGGGCGCTAAATCCAGCCACCCCACTGCAAGAAGAAGATCCCGATGTTGGTGGTGACAGCCGCCATCAACGTAGTGATCACGATAATCGCCGCCGCCAACTCGTGATTGCCGTCCGCCGCCCGGGCCATGACGAAACTGGCAGCGGCGGTCGGGCTGCCGAAGTACAGGAACAGAATCCCCAGTTCCGCCCCACGAAAGCCCCACAGCCATGCCCCCAGCGTCGCCAGCACCGGCAGGCCGATCATCTTCAACAGGCTTGAACTCAGCGCCATGTGGCCGCTTTTGCGCAGCGCTGCCAGCGACAGCGTGCCGCCAATGCAGATCAGCGCCAGCGGCAGCGTGGTTTGCGCCAGGTACTGGCCGGAGGTCTCCAGCCAGCCGGGCAAGCCGATCTTGAAATAGGCGAACGGCGCCGCCGCAATCACGCTGATGATCAGCGGATTGCTGAACACGCTTTTGCAGATACTCCAAGGATCGGACTTGATCACCGGGCTGTAGACCGCCAGCACGATAGTCGAGAGCGTGTTGTAAAACAGGATCACCAGCGCCGCGAGTATCGCCCCGAGGGAAATTCCGTAGGCACCGTACATGCTCGCCGCCAGCGCCAGGCCGATGACCCCGTTGTTACCGCGAAAGGCGCCCTGGGTGTAGATCCCGCGATCCTCCCGCGGACACTTCCAGATCGCCCAGCCCCAGGCAATGGCAAAACACAAAAGCGTCGCCACGGAGAAATAGATCAGCAGCGCCGGCTGCAATGCCGCGTGCAGGTCGGCATGCAGGATGCCCAGAAACAGCAGCGCCGGCATGGTGACGTTGAACACCAGTGCCGACGCGGTGTGGATGAAGTTGTCGTTGATCCAGTCGATGCGTTTGAGCAGCACCCCCAGAAACAGCATGGCAAACACCGGCGCGGTGATGTTCAGGGTTTCGAGGAAAATTGCCAGCATGCCGGGAGGACCTTGGGGTGGGCGTCGTTAGGGGGCTAATGATAAGCCACTGAAGACGTTGGCGTCTGGTAGATCGCCATCGCGAGCAAGCCCGCTCCCACATTTGATCAGTGTCGAACACAAAATTTGTGCGCGACGACAATCCAGTGTGGGAGCGGGCTTGCTCGCGAAGCAGGCGACTCGGTCTTAAGTGATCGGCGCCGGATTGAACAGGGTGATGTCGTTATGCAGCTTGTGCTGCTCGGCCCAGGTCTGTTTCTTGCCGCTGGCCACATCCAGGTAGTAGTGGAACAGCTCCCAGCCCAATTCCTCGATCGATGCGCGGCCGGTGGCAATACGCCCGGCGTCGATGTCGATCAGGTCCGGCCAGCGTTGCGCCAGTTCGGTCCGGGTCGAGACCTTGACGACCGGGGCCATGGCCAACCCGTAAGGCGTACCACGACCGGTGGTGAATACATGCAGGTTCATCCCCGCCGCCAGCTGCAAGGTCCCACAGACAAAGTCGCTGGCCGGGGTCGCGCAGAAGATCAGGCCTTTGCGTTTGAAACGCTCGCCAGGGCCAAGCACGCCATTGATCGCGCTGCTGCCGGACTTGACGATCGAGCCCAAGGACTTCTCGACAATGTTCGACAACCCGCCCTTCTTGTTGCCTGGCGTGGTGTTGGCGCTACGATCTGCTTCACCCTTGGCCAGGTAGCGGTCGTACCAGTCCATTTCCCGCACCAGTTCCTGGGCGACGTCCTGGTTTTCCGCGCGGGAGGTCAGCAGATAAATGGCATCGCGCACTTCAGTGACTTCGGAAAACATCACCGTCGCACCGGCCCGCAGCAGCAGGTCCGAGGCATAACCGAGCGCCGGGTTGGCGGTGATGCCGGAGAACGCATCACTGCCGCCACATTGCATGCCGAGAATCAGCTCGGACGCCGGCACGGTTTCCCGGCGACGTTGATCGAGTTTCTTCAAACGGGTTTCGGCCAGCTCCATGATCTGCTCGATCATCTCGGTGAAGCCGTGGCTGGAGTCCTGCAAGCGGTACAACCAAGGCTCGCTCAAATCCACCGAGCTGTCGTTGTCGTGCATCACCTGCCCAGCCTGCAATTTCTCGCAGCCCAGGCTGATCACCAAGGCCTCGCCACCCAGGTTCGGGTTGCGCGCCAGGTTGCGCACGGTGCGGATCGGGATGTAGGCGTCGGTGGCGGTGATCGCCACGCCACAGCCGTAGCTGTGGGTCAGCGCCACCACGTCATCGACGTGCGGGTACTTTGGCAGCAACTCATCCTTGATGCGCTTGACCGCATGATCCAGCACCCCGGTCACGCACTGCACGGTGGTAGTGATGCCGAGAATGTTGCGCGTGCCGACGGTGCCGTCGGCATTGCGATAACCCTCGAAAGTGAAGCCTTCCAGCGGCTCCTGCGCGGCCGGCACTTCGGTGGACAGCGGCAGGCTGTCCAGCGGTGGCGCGGTCGGCATGCGCAGTTGATCTTCCTTGACCCAACTGCCGCGGGGAATCGGCTGCAAAGCATAGCCAATGACCTGGCCGTAACGAATCACCTGGCCACCTTCAGGAATGTCTTCCAGGGTGACCTTGTGGCTCTGCGGCACGAAGTCCACGGTGACCAGGCCATCGGCAAACTCGGTGCCGGCTGGTACGCCCTGATCATTGACCACGATGACCACGTTATCCCGCTCGTGCAGGCGGATGTAGCGCGGCGAGTCGGAATGTTCAATCAACTGCATGACGCCGCTCCTCAGGAATGCGCTTGAGACAATTTGCCAGGGGCTTCAGAACCGTTCGCTGGTGGCTCTTTGAGCACCACACGCTTGATCGGGCCCACGATCACCAGATAGCTGAACACTGCGACCAAAGCGTTGCAGCCGACAAACACCAGTGCCCACTTGAACGAACCGGTGGAGCTGATGATGTAGCCGATGACGATCGGGGTGGTGATGGAAGCGAGGTTACCGAAGGTGTTGAACAGGCCACCGCTCAGGCCGGCGATCTGCTTCGGCGAGGTGTCGGACACCACGGCCCAGCCCAGTGCGCCAACGCCTTTGCCGAAGAATGCCAGGGCCATGAAACCGACCACCATCCATTCAACATCCACGTAGTTGCAGGCCACGATGCTGCTGGAAACCAGCAGGCCGGCAATGATCGGCGCCTTGCGGGCGAAAGTCAGGGAATGGCCTTTGCGCAGCAGGTAATCGGAAATCACCCCGCCGAGCACACCACCGATGAAGCCGCAGATCGCCGGCAAGGACGCGATGAAACCGGCCTTGAGAATGGTCATGCCGCGTTCCTGCACCAGGTACACCGGGAACCAGGTCAGGAAGAAGTAGGTGATGCCGTTGATGCAGTATTGGCCCAGGTATACGCCGAGCATCATGCGGTTGGTCAGCAACTGACGGATGTAGTCCCACTTCGGACCATCGGTCTTCTTGCCTTTACCCTTGTCCTGATCCATGTCGACCATGCCGCCGTTGTCGGCGATGTGCTTGAATTCGGCATCGTTGATCATCGGGTGCTGACGCGGGCTGTGGATAACCTTCAGCCAGACCCCGGAGAAGATGATACCGATCACGCCCATGACGATGAACACGTGCTGCCAGCCGAAGCTGTAGACGATCCAGCCCATCAGCGGTGCGAACAGTACCGTGGCGAAGTATTGCGCCGAGTTGAAAATCGCCGAGGCAGTGCCGCGCTCGGCGGTCGGGAACCAGGCCGCCACGATACGTGCGTTGCCGGGGAAGGATGGCGCTTCAGCCAGGCCCACCAGGAAGCGCAGCATGAACAGCGCAACCACTGCCGTGGACATGCCGAACTCGCCGACATATCCCTGCAGCACGGTGAACAGCGACCAGGTGAAGATACTCAACGCGTAGATTTTTTTCGAACCGAAACGGTCCAGCAGCCAGCCACCGGGGATTTGCCCGGCCACGTAGGCCCAACCGAATGCGGAGAAGATGTAGCCGAGGGTAACGGCGTCGATGCCGAGGTCTTTCTGCAGGCTGGAGCCGGCGATTGCGATGGTAGCGCGGTCGGCGTAGTTGATCGTGGTCACCAGAAACAGCATGAGCAGGATCAAATAGCGGACGTGAGTCGGCTTTTGGGTCGATTGCATGTAGATGTACTCCCACTGATTATTTTTATGCGGGGTGAATCTTTGGTGGTTCCCTGTAGGAGCGAGCTCTGCTCGCGATGGTGGTCAACGATGACGCGGGGCATCAGGTTTACCGCCGCGACCTCAAGACCATCGCGAGCAAAGCTCGCTCCTGCAGGGATGGTGCGTTACGAGCCGATGTAGGCAGTCTTCACAACGGTGTAAAACTCTTGCGCATAGCGACCTTGCTCACGTGATCCATAGGATGAACCTTTACGCCCACCGAACGGAACGTGGTAATCCACACCGGCGGTCGGCAGGTTGACCATCACCATCCCGGCCTGGGAATGGCGTTTGAAGTGGTTGGCGTATTTCAACGACGTGGTGGCAATGCCCGCCGACAGCCCGAACTCGGTGTCGTTGGCCATGGCCAGGGCTGCTTCGTAATCGGCGACGCGGACGATGTTGGCCACCGGTCCGAAGATCTCTTCCTGGCTGATACGCATCGAGGCTTCGCTGTCGGCAAACAAGGTTGGCGCCAGGAAGTAACCCTCGGTGTCGCACGTCACCAGACCACCGCCGCTGACCAGACGCGCACCTTCGGACTGGCCGATGTCAATGTACTTCATGTCCTGTTCAAGCTGAGCCTGGGAAACCACCGGACCGATGTCGGTACCGGCTTTCAAGGCGTGACCGACCTTGATCGACTTCATGCGCTCAGCCATGGCTTCGACGAACTGGTCGTGGATGCCGGCGGTGACGATAAAGCGGCTGGAAGCGGTGCAACGCTGGCCGGTGGAGTAGAACGCGCTCTGTACCGACAATTCGACCGCTTGCTTGAGGTCGGCGTCGTCGAGAATGATCTGCGGGTTCTTGCCACCCATTTCCAGCTGTACCTTGGCCTGGCGCGATACGCAGCTGACGGCGATCTGACGACCCACGCCCACGGAACCGGTGAAGCTGATGCCATCGACTTTCGGGCTGTTGACCAGTGCGTCTCCCACCACGCGACCGCTGCCCATCACCAGGTTGAACACACCGGCCGGGAAGCCTGCGCGGGAGATGATTTCAGCCAGGGCCCAGGCGCAACCCGGAACCAGGTCCGCCGGCTTGAGCACGACGCAGTTGCCATAGGCCAGGGCCGGAGCGATTTTCCATGCAGGAATGGCAATCGGGAAGTTCCACGGGGTGATCAGACCGACCACGCCCAAGGCTTCGCGAGTGACTTCAACGTTGACGCCCGGACGCACCGACGGCAGGTAGTCGCCGGACAGGCGCAGGCATTCACCGGCGAAGAATTTGAAGATGTTGCCGGCGCGGGTCACTTCACCGATGGCTTCAGGCAGGGTCTTGCCCTCTTCCCGGGCCAGCAGGGTGCCGAGCTCTTCGCGACGGGAGAGGATCTCGGTACCGACTTTGTCCAGGGAATCGTGACGCGCCTGAATGCCGGAAGTGGACCAGGCCGGAAACGCGGCACGGGCGGCGTCGATGGCGGCGTGGACCTGAGCCAGATCAGCCTTGGCGTAGTCGCCGATGGCGTCGGTCAGTTCGGACGGGTTGATGTTGGTCGAATAGTCGCCGCCGGCAACCCATTCGCCGTTGATGTAGTTATCGAAACGCTTTGAATCAGTCACAGGACTGCCCCTTGATAAAAAGACCTCACGCAAAAAGCCGCCGATTGCTCAGCGGCCCTGGTTTTATCGGGTGTTACTGCGCGCCCTGCTTGTCGATCAGCGCGGCGAGCATTTCGTACTCTTCACCGGTCAGATCGGTCAGCGGTGCGCGCACAGGACCTGCGTCGTAGCCAGCAATTTTTGCCCCGGCCTTGACGATGCTCACGGCATAACCGGCCTTGCGGTTGCGGATGTCCAGGTACGGCAGGAAGAAGTCGTCGATGATCTTGCCGACGGTGGCGTGATCTTCACGAGCGATCGCGTGGTAGAAGTCCATCGCGGTTTTCGGGATGAAGTTAAACACCGCCGAGGAGTAGACCGGTACACCCAGGGCCTTGTAGGCAGCGGCGTAGACTTCGGCGGTCGGCAAGCCACCCAGGTAACTGAAGCGATCACCGAGGCGGCGACGGATCGACACCATCAACTCGATATCACCCAGGCCATCCTTGTAGCCGATCAGGTTCGGGCAGCGCTCGGCCAGACGTTCCAGCAGCGGCGCGGTCAGGCGGCAGACGTTACGGTTGTAGACCACCACGCCGATGTTGACCGATTTGCACACCGCTTCAACGTGGTCGGCAACGCCGTCCTGGCTGGCTTCGGTCAGGTAGTGCGGCAGCAACAACAGACCTTTGGCGCCCAGACGCTCGGCTTCCTGAGCGTATTCGATGGCTTGACGGGTCGAACCGCCGACGCCAGCCAGAATCGGCACGCTGGTGGCGCAGGTATCGACGGCGGTCTTGATGATTTCCGAATATTCGCTGGCCGCCAGAGAGAAGAACTCACCGGTGCCGCCCGCGGCGAACAGCGCCGAGGCGCCGTATGGGGCCAGCCATTCGAGACGCTTGATGTAACCCGCGCGATTGAAGTCGCCCTGAGCATTGAAATCGGTAACCGGGAAAGACAGCAGACCGGAAGAGAGGATGGACTTCAGTTCTTGTGGATTCATTATTCGAACACCCTGAGTAGCGACGTTATGTGTGAGAAAACCGTTCAGCCTGCGCCGAAGTTGTAGGTCATCGTACAACTTAAAAAATAACCGTCAACTGCATTTCATCGCCGTGGGTGAAAATTGTTCGACAAGAAGAACGGCGAGCCCGTGTTTTATTGGCTTTTAGCGCAGGCAAGCAGGATGGAAGCGCCTGGATAAACTAGCGCTTCAGAGATACGTTGTCGGAAGATGCGGGATAACTGCTGGTTTGTTTTATGGCTTATGGCGCTATCGTCGGAACGCCGCCCGGAGCAAGCTCGCTCCCACAGGGATCGGATGCATGATCTCAATGTTGTGATCGGCACAAGACGCTGTGGGAGCGAGCTTGCTCGCGATAGCGGTAGTTCAGACGATGGGGGACAAGCAAATTGCTTAACCCCGCTGCGCCTGCGCCTCTTCATGCGCATGACGCAACCGCTCACGGCTGTTGGTCAGGTGCAAACGCATGGCGGCCCGGGCCGCATCGGAATCCTGACGGGCAATGGCGTCGTAGATTTCCTCGTGCTCACGGCTCAGGCGACTCATGTAGTGCTGCTGGTCGTCATGGGCCAGGCGCGCGGAATTCAGCCGTGTGCGCGGAATGATGCTAGTGCCCAGGTGAGTCATGATGTCGGTGAAGTAGCGGTTGCCGGTGGACAGCGCGATTTCGAGGTGGAAGGCGAAATCCGACGCCACGGCATCACTGGCGTGAGCGGCGCTTTCGTTCAACGCATCGAGGGCGGCGCGCATGTTGGCCAGTTGTTCCGGACTGCGGCGTTGCGCCGCCAACCCGGCAGACTCTACTTCCAGACTGATGCGCAACTCCAGGATCGCCAGCACATCTCGCAAGGTCACCACGGTCGCAGGGTCGATACGGAAACCGCTCGGGCTCGGCGTGTCGAGCACGAAGGTGCCGATACCGTGGCGGGTTTCCACTTGCCCTGCCGCCTGCAAACGGGATATCGCCTCGCGCACCACCGTGCGGCTGACACCATGGGCATCCATGATGGCCGACTCGGTGGGCAACTTGTCGCCACGCTTGAGATGGCCGTCGCGGATCTGCTCGGACAGCACCGTCACCAGTTCCTGAGCGAGGCTGCGGCGCTTGCGTGGGAGGCGTGGTGCGTCGTTCAGGTTTTCCATGGTGAACATCTGTCTCGAAAAGTTCGGCTGCTGAAAGCACATCATAACGCAACGCGGTTGTACGATCACCTTGCCCTTGTAGGAGCGAGCTTGCTCGCGATGGACTTGAACGCACCGCGTTTATTCAGAATGCACGCGTTATCGTTAGCCTCCATCGCGAGCAAGCTCGCTCCTACAAGGAACCGGGGTGTTTATGCGGTCACGGTCTGGTCCACCAGATGGCCATTCTCGATACGAATGTGCCGTGGGTGGAAGCGCTTCAAGCTGCTGCGATGGCCGACGCTGACAATGCTCAGCCCCGGCAACTCATCGATCAGCGCCTGATACAGCGTGGCCTCGTCCTCTTCGTCCATCGCCGAGGTCGCTTCGTCCATGTACAGCCATTGCGGTGCATAAAGCAGCGCACGGGCAAAGGCCAGGCGCTGCTGCTCACCCGGCGACAACATGCGCTGCCAGTGGTTGGCTTCGTCGAGACGGGCAGTCAGGTGCGACAAGCGACAGGTTTCCAAGACCTTCACGTAGCGTTCGTTCGGATAGATATCGCCAGCCTGTGGATAACTGAGAACATCACGCAGGGTGCCAATCGGCAAATACGGTTTTTGCGGCAGGAACAGGTAACGCGCCGCTGGCAGGCGAATACTGCCGTGGCCGGCCGGCCACAGATGGCCCATCGCCCGCAGCAGGGTCGACTTGCCGCTGCCGGAACGACCGCTGAGCATCACACGATCGCCCTCCTCCACGGTCATGTCGGCGTTGGTCAGCAGGTGACGACCTTCCGCCAGATCGAGGCCGAGGTTGTGCACCTTAAGCACCGAACCCGAATTCTGTACGTCGATGGCCGGCGCACGCTCTTCGTTGTCACGCATGGCCTGGTGGAAGCTCAGCAGACGATCACAGGTGGCGCGCCAGGAAGCGAGGTTCTGGTACGCACTGATGAACCAGCTGAAGCTCTCCTGCACATTGCCGAATGCCGAGCTGATTTGCATCAGTTCGCCCAGTTCGATCTTGCCGGAAAGATAACGCGGGGCGGCAACCATGAAGGGGAAGATGATGGCGGCCTGGCTGTAACCGGCAGTGAAGAACGTCAGGCGCTTGGACACTTTCATGATGTCCCAGAAGTTGTGCCAGACCATCCCGAAGCGGCCGCTCAACCGACGGTTTTCGTTCGGCTCGCCGTTGTACAACGCGATGCTTTCGGCATTCTCGCGAATCCGCACCATGGAGAAACGCAGGTCGGCTTCGAAGCGTTGTTGTTGGTTGTTCAGGCCGATCAGGCGACGACCGATCAAATGCGTCAACCAACTGCCCACCACGGCGTAAACCAGAACGCACCAGAACATGTAGCCGGGAATGGTGATGCCGAATACTTCAATGCTGCCCGACACGCCCCACAGAATGATCGAGAACGACACCAGGCTGACGATATTGCGCAGCAACCCGACCCCCAACTCAAGGGTGTTGGAGGTGAAGTTGTTGAGGTCTTCGGAAATCCGCTGGTCCGGGTTATCGGTGTAACCGCCCTGCTCCAGCTGGTAGTAGTTTTTATCGGCCAACCAGCGGGCGAAATGCTTTTCGGTGAGCCATGCCCGCCAGCGGATCGTCAGCATCTGCGTCAGGTAGAGCCGATACACCGCACCGACGATCGCCACCGCCGCAATCGCGCAGAAGTACAGGATCAGTTGCCAGAACGCCGCTTCGTCCTTCTTTTGCAGGGCGTTGTAGAAATCCTTGTACCAGGTGTTGAACCACACCGAGATCCCCACGCTGATCAGCGACAATGCAATCACCGCGATCAGCAGTGTCCAGGCCTTGACCTTCTCTTCACTGCGCCAGTAAGGCGTGATCATCGCCCACACTTTGCGAAAAAACTGCCCGCGCACAGCGTCGTTGACCGCGGAGTACTCAGCGTTCTGATTCATGGATAAGGCTCGATAGAGAAAAGAACACAAACGAACCGATCATAGATGATCGGTTCGATTTGTCGCGAGAGATGGCCCGCATTCGTTCAGCTCAGGTTCAGCGGCGAACGGGACGCTTCTGCAGTTTGCGCTGCAGGGTGCGGCGGTGCATGCCCAGCGCACGGGCGGTGGCCGAGATGTTGCCTTCGTGCTCGGTCAGCACGCGCTGGATGTGCTCCCACTGCAGGCGGTCCACGGACATCGGGTTTTCCGGCACCAGGCTGTCGAGGTCAGCGTGTTCGGACAGCAGCGCCGCCAGCACGTCGTCGGCGTCCGCCGGCTTGCACAGGTAGTTGCAGGCACCGCGCTTGATCGCCTCGACGGCGGTGGCAATGCTCGAATAGCCGGTGAGGATCACCACCCGCATTTCCGGGTCCATTTCCAGCAACTTGGGCAGCAGCACCAGGCCGGAATCGCCGTCCATCTTCAGGTCCAGAGCGGCGTAATCCGGCGGGTCGGCCTTGGCCAGCTCCAGGCCTTCTTCGGCGGAACCGGCAGTGCTGACACGAAAACCGCGGCGAGCCATGGCGCGGGCCATGACGCGGGTGAACGTGGCGTCGTCATCGACCAGCAGCAAATGCGGCAGTTCTTCGCCTTCGACTTGGATCTCTTCACTCATGTTCGTCTCCTCGGGCGACACGGGGCAGGCGCAGCTCGGTGAGCGTGCCGCCTTCCTCATGGCTGTAGAGTTTCACTGAGCCGCCGGCGCGTGTCACGCTGGCCTTGCTCAAAAACAGGCCCAGGCCGAAGCCTTTGCCCTTGGTGGTAAAAAACGGTTTGCCGATTTGCTCGGCGATAGCCAGCGGCACACCGGCACCATGATCACGAATGCTGATGGTGAGGTTTTCCCAATCCCAGTCCAGCGTCACTTGCAGCCCTTCGGGGCAGGCATCGGCGGCGTTGTTCAACAGATTCAGCAAAGCCTGGGTCAGGTCTGGCGGCGGCGCCAAGCGTGGGACCGGACCCTGGCCGAGGCGCTGGAAGCGATAACTGGCTTCCGGGCGCATCAGGTGCCAGCGATTGAGGGCTTCATCAAGCCAATCGGTGACGTCCTGCATCTCCACCGCCAACCGACGATTGGCCTCGGCGGCGCGCACCAGATGCTGCAAGGTCTCTTTACACAACTTTACCTGATCCTGCAGCACGCTCAGGTCATCCTGCAACATCGGGTCATGGTGGTCCTGACGCATTTCCTTGAGTAGCACACTCATAGTCGCCAGCGGCGTGCCCAGTTCATGGGCCGCACCGGCGGCCTGGGTGGCGACGGCCAGCAATTGCTGATCGCGCAGGCCTTCTTCGCGACGAATGGCGCGCAGCTCTTCCTGACGGCGCAGCTCTTCGGCCATGCGCGCGGCGAAGAACGTGATCACGGCGGCGGCGAGGGCGAAGCTCAACCACATCCCGTACACCTGCAGGTTTTCCCGAGCGATCGGGAAGGTTTGCAGTGGGTAGAACTGTGCCAGCAACAGCGTGTACATCGTCAGCGCGATGCCCGACAGGATCACCGAATAACGCCATGGCAACGTCACCGCGGCAATGGTCAGCGGCACCAGGTAATAGGAGACGAAGGGGTTGGTCGAGCCACCGGAGAAATACAGCAAGGCGCTGTGGATAAACAGGTCGCAGGCCAGTTGCACGGCGTATTCGAGCTCGGTCACCGGCCATGAGGTACGCAGGCGAATCGCCGTGAACACGCACAACAGCATCGAACAACCGAGGGTCGCAGCCAGTTGAAACCAGGGCAGCGGCAACAATTCGAGCCAGTAGGCCAGGCCCACGGAACCGGCCTGTGCGGCCAGCACCAAGGTGCGGATGAACGTCAGCCGCCAGAGGTTCTGGCGAGTGGCGGAAGTGATTTGAACGGGGGCGAGCATGAGCTCTCCTGATGAGCGCTCCAGGCGGATCGCAGGGAGTATAACCAAGCGCGAGGGCTGACAGGCAAAAGTGCGGCAAACGGCCACACGCATGGAATGCTTCAAGACGCCTCCTGTAGGAGCTGGCCTGCCAGCGAAGGCGGTGTGTCAGCCAAGATAATTACAGGTCGTGATGCCCTCTTCGCTGGCAAGCCAGCTCCTACAAGGATTACAGGTGCCTCGATCTGTATAGAAGTTGTAACTGTGCGAACCGGAGCATAAAAGCTAGAGTCTGATGGTTTCACGCAGGCCCGGACCGTACCCCTGCGCACCTTTCAAGGAGCCTTCATGCACACATTCCGCCGCAGCGCCGCCCTCCTCGCCCTGAGTGTCGGCACCGTCGCCAGCCTCCCGGCCCTGGCCGCCGACGAGCTGCATTACAACCAGATTTCCCTGCGCGCCGAAGTCAGTCAGGAAGTGGCCCGCGACCTGATGATCGTGACCCTCTACACCGAAGAACAGAACAGCGACCCGGCCAAACTCGCCGCCGACGTCAGCACTGCAATGAACAAGGCGCTGGCCCAGGCCAGGAAAGTCAAGGACATCACCCTGCGTCAGGGCAGTCGCAACAGCTACCCGATCTACGATACCAAAGGCCAGAAAATCACCGGCTGGCGCGAGCGCGCCGAATTACGCCTGGAAAGTTCGGACTTCGCCGCGCTGTCGAAGCTGACCGGCGAACTGCTCACCGACCTGAAAATGGGCGGCATGGACTTCGCCATCGCCACCCCGACCCGCAAAGCCAGCGAAGACGCCCTGCTCAAGGACGCCGTGACCGCCTTCAAGGCCCGCGCCCAACTGGCCACCGACGCCCTCGGCGGCAAGAGCTACAAAATCGTCAACCTGAACCTCAACAGCAACGGTTATCCACAGCCTTACCTGCGCGCGCCGATGATGATGAAAGCCGCCGCCATGGACGCCGCACCGGTGATGCCAGATGTTGAAGCCGGCACCAGCCAGGTCAGTATGACCGCCGATGGATCGATTGAAGTGCTGATGCCTTGAATCGATAGCCTCTGAATAAAAAACGGCGATCACTCACATGATCGCCGTTTTTTATTCAGAGGCTATTTTCAGGCATGAGCTATAACTGAAGAGCCCACTGAGAAAAGCCGACAGTTGCACCGGGTGCAACTGAGATTGATTGGCCACTATCGGTGCAACAATAACCACTCTTATTTACGCCATACCCACCTCACAAAACGGGGTATAAATAAGTAACACCTCGCCCTGATCGGGAGCACCCTGCGCTCAGGACGCACCGTGAAAGTGCGTCGTTTGCACCGTAAAAATGCCGCGCAAACGGTTAAATGCGGCAGATTTTATACAAATGCGACATTAAGGTACGTTCGTACCACCGTTTCAGGCTTGTAGTCACTCTGGATCTTGCATTGGGTATGGCCCCTGCATAAGTATCCGCAGGCACGACTCACGAGGTCGTCCTCTAATTCCAAAAATGACAACAAATCATGAGGCCACCATGCTTAAACACGCGGTCATTCCGTTTTTAGTCGGCGCCAGCTTGTTAGCCAGCGCACCGTTCGCCCAAGCTGCGACTAACCTGGTGTTCTGCTCCGAAGGGAGCCCGGCCGGTTTCGATCCAGGTCAATACACCACCGGAACCGACTTCGACGCCTCTGCAGAAACCATGTTCAACCGCCTGACTCAGTTCGAGCGCGGCGGCACCGCCGTTATTCCTGGCCTGGCAACCAGCTGGGACGTCTCAGATGACGGCCTGACCTACACCTTCCACTTGCGTGAAGGCGTCAAGTTCCACACCACCCCGTATTTCAAGCCGACTCGTGAGTTCAACGCCGACGACGTGCTGTTCACCTTTAATCGCATGATTAACAAGGATGATCCGTTCCGCAAAGCCTACCCGACCGAATTCCCGTACTTCACCGACATGGGGATGGATACCAACATCACCAAGATCGATAAAGTCGACGACAAAACTGTCAAGTTCACCCTCAAAGACGTTGATGCCGCGTTCATCCAGAACATGGCCATGAGCTTCGCCTCGATCCAGTCCGCCGAGTACGCTGCCCAGCTGCTCAAGGAAGGCAAGGCTGCCGACATCAACCAGAAGCCGGTCGGTACCGGTCCGTTCGTGTTCAAGAGCTACCAGAAAGACTCCAACATCCGCTACACCGGGAACAAGGACTACTGGAAGCCTGACGACGTGAAGATCGACAACCTGATCTTCGCCATCACGACCGACCCGTCGGTACGTATCCAGAAGCTGAAGAAGAACGAGTGCCAGGTCACCCTGTTCCCTCGTCCGGCCGACCTGAAGGCGCTGCGTGAAGACAAATCCCTGAAGCTGCCTGACCAGGCTGGTTTCAACCTGGGCTACATCGCCTACAACGTGATGCCCAAGGTCAAGGGACAAACCGAAGCGAACCCGCTGGCCGAGCTGAAGGTGCGCCAGGCACTGGACATGGCGGTCAACAAGCAACAGATCATCGACTCCGTGTACCAGGGCGCAGGCCAACTGGCCGTCAACGCCATGCCGCCAACCCAGTGGTCCTACGACACCACCATCAAGGATGCGCCGTACAACCCTGAGAAAGCCAAAGAGCTGCTCAAGGAAGCTGGCGTGAAAGAGGGCACCGAAATCGTTCTCTGGGCGATGCCGGTGCAGCGTCCATACAACCCGAACGCCAAACTGATGGCAGAAATGCTGCAGTCCGACTGGTCCAAGATCGGCCTCAAGGTCAAGATCCAGAGCTACGAGTGGGGCGAGTACATCAAGCGCTCCAAAGGTGGCGAGAACCAGGCGATGCTGATTGGCTGGAGCGGTGACAATGGTGATCCGGACAACTGGCTGAACGTGCTGTTCGGCTGCGACTCGCTGGAAGGCAACAACTTCTCCAAATGGTGCGACAAGAAGTTTGACGACATCGTCAAGCAAGCCAAGCGCACCTCAGACCAAGGCAAGCGCACCGAGCTCTACAAACAAGCGCAACACGTGCTCAAAGATGCTGTGCCTATGACACCTATCGCTCACTCGACGGTGTTCCAACCCATGCGCGCCAACGTGCAGGATTTCAAGATCAGCCCATTTGGCTTGAACTCCTTCTACGGCGTCAGCGTCAGCAAGTAAGACATTGCTACGGCGCCGTTTCTGACGTCGCCGTAGCTTTATCTACCGAGAAAGCAGGAATTTGCCTACATCCAAATCCGCAGCTGACTACAGCATCGGGGGAGGACGCGTCGCCATTTCCTACGAGCCTTTAGGACTTTACGCATTTACTGCCGGACCCGTGGCTCATACCGTCGGGATCCGACCAGTGCATGCGTGGGTCATCGGTTACTGCTGCGTGCATGGCTTGAAATCAATGATGCCTCTACGTCCGCGGACGGGACGGCGGCTCATTGACAACACTTTGAGAGAAAAGGAAGCGTTATGCGCCATACCTTGGTTTTATCCGCATTGCTGGGCACCGGCCTGTTGGCCGCCACTTCCATCAGCCAGGCCGCCAACAACAGCCTGGTGTTCTGCTCCGAAGGCAGCCCCGCCGGTTTCGACACGGCGCAGTACACCACTGCGACCGACAACGACGCCGCCGAACCGCTGTACAACCGGTTGGCAGAGTTTGAAAAAGGCGCGACCAACGTCGTACCGGGCCTGGCCACGAGCTGGGATATTTCCGAGGACGGCCTCAAATACACCTTTCACCTGCGCGAAGGGGTGAAGTTTCATACCACCAAGTACTTCACGCCGACCCGCGATTTTAATGCCGATGACGTGCTGTTCACGTTCAATCGCATGCTCGATCCGCAACAGCCTTTCCGTAAGGCTTATCCGACAGAGTTTCCGTACTTCAACGGCATGAGCCTGAACAAGAACATCGCCAAGGTCGAAAAGACCGGGCCGCTGACCGTGGTCATGACGCTCAACAGCGTGGACGCCGCGTTCATCCAGAACATCGCCATGAGCTTCGCCGCGATCCTCTCCGCCGAGTACGCCGACAGGCTGCTGGCCGAAGGCAAGCCGAGCGACATCAACCAGAAGCCGATCGGCACCGGGCCGTTCGTGTTCAAGAGCTACCAGAAAGACTCGAACATCCGTTACACCGGCAACAAGCATTACTGGGACCCGAGCCGGGTCAAGCTCGACAACCTGATTTTCGCCATCAACACCGACGCCTCGGTGCGCGTGCAGAAACTCAAGGCCGGCGAGTGCCAGATCACCCTGCACCCGCGCCCTGCCGATGTGACCGCGCTGAAGAACGACCCGGCCCTGCAACTGATCGAAAAGCCTGGTTTCAACCTCGGCTACATCGCCTACAACGTGCGCCACAAGCCGTTCGACCAGCTCGAAGTGCGCCAGGCGCTGGACATGGCGGTGAACAAGCAAGGCATTCTCAATGCCGTTTATCAGGGTGCGGGGCAACTGGCGGTCAACGCCATGCCGCCGACCCAATGGTCCTACGACGACACGATCAAGGACGTCGCCTACAACCCGGAAAAAGCCAAGGAGCTGCTCAAGGCTGCCGGCGTCAAGGAAGGCACTGAAATCACCCTCTGGGCCATGCCGGTCCAGCGTCCGTACAACCCCAACGCCAAGTTGATGGCCGAAATGCTCCAGGCTGACTGGGCGAAGATCGGTCTCAAGGTCAAGATCGTCAGCTATGAGTGGGGCGAGTACATCAAGCGCACCAAGAACGGCGAACACGACATCAGCCTGATCGGCTGGACCGGTGACAACGGTGATCCGGACAACTGGCTGGGCACGCTCTACAGCTGCGACGCCATTGGCGGCAACAACTACTCGATGTGGTGTGATCCGGCTTACGACAAGCTGATCAAGCAGGCCAAGGTCGTCACCGACCGTGACCAGCGCACCTTGCTCTACAAACAGGCGCAGCAGTTGCTCAAGCAGCAAGTGCCGATCACGCCAGTCGCCCACTCAACGGTCAACCAGCCGCTGAGCGCCAAAATCGAAGGGTTCAAGGTGAGCCCGTTCGGCCGCAATGTTTTCTCGGGTGTCAGCATAGAAAAATAACCGATTAGCCAGAAATGCCGGGGGGCGGAATTTCCGCCCTCACGCAGACGCTTTGCCGTCTTTCGCCAATTTGGCCAACAGCAAACGTTTGCGATGCCGTGAACGAGTTCTAAACCAATAGCCGGATCACAAAAAAAGACCGGCATAAAAAAGAAAGTAAGGAGCTTTACCCATGAAACTGAGCAGCACCGCGCTATTGGCCCTGGCCATCAGCAGCGTAACCGCCACGGCTTACGCAGAAACCCAAAGCCAGGCTTTCACCCCGGTTACCGTGAACGAAAAAAACGCCCAGAGCGAAGCCACCGGTTTCGTCGAAGGCCAGTCGATCACCGGCACCACGCGTAACTGGTACGCCAATGAGCAACTGCATCGCGGTGGCAAGTTCTCCTACAAGAAGAATGGCGTTTCGACCCCGACCGATCGCCGGATCAACTGGGTCCAGGGCACCATCCTCAAGTACAACTCGGGCTTCACCGACGGCACCGTAGGCTTCAGCACTGAAGTCGCCGCCTACAACGCCGTTGCCCTGGACCGGGACCGCAAAGACCTGGCGTCCAACAACGGTGGCGCACCGGGCTCTCGTCCAGGCGCGGGCAACAACCGCACCCTGACCAAGGAAGGCGGCGATGCTCAAGGCCAGTGGAGCAAGCTGGGCCTGGCCAACGTCAAGGCTCGAGTCTCCAACAGCACCCTGACCGCCGGCCGCATGAACTTCAGCAGCCCGATGGTCGACGTGATCGGTAACCGTGCACTGCCTTCGAGCTTCCAGGGCGTGGCCCTGCACAGCGAAGAGCTGAACAACCTGGCCTTCGACCTGGCCACCTTCGACCGCAACTCACCGCGTACCGAAGAAAGCCTGCGCAAATTCCGCACCGAATACGCCAACGGCATCGTCGAAACCGACCACGTCCACACCGCCGGCATCACCTACACCCCACTGGCCAGCCTGACCACCAGCCTCTGGGCGACCCAGGCTGAAGACATCTGGAACCAGTACTACTTCGGCGCCTCTCACGTTCTGGGCGACAGCCAGGTACTGAGCCTGACCACCGGCCTGAACTACTACAAAACCAAAGAGACCGGTAAAGCCCTGATCGGCGCTATCGACAACGACACCTACTCGCTCTCGTTCGGCCTGACCCACCAGGCCCATACCCTGACCCTCTCGTACCAGGAGGTGAACGGTAACGAGTACTTCGACTACCTGCACGAAACCAACGGCATCTACCTGGCCAACTCCCTGCTGTCGGACTTCAACGGCCCGAACGAAAAATCGTTCCAGGTTGCCTACGGTCTGAACATGGCTGAATACGGCGTGCCAGGCCTGAAGTTCAACATCTACCAGGCTCGCGGCTGGGGTATCGACGGTACTCACTACACCGGCAACGGCGGCGTGCCCGGCAAGGGTTACGACGGCATCCAGTCCCAGGATGGCGAGCACCACTATGAATACGGCATCGGCGCAACCTACGCCGTGCAGAGCGGCCCGCTCAAGGCCACCACGATCCGCGGCACCTACACCGCTCACCGTGCCAGCGAAAACCAGGCTGACGGCAGCATCAACGAGTTCCGTCTCGTGACCACCGTTCCGTTCAACATCCTGTAATACCGCTGCCGAACGGCTGATTCATTGACGAATTGGCCGTTCGGCTTTTGTCCTTTAACCGATTGCAGAGGGTTCTTGATGAAAATGCTTCCCCTACGTGCGGCCATCGCGGCTGCGTTGCTCAGTGTCGCTGTCGGTGTCTCGGCCAAACCCCTGGTGGTTTGTACCGAGAACAGCCCCGAAGGCTTCGACATGGTCCAGTACACGACTGCAGTCACAGCCGATGCGGTGGCCGAAACCATCTTCAATCGCCTGGCAGACTTCAAGCCCGGCACCACCGACGTGATTCCGGCACTGGCTGAGTCCTGGGACATCAGCGAAGACGGCCTGAGCTACACGTTCCATCTGCGCAAAGGCGTCAAGTTCCACACCACCGAATACTTCAAGCCGACCCGCGACATGAATGCCGACGACGTGGTCTGGAGCTTCCAGCGCCAGCTGGACCCGAATCATCCGTGGCACAAACTGTCGAGCGTGGGCTTCCCGTACTTTGAAAGCATGGGCTTCAAGGAGCTGCTCAAGAGCGTCGAGAAAGTCGACGACAACACGGTCAAGTTCACTCTGACCCGTCCTGAAGCACCGTTCCTGGCCGACCTCGCCATGGCGTTCTCCTCGATCTATTCCGCCGAGTATGCCGACCAGTTGCTCAAGGCGAACAAGACCGGTGAACTGAACAACAAGCCGGTCGGCACCGGCCCGTTCGTCTTCCAGCGTTACAACAAGGACGCCCAGGTTCGCTTCAAGGCCAACCCGGACTACTTCCGCGGCAAGCCTCCGGCTGATGCGCTGATCCTGGCCATCGCCACCGATAACAACGTGCGCCTGCAGAAGCTCAAGGCAAACGAGTGCCAGGTCGCGCTGTATCCGAAACCGGATGACATTCCGAGCATCAAGAAAGACGACAAGCTGAAAGTCGATGAGCTGAATGCGATGACCGTCGCCTACATCGCCATCAACACCACGCACAAGTACCTGAGCGATGTACGGGTGCGTAAAGCCATCGACATCGCCTTCGACAAGGAAGCGGCTGTCAACGCGCTGTTCGGCAAGGGCAATGCAACAGCCGCCGTCAACCCGTTCCCGGACACCCTGCTGGGCTACAACCACACACTGAAGAACCCGGCCCGCGATCTGGAGAAGGCCCGTGCCCTGCTCAAGGAAGCCGGCGTACCGCAAGGCACCACCTTCACCCTGTTCACCCGCAACGGAGGCGGTGCAACCAACCCGAACCCGATGCTCGGTGCGCAGATGATGCAGGCCGACCTGGCCAAGGTCGGGATCAATATCGATATTCGCGTGATGGAATGGGGCGAAATGCTCAAGCGCGCGAAAAACGGCGAGCACGACATGGTTTCCGCCGGATGGGCGGGCGATAACGGCGATCCGGATAACTTCCTGACGCCTATGCTCAGTTGTGAGGCGGCCAAGAACGGCGAAAACTACGCACGCTGGTGCAATGACAAGTTCCAGGCCCTGATCGATCAGGCCCGGGAAAAAACCGACCCGGCCGAGCGTGCAGCCCTGTACGAGCAGGCCCAGGTTATTTTCAACCAGGACCAGCCATGGATCAGTTTGGCGCACACTAGAATGTTTACCGCAATGCGCAACAACGTAGAGGGCTATCACATTAGCCCCCTCACCACGAATAACTTCGCCACCACCCAGGTGAAGTAATAAGAAAACTCCCGGCATGCCTGACCCAGGCATGCCGGGCACGCCTAACCGGCTGATGAGGTACAACACACGATGTTTAGTTTTATTGCCCGCCGACTGGGGTTACTGATCCCCACGTTCTTCGGTATCACCTTGCTGACTTTCGCGTTGATTCGCATGATCCCGGGCGACCCCGTGGAAGTCATGATGGGAGAACGTAGGGTCGATCCCGAAATGCACGCTCAGGCAATGGAACGCCTAGGTCTGAACAAACCCCTGTATGCCCAATACCTGGATTACATCGGCAAACTGGCCCACGGCGATCTCGGTGAATCCCTGCGTACCCGTGAAAGCGTCTGGAGCGAATTCACCTCTCTGTTCCCCGCGACCCTGGAACTGTCCTCGGCCGCGCTGTTGTTCGCCGGTGTCCTGGGCCTCTTGGCCGGAGTGATCGCGGCACTCAAGCGAGGATCCCTGTTCGACCATGGGGTGATGGGCATATCCCTGGCGGGATATTCGATGCCGATCTTCTGGTGGGGCCTGATCCTGATCATGTTCTTCTCGGTGTCGCTGGGCTGGACCCCGGTGTCCGGGCGGATCGACCTGCTCTACGACATCGAGCCACGCACCGGCTTCATGCTGATCGATACGCTGCTGGCCGATGAGCCGGAGGCCTTCTTCGACGCCCTGCACCACCTGATCCTGCCGGCCATCGTGCTCGGCACCATTCCGCTGGCGGTGATCGCGCGGATGACCCGCTCCTCGATGCTCGAAGTACTGCGTGAAGACTACATTCGCACCGCCAAGGCCAAAGGCCTGTCGCCGTCGCGCGTGGTGTTCGTGCACGGTCTGCGTAACGCGCTGATTCCGGTACTGACGGTGGTCGGCCTGCAAGTCGGCACCCTGCTGGCCGGTGCGGTCCTGACCGAAACCATCTTCTCGTGGCCCGGCATCGGCAAATGGCTGATCGAAGCCATTGGCGCCCGGGACTACCCCGTCGTACAAAACGGCATCCTGTTAATCGCCTGCCTGGTGATTCTGGTCAACTTCGTAGTGGACATCCTCTACGGCTTTGTCAACCCACGCATCCGTCATCAGCGCTGAGATCATGACCATGACCATGACCACTCCAATTCCATCGGTAGCAGTCGATCAAAGCCTGCTGTACCCGTCTCCGTACAAAGAATTCTGGCAAGCGTTCTCCAAGAACAAAGGTGCCGTCGCCGGCCTGATGTTCATGCTGCTGGTGATTTTCTGCGCGATCTTCGCCCCGTGGGTTGCCCCCCATGACCCGAGCGAGCAATTCCGCGACTTCCTGCTGACCCCGCCGGCCTGGCTGGAAGGTGGACAGTTGCAGTTCCTGCTCGGCACCGATGAGCTGGGCCGCGACCTGCTGTCGCGTCTGATCACTGGCTCGCGCCTGTCCTTGATGATCGGCTTGTCCTCGGTGGTGATGTCGCTGATTCCGGGGATCCTGCTGGGTCTGTTCGCCGGGTTCTTCCCGCGCGTGGTCGGCCCGACCATCATGCGCCTGATGGACATCATGCTGGCCCTGCCGTCCCTGCTGCTGGCCGTGGCGATCGTCGCCATCCTCGGCCCTGGCCTGATCAACACCGTGATCGCCATCGCCGTGGTGTCCCTGCCGTCCTACGTTCGTCTGACCCGCGCTGCGGTGATGGGCGAGCTGAACCGCGACTACGTGACCGCCGCGCGCCTGGCCGGTGCCGGCCTGCCACGCCTGATGTTCGTCACCGTGCTGCCTAACTGCATGGCGCCGCTGATCGTTCAGGCCACCCTGAGCTTCTCTTCGGCGATCCTCGATGCCGCCGCACTGGGCTTCCTCGGCCTTGGCGTACAACCGCCAACCCCTGAGTGGGGCACGATGCTGGCTTCGGCTCGCGACTACATCGAACGCGCCTGGTGGGTGGTGAGTCTGCCTGGTTTGACCATTTTGCTCAGCGTGCTGGCAATCAACCTGATGGGCGACGGCCTGCGCGATGCGCTGGACCCGAAACTCAAGAACGCCGCCTGAGGAGATTCCCATGTCACTGTTAGAAATCAAGAATCTCAACGTTCGCTTCGGCGACAAAAACGCCACGCCAGTGGTCGATGGCCTCGACCTGCAAGTGGACAAGGGCGAAGTGCTGGCCATCGTTGGCGAATCGGGTTCCGGCAAGTCCGTGACCATGATGGCGCTGATGGGCCTGATCGAGCATCCGGGGATCGTCACCGCCGACGCCCTGAATTTCGACGGCAAGAACATGCTCAAGCTCAACAACCGCCAGCGTCGGCAGATCGTCGGTAAAGACCTGTCCATGGTCTTTCAGGATCCGATGACCGCGCTGAACCCGAGCTACACCGTGGGTTTCCAGATCGAAGAAGTGCTGCGCCTGCACCTGAAAATGTCCGGCAAAGCCGCGCGCAAACGCGCCATCGAACTGCTGGAAAAAGTTGAAATCCCGGGTGCCGCCAGCCGTATGGACGCCTACCCGCATCAACTCTCCGGTGGCATGAGCCAGCGTGTCGCGATTGCCATGGCGATTGCCGGCGAACCGAAACTGCTGATCGCCGACGAACCGACCACGGCGCTGGACGTGACCATTCAGGCGCAGATCATGGACCTGCTGCTGGCGTTGCAGAAAGAGCGGAACATGGGCCTGGTGTTGATCACCCACGACCTCGCCGTCGTGGCCGAAACCGCCCAGCGCGTGTGCGTGATGTACGCCGGACAAGCGGTCGAAGTCGGCCAGGTGCCGCAACTGTTCGACATTCCGGCACACCCGTACAGCGAAGCGCTGCTCAAGGCAATTCCGGAACACAGCCTGGGCGCCGCGCGCCTGTCGACCCTGCCAGGCATCGTTCCCGGTCGCTACGACCGTCCGCAGGGTTGCCTGCTGTCGCCGCGCTGCCCGTACGTGAAAGACAACTGCCGTCAACAACGTCCGGCACTAGACCAGAAAAGCAACAGCCTCGCTCGCTGCTTCTATCCGCTGAACCAGGAGGTGGCGTAATGGCCGTCGTTCTTACCGCCCGCGACCTGACCCGTCACTACGAGGTCTCCCGAGGCCTGTTCAAGGGTCACGCCACTGTACGCGCCCTCAACGGCGTGTCATTCGAACTGGAAGCCGGCAAGACCCTTGCCGTCGTCGGCGAGTCGGGTTGCGGCAAGTCCACCCTGGCCCGTGCCCTGACCCTGATCGAAGAGCCGTCCTCCGGTTCCCTGAAAATCGCCGGGCAGGAAGTCGCCGGGGCCGACAAGGCCCAGCGCAAACAACTGCGCAAAGACGTGCAGATGGTGTTCCAGAGCCCGTACGCCTCGTTGAACCCACGGCAAAAAGTCGGTGATCAACTGGGTGAGCCGCTGCTGATCAACACCAACCTGAGCGCCGCGGAACGTCGCGAGAAAGTCCAGGCGATGATGAAGCAGGTGGGCTTGCGTCCCGAGCACTACCAGCGTTATCCGCACATGTTCTCCGGCGGTCAGCGCCAGCGGATCGCCCTGGCCCGCGCGATGATGCTGCAACCGAAAGTGCTGGTAGCGGACGAACCGACCTCGGCGCTGGACGTGTCGATTCAGGCGCAGGTGCTCAACCTGTTCATGGATTTGCAGCAGGAGTTCAACACCGCCTACGTGTTCATCTCCCACAACCTGGCGGTGGTACGCCACGTTGCCGACCACGTGATGGTGATGTACCTCGGTCGTCCGGTGGAAATGGGCCCGAAAGAGGACATTTACGCCCGTCCTCTGCACCCCTACACCCAGGCACTGTTGTCGGCGACCCCGGCCATCCACCCGGATCCGAACAAGCCGAAAATCAAGATCGTCGGCGAGCTGCCCAACCCGTTGAACCCGCCGTCCGGCTGCGCCTTCCACAAGCGCTGCCCGTACGCCACCGAGCGTTGCAGCACTGAAGAGCCGGCCCTGCGCTTGCTCGACACTCGCCAGGTGGCTTGCCACTACGCCGAGCAATTCCTCGACGGCGCGGCATAAAAAACTGTAGGAGCCAGCCTGCTGGCGATTGCGGCAGACCAGTCAACATTTCTGTTTACTGGCACACCGCAATCGTTAGCAGGCTAGCTCCCACAGGGATTGAGTTGCTCAAATTCTTGATGCGTTGACCAAACCCCTTCCGCCTCGATTGCGCATCAGTCAGGCAGAGGGGGTTTTCTTTTACCTGCCATCGAACGACTACGTCTGGCTGTCACCTTCTTCTTCATCGGAATCCGGCTCGTCGGTGGTCGAGTCATCGTCGTTGTCAGCGCCACCCTGCCCCTGATCTCCCGGTTCCGATTCGGACTTGGCAAGCATCAACCCCGCATAACCCGCCTGCCCGCTCGAGGCCTGCTCTCCATGATCAATACACTCGGCCCACGCCATCGAAGTTCCGAGCGAGAGCATCACCAACACCTTCAACAGCAGTAAAGCGCGTAACAATCTGTTCATAGCCGATTCCTTCCTTTCGTGGAGTGCCTGTCTGGCGCTGAGTCAAATCTAGTTCCGATCAGTCCGGTTCTCCAGATTGGACGTTGTCGAACCCGCGGAAATGCCCTTGGATTGGAGACTGGTTTGGAATAAAGGTTATGCCGAAAAGATCAATGCGTGTTCCGCCTTCCAGAACGCTTGTACACCCGCAGAATTCCTCTCAGGATTCGCGGGACATACGCAGGACAGAACTTCCCGCGATCGGCACGTTTAATCAAAGGACACAGCATGATCAGCAGCGCCTTCGCACCGATGCAATCACTCGCCACCACCCTGCTGCCCCACGCCCTGGAACCCTCGGAGGACGGCGCTCACGACCTTTCGCACCTGCAACGGGTCTGGCACAACGCCCACTTGATTCAGGCACAGGAAGGTGGCGATCTTGAGGTGCTGCTGGCGGCGGTGCTGTTGCATGATTGTGTAGCAGTGGAAAAGAACTCGCCGTTGCGCTCGCAGGCATCGCAATTGGCAGCGCGCAAAGCGTCAGGGGTATTGGCTAAGATGGATTGGCGCGAGACAAAAATCGCCGCCGTCGCCCACGCCATCGAAGCCCATAGCTTTTCCGCCAACATCTCGCCTACCTCGCTGGAAGCGAAAATCGTGCAGGACGCCGACCGCCTCGACTCCCTGGGTATGCTCGGCGTCGCCCGCACCTTTTACGTTGCCGGGCGCATGGGCAGCGCCCTCTACGACCCACAGGACCCACAGGCCAATGACCGCGACTATGACGACACTCGCTTCTGTATCGACCATTTCCAGACCAAGCTGCTGCACTTGGCAGACGGTTTCCAGACTGCGACGGGGCAACGTCTGGCACAGGTTCGTCATAAGCGTTTGAAGGGGTTTCTGGAGCAGTTCAAGGAAGAGATCGGGATTGGCTGATACGCCAGGAGCACTGAACCTGCACAACTCAGGAAAGGACAAGCGCCATGGATCTGTCGCAAACACTGCTGCAACTTGAACGACGCCTCCTGTCACACACGACTCGGCGAAATGCTGAAGAAGTCTCACGCCTGCTCGCGGATGACTTTATCGAGTTCAGCGCCAGTGGCGGCATCTGGAGCAAGGCCGAAGTGGTCGAGCAGTTGCCCCATGAGTCGTTTACCCAACGGAGCATCAGCCATTTTGCCATCAAGCCATTGTCAGAAGAGACCGCCTTGGTGACTTATCATTGTTACGTCGACAGCCACGGCCATGCCGGCGCAGTCCACAGTCTGCGCAGTTCCATCTGGCGTAATCGGGGCGAGCAGTGGCAAATGGTTTTCCACCAGGGGACATTGATTCCCAGTGAACAATGACGCAGGCATTCATGGCGAATCCGGATCCCTCGCGAGTCAGAGAGTGTTGTGAACGCCCCGGATTACTGTAGGAGCGAGCCTGCTCGCGATGGACGTCAACGATGACATGCGCAGCCTGAATAAACGCGGCGGGTCTGAGTTCTTCGCGAGCAGGCTCGCTCCTACAGGGGATTGCGTCAGGTAACAAAAAACCCCGCAGCTTTCGCGACGGGGTTTCTGGCCTTTCAGCTCAGTGCTTAATGGTGTTCACGGGTCGCACGGAATTTCACGTCCGGCCAGCGCTCTTCCATCAGGGCCAGGTTGACCCGCGTAGGCGCGAGGTAGGTCAGGTGACCGCCGCCGTCCAGTGCCAGGTTTTCCACAGCCTTGTTGGAGAATTCCTCGAGCTTCTTCTTGTCGCTGCATTCGATCCAGCGCGCGGAATAAACAGTGATCGGCTCGTAGGAGCATTCGACCTTGTATTCCTCTTTCAAACGGCTGGCGACCACATCGAACTGCAGCACACCGACGGCGCCGAGGATGATGTCGTTGCTGCGCTCCGGGAAGAACACCTGGGTCGCGCCTTCTTCGGCCAACTGCTGCAGGCCCTGGCGCAGTTGCTTGGATTTCAGCGGATCCTTCAGGCGTACACGGCGGAACAGTTCCGGGGCGAAGTGCGGGATGCCGGTGAAACCCAGGACTTCGCCTTCGCTGAAGGTGTCGCCGATCTGGATGGTGCCGTGGTTGTGCAGGCCGATGATGTCGCCGGCGAACGCTTCTTCCAGTTGCTCACGCTCGGAAGAGAAGAAGGTCAGCGCGTCGCCGATCCGCACGTCCTTGCCGGTGCGCACGTGGCGCATCTTCATGCCTTTTTCGTACTTGCCCGAGCAGATCCGCATGAAGGCGATGCGGTCGCGGTGTTTCGGGTCCATGTTCGCCTGGATCTTGAAGATGAAGCCCGAGAACTTCTCTTCCACCGGCTCTACGGTGCGCTCGTTGGCCACGCGTGCCAGTGGGCGCGGCGCCCAATCAACGACGGCGTCGAGTACGTGGTCGACACCGAAATTGCCCAGTGCCGTACCGAAAAACACCGGGGTCAGCTGACCGTCGAGGAACTCCTGCTGGTTGAATTCGTGGCAGGCGCCCTGCACCAGCTCCAGCTGTTCGATGAACCGCTCGTACTCGTCACCCAGATGGGCGCGGGCTTCATCGGAGTCGAGCTTCTCGATGATTTTCACATCGGTGCGCTCATGACCGTGACCCGCGGTGTACACGATGATGTAGTCATCGGCGAGGTGATACACGCCTTTGAAGTCACGGTAGCAACCAATCGGCCAGGTGATCGGAGCCGCTTTGATCTTGAGGACGGCTTCGATTTCGTCGAGCAGTTCGATCGGGTCGCGGATGTCACGGTCGAGTTTGTTGATGAAGCTGACGATCGGCGTGTCACGCAGACGGCAGACATCCATCAGGGCGATGGTCCGTGGCTCTACACCTTTACCGCCGTCGAGGACCATCAAGGCCGAGTCCACCGCGGTCAGGGTGCGGTAGGTATCTTCGGAGAAGTCTTCGTGGCCCGGGGTGTCGAGCAGGTTGATCATGTGTTCGCGATACGGGAACTGCATGACCGACGTGGTAATGGAAATACCACGCTGCTTTTCCATTTCCATCCAGTCGGAGGTGGCATGGCGATCGGATTTACGCGATTTCACCGTACCGGCTACCGCAATCGCCTTGCCCATCAGCAAGAGCTTCTCGGTGATGGTGGTCTTACCGGCATCGGGGTGGGAAATAATGGCGAAAGTGCGGCGTTTCGCGACTTCGGCGGCCTGTTTGGTCATGGGAAATCGCCTGGCAGGTGATTCAAAAAAGGGCGCAGATTATAGCCCAAGTTGATCGAAGAACCGAACCGTTGAGCACATTAGGGGTGGCCAAATGCTGCTTCAGATGGGAACCTTTTAAGGCACGGAGACGTCCACTCCCCCGTAACGACCACTCGTCGGGGGCCTGAAACACCTGCAATTCAGCCTGACGAGGCTGTGCTCATGGCTCTATAGCCGTGCGCCTACCTTCTGTAGGAGCGAGCTTGCTCGCGAAAAACGTCCAGACAACGCGTACATACAGGTACCCAGCGTTATCGTTGACGTCCATCGCGAGCAAGCTCGCTCCTACAGCGGAACGCGCTTGGCATGAGCTGCTTCTCGCGAACGTCTTTTCCGGCAGCCAGGCATGGCATGCCACACGGGACTGCGTTCGCCGACTGAAAAAAGGAGTCCGCCTGTGGCTATCCACTATGGCAAAGGGCTGATAGGAGGCGCGCTGGTAATCGCCCTTCTGGCCCTGCTGATCCAATGGATCGGCATCAACACGATCGAACTTTACCGCGACGATTTGTTGTTTTACCTGCAAGCCCATCTGGTTCTCGTCCTCGCTTCCATGCTGGCCGCCCTTGTCGTGGGCATTCCTGCCGGTATCCTCCTCAGCCGCCCGTCCATGGTCGGCCGTGCCGAACGCTTCATGCAGCTCTTCAACATCGGTAACACCGTTCCACCCCTGGCCGTCCTGGCCATTGCCCTCGGTATCCTCGGCATCGGCAGCGGCCCCGCCATTTTCGCCCTGTTCCTCGCCTCCTTGCTGCCCATCGTGCGCAACACCTACGAAGGCCTGAAAAACGTTCAGGGTTCGCTCAAGGAAGCCGCCGTCGGCATCGGCATGACCCCGTTCCAGGTGCTGTGGAAAGTCGAATTGCCCAACGCCGTGCCGATCATCATCGGCGGTGTGCGCGTGGCCCTGGCGATCAATGTCGGGACGGCGCCGCTGGCGTTCCTGATCGGTGCCAACAGTCTTGGCAGCCTGATCTTCCCCGGCATTGCCCTGAACAATCAGCCGCAGTTGCTGCTCGGTGCCGCGTGCACCGCGTTACTGGCCCTGCTGCTGGACGGCGTGGTCACTCTCGGCAGTCGCCTCTGGCTCGAACGCGGCTTGCGCCTGTCTTAAGCCCCGGCAAAGGAATCGTCATGAAAACATCAAGCTTATTACTAGGCTGCGTCCTGCTGTGCGCAGGATTTGCTCAAGCAGCTGACAAACCCTCGATCCGCATCGGCGCCCGGGTGTTCACCGAACAGACCCTGCTGGCGGAGATCACCTCACAGTACCTGCGTACCAAGGGTTACGAGGTGCAAGTGACCGGCGGCCTGGGCAGCAATCTGGCCCGCAGCGCCCACGAAAGTGGCCAGCTGGACATGCTCTGGGAATACACCGGCGTTTCGTTGGTGGCCTACAACCATGTCACTGAAAAACTCGACAGCGAACAGTCCTATACCCGGGTAAAAGAACTCGACGCAAAAAAAGGCCTGGTCTGGCTCACCCCGTCGAAATTCAGCAATACCTACGCCCTCGCCCTGCCGAAGAACGTCGCCGACCAATACCCGCAGATCAACACCATCAGTGAGCTGAACACAGTGCTGCGCAAGGAATCCGGGACCAACAATCTGGTGGCACTGGATACCGAGTTCGCCAACCGTTCGGACGGCCTTGATGGCATGGTCCAGCTCTACGACATGAACCTGAACCGCAAGAACATCCGGCAGATGGACGCCGGCCTGGTCTACACCGCGCTACGCAACGGCCAGGTGTTTGCCGGTCTGGTCTACACCACCGACGGTCGCCTCAACGCCTTCAAGCTGAAGCTGCTGGAAGACGACAAGCATTACTTCCCGGACTACACCGCCGCACCGGTGGTACGTCAGGCCTACCTCGATGCGCACCCGCAATTGGCCGCACAGCTCAAGCCGCTGGCGGAACTGTTCGACGACAACACCATGCGCGAACTCAACGCGCGGGTCGACGTCGAGCATCAGAGCCCTTCAGCCGTTGCCGCCGATTTCCTGCGCCAACACCCGATCAATTAAGGAGGAAAAGTCATGGAATTCCTGAACGCCTTTTCCCATCTCGACTGGCAGCAGGTGATCCACCTGACCTGGCAGCACATCACGCTGGTCGGTATCGCCGTCACCCTGGCGATTCTGGTCGGCGTGCCGCTGGGCATTCTGATGACACGTTTCCCGAGCCTCGCCGGGCCTTTGCAAGCCAGCGCCACGGTGCTGCTGACCGTGCCGTCGATTGCCCTGTTCGGCCTGCTGCTGCCGTTCTACTCAAAGTTCGGCCAGGGCCTGGGACCGATGCCGGCGATTACCGCGGTCTTCCTGTACTCGCTGCTGCCGATCATGCGTAACACCTACCTGGCGCTGACCAATATCGAGCCGGGCATCCGCGAAGCAGCGCGCGGCATCGGCATGACGTTCGGCCAGCGCCTGCGCATGGTCGAACTGCCCATCGCCGTACCGGTGATCCTCGCCGGTGTGCGCACCGCCGTGGTCATGAACATCGGTGTCATGACCATCGCCGCCACCATCGGCGCCGGCGGCCTGGGCGTACTCATCCTCGCTTCCATCAGCCGCAGCGACATGTCGATGCTGATCGTCGGTGCCGTACTGGTCAGTGTGCTGGCGATCATCGCCGACCTGATCCTGCAAGTGCTGCAACGCTCGCTGACTCCAAAAGGACTGCTCAAATGATCGAACTTCAAAACCTCAGCAAGACCTTCCAAAGCAACGGCAAAGATGTGAAAGCCGTGGACTCGGTAAGCCTGACCGTCAATGAAGGCGAAATATGCGTTTTCCTCGGGCCATCGGGTTGCGGCAAAAGCACCACGCTGAAAATGATCAACCGCCTGATCACTCCGACCTCGGGCAAGATCCTGATCAACGGCGAAGACACCACCGGCCTCGACGAAGTAACACTGCGCCGCAACATCGGCTACGTGATCCAGCAGATCGGTCTGTTCCCGAACATGACCATCGAAGAGAACATCGTGGTCGTGCCGAAACTGCTCGGCTGGGACAAACAGAAATGCCACGACCGCGCCCGTGAGTTGATGAGCATGATCAAGCTTGAACCCAAGCAATATTTGCATCGTTATCCACGAGAATTGTCCGGTGGCCAACAACAGCGGATCGGCGTGATTCGTGCGTTGGCGGCGGATGCGCCATTACTGTTGATGGACGAACCGTTTGGCGCGGTCGACCCGATCAACCGCGAGATGATCCAGAACGAGTTCTTCGAAATGCAGCGGGCGCTGAACAAGACCGTGATCATGGTCAGCCATGACATCGACGAGGCGATCAAGCTCGGCGACAAGATCGCAATCTTCCGCGCCGGCAAGCTGTTGCAGATCGATCACCCGGACACGTTGCTCGCGCACCCGGCGGACGAGTTTGTCAGCAACTTCGTCGGCCAGGACAGCACACTCAAGCGCCTGCTGCTGGTGAAAGCCGAAGACGCAGCCGACAACGCGCCATCCGTCAGCCCGCATACCCCGGTGGCTGAAGCGCTGGAGTTGATGGACGAGCATGACCGACGCTATGTGGTGGTCACTTGTGCCGAGAATAAAGCCCTGGGTTACGTGCGCCGTCGCGACCTGCACCGTCAGACCGGCACTTGCGCGCAGTACCAACGCGAGTTCAACGCCACGGCGGCGTACGACGAACATTTGCGCATCCTGCTGTCGCGCATGTACGAGTTCAATCGGGCCTGGTTGCCGGTGATGGATGCCGAGCGGGTGTTTTTGGGTGAGGTGACACAGGAGTCGATTGCGGCGTATCTGAGTTCAGGACGTTCGCGGGGGATGAAGACCAATATCGTCTCGCCAGCTGAGGCGGTGATCGCCTGATCACTCATATCGCCCGGTAAAAAACGCAAAACCTGTAGGAGTGAGCCTGCTCGCGATGGCGTTATTTCAGGCAACTACGATGCCGGCAGTGAAAATGTCATCGCGAGCAAGCTCGCTCCCACAGGTTCTGTGCGATTTTCCAGTGATTTGCAGGCCGGAAAAAAATATCAACAGTCACGTCTGTAAAAGCTATCCGGAAACACGCTCTGAAATAGTCAAATCCCCTCTCAGCCTAGCTTTTCGCAGCCAACGTCGGCGATGTTGACGCCATCGTAGTTACTAGCGACTTGGCGCACAAAAGCGTCGAACGTGCAGGTATTTTTAACACCTCACCATTCTGCGGGAACATCCGACTGTCATCTGTGTCGGTTACAAAGAGTAATGCTCGCAACGCACGTCAGAAGAGTGCAAAAACGCGACATTTTTTGTTGATCTCAAGCCCCTCACGCCCTAAAGTTCGCGCCGAACGTCCATGCTGGAAACGATCCATCCGGCTCAAGTACTGACGACGAGACAGCAAGGCCAAGGGAAAGCTGCACTTCCCATGGCCTTTTTGCTTTCGGCGACATGCCTTGGGAAGTAGGCGAACCAAAGTGGGGATACGGAGGACGTTCATTTGCACCCATTGATTAACAACGTTTGCCTTTAGGAGCTCCCCAGCATGCCGATCCAGGTCGAAGATTATTTCGCGCGCGCCACTTTTGACAAAATGAAGGCGTTCGCCGACAAGCAGGAAACCCCGTTCGTGGTGATCGACACCGCGATGATCAGCCAGGCCTATGACGACCTGCGCGCCGGTTTCGAATTCGCCAAGGTCTACTACGCGGTCAAGGCCAACCCGGCCGTCGAGATCATCGACCTGCTCAAGGAGAAAGGCTCGAGCTTCGACATCGCCTCGATCTATGAACTGGACAAAGTGATGGATCGCGGCGTCAGCGCCGACCGTATCAGCTACGGCAACACCATCAAGAAATCCAAGGACATCCGCTACTTCTACGAGAAGGGCGTGCGCCTGTTTTCCACCGACTCCGAAGCCGACCTGCGCAACATCGCCAAGGCCGCACCGGGTTCGAAAGTCTACGTGCGCATCCTGACCGAAGGCTCGACCACCGCCGACTGGCCACTGTCGCGCAAATTCGGCTGCCAGACCGACATGGCCATGGACCTGCTGATCCTCGCCCGCGACCTGGGCCTGGTGCCTTACGGCATCTCGTTCCACGTCGGTTCGCAGCAGCGCGACATCAGCGTCTGGGACGCGGCGATCGCCAAGGTCAAAGTGATCTTTGAACGCCTGAAGGAAGAAGACGGCATTCACCTGAAGCTGATCAATATGGGCGGCGGCTTCCCGGCCAACTACATCACCCGCACCAACAGCCTGGAAACCTACGCCGAGGAAATCATCCGCTTCCTCAAGGAAGACTTCGGTGACGACCTGCCGGAAATCATTCTGGAACCGGGCCGTTCGCTGATCGCCAACGCCGGTATCCTGGTCAGTGAAGTGGTGCTGGTCGCGCGTAAATCCCGTACCGCAGTAGAGCGCTGGGTGTACACGGATGTGGGCAAGTTCTCCGGCCTGATCGAAACCATGGACGAAGCCATCAAGTTCCCGATCTGGACCGAGAAAAAGGGCGAGATGGAAGAAGTGGTCATCGCCGGTCCTACCTGCGACAGCGCCGACATCATGTACGAAAACTACAAGTACGGCCTGCCGCTGAACCTGGCCATCGGTGATCGCCTGTACTGGCTGTCGACCGGTGCGTACACCACCAGCTACAGCGCCGTCGAGTTCAATGGCTTCCCGCCGCTGAAGTCGTTCTACGTGTAACACCCCCCTCTGTAGGAGCGAGCTTGCTCGCGATGGTCGTTAACGATGACGCGTTCATACAGGATGAGCGCGTTATCCTCAGGTTCATCGCGAGCAAGCTCGCTCCTACAAGGTTTCCAACTGGTCGGAACGACGTTTGTAATCCGCAGCCATCGCCTGAATCTGCGGATGACCGGCGGCTGACAATGCCTTGTATGCCACCCGCAGAAACTTCAGATTGCCATTGGCCAGCGCCTTGCGCAGCCAGCCCAGCGCTTCATCGACACGACCGTCATCGGTCAGCACCGCCGCATAACTGAACTGCCCTCGAAAATCCCCACCCTCCGCCGAACGCCGATACCAGTCGCGAGCCGCTGCCGGATCCGCCGGACAGACCCGCCCCTCCTCCATATACCGACCCAACAGATTCATCGATTTCGCGTGGCCCATCTCAGCAGCACGGCGATAAAGACTCAACGCCTGCAACTGATCCTCAACCACCCCGCGACCGGTCGCCAGCAGATTGGCGTAGTTGTACATCGCCCAATCCAGCCCTGCCGCAGCGGCAAGTCGGTAATGCCTGGCCGCCAGCGATGCATCGGCAGCACAACCCCAACCATGCTCATGACAACGGCCGAGCATGTTGCGCGCCATCACATGCCCCCGTCGCGCGGCAATGTCGAACCAACGCAACGCCAGCGGCCGATCCTGAGCGATGCCCTGCCCGTCCAGTAGAATCTGCCCGAGCAACGCTTGCGCATCGAGGACATCTTCGCGGGCCGCGATCAGGATGGCCTGGGCCGCCCGGGCCGGGCTCTCGTCGAGCATGGCGCGCAGGCGTTCACCGTCGAGCGTTTCCTCGCGGCGTAAACGAAAATCTGCCACTTACACCTCCACCCAGCGACGCAGCAGATTGTGATAAGTGCCGGTGAGGCGGATCAGCGACGGATGATCGGGCACGTCGCGGGTCAGTTGCTGGATGGCCCCATCCATCTCGAACAACAGGGCGCGCTGGCTGTCTTCACGCACCAGGCTTTGCGTCCAGAAAAACGAGGCGAGTCGCATTCCGCGCGTCACCGCATTGACCTTGTGCAGGCTGGTGCCGGGGTACAGCACCATGTCACCGGCAGGCAGCTTCACCCGTTGGGTGCCAAAGGTGTCCTGGATTTCCAGCTCGCCGCCGTCGTAATCCTCGGGCTCACTGAAGAACAGCGTGGCGGACAAGTCCGTGCGTACCCGTTCGATACTGCCTTTGGGCTGGCGCACCGCATTGTCGATATGGAAGTCGAAACTGCCACCGGCGGTGTAACAGTTCACTAACGGAGGAAAGACTTTGTGCGGCAGTGCAGCCGACATGAACAGCGGGTTTTTCCACAGCCGCTCCAGCATCGCCGCGCCGATTTCCTTGGTCAGCGGATGCCCTTCAGGCAGCTGCAAATTGTGCTTGGCCTTGGCCGACTGGTAGCCGGCGGTGATCTTGCCATCAGCCCAATCGGCGTGTTCCAGAGCCTCGCGAATGCGCTGCACCTCGTCTTTTTCGAACAGGCCGGGAATGTGCAGCAGCATGACAAAGGCACCTGAAACCAAAGGGATGTCAATGGTATTGATTCTTATTGCCTGTGTAAAACACATCTGACGAGTCAGTCAGCAAAAACCGTAAGGGTAAATTGTAAAGAATGTAAATTAAGTGCGAATAGTAATATTTCGCAATTGTTACAAATACGTATTTACCCTATATTCCGCCGCCTCAAATCCTTGGGGAGGGGAATTCAAATGTCGCGTCAACAACCACAAGTACCGGTCAGTTCACCACGTCTGCTCGCATCGGCCATCGGCATGGCGATTACTGCCGGCTCTGCGGGCCATATGGTTTTCGCGGCGGAAAAAACCGACGAAAAAGCACCGGACAAAGTGATTTCGCTGGGCGCCACCGCCATCACCGGCGAAGCCCAGGACGAGACAACCTACAACGTCGAGAAAGCCTCCTCGCCCAAGTACACTGCACCGCTGATCGACACGCCACGCTCGGTGACCGTTGTTCCGCAACAAGTCCTGAAAGACACCGGCTCGCTCAACTTGCAGGACGCGTTGCGCACCGTTCCGGGCATCACCTTCGGTGCCGGTGAAGGCGGTAACCCGCAGGGCGACCGCCCGTTCATCCGCGGCTTCGACGCCCAGGGCGACACCTATCTGGACGGCGTGCGCGATACCGGTTCCCAGAGCCGCGAGATCTTCGCCGTTGAATCGATCGAAGTCAGCAAAGGCCCGAACTCCGCGTTCGGCGGCCGTGGCGCAGCCGGCGGCAGCATCAACCTGGTCAGCAAAAAGGCTCACCTGGGCGACTCCCTCGACGGTGGTTTCACCTGGGGCTCCGACCAGACCCAGCGTTACACCTTCGACGGCAACTACCAGTTCACCGACACTGCCGCTGGCCGTCTGAACCTGCTGAGCCACGAGAGCAACGTCGCCGGACGTGACAGCGTCGACTACGACCGCTGGGGTGTTGCACCGTCTCTGGCCTTCGGCCTGGGCACTGATACTCGCGTCAACCTCGACTACTACCACCTCGAAAGTAACGACACGCCGGATTCGGGCATTCCGTACTCCATCCCGGCCGCAGGTTCGGCTGCCCGTACCAAGGCCAACCCGGACAAGCCGAATGACGGCGGCGACAGCAGCAATTTCTATGGCCTGACCGACCGCGACTTCCGCAAGACCCGCACCGACACCGCGACCTTCGCCATCGAGCACGACCTGAGCGACGCACTGACCATCAAGAACACCCTGCGTCACGGCTCCAGCATGCAGGATTACATCCTGACCCAGCCGGACGACAGTAAAGGCAACGTCAACAACGGCAGTGTCTGGCGCCGCGCGAACACCCGCGTGAGCAACACCGAGACCACCACCAACCAGACCGACCTGTTTGGCGATGTCTACATCGCCGGGTTCAAGAACAGCTTCTCCACCGGCGTTGAATACACGCACGAGGAAGCTGAAAAGTCCTCGTACAACGTCAACACGGACACTACTCCGGGAACGGCAGCGGTGACTACCAACTGCTCGCCGGCACTGATCGGCGCGCCAAGCGGCTTCAACTGCACCTCGCTGTCCAACCCCACCCCGAATGATCCATGGAACGGCGCCATCTCGCGCAACTATGCCGGCACCGACACCAAGGCCAATACCTATGCGCTGTATGTGTTCGACACCCTGACGTTGTCCGAGCAGTGGCTGGTGAACATGGGCCTGCGCTACGACCATTTCGACACCGAATACAAGACCTTCAACGGTTCCAGCGTGACCACGTCCAAGGGCGATGACACCAGCGAATTCGTCACCGGTCAGTTCGGTGTGGTGTACAAACCAGCGGAAAACGGCAGCATCTATGCCTCCTACGCGACGTCTGCCACTCCGCCGGGCAACACCCTTGGCGAAGGTTCGGAAGGCAACCCGTTGGGTGGCACGCCGGATCGCAACGGCAACCTGCTCAAAAGCGACATGGAGCCGGAAACCACCAAGAACTACGAAATCGGCACCAAGTGGGATCTGTTGAACAATCGCCTGTCCCTGACCGCCGATATCTTCCGCACCGAGAAAGACAACGCTCGTGTGCAGACCAACACCACCACTTTCGAAAACGTCGGCAAAACCCGCGTTCAAGGTATCGAACTGTCGGCCAGCGGCAAGCTCACCGACAAATGGCAAGTCTTCGCCGGCTATGCCTACATGGACAGCGAGCAAATCGATGGCGGTGACCTGCCGGCCAACAAAGCCAACAACGGCAACGAACTGCCTAACACGCCGAAAAACAGCGCCAGCCTGTGGACGACCTATCAGGTCACGCCAAGGCTGACCATCGGTGGCGGTGCGTTCTATGTCGACGACGTGTTCGGCAACGTAGCCAACACCACCATGGTTGATTCCTACGTTCGTTACGACGCGATGGCCGCCTACAAGCTGAGCAAAAACGTCGACCTGCAACTGAACGTGCAGAACCTGACCGACGAAACCTACTACGACAAGGCGTTCTCGACTCACTTCGCCAACCAGGCGGCCGGTCGTACCGCTTTGCTGAGCACCAACTTCCACTTCTGATTGCCACTCACACTGCAATCCCTGTGGGAGCGAGCTTGCTCGCGATGACGTCGCCACATTCAACATTTATGTTGGCAGACACACCGCTATCGCGAGCAAGCTCGCTCCCACAGAAGAGGGTGAAGGCTGAAATCGGACCTGGCCCCGTTCATCCATATGAACGGGGCCTTTGTGCGTAAAAAAGAATGCTTCTCGACAACCCCACGGCATAATACGCGCCGTGATGAATCAATTTGAACGAACAAGGCGAGCGACGTGTTGAAGAAAACCCTGTTCCAGTTGCACTGGTTTTTCGGCATCAGCGCCGGGCTGGTCCTGGCCCTGATGGGCATCACCGGGGCAACGGTGTCGTTTCAGGATGAAATCCTGAGCACACTCAACCCTTCCGTGTTGCAGGTCGAAAAACAGGTCGCCGGTGTCCTGCCGCCCGCCGAACTGGTGGAGCACATCGAAACCGCGTCGGGCAAAAAAGTCTCGATGCTCACGGTGGAAACCGACAGCGGCAACGCCGCCAAAGTGTGGTTCACCCCACCACCGGGTGAACGCCGTGGCGAGATGCGCTACTTCGATCCGTACACCGCCGAGTTCCTGGGCGACGCTACCGGCCAGGGCTTCTTCGGCCTGATGCTGCAACTGCACCGCTTCCTCGCCATGGGCGACACGGGTCGGCAAATCACCGGTGCGTGCACGCTGATCCTGGTGTTCTTCTGCCTGTCCGGTCTGTACCTGCGCTGGCCTCGCCAGTGGAAAAGCTGGCGTGCCTGGCTGACCCTGGACTGGAAGAAAAAGGGTCGCAGTTTCAATTGGGACCTGCACTCGGTGGCTGGCACCTGGTGCCTGGTGTTTTACCTCCTGGCGGCGTTGACCGGGTTGTCCTGGTCCTACGAGTGGTACAACAAGGGCCTGACCCGGTTGCTCTCCGACTCACCGCAGAACGAGCGCGTTCGCGGCGGACGTGGCCCGGCGCCGGAAGGTCCTGCACCGACTGCCGATTACGCGTCGATGTGGAGCAGCATCTACAGCGCGGCCGGTCCGCAGCTCAGTTCCTATAACTTGCGCATGCCACCGGTGGCGGGACAACCGGCGACCGTGAACTACCTACTGAAGACTTCACCGCACGATCGCGCGCTGAACCAGATCACCCTCGACCCGGCCACCGGCGTGGTCAAGCGGGTTGACCGCTACAGCGACAAGCGCCTCAAGGCGCAACTGCTGACCAGCATTTATGCGCTGCACGTCGGCAGTTACTTCGGCATCGTCGGGCGGATCATCCTGACCCTCACCGCGCTGAGCATGCCGCTGTTCTTCGTCACCGGCTGGTTGCTGTACCTGGATCGTCGCCGCAAAAAACGCCAGATCAAAGATGCACGCCAAGGCCTTGTACAACCGGGCAGCGATGCACCGGCATGGCTGATCGGTTTCGCTAGCCAGAGCGGGTTCGCCGAGCAACTGGCCTGGCAGACCGCCGGGCAATTGCAGGCCGCAGGGTTACCGGTGAAGGTGCAGCCGCTGGCGGACGTCAGCGAGCAGGACTTGCAGGATTCGAACAACGCACTGTTCGTCGTCAGTACCTTCGGTGACGGCGAAGCGCCGGACAGCGCCAGGGGTTTCGAACGCAAGGTACTGGGCCGCACGCCAAGTCTGGAGCACCTGAACTACGCGGTCCTCGGCCTCGGCGACCGGCAATATCAACACTTCTGCGGATTCGCCAAACGCCTGCACGCCTGGCTCGGCGAGCACGGCAGCAAGACCTTGTTCGCCCCGGTGGAAGTCGACAGCGGCGATCCTTACGCGTTGCGCCACTGGCAACAGCAACTGGGCCAACTGACCGGTCACGCGCCCGTCGACACCTGGCAAGCGCCCGGCTACGACAACTGGACCCTGGCCCGTCGTGAACGGCTGAACCCGGACAGCAGCGGATCCCCGGTGTACTTGCTGGGCCTCAGCGCACCAACCACCAGCAGTTGGCTGGCAGGCGACCTGGTGGAAGTGTTGCCGCGCAATTGCCCGTGGGCCATCGAGCATTTCCTCGACGGCCTGGGAATTCACGGTGAGACCAAGGTGCACCTCAACGGCCTGGAGGAAACTCTCGAACAGGCCCTGGCCAGCCGCCAATTGCCGGAGAACCGCACCCATCTGGTTGGTCTGCACGCGCAGGCGCTGGCAGAGGCCCTCGTGCCGTTGGCCATGCGCGAGTATTCCATTGCGTCGATCCCGGCCGATGGCCTGCTCGAGCTGATCGTGCGCCAGCAAGTGCATGCCGACGGCAACCTCGGCGTCGGTTCCGGCTGGTTGACCGAACACGCGCCTGTAGGCAGCTCCATCAGCCTGCGCGTGCGGCGCAACAGTGGTTTCCATCTGCCGACGCAGCCGGTGCCGATGATCCTGCTGGGCAATGGCACGGGGCTGGCCGGATTGCGCAGCCTGCTCAAGGCGCGGATTGCCGACGGTCAGCAACGTCACTGGCTGCTGTTTGGCGAGCGCCATCGCGAGCACGACTACCTGTGCCGAAAGGAGCTGGAGGAGTGGCTGATCAATGGTGATCTGGCGCGCCTCGACCTGGCGTTTTCCCGCGATCAGGCCGAAAAGATTTACGTACAGGATCGCCTGCGTGAATCGGCAGCCGAGCTCAAGAAGTGGCTGGTGGACGGTGCGGTGATCTACATCTGCGGCAGCCTTCAAGGCATGGCTTCGGGCGTGGACCAGGTGCTCGACGAAGTGCTGGGCGCCGCCGAAGTGGAGCGCCTGATCGAACAGGGCCGCTACCGCCGCGACGTGTACTGATTCACTGAGCTACCTGTGGGAGCGAGCTTGCTCGCGATGGCGGTCTGACAGCCAACAGATTTGTTGAATGTAAAACAGTCATCGCGAGCAAGCTCGCTCCCACAGTGGCTCGGGTGTGAATCAAACCGGCTGCAGCTTCTGCTCGAATACAGACACCCCATCCAGGTCCCGCAACACCACGCTCAACTCCCCCGTTTGCCCATCGATATTCACCTCGCCAAAAAACTGAAACCCGGCAAAGGGCGAGACGTTCTGCGCCGGCGGCGCCTTCTCGAACACCGCTTCAGGACCAAAGGTTTTATCCAGCGGGTTCGGCCCGAAGCTACCCGCATTCAAAGGCCCGGCAACGAACTCCCAGAACGGTTCGAAATCCTGAAACGCCGCCCGGTCGGGGTGGTAATGATGGGCCGCGCAGTAATGCACATCCGCGGTCAGAAACAGGAAATTGCGCACCTGCTGCGCCCGCAAAAAACCGAGTAGTTCGGCGATTTCCAGTTCACGCCCCTGGGCCGGGCCGGGGTCACCGTTGGCCACCGCTTCCCATCGCGTGACACCGGGGCTGACCTCGCCGTCGGGCACGCCGAGGCCAATGGGCATGTCGGCGGCGATGACTTTCCATTGCGCGTTCGAAGCCTGCAGTTCGCGCTTGAGCCAGTCCAGTTGCTCACGACCGAGAAACGGTTTTTCAGCGCCCAGATTGTCATCGTTGGCCCCGCGATAGCTGCGCATGTCCAGCACGAACACATCGAGCAGCGGACCGTAACCGAGCTTGCGATAGATCCGCCCGTCGCCATCGGCGCCCTGCAAACGCATCGGCGCGTATTCGAGCCAGGCCTGGCGTGCGCGGCCCACCAGGTTGTGGATATCCTTGTCCTGGTAACGCGCATCCAGCTGCTTGCCCGGCGACCAGTTGTTCACCACTTCGTGGTCGTCCCACTGCCAGATCTGCGGGACCTCGGCGTTGAAGCGACGGATGTTTTCGTCCATCAGGTTGTAGCGATAGTTGCCGCGATACTCATCGAGGGTCTCGGCGACTTTGCTCTTGGCTTCGGTGGTGATGTTGCGCCACACCCGGCCACCTTCCGTGGTGAGCTGCGGCGGGATCGGGCCGTCGGCGTAAATGGTGTCGCCGCTGTGGATAAAAAAGTCCGGCAGACGCAGGCGCATTGCTTCGTAGATGCGCATGCCGCCAATGTCCGGGTTGATGCCGAAACCCTGGCCGACGGTGTCGCCACTCCAGACAAAACGGAGGTCGCGCCGGGTCTGTGGCACGCTGCGCAAGTGACCGAACCAGGGCTCGCTGGCCACGCCACTCTGGGCGTCCTCGAACTGCACGCGATAGAAAATCGCCTGGCCGGCAGGCAGCCCAGTGAGTTCGACCCTGGCAGTGAAATCGGTGCGCGCATCGGCCAGGGGCGAGACGAAGCGTCGAGGGTTGGGAAACAGGCTACGGGTGTCCCACTCCACCACCATGCGTGCAGGGCGGTCGCAGCGGCTCCAGATGATCGCCCGTTCGCCCAGCAGGTCGCCGGACTGCACGCCGTCGGTGAGTTGCGGCCGATCCTTGACCGAAGCGATCACCGCCGGCGCCAGCCCGGGCAACAACAGCCCGGCGCCGACCGCTTGCATCACACGACGACGCCCGAGGTTGAAATCGCTCATGGTGTTCTCCCTGGAAAAGGAAAAACTAAAGCATGGCCCTATGACCCTGGCATGACACAGGTCTTCCCAGCGCTGCAGATCCCTGTGGGAGCGAGCTTGCTCGCGATAGCGGTCGTTCAGCCAACAGATTTGTTGAGTGTGAATCCGTCATCGCGAGCAAGCTCGCTCCCACAGGGGACAGGTGTCAGGCGGTGACGGGCTCGACTGCCAACTCCACCACCTCCGGCCGCTTGACCAGCGCATACACCACCGCCGTCAACAGGCTCCCCGCCACAATCGCCAACAAATAAAGCAGCGCATGGTTGATCGCATTGGGGATCGCCAGCACGAACAACCCACCGTGGGGCGCCATCAGTTTGCAGCCGAAATACATCGACAGCGCACCGGTCAACGCACCGCCGGCGATGCTCGCCGGAATCACCCGCAGCGGGTCTTTCGCCGCAAACGGAATCGCCCCTTCGGAGATGAAGCACAGCCCCAGCACCAGTGCTGCCTTGCCGGCTTCGCGCTCAGTCTGCGCAAACTTGCGCCGCGCAATGAACGTGGCGATGCCCAGGCCAATCGGCGGCACCATGCCCGCGGCCATGGTCGCCGCCATCGGCGCGTAACTCTGCGACGCCAGCAACCCGACCGAGAACGCATAGGCCGCCTTGTTGATTGGCCCACCGAGGTCGACGCACATCATGCCGCCCAGCAATACACCCAGCAGAATCGCGTTGGTGGTGCCCATGCTGTCGAGGAAATGCGTGAGCCCGGCGAGCATGCCGGCGACCGGTTTGCCGACCACATAGATCATCACCAGACCGGTGAACAGACTCGCCAGCAGCGGGATGATCAGGATCGGCTTGAGCGCCTCAAGACTTTGCGGCAAACGCGCATAGCGGTTGATCGCCTTGGCCGCATAACCGGCCAGAAAACCGGCAATGATCCCGCCGATGAAGCCTGCGCCCAGGGTGCTCGCCAGCAGACCACCGATCATCCCCGGCGCGAGGCCCGGACGGTCAGCGATGGAATAGGCGATATAGCCTGCCAGCAGCGGCACCATCAGCTTGAACGCGGTGTCGCCACCGATCTGCATCAACGCCGCCGCCAGCGTGCCCTGCTCCTTGAATGCGGTGATGCCAAATACGAACGACAGGGCGATCATCAAGCCGCCGGCCACCACCATCGGCAACATGAATGACACACCGGTCAGCAGGTGTTTATAGGCGCCGGTTTTCTCTGATTTGGCTGGGCCCTTGGCGCTGCTCGAAGCGCTTTCCTGCTGGCCTTCGGCCAAGGCCTTTTTCAAGGTCGCTTCAGCTTGCTTGAGAGCGATACCGGTGCCACAGCGATAGATTTTCTTGCCGGCGAAACGCTCGGTGGCGACTTCGATATCAGCCGCCAGCAGCACCACATCGGCCTCGGCGATCGCTTGCTCGCTCAATGGATTGCGCGCGCCGACCGAGCCCTGGGTTTCCACTTGCAGGTCATAGCCCAGGCGTTTGGCCGCTTGCTGCAAGGCCTCGGCAGCCATGAACGTGTGAGCGACACCCGTCGGGCACGCGGTAACGGCCACCAGTCGCGGCGTGTTCTGGACAACCGCCACCGGCTCGACGACGGCCTCTTCGGCGACGTAAACCTGAGCGTCCTGCGCACCGCGCCGCAACACGGCTTCCACGTCTTGCAGGGCCTGGGCCGGGGTGCTCTGAAACAGCCGCTTGCCGACAAACCGCGACATGTCCACCGGCGCGCTGGTTACCAGCAGCACCCACTCGGCCGCGTCGAGGGTGGCCGCCGACAGTTGTTTTTCGGGATGGGCGGCATCGGTGATTTCGACACTGGTGCTCCAGCCCTGACGCTGAGCCGCGGCATCGAGCAGCCGGGCACACAGCACACTGGTGACCATGCCGTTCGGGCAGGCCGTAATGATGGCTAACTTCATGACAAACCCTCTTATTGTTCTGTCAGGGGACGCACGCGCACACCCTGTTCGAGCTGCGCCAGTTGCGCTGCATCGCCAATGCCGAAACCGATCTGGGTCACTGCCATCGCGGCAATCGCCGTGGCGGCGCGCAAGGTCAGCTCCGGTGTATCGGCACTGAGCAAACCGTGGAGCATCCCCGCCAGCAATGAATCGCCCGCGCCCACCGTACTGGCGACGCTGACCTTGGGCGGAGTGGCATGCAATGCCGAGCCGACGCTGAACCAGTTCACGCCCTCGGCACCATGGGAAATCACCACATGCTCGATGCCCTGGGCGTGCAAGCGCTCCGCCGCTATGGCCTGGGAACCGACCGACACGACCTCGCAGTCCAGCACCTCGGCCAGTTCTTCAGTGTTGGGCTTGATCAGCCAGGGTCCCGCTTTCAGCGCGGCACGCAACGCATCGCCGCTGGTGTCGAGGGCAACGCGCAGCCCCAGGCTTTTCAAACGCAGGATCAACGCCTGCAACCACTGCGCGCTAACGCCCAGGGGCAAACTGCCAGCAACCACCACCGCATCGTGACCCGGCGCAATCTGCTCCAGTCGCTCCATCAACGCCTGCTGCGCCGCCTCGCTGACCTGCGGCCCCGGCCCGTTGATATCGGTGACGCGCCCGTCGCTTTCCGCCAGTTTGATGTTGCTGCGGGTCTCGCCTGGAACGCGGATGAAGGCGTCGACAAAACCGCGCCTGGCGAACAGCGTTTCGAACGCTTGCAGGTTGTCTTCGCCGAGAAAGCCACTGACGGTCAATTGATGCCCGAGATCGGCCAGCACTTGCGCCACGTTCACGCCTTTGCCGGCGGCGTGGGTGTGCATCACTTCGCTACGGTTGACCTGGCCGGCTTCAAGGCGCGGCAACTGGACGGTCAGGTCCAGCGCCGGGTTGAGGGTCAGGGTGAGAATCCGGGCCATTACAGGGCCTCCACTAATGCGCGCACTTCATTGGCGCTGCCCACGGCCAGGGCCTGTCGGGCAAGGGTTTGAGTCTGAGTGAAGCCCAGTTCGCGTATTCGCGCCTTGACTTCGGCAATGCTGCGAGCGCCGACGCTAAGCTCGTCCACGCCGAGGCCGACCAGCACCGGCACCGCCAGCGGGTCAGCCGCCAGCTCGCCGCACACACCGACCCATTTGCCGTGGGCATGGGCTGCGCGCACGGTGATGTCGATCAGTTGCAGCACCGCCGGGTGCAAGCCATCGGCCTGGGCGGAAAGCGTCGGATGGCCACGGTCGATGGCCAGGGTGTATTGCGTCAGGTCGTTGGTACCGACGCTGAAAAAGTCGACCTCTTTGGCCAGCACCGGCGCCAGCAACGCCGCCGACGGCACTTCGATCATAATCCCCAGTTGCAGGTCGGCGACCGGGATTTCCTGACGCAGGCGTTCGGTCATGTCACGGGCCTGGCGCCACTCGTCCACGCTGCCCACCATCGGGAACATGATCCGCAGCGGCCGGTTGTCGGCCGCCCGCAGCAAGGCGCGCAATTGCGCCTCCATGATCTGCGGGCGCTGCAAGGTCAGGCGTATGCCACGCACGCCAAGGAAGGGGTTTTCTTCCTTCGCAATCGGCCAGTACGGCAGCGGTTTGTCGCCACCGACGTCGAGGGTGCGCACCACCAACGGTCGCCCGTCCAGGCCGTCGAGGACACGGCGGTACTCGGCTTCCTGGGTCGCTTCGTCGGGCGCTTGCGGGTGGGCCATGAAAATCAGTTCGGTGCGCAACAGGCCAATGCCTTCGGCACCCTGCTCCACCGCGCCGGTCACGCCAGCGCTTTCACCAATGTTGGCGAACACTTCTACGGCGTGGCCATCGCTGGTCAGCGCGGGTTCATGACGCCGTTCAGCAGCCGCCTTCAAGCGTTGCTCGCGGGTATCGCGTTCGGCGGTGGCGCGCTGCAAGGTCGCCGCGTCGGCGTCCACATGCAGGCGACCACGCTGGCCATCGAGCAGCAATGGCGTACCCGGCGCCAGCAGCAACACGCCGGGGCCGGCGCCGACCAGTGCCGGAATGCCCAAGGCCCGGGCAACAATCGCACTGTGCGCCGTAGCGCCACCACGGGCGGTGAGAATCCCGGCCACGCGAGCAGGGTCGAGACGCGCGACGTCGGACGGGCCAACCTCGTCCATCACCAGAATGTACGGCTGATCCGGTTCGCTCGGGGTTTCGATGCCACTGAGCTGCATCAGCACCCGACGCCCGATGTCACGCAAGTCGGCTGCGCGCTCGGCGAGCAAGGCATCCTGCAAGGCTTCCTGTTGCCGGGCCGCCGCTTCAATCACAGCCATCCACGCCGCCTCGGCGCTTTCGCCCTGCTTGAGGCGCGCATCGACCTCATCGGTCAGTTCCGGGTCGTCGAGCATCTCTTGGTGAGTGATGAAGATTTCGCGAATGGCCTTGCTTTTACTGCGCTCGATCAAGCCCTGAATGTCACGGCGTACCTGCGCCAGGGCTTGCTGGAGACGCTCACGCTCGATGCCGGCGGACTCGCCGCGCAACGGGTACTCGATGGTTTGCAGCACTTGAATATGCGCCGGGCCGATGGCGATCCCCGGGGCGGCGGCAATCGCCTGGACCACGCTGCCTGACACCGGGGCAAGGATCACTTCGACCATCTCGGCAACGACTTCGCGTGCCTGGCTTACTGGCGGCAGCGGTTCGACTTCCTCTCCGAGGCCCTCTTCGATGGCCGCCAACAAGACGGGCAATGCGTCAGCCGCGATGCCCGGTTCGGCAATGATTTCCAGAACCTGCCCCCGACGGGCGCCGAGGCTGAGCAACTTGCTCAAGCTCTTTACCGACACCGCGCTGTCGTGACCATCGACAATGCGCACGCGGATGTCACCTTCAAAACTCTTTGCCAGTTGCGCGAGGATTTTCGCCGGCCGCGCATGCAAACCGTGGGCGTTGGCCAATGCAATTCGCGCGCTGGGCCAGTCGGCGGGCACTTCACCACCGAGCACTTCGAGGACTTTGCGGCTGCTGGTGGCGCGCCCCAATTCATGGCCACGCCCTTCGATCAACAACGCGCACAGGCGTTCGAGCAGCGCTTGATGGGCCTCACCGAGGCTGGCCAGGCAGAACAGCCCATTGAGCGGCTGGCCGAGATAGCGCAGCGGTTTGTCCGGGGTGACGAAGGCCAGGCCCGGGCGCTTCACCGTCTGCTCGCTGTGCAGCCACCACAGGCCATCGCCCAGGGGCAGCGCTTCAACCTGCTGCAGCACGGCAGAAAAACCATTGCTCACGCAGTCGGCCTGCCGCAGCAAACGTGCGCCGCGCCAGACCAGCTCTTCGAAATCTTCGGCCGCCACACCCAGGCCGATCATCTGCGCGTCCAGCGCCAGTTCTTGCGGCGCGCCTTGCAACAACTTCAGCAAGGCTTCGGCGGAACTGGCGCGACGCAGGGCCTGGCCCAGGTCAGTTTCGCCGAGGGCGCGGGTGAGCAATTGCAACAGGCGCAGATGTTCATCGGATTTGGCGGCGATACCGATCGCCAGGTAAACGATATGGCCGTCGCCCCAGTCCACACCATCAGGGAACTGCATCAGGCGCACACCGGTGGTGAACACCAGCTCACGGGTTTCAGGCGTACCGTGGGGGATGGCAATACCTTGACCGAGAAAGGTCGAGCCCTGGGCTTCCCTCGCCTGCAAGCCAGCGAGGTAGCCCTCGGCAACCAGGCCGTCGGTGACCAGGTGCCCGGCCAGCAATTGCAGCGCTGCGGACTTATCCACGGCCGACTGGCCCATGGAAATCTGCTCTACAGTGAGCTCGAGCATGCTTTCTCCTTTTTGGCGCCTTGGGGCACCAGGTATTGTTTTGAATGAGTCAGCTTAGGCGCTTGGTCATCGCTTTTGGCGGTTTCACGGCAGAACCGGCCAAAGACGCCTATAACGTAGAAAATACGCCTGCTGAAACGTTTAATCTAGATTGGATGGCACGTTACTCGATATTGGCCCATCCTTGAAGCCCAACTTGTCGGATGCGTTGCGACAATGGTCGCCTGCCTTAATCGGTTAGGATTGACAAAAATGTCGAGGCAATCTCGAAAAAACAAGGAAACAGCGGGTTGAAACTCAGTGATATCGCCCAGTTGGCCGGTGTGTCCGTCACCACCGCCAGCTATGTCATCAATGGCAAGGCCGAACAACAGCGCATCAGCAGCGCCACCGTCGAACGCGTGCGCGCGGTCGTCGAACTGCATGGCTTCACGCCTAATCCACAGGCCGCCGGCTTGCGCAGCCGACACACGCGCACTTTGGGCTTCATTCTGCCGGATCTGGAAAACCCCAGTTACGCGCGAATCGCCAAATTGCTGGAGCAAGGTGCGCGAGCCCTGGGCTATCAATTGCTGATCGCCAGTTCCGACGATGCACCGGACAGTGAACGGCAATTGCTGCAACTGTTCCGCGCCAGGCGCTGCGACGCACTGATCGTTGCCAGTTGCCTGCCGACCGGCGACGACAGCTATCGCCAGTTGCAGGCCAAGGGCATACCGATCATCGCCATCGACCGGATCATGGATCCCGAGCATTTCTGTTCGGTGATCAGCGACGACCGCGAGGCCAGCCTGCAACTGACCCACAGCCTGCTGGAGCCGCTGCCCAGGCAGATCGCGCTGATCGGCGCCCGCCCGGAGCTGAGCATCAGCCAGGAACGTGCCGCCGGCTTCAAAGAGGCTCTCGCCGGGTTCAATGGCGAGGTGCTGATCGAAGAAGGTGAATCCTTCAGCCGCGAGTGCGGTCAACAATTGATGGAAGAGTTGCTGCAGCGCCTGGGCCACTTGCCCGATGCCCTGGTGACCACCTCCTACGTGCTGCTTCAGGGCGTGTTCGATGCGCTGCACGACTTCCCGCTGAGAAACCGTCCGCTGCGTCTCGGCACGTTCGGCGATACCCAGTTGCTGGACTTCCTGCCACTGCCAGTCAACGCCATGGCCCAGCAACATCAACTGATCGCCGACAAGGCCCTCGCGCTGGCCCTGGCAGCCATCGAGCAATCGGATTACCGGCCCGGCGTGCAAGCCATCCCGCGCACGTTCAAGCAGCGCATTGTTCAGGACTGAGCCGTGGAGCTGATCGACACCCACACCCATCTGGATTTTCCGGACTTCGATGCCGACCGCCAGGCGCTGCTGGCCCAAAGCCGCGCCCTCGGAGTGCGACGGATCGTGGTGCTGGGGGTTTATCAGGCCAATTGGCAGCGGGTCTGGGAGCTGGTGCAGAGTGATCCCGACCTGTACGCCGCGTTCGGATTGCACCCGGTGTATCTGGACGACCATCGACCGCAACACCTGAGCGAACTCGGTGACTGGCTGACTCGATTGGCCGGTCATCGGCAACTGTGTGCGGTGGGCGAGATCGGCCTGGACTACTTCATCGAAACCCTGGACCGCGACCGCCAGCAGGCGTTGTTCGAGGCGCAATTACAACTGGCGGTGGATTTCAATCTTCCTGCATTGATCCATGTGCGGCGCAGCCATGCGGCGGTGATTGCCACGCTCAAACGGTTTCGCCCGAAACGGGCCGGCATCATCCACGCCTTCGCCGGCAGCCAGGAAGAGGCCCGCGAATACATCAAGCTCGGTTTCAAGCTCGGCCTTGGTGGCGCCCCGACCTGGCCGCAGGCGCTGCGCATGCACCGCGTGCTGGCCGAGTTACCGCTGGATTCGGTGGTGCTGGAAACCGACTCGCCAGACATGCCCCCTGCCATGTTCCCCGGCCAGCGCAACAGTCCGGCACACTTGCCGGCGATCTGCACGGCACTGGCGCAATGGATGGCGATCAGCCCGCAACGACTGGCGGCTGCCAGCACCGCCAACAGCTGCGAAGTGTTCGGCTGGTAATCAGTCGACGTGAGCCTTGGCGGCCTCCAGGATCAGCGTCAGGTGCTGGCGTCGGCGGAAATAACGGACCACCGCGAAGTACACGAATATGACGATCAGCGAAGCATTCAGCTGTTCGATGACGCTGAGCATGCCCAACCACTCCATCACCAACGCCACCAGCAAGGCAGTGCAGACCATGATCCGCAGGCTGGCGCGTAACAGCGAAAAAGAATCGAGGGACTTGAAACGTCTGAACTGTTCCGGACAACATAACTGAACGCGTTTCTGACAGTGAGTACAGGTAAACGCTTCATTGATCGCGATGGCATTGAGTTGCCAGGGTTGAAGCCGCAATGTGCGCTGACAATGCGCACAGCGTCCCTGGATCCCTATTGTTGCAGCAGACATAACCGGGTTTCCTCCATGAAGTAAGCTGCGTAACTCTTCCTTGATTGACATCCAAAATCCAGTGCACGGAGAGAATCAGGAGAACTCCCACCCGCAAAGGGAAAAAGTATTACGAAACTTTCTTACAGTACACCAAAAACTGTGGGTGCGACTGTCTTCACCATGCCACTCGTCACCGCCATTCGGTGCCCGCGAAGACGGAGAGTCGGGCGACATCGATGCTGAATATGCCGGCCTTTTCGCGGGCAAGTCGGATCGCCGCCCGCTCCTACAGGGGCTCGTGGAGTTTTTCAGACCCTGAATGCACTGATCAACTGTTTCAACTCCACGACCTGGGCCGACAACGCCCGGCTGGCATTTTCGGTCTGATGTGCACCTTCAGCGGTACGCTCGCCGGCGCGATTGATCTCGACAATGTTCTGGTCGATGTCGTGGGCCACGGCGGTTTGTTGCTCCACGGCGGCGGCAATCTGCTGGTTCTGGTCGACGATCATGCCGACCGCGCCCAGGATGTTTTCCAGCGCCCGCTGGACCTTCTCCGACTGACCCACCGTGCCGCTGGCCATTTCATGGCTGGTGCCCATGGCCTTGACCGCCGCGCCGACACCGCCATGAAGCCTGGCGATCATCTGCTCGATTTCTTCGGTCGATTGCTGGGTTCGTTTGGCCAGGGTCCGGACTTCATCGGCGACCACGGCGAAACCACGGCCCTGCTCACCGGCCCGTGCGGCCTCGATGGCGGCATTGAGCGCCAGCAGATTGGTCTGCTCGGCGATGCTCTTGATCACTTCGAGCACGCGGCTGATGGACTGGCTGTCGTTGGCCAGTTGATTGATCACCAGCACCGATTGATCGATCTCGCTGGCCAGCGCGGCAATGCTGCCTTGCTGCGACTCCACCAGACCACGACCACTGATGGTCTCATCGTTGACACTGTGGGCACTGCTCACCGCCGCCGCGGCACTGCGCGCCACCTCCTGGGAAGTGGCCGACATCTGGTTCATGGCCGTGGCCACTTGTTCGATTTGCGTGCGCTGCCCGGCGACGGCCTGGTTGCTTTGCGCGGAAACGTTTTCCACTTGCCCGGCCTGTCGCTCGACTTCGCTGACGGTCTGCCCCACCCGCTCGATCAGGTCATGGATTTTCTTCACGGTACCGTTGAACACCTCGCCCAGCTCCCCCAGTTCATCGCGGCTATGGGCGCTGAAGGTCACGGTCATGTCGCCGGCCGCCACCTTGTCCATCACCGCCCCCAGGCGCTTGAGCGTGGTGCGGGTCGAGACATAGAAAGCGCCGTAGAGATAAAAGATCAGCACAAATACGACTGACAGCGCCACGGCCTGCAAGACCATGTGCGTGCGGTTCTGGTCCAGGCGTTGCTGTAACTGCGGGCCCATATACTTCAGGGTCGCCACGTTGAGTTGGTAAGTCTGGTCCATCAGGGTGCTGACCTGATCGTAAAAACCCTGCCACGGCGCATCGAGGGTGTCGGCCATGATCACTTGCTCTTCGAACAGCTCGCTGGCTTTCTTCAAGGATGCCCGGCTGCTGTCGGCCTGAGCGGCCAAGGTATCGCGTGCGGCTTTGCTGGAACCCAGGGCATCCTGCAGTTTCAGGCCATACTCGGCCTGGAGCTTTTCAATCTGCGCCAGCAATTCATCGAAACGGGTACTCGAAGCCGAGTTGATGAAACCCTGCCCCAACGAATAGGAACCCATTGCCCGACCTTCGCCCAGGAGCTGGGTGACCCGTGGCGTGACAAGTGTGATGAGCTCGCTCAACTGACGCATGTCGCTCTGGTTGTCGCGACTGAGGCCGGCCTGACTGGTGATGAGCTGGCTGAAAATCTGCGCGCTGCCGACCAGTTTGCCGATCAGGGCACTTTTGCTTTGCAGGGAGTTTTCCGTTTGCTGGGCCTTGAACGCGGCGATCATTTCATCGCGTTTGCCATCAAACACCACGACCTGCTCCGGGTCGCTGGTCATCGCCGTCAGCCCTTGCAGGTGAGTCAGAATATTCTGCTCAAGGGCGCTGATTTTCGATTCGACATTGCCAGCCTTGCCGGACTGGCCGAGGCTGACATTGATCTGCACCAGGTTGTTCAGGGTTTCCAGATCGCGCCGCAGCGTCAGGCTGCTGCCCAACAGGTCGAGACTTTGCAGTTCGATGCGCGTGCCCTGGAATTCGCGATAGGAGTCACGCACCAGATAGAAGTTGGTCACCAGCATCGGCACCAGGAACAGTACGCTGATCAGGCTGAACTTCATGCCGAAGCTCAGGCGGTTCATCAGTGCGACAGCGGGATAGAGCAAGCTCTTCACTGGATGTCTCCCTTCAATTTCTTATTTTTTTATTGGCGGGCGCAGACAGACGGCAGATAGCCACTATTCAGCGCTATCTCTGTATAACTTAAATCGGCAGGGGGTTTTGTAACTTAAGGTTAACGACAGAAGTCCGCGAACGATACGAAGTGAACTCAATGTGGCGAGGGGGCTTGCCCCCTCGCCACAATGGCTCAGTGCAGGACTAATGCAGGACCGTCCACAACGCAAACCCGGCATACCAGAGTGCTGCGGCACGCAGCAGCAGCTCCCAGATGCGGTCCAGGTTGTTGATACCTTCTGCGCCAGCCACCGGTGCTGGAATTTCACCGGCCACCAGCCCGACTTTCACAATCAATTGCGCGGCGCTGATGTTCCAGTTCAGCAGCTCATGCAGCATGACCCGGCTGACCGCGACAAAATTGCCGACCAATGCCAGGCTCGCCGCCAGCAGACGCACCGGCAACCAGTCGAAGGCGTGACGCAGTTGCCCGGCGCGTTCGACCAACGCCGGGTTTTTCCCGTGTTCTTCGGCCAGCGCCAGCAACCGATAGCTCAGCGCCGCGACCGGACCCAGCAGGAAGTACCAGAAAATCACCGCGAAAAAACTATGGTAGGCCTCCCACAGTAAATGCCCTTCGACCTGTTCCAGCAGTTGCTCGCCACTGTCGGCGCAAATATCCAGATCGCGCTTGGCGACATGGGCCGCCGCTTGCAAGTCCTCCCGACGCCAGGCATCGCGGAACGGCCCGAGATCGCCCAGCAGATCACCGCGCCCCAGGCTGTAAATCACCACCAGCAAATGAACCGGCAACGCCAGCAACCCGTAGGCCACCGGCTCAATGACGACCAGCAGCAAGCCCAGCAATGCCACCGGCAACAAGACCAATACCGCCAACACCATCCAGGGTCGGCCAGAAAGTCGCGGGCTGGCCTCAAGCTTGTTCAGCTCCTGTGTCCAGCCACTGTCACGCTGAACACGATGACGCAAGGCCGAGAACTTCTCGATCCACACCGCCAACAGCAATACCAGAAAACTCATCGTCCTTCCTCTTGTGCCAGGGCGGCACGATAGCGTGCCCAGTCGAACGCCGGCCCTGGATCGGTTTTGCGCCCCGGTGCAATGTCGCTGTGCCCGCAGATGCGCTCTGTAGTGATTGCCGTGAACGCCTGCTGCAACTGGCGGGTCAGGGCTGTCAACGCGCTGTATTGCGCGTCGGTGAACGGTAGATCATCCGTGCCTTCCAGTTCGATGCCCACGGAAAAATCGTTACAGGTTTCCCGTCCCTCGAAGCTCGAAACACCCGCATGCCACGCACGTTCGAGGCATGAAACGAACTGGGTGACGGTACCGTCACGCTCGATCAGAAAGTGCGCGGACACCCGCAAATCCGCAATCCCTTCAAAATAGGGATGTTCGGTGACATCCAGACGATTCTGGAAAAACGCCTGCACCTTGCCGGTGGCGAACTGCGCCGGTGGCAGGCTGATGTTGTGGATTACCAGCAGGGAAATTTCGCCTGTGGGGCGCGCATTGAAGTTGGGTGAGGGGCAGACATGCACACCTTGAAACCAACCGCTCGCGGGGTCCAACTGCATACCGACTCCTTTGACGTCGACTGTGTTGGCACAGTATGCCGTGATAATCCCTCCGGGCGCGATCACTTGCCGCGATTGAGGCGCTGGAGGTTGTCGCTCTCAAACCGGCGTTTGTTCGCAATCGATGACCAACGCCGCCAACGACAGGGATTCGACCAAATGCAGGTGCCAGCGCCAATGTAACGTGCTGATGCCTTGGGTTGGTCGCTGCCATGGCCCTATAATCGGTCCACTTTGTTTGTGGAGTCCGTTATGCCGAATCTACGTCTCGCCGATCTGACCGCCGAAATCGAAGCCAACGTGCGCCGTGCGTTGCGTGAAGACATCGGCAGCGGCGACATCACCGCGCAGTTGATCCCGGCCGAACGCCTGGCCAAAGCCACCATCATTACCCGCGACGCAGCCGTCATCAGCGGCACCGCCTGGGTGGATACCGTGTTCCGGCAACTGGACCCGCGGGTGGCGGTGCATTGGCAGGTTGCCGACGGTGAACGGGTGAAGCCCAATCAGGTGCTGTTCCACCTCGAAGGCCCAGCGCGCTCACTGCTGACCGGCGAACGCAGCGCCCTGAACTTCCTGCAATTGCTTTCCGGCGTGGCGACTCGCGCGCAATACCTGGCGGACTTCGTGGCCGAGACTCAGGTCAAACTGCTCGATACCCGTAAAACGCTACCGGGGCTGCGCCTGGCGCAAAAGTACGCCGTGACCTGCGGCGGTTGCCATAACCACCGTATCGGCCTTTATGACGCCTTCCTGATCAAGGAAAACCACATCGCCGCCAGCGGCGGCATTGCGCAGGCCATCGCCGCCGCGCACAAGATCGCCCCGGGAAAACCGGTCGAGATTGAAGTGGAAAGCCTGGATGAACTCAAAGAAGCGCTGGCGGCCGGTGCCGACATCATCATGCTCGACGAACTGAGCCTGGACGACATGCGCGAAGCCGTGCGCCTGAATGCCGGCAAGGCCAAACTGGAGGCCAGCGGCGGGATCAACGAAAGTACGTTGCTGCCGATTGCACAGACCGGGGTGGATTACATTTCGATCGGTGCGATGACCAAGGATGTGAAGGCGGTCGATCTGTCGATGCGACTGAGTCTCTGATCACACGTATGAATTGCCAAAACTGTAGGAGCGAGCTTGCTCGCGATGGTCGTTAACGATAACGCTTGTTTACTGGTTAAACATGGCGCTCTCGGGAACATCGCGAGCAAGCTCGCTCCTACAGGAGTGTCAAACCACCAGATTGTTCATCTCGCAGTACTCTTCCCATTCGACGCCCAACACCTCGGCCGCCTCCTTGTGCAGCGCCATGCGCGCCGCCTCGAACTCTGCCGGAGTCGTCGTGTACTTGAGGCTCAATTCCCACGGCTGCAAGCCCTGGGCTTCCGCCTCGTCCTCGAAAGCCCATTGAATCTGGTCTTTCTGATCATCGGCACTCAGGTCCTTGATCTCTTCCATCAGATCCGGCACATCCAGCACGTACTTCTTCAGCGCTTCTTCGTGTCTGGCTTCTTGGGTCAATTCTTTTATTGTCATGGCGTTCTCGTTGATCTGGGGAATGGAAGATGGATCTGGATCATCAAGGATCTCTCTGACGCAAAAAAACCGTATGAAGCGCGGTTTGTCTGGCCTTCAGAACCATTCGGGATCATCTGAAAACAAGTCTTGCTGGTGCCCGAGACAGGAATCGAACCTGCGACCTTCGCGTTACGAGTGCGCTGCTCTACCGGCTGAGCTACACGGGCGGTGGGCTAAACCTAGCACTGACTTCAGGGGCAGGCAACTTCCGGAACGTCTCAATTTCCTGCAGACAAAAAAATGCCCCACCGTTTTCACGGCGGGGCATTTTTTACAACGTTGAAGCGGTGAGGCGGGAGGCGCGATTAAACGCCCGAAGCCTTGGCGGCTGCCACGTCTTTGATGGACAGCTTGATACGGCCGCGGTTGTCCACGTCCAGTACCAGTACTTCCACTTCCTGGCCTTCTTTCAGGATGTCGGTCACTTTCTCGACGCGAGCATCGCTCAGCATGGAGATGTGAACCAGACCATCCTTGCCCGGCAGGATGTTGACGAATGCGCCGAAGTCGACGATGCGCTCAACCTTGCCGACGTAGATCTTGCCGATTTCGGCTTCAGCGGTGATGCCCAGAACGCGCTGACGAGCAGCTTCTGCCGCTTCCTTGGTTTCGCCGAAGATCTTGATCGAACCGTCGTCTTCGATGTCGATCGAAGCCTTGGTCTCTTCACAGATCGCACGAATGGTCGCGCCGCCTTTACCGATGACATCACGGATTTTGTCGGTGTCGATTTTCATCGCGATCATGGTCGGAGCGTTGGCCGACAGTTCGGTACGCGACTGGCCGATGATCTGGTTCATCTGGCCGAGGATGTTCAGGCGCGCTTCCAGGGCTTGGCCCAGAGCGATTTCCATGATTTCTTCGGTGATGCCCTTGATCTTGATGTCCATCTGCAGCGCGGTGACGCCTTTGGCGGTACCGGCTACCTTGAAGTCCATGTCGCCCAGGTGGTCTTCGTCACCCAGGATGTCGGTCAGGACGGCGAATTTCTCGCCTTCTTTAACCAGACCCATGGCGATACCGGCAACCGGCGCCTTCATCGGCACACCAGCGTCCATCAGGGCCAGGGAAGCGCCGCAAACGGAAGCCATCGAGCTCGAACCGTTGGATTCGGTGATTTCCGAAACCACGCGGATGGTGTACGGGAACACATCAGCGGCAGGCAGCATGGCCGAAACCGAACGACGGGCCAGACGGCCGTGACCGATTTCGCGACGACCAGCGCCACCCATGCGACCACACTCGCCTACCGAGAACGGAGGGAAGTTGTAGTGCAGCATGAACGGGTCTTTCTTCTCGCCTTCCAGGGTGTCCAGCAGTTGTGCGTCACGGGCGGTGCCCAGAGTTGCAACGACCAGGGCCTGGGTTTCGCCACGGGTGAACAGTGCCGAACCGTGGGTTTTTGGCAGAACACCGACTTCGATGTTCAACGGACGTACGGTCTTGGTGTCGCGACCGTCGATACGTGGCTTGCCGTTTACGATGTTTTCGCGAACGGTGCGGTATTCGATTTCGCCGAAAGCCGCTTTGACTTCGCTGGAAGAAGGCTGGCCTTCTTCACCGGACAGCTTGGCAACGACCTGATCCTTCAACTCGCCCAGGCGAGCGTAACGGTCGGCCTTGACGGTGATGGTGTAGGCCTGGGAGATCGCTTCGCCGAACTCGGCACGGATCGCGCCCAGCAGTTCGGTGGCTTCTGGCGCAGGAGCCCAGGTCCAGGTTGGCTTGGCAGCTTCAGCGGCCAGTTCTTTGACGGCGTTGATCACAACCTGGAACTCGTCGTGAGCAAACAGTACCGCGCCCAGCATCTGGTCTTCGGTCAGCTCTTTGGCTTCCGATTCAACCATCAGTACGGCGTCCGAAGTACCGGCAACGACCATGTCCAGGCTCGAAGCAGCCTGTTGCTCGTAGGTCGGGTTCAGCAGGTAGCCGGTGCTTTCGTGGAAGGCAACGCGGGCAGCGCCGATCGGGCCATCGAAAGGAATGCCGGAGATCGCCAGTGCAGCCGAGGTACCGATCATCGCAGCGATGTCCGGATCGGTCTTCTTGCTGGTGGAAACGACGGTGCAGACAACCTGCACTTCGTTCATGAAGCCTTCCGGGAACAGCGGACGGATCGGACGGTCGATCAGTCGGGAAGTCAGGGTTTCTTTCTCGGAAGGACGGCCTTCGCGCTTGAAGAAACCGCCAGGGATCTTACCGGCAGCGTAAGTCTTTTCCTGGTAGTGAACAGACAGAGGGAAGAAGCCCTTGCCTGGATCGGCTTGCTTGGCACCGACTACGGTCACCAATACGCTGACGTCGTCGTCAACGGTGACCAATACTGCGCCGGAGGCCTGACGGGCGATACGGCCAGTCTCGAGGGTAACGGTCGACTGACCGAACTGGAATTTTTTGATTACCGGGTTCACGGTGTCCTACCTTCTTTGTGGCTCTTGGGGAACTGGTTTCTTGCGAAATTCTTGGGCAACGCCGGGAATCGGCCCGACCGGTTGTCCGGGGTGTACTCACACAGGTAAAGCGGTAAAGCAGACATCCAGATAAAACTTGAGGCTGGAAGCCTGCCATGCGCTGGCGGGAAACCCGCTGACGCACGACAGACAACCAACCTCTAGCGCAATCGCTTATTAGCGACGCAGACCCAGGCGACCGATCAGAGTCTGATAGCGACCCAGATCCTTGCCTTTCAGGTAGTCCAGCAGCTTACGACGCTGGTTAACCATGCGGATCAGACCACGACGGGAGTGGTGGTCTTTACCGTTGGCCTTGAAGTGACCTTGCAGCTTGTTGATGTTGGCGGTCAGCAGTGCAACTTGCACTTCTGGCGAACCAGTGTCACCAACAGCTTGCTGGTAGTCAGCTACGATTTGAGCTTTTTCTTGAACGTCGAGAGCCATGAGGCAATCCTTTTATCAGGAAACTGTTTGTCGAAAAACAGTTTCAACAGGCCAGGGACAAATCCCTGTATCTAAAAATGAGTAGTGACCGTGCCTGTTGACAGCCACCCTCGCCAGCCTGCTGTTACGCAGACTGGTTTCGGTCACTCTGACCGAATCAAACGACGCGGCGCGATGCGCCCGTCTTCGCTCACTTCACCGATACCGATGAAGCGACCATTGTGATCCTGTACCCGCACCATGCCGAACTTCGGAGCATCCGGGGCACGTACCGGCTGGCCGTTGAGCCAGTAGAACGCGCTCGCTTCCGAGAACTGCAACAGTGGCCAATCCAGCAGGCCGCTGTCCGATGGCATCAGGAAGCGATCGACCGCTTCGTTGCCGCCTTCGGCATGTACCGCTTCCAGCTCTTCCAGGGTAACCGTCTGCGCCAGGGTGAATGGCCCGGCCTGGGTACGTCGCAGTTCTGCAACGTAAGCGCCACAACCGAGTTGCTCACCGATATCCTCCACCAGGGTGCGGATATAGGTGCCTTTAGTGCAATCCACCGCCAGCCGCGCAGTATCACCTTCGAAGGCCAGCAATTCCAAGCGCGTAATAGTAACAGAACGCGGTTCGCGCTCCACTACTTCGCCTGCACGCGCCAGCTTGTACAGCGGCTGGCCATCGCGCTTGAGTGCCGAGTACATCGGCGGTATCTGACTGATTTGCCCACGAAATTTCGGCAGTACAGCCTCGATGTCGGTGCGACCAACGGTCACCGGACGCTCCTGCAAAACCTCACCTTCGGCATCCGCCGTGGTGGTGGTCTTGCCCAGTTGCGCCAGGGTTTCATAACCCTTGTCGGAATCGAGCAGGTATTGCGAGAACTTGGTCGCTTCGCCGAAGCACAGCGGCAACACGCCGGTGGCCAGGGGATCGAGACTGCCGGTGTGTCCGGCCTTCTCGGCATTGAGCAACCAGCGAACCTTCTGCAAGGCCGCGTTGGAGGTGAACCCCAGCGGCTTGTCGAGCAGGATGATGCCACTGACGTTACGACGGATACGTTTGACCTGAGCCACCGATTACTCCTTGGTGTCTTCGGCTTCTGCCGCAACCGGATGCTGATTGTCTTCAGCCACTGCGCGCTCGATCAATGCCGACAGATGCGCACCACGCACGACGCTTTCGTCGTAGTGGAAGTGCAGCTGTGGAACGCTGCGCAGCTTCATCTCGCGAGCCAGCTGCATGCGCAGGAAACCGGCGGCGGAGTTGAGCACCTTGATGCTTTGTGCGATTTCTTCAGCGCTGTCCTGGCCCATCACGGTGATGAAGATCTTGGCGTGACCGACGTCACGGCTGACTTCCACAGCGGTAATGGTGACCAGGCCGACGCGCGGGTCTTTGACTTCACGACGGATCAGTTGTGCCAGCTCACGCTGCATCTGATCGCCGATGCGTTGGGTACGGCTATATTCTTTTGCCATGTCTTGTTACCTGTTACTGCCCCACGGTGAAACCCGTGAGGTCTGAAAGCGGCAAACGCCCGGCCTGACAAAAGCCAGACCGGGCGTTGCGTTTAGAGTCCTGGTGACGAGTTGCGCACTTGCATGCGGCTAGCCGTCACGGCTCCTGAAGTGCGCGAATTAGAGGCTGCGAGCAACCTGCACCTTCTCGAAGACTTCGATCTTGTCACCGACCTTGACGTCGTTGTAGCTCTTCACGCCGATACCGCATTCCATGCCGGCACGTACTTCGGAAGCGTCATCCTTGAAGCGGCGCAGGGATTCCAGCTCGCCTTCGAAGATAACGATGTCTTCACGCAGTACACGGATTGGACGGTTACGGTGCACAACACCTTCGGTAACCATGCAACCGGCGATCGCGCCAAACTTCGGCGAACGGAACACGTCACGCACTTCGGCGATACCCAGGATATTCTCGCGAACATCGCTGCCGAGCATACCGGTCAGGGCTTTCTTGACGTCTTCGATGATGTCGTAGATCACGTTGTAGTAACGCATATCCAGACCTTCCTGCTCGACGATCTTGCGCGCGCCGGCATCGGCACGCACGTTGAAGCCGAACAGTACAGCGTTGGAGGCCAGTGCCAGGTTGGCGTCGGATTCGGTGATACCACCGACACCGCCACCGACCACACGCACTTGCACTTCGTCGTTACCCAGGCCGTTCAAGGCACCGTTCAACGCTTCCAGCGATCCACGGACGTCAGATTTGAGGACGATGTTGAGCGTCTTCTTCTCTTCCTGGCCCATGTTTTCGAAGATGTTTTCCAGCTTGCCGGCGTGAGCACGAGCCAGTTTGACTTCGCGGAACTTGCCTTGACGGAACAGAGCCACTTCACGGGCTTTCTTCTCGTCGGCAACCACGCTCATCTCGTCGCCAGCATCCGGGGTACCGTCCAGGCCGAGGATCTCGACAGGGATGGCCGGACCGGCTTCCTTGATTGACTTGCCGTTCTCGTCGAGCATGGCGCGAACGCGACCATAGTTCGAACCGACCAGGACCATGTCGCCCTGACGCAGGGTACCGTCTTGAACCAGAACGGTAGCCACCGGACCACGGCCCTTGTCGAGACGGGATTCAACCACGACGCCACGGCCAGGAGCCGATGGAGTTGCAGTCAGTTCCAGAACTTCGGCTTGCAGCAGTACCGCTTCGAGCAACTCGTCGACGCCAGTACCCATCTTCGCCGAAACCGGTACGAACGGCGTGTCACCACCCCACTCTTCCGACGTCACGCCGTGAACCGACAGTTCGCTACGGATGCGATCGAGATCGGCGCCCGGCTTGTCGATTTTGTTCACTGCTACTACCAACGGTACGCCAGCTGCCTTGGCATGCTGAACGGCTTCGATGGTCTGTGGCATCACGCCGTCGTCCGCTGCAACCACCAGGATCACGATGTCGGTCGCCTTGGCACCACGGGCACGCATTGCGGTAAACGCAGCGTGACCAGGGGTGTCGAGGAACGTCACCATGCCACGGTCGGTTTCAACGTGGTACGCGCCGATGTGCTGGGTGATACCACCGGCTTCGCCAGCAGCAACCTTGGCACGACGGATGTAGTCGAGCAGGGAAGTCTTACCGTGGTCAACGTGGCCCATGACGGTCACGACTGGTGCACGGGAAACTGCCTCGCCTTCAAACTTCAGGGACTCGGCCAGGGAATCTTCCAGGGCGGTGTCGCTGACCAGGGTCACTTTGTGGCCCAGCTCTTCAGCAACCAGTTGGGCAGTTTCCTGATCCAGTACCTGGTTGATGGTCGCTGGAGTACCCAGTTTGAACATGAACTTGATGATTTCAGCAGCCTTCACCGACATCTGCTGGGCGAGATCGCCAACAGTGATGGTTTCGCCGATCTTCACTTCGCGCACGACAGGGCCGGTAGGGCTCTGGAAACCGTGGGCGTTGCGCTTCTTCAGCTTGGCCTTGCCGCGACCACCACGACGGAAGCCATCGCTTTCTTCGTCGGTAGTACGTGGGGCAACACGTGGAGCCGGCGCCTTTTCCTTGACCGAAGCACGATGCGGAGCGTTTTTGCGCTCGCCATCGCCGCTACCGCGACGACTGTTGTCGTCGGCACGTGGCTTGTCCGGACGGCGCTGTTCGTCACGCTTGCGGGCATCGACCGCAGGAGCTGGAGCGGCTGCCACAACCGGTGCGCTTTCGCGAACTGGCTCGGCCACCACAGCAGTCGCTGCAACAGGTACGGCTTGAGCGGTCGGCGCAGCAGCAGGCTGGCGACGCGCTTCTTCTTCGGCGCGACGCTTGGCTTCTTCTTCAGCCTTCTGACGAGCAGCATTTTCTACTGCGCGACGTTCATCCAGTTCACGCTTGCGCTCGGCTTCGATTTCTTCCGGGCTGCGCTGTACGAAGACTTTCTTCTTGCGTACTTCAACGCTGATGCTTTTGCTGCCAGCAACCCGCAGGGTGCTGGTGGTTTTACGCTGCAGCGTAATCTTGCGTGGTTCTTCCACTTTCGCCTTGTGGCTGCTTTTCAAGTGAGTCAGCAACGATTGCTTCTCACTGTCAGTCACACTTTCTTCGGCGGCGGTGTGCGGCAGACCTGCCTCACGCATCTGCTGCAACAGGCGCTCTACCGGTGTTTTGACCTCATCGGCCAGTTGTTTCACCGTGACTTGCGTCATGCACTTCTCTCCTCAGGCCGCGCCTAATTACTCGAACCAGTGGGCTCGGGCGGCCATGATCAACTTGCCGGCACGATCATCGTCAATGCCGTCGATGTCGAGCAGGTCGTCAATAGACTGCTCGGCCAGGTCTTCGCGGGTAATTACGCCGCGCACCGCCAGTTCCATCGCCAAATCCTTGTCCATACCCTCAAGCGAGAGCAGGTCTTCGGCCGGATGGGCGTCTGCCAGCTTTTCCTCAGTAGCGATGGCTTTAGTCAACAAGCGATCCTTGGCCCGAGCGCGAAGCTCGTTGACGGTGTCTTCGTCAAAGCCGTCGATGTTGAGCATTTCTTCCAACGGTACGTAGGCAATCTCTTCCAGGCTGGTAAAGCCTTCGTCCACCAGCACCTGTGCCAGATCTTCGTCGACTTCCAGCTCGTCGATGAAGTTGCGCAGGATGTCGCCGGTTTCCGCTTGCTGTTTAGCCTGGATGTCCGATTCGGTCATCACGTTCAGGGTCCAGCCAGTCAACTGGCTGGCCAGACGCACGTTCTGACCACCGCGACCGATGGCCTGAGCCAGATTGTCTGCGCCAACGGCGATGTCCATTGCGTGGGCATCTTCGTCAACGATAATTGCCGCAACCTCGGCCGGGGACATGGCGTTGATCACGAACTGAGCCGGGTTGTCGTCCCACAGAACGATGTCAACACGCTCACCGCCCAACTCACCCGACACTGCCTGGACGCGCGAACCGCGCATACCGATGCAAGCGCCCTGCGGGTCGATGCGTTTGTCCTTGGAGCGAACGGCGATCTTGGCACGCGAACCCGGATCACGGGACGCAGCCATCACTTCGATCAGGCCTTCGGCAATTTCCGGCACTTCGATGCGGAACAACTCGATCAGCATTTCCGGCGCGGTGCGCGACAGGATCAACTGCGGGCCGCGGTTCTCGGTGCGGATTTCCTTGAGCAGCGCACGCAGACGCACGCCAACCCGGAAAGTTTCGCGAGAAATGATGTCTTCACGAGCCAGCAACGCTTCAGCGTTGTTGCCCAGATCAACGATCACGTTGTCGCGGGTGACTTTTTTCACGGTGCCGGAGATGATTTCACCCAGGCGCTCGCGGTAAGCGTCAACCACCTGAGCGCGCTCGGCTTCGCGAACCTTCTGCACGATGACTTGCTTGGCAGTCTGTGCAGCGATGCGGCCGAATTCGATGGACTCGATTTTCTCTTCTACAACGTCACCGACCTTGGCGCCAGGGTGCGTTTCGGCAACCTTGCTCGGCCAGGTTTCGATGGCCGGATCGTCCAGGTCTGCTTCTTCGACGACCGTCCAGCGACGGAATGTCTCGTATGCACCCGTGTGGCGATTGATTTCCACACGCAGATCAACTTCGTCTTCGAAACGCTTTTTGGTAGCAGTGGCCAGAGCCAGCTCCAGCGCTTCAAAAATCACGTTTGCCGGTACGCCCTTTTCATTGGATACCGACTCAACAACCAGCAGTACTTCTTTGCTCATCGTACGCCTCGCCTTTCGCAAGCCATTGGATCCGCGGGATCCGCAGTATCTGGCACGCCTCAGTCAAAACTGGGAATAATGTTGGCCTTGTCGATCATATCGATCGGCAACAGGAACTCATGGTCTTCTACCTGTACCACGACATCCTGCTCTTCTACGCCGCGCAGAAGGCCCTGAAAGTTGCGTCGTCCTTCAAAAGGCGAGCGCAACTTGATCTTCACTTGTTCACCGGCAAATTTTGCAAACTGCTCAAGAGTGAACAGCGGGCGTTCCATGCCAGGCGAGGAAACTTCAAGGGTGTATTCAACGGAAATTGGATCTTCAACATCCAGCACACCGCTGATCTGACGGCTGACGATGGCGCAATCGTCCACCAACACGCCGCCTTCTTTATCGATATAAACGCGCAACATCGAGTGACGACCCTGAGCCGAAAACTCGATACCCCAGCATTCATAGCCTAGGGCCACGACCACCGGGGCCAGCAAGGCCTGCAACTCTTCTAGCTTGCTCGACACCTGAACCCCCTAGTGCATGTATGTGCATGCTATGCAAAATAAAAAAATGGGCGAAACGCCCATCCTTGAAACGCCGTCGAACAGCGGCGTTGAAAGTGTCCAGCTAACAAAAAGCCCCTTAAAAGGGGCTCCTTAAACTGGTTGCGGGGGCCGGATTTGAACCGACGACCTTCGGGTTATGAGCCCGACGAGCTACCAGACTGCTCCACCCCGCGACAAAGCTGGGGCGGAAGTATACGACCGATCCCCTACAGGGTCAATGTAACCTTCCACCTGCAAGAAAGCCCGCAACAGCGGGCTCTCCTGACTAATTGGTACCGAGAAGGGGACTCGAACCCCTACACCCTATGGGCACAACCACCTCAAGGTTGCGTGTCTACCAATTCCACCACCTCGGCAATACTACGTTTGAAACCCTTCTTACTTCTGCTCTTGAGCTGGAGGTACGTCAGTCGCTGGAGTAGCCGACTTTTGCTCTTGAAGCACCGGGACATCATCAGAAGCCGGTTGTTGCTTTGGAACTTCCAGTACCGCTGGATTTGGGAGACCTACTTGAGTCAGCTGGTGAGCCTTCTCTTTAGCAAAGTAACCTAACCCCAAGCTGGTTATGAAAAAACCTGCGGCAAGTATAGCAGTAAACTTACTAAGAAAGGTAGAGGAACCTTGGCTTCCGAACACAGTATTTGAAGCACCTGCTCCGAAAGACGCGCCAGCATCCGCACCTTTACCCTGCTGCAGCAAAACCAGAGCTACTACGCCCAATGCACCCAGCAGATGAAAAACGACTACGACTGTTTCCAGCATTTTTTCAGTTTCCCGCGGCGCGACAGATCGCACCGAACTCATCTGCATTCAGGGAAGCCCCACCAATCAGGCCCCCATCGATATCCGGCATGCCGAACAGTTCGACCGCATTGGCCGCCTTCACGCTGCCGCCGTATAGAAGCCGCACACCTTGCGCGACTTCAGAATTCTTTTCCGCCAACCTGGCGCGAATGGCTGCATGCACATCCTGCGCCTGTTGCGGCGAAGCAGTCAGCCCGGTGCCAATGGCCCAGACCGGCTCGTAAGCGATCACCGCCTTTGCAAACACACCGACACCCAGCTCGTCGATGATGCTGTCCAGCTGCGCCGAAACAACCTCGATCGTTTTCCCGGCTTCGCGCTGCTCAAGGGTTTCCCCTATGCACAACACCGGGATCAAGCCGGATGCCTGCGCCGCTGCGAACTTGCGGATCAGCACTGCGTCCTGCTCGCCAATTATCTGGCGGCGCTCGGAGTGCCCGACAAGCACCAGGGAACAACCTGCATCCACCAACTGACTCGGCGCAACCTCACCGGTCAACGCACCTTGTCCGGATTCCACCGCAGAGTCCTGCGCGCCGACCGAAATCGACTTTCCCTGCAAGCCATCAATCACTTGATTGATATGCAGGCAGGACGGGAATACCGCTACATCAACACCGCTCGGCAAGGCCAAGTCACGAAGGCCGTTGATCAGCTCAGCGACGCTGGCGCGGGTACCGTGCATCTTCCAGTTACCAGCTACCATAGGGCGACGCATGCTGTACCTCGTCGGTCAAAGTGGGCGCAGATGTTACCCAACACAATCATGGCTGGCAAGCCGAAATCAGGCAGAAACTTCAGTTACCAGTTTCGCCAGCTCTTCGGCATAGCCACGAACCTGCGTTTCGTCTTCGCCTTCGACCATCACACGCACCAGCGGTTCGGTTCCGGACTTGCGCAACAGCACACGCCCCCGACCTGCCATGGCCTTGGTCACACGCTCGCTGGCTTCCTTGACCGACGGATGATCGAGAGGGTTTGCGCCGCCACCGAAGCGAACGTTGATCAGCACCTGAGGGCATTTGCGCAGCGCCTGACGCGCTTCAGCCAAACCTTGCGCACGGGCTTTCAACGCCTTCAGCACCTGCAACGCGGCGATAATCGCATCACCCGTGGTGGTGTAATTGAAGCAAACGATATGACCCGAATTTTCGCCACCGACCAGCCAGTTGCGCTCCAGCAGATCAGCAATCACATAACGATCACCAACATTGGCGCGGACAAATGGAATCGCCAGGTCGGCCAAGGCCAACTCCAATCCCAGGTTGCTCATCAGCGTACCGACTACACCACCTTGCAGCTTGTCTCGCTCATGCAGGTCGCGAGCAATGATGAACAGCAACTCATCGCCATCGACGATGGCCCCCGTGTGATCCACCATCAACACCCGGTCGCCATCACCATCGAAGGCGATACCCAGATCGGCGTGTTCAGCCAGCACAGCGGCCTGCAGTTGCCCCATATGGGTCGAGCCGCAGTTGTCATTGATATTCAAACCATTGGGCTGCGCGGACAAGACCACGACCTCGGCACCCAACTCACGAAACACACTCGGCGCCACTTTATAGGTCGCACCATGGGCGCAGTCGATCACAATCTTGAGGCCGGTAAAGCTGGTACCGCTCGGCACACTGCTCTTGCAGAATTCGATATACCGACCCGATGCGTCATTGATTCGCGACACCTTGCCGATCTTGCTCGACTCAACCACAGTCATTGGGGTATCGAGCAGCTCTTCGATCATGTGCTCGACTTCATCCGGAAGCTTGGTGCCATTGCCGGAGAAGAACTTGATGCCATTGTCATCATGGGGATTGTGCGACGCACTGATCACGATGCCAGCTTCGGCATGAAAGGTACGCGTCAGGTAGGCAATCGCCGGGGTCGGCATCGGACCAAGGAGCATTACATCGGCCCCTGCGGAAGTAAGCCCTGCTTCAAGCGCAGACTCGAACATGTAGCCGGAGATCCGGGTGTCCTTGCCTACCAATACCTTGCAGGCGCCCATCTTGCGGAACGCCATACCTGCAGCCCAGCCGAGCTTGAGCATGAAATCAGGAGTGATCGGGTATTCACCGACACGCCCACGAATACCATCGGTGCCAAAATATTTTTTGCTCATAAGTGCTCCATCATTCTTATTCGGCTGATTCCACTGCGGCAATCATCCGCACCACATCCATTGTTTCGGCTACATCATGGACGCGCAATATACGCGCACCTTTCGTTGATGCCAGCGCCGCAAGCGCCAAACCACCATACAGTCGGTCCCCCACCGGACGATTCAACGCCTGACCAATCATGCTCTTTCGCGAAACCCCGACCAACAGGGGCCGCCCCAAGGCATGCAGGGCTTGCATATGTTTGAACAAGCTCAGGTTGTGCTGCAAGGTTTTAGCGAAGCCAAAGCCCGGATCAAGAATAATCCGTTCGGCTGGAATACCCACCAATGAACACTGATGCATGCGCTCGGCGAGAAACTCACCGACTTCCCTCGTAACGTCCTGATACTGCGGATTGTCCTGCATATCGCCTGGCTCTCCCAGCATATGCATCAGGCAAACCGGTAGCCCGGTGGCCGCTGCAGCATCCAGGGCACCATCGCGACGCAACGAACGCACGTCATTGATCAACCCGGCACCCAGGCCCGCAGCCTCACGCATGACCGCTGGCGTGGAGGTGTCGACCGAGATGATGACGTCCAGCTCGCGACTGATACGCTCGACAATGGGCGCTACGCGCTCCAGCTCCTCCAGCGGCGACACCGCCCTGGCACCAGGACGGGTGGATTCGCCGCCGACATCGATCAGCGTCGCACCGGCCGCCACCATGGCTTCGGCGTGGCGCATTGCCGCGTCGAGCTGGCTGTATTGGCCACCATCGGAGAAAGAATCAGGAGTGACATTGAGAATACCCATGACATGCGTCTGGGCCAAATCAAGAACCCGATTGCCGCAAGGCAACCGGGTCGAGGACTGAACAGAAGTCATTTCAAACCTTATACGTCAGCAGCAGGACCGCCGATCGGTGTTTCCGGACGCTCATCCTGCACCACCGGAGGGGTGCCGGAAGTACCCGTGCCACCCGACCAGTCGCGCGGCTCGCGAGGTGTACGACCCGCCATGATGTCGTCGATCTGCTCGGCATCAATCGTTTCGTACTTCATCAAGGCATCGGCCATCGCATCGAGCTTGTCACGGTTGTCCGTGAGAATCTGCTTCGCGGTGCCGTAGCACTGATCGATGATGCTGCGCACTTCGGAGTCGATCAGCTTGGCTGTATCACCAGAGAAGCTTGCATTCTGACCGCCACCGCCGCGACCAAGGAACACTTCACCCTCTTCTTCGGCATACATCAACGGGCCGAGTTTCTCCGAGAGCCCCCATTTGGTCACCATGTTCCGCGCAATCTGGCTGGCGCGCATGATGTCGTTGGAAGCACCGGTGGTCACGCCATCGAAGCCCAGGGTCATTTCTTCAGCGATACGACCGCCGTACAGCGAGCAGATCTGGCTGATCAACGCACGCTTGGACAGGCTGTAACGATCTTCTTCCGGCAGGAACATGGTCACACCCAGCGCACGACCGCGCGGAATGATCGACACCTTGTACACCGGATCATGCTCAGGCACGACACGCCCCACAATGGCGTGGCCGGCTTCGTGATAAGCCGTATTCTGTTTTTCCTTCTCGGACATGACCATGGACTTGCGCTCGGCGCCCATCATGATCTTGTCTTTGGCCAGCTCGAACTCTTTCATTTCGACGATGCGCTTGCCGGCACGAGCAGCGAACAAGGATGCCTCGTTCACCAGGTTCGCCAGGTCAGCACCGGAGAAGCCCGGAGTACCACGAGCGATCACGGCCGGAGCAACGTCGTCGCCCATCGGCACTTTGCGCATGTGAACCTTGAGAATCTGTTCACGACCGCGAATGTCCGGCAGACCGACCACAACCTGACGGTCGAAACGGCCCGGACGCAGCAACGCAGGGTCCAGTACATCAGGACGGTTGGTGGCGGCGATCACGATGATGCCGTCATTCATTTCAAAGCCATCCATCTCCACCAGCAACTGGTTGAGAGTCTGCTCGCGCTCGTCGTGACCACCACCCATGCCAGCACCACGATGGCGACCGACCGCATCGATTTCGTCGATGAAGATGATGCATGGAGCGTGTTTCTTGGCCTGTTCGAACATGTCTCGAACACGGCTGGCACCCACACCGACGAACATTTCGACGAAGTCGGAGCCGGAAATGGTGAAGAACGGTACTTTGGCTTCGCCGGCGATGGCCTTGGCCAGCAAGGTCTTACCGGTACCCGGAGGACCGACCATCAGCACACCGCGAGGAATGCGACCACCCAGGCGCTGGAACTTGCCCGGATCGCGCAGGAACTCGACCAGCTCACCGACTTCTTCCTTGGCTTCGTCGCAACCGGCAACGTCAGCCAGGGTAGTTTTCACCTGATCCTCGGAGAGCAGGCGCGCCTTGCTCTTGCCGAAGCTCATCGGCCCGCCCTTGCCGCCGGCACCGCCCTGCATCTGCCGCATGAAGAACATGAACACGGCGATGATCACGAGGATCGGGAAGCTGGCAACCAGAAGCTGAGTCCAGATGCTTTGCTGTTCAGGCTGCTTGCCTTCGACCACGACGTGATTATCCACCAGGTCGCCGATCAGGCCGTTGTCCTGGATCGCCGGGCGAATGGTCTTGAAGCTGTCGCCATCGTTGCGCTTGCCGGTAATCACGTAGCCATCAACCGCCACGCGTTCGACCTTGCCATCCTTGACCTGCTGGATGAAGTCGGAATAGTTGAGGGTCTGCGGCTCGTTAGGGCTGGAGAAGTTGTTCATCACCGTCACCAGGACAGCCGCGATGATCAACCACAGGATCAGATTCTTTGCCATATCGTTCAATTAACTACCCTCTGAAGCAAGCTCCGCTACTGGCGCGCGCTTCGCATGATATTCACCGGCCTAACTTACTACATTACCTACAACTTGGCAGGCGCCGTCTGTAACCCTTTGTGAAACACTTCCTACACAATATTCGCTAATTCTGACAAGGCGTAATACAAAAATCCTATCGCCCCGATCGAAAATTCACTCAACCCTCACTGCGTCCGCGGAAACCGCGGCCCAGCAGGTACTGCTCGCGAGAACGGTCTCGCGACGAGTTCGGCTTGCGCATCTGCACCTTCTCGAACTGCTGGCGAACGCTCTTGTGGAACTCGTCGAAGCCTTCGCCCTGGAAGATCTTGATCAAAAAATCACCACCGGGTTTGAGCACCCGCGTCGAAAGATCCAGTGCCAACTCGCACAGGAACATCGCTCGCGGCATGTCCACGGCCGGTAATCCACTCATATTGGGGGCCATGTCGGAAATCACAAGGTCTACTTCCTTATTTCCGACGGCATCGAGGATCTGAGCCAGCACGGCATCCTCGGTAAAGTCACCCTGAATGAAGGTCACGTCCGGAATGCTGTCCATTTCCAGAATGTCAGAAGCGATCAGTGTGCCCTGCCCACCAATCAGACGACTGGTCACCTGGGACCACCCACCGGGGGCCGCACCAAGGTCGATTACGCTCATGCCCGGACGGATCAGTCGATCCTTTTCCTGGATCTCCAGCAGTTTGTAGCTGGCGCGGGAACGGTACCCGTCTTTTTGTGCCATTTTGACGAATGGGTCGTTGAAATGCTCTTGCAGCCATTTAAGACTTGTCTTGGAACGGGCCACGGGCCACCTCGAAAATAAAACGGGTCGTGATTAACTGGGCGGTCCCGGACTCGCTCGGGTAAACTGGCCGCCGCTTTTTACAAGATCAGACGCAGGGGTCAGATTATGCCGCTCACTCAAGAGCAGAAGAAACAGTACAAATCCATTGGCCACCATCTGAAACCGGTTTTGATTGTGGCAGACAATGGTTTGACTGAAGGTGTGTTAGCCGAACTCGAACGCGCTTTGGCGGATCACGAGCTGATCAAGATCAAGCTCAACATCCTCGATCGCGAATCGCGCCTGGCGTCCATTGCAGAGCTCTGCAAGGTCGGCAAAGCGGATCTGGTTCAAGTCATCGGCAAGATGGCACTGATCTACCGCAAGAACTTCAGCGTCAACAAGCAGCTGTCGAACGTCCATCGCTTCAAGTGATGGCAAGGGTCAAGGGTGTGCTTCGCGCACCCTGCCGCTCCACCCGCGAAAATCCCGCCATAGACTGACAGGGCCCTCGGCCTTAATCAGCACCAAAGCCTGAAAAATCACGCACGCTGCGGCAAGTCCTGCCATCAGCGCCTTCAGCATGACTGCAATTTCGTCGATCAGCAGCGGTGCCAGGCCAATTCGACCCAGCACCGGCAACAGACCCATTTGCAACAGCCACAGGCCGCCGACCTACAATATCCGGGTCAGCTGCCAAAGCATGGCACCCGTACGAAACGGGCGCCGGCCTTCAGATGTGGCGAACTTCGACAATCTCGTACTCGATAACGCCGCCAGGCGTTTTCACGGCGACCACATCACCCTCTTCCTTGGCAATCAAGGCGCGAGCCAGTGGCGAGCCGACCGAAATTTTTCCGAGTTTGAAGTCAGCCTCATCCTCACCCACGATGTGGTAAGTGACGCGCTCATCCGTCTCGACGTTGGCGATTTCAACAGTGGTGCCGAAAATCACTTTGCCCGTATGAGGAATGGTCGTGACATCAATGATGACCTGGTTCTGAATCCGGCCCTCGATGTCACGAATGCGCGCCTCGACCATACCCTGCTGCTCACGGGCAGCGTGGTATTCGGCGTTTTCCTTCAAGTCACCCAACTCGCGGGCCGTACCGATGTCCTGGCTGAGCTTCGGACGAACGACCTTGGTCAGGTGAGTGTGCTCTTCTTCCAGGGCGCGAGCGCCCTGAACGGTCATTGGGTACTTCGTTATGCTCATGCCTTCAATCCTGCGTGTAGATCCTGCAAGCGGCGCACGGTCTTCTCGGGACCGAACTTCAGCGCTTCACAGATGGCTTCGCCAGCAGCAATGGTGGTGGTGCAGTAAATCTTGTGCTGCAGGGCATTACGACGAATGGAGTACGAATCTGCGATCGACTGGCGCCCTTCGGTAGTGTTGATGATCAGCGTGACTTCGTCATTCTTGATCATGTCGACCACGTGCGGACGACCTTCGGTCACCTTGTTCACACGGCGCACTTTCAGGCCTGCGGCTTCGATCAGTTTGGCAGTACCGGCAGTGGCGACCACTTCGAAGCCCAAGTTGATCAGATCACGGGCCACGCCCGCAACCAGCGGCTTGTCGTCGTCACGCACGCTGATGAACGCGGTACCGCCGGTCGGCAGCACTTCGCTGGCACCCATCTGGGCCTTGGCGAACGCCTCACCGAAGGTGTCGCCCACGCCCATCACTTCACCGGTGGACTTCATCTCTGGGCCGAGGATCGGGTCAACGCCAGGGAATTTGGCGAACGGGAACACCGCCTCTTTCACGCTGTAGAAGTTCGGGATGATTTCCTTGGTGAAGCCGATTTCCTTCAGGGTCTTACCGGCCATGACGCGAGCCGCGATCATTGCCAGGGAAACACCGATGCACTTGGACACGAACGGCACGGTACGGGAAGCGCGCGGGTTGACTTCGATGACGTAGATGTCGTCGCCTTGCAGCGCCAACTGTACGTTCATCAGGCCGATCACGCCGAGCTCCAGGGCCATTTTCTTGACCTGCTCGCGCATCTCGTCCTGGATGTGCGCCGGAAGCGAGTACGGCGGCAGCGAGCACGCGGAGTCACCGGAGTGAACACCCGCCTGCTCGATGTGCTGCATAATCGCGCCAATTACCACATCTTTACCGTCACAGACCGCGTCCACATCCATTTCAATGGCGCAGTTGAGGAAGTGGTCCAGCAGCACCGGGCTGTCGTTGGACACCTGGACCGCTTCACGCAGGTAGCGCTTGAGTTCTTCTTCTTCGTAGACGATTTCCATCGCACGACCGCCCAATACATAGGACGGACGCACCACCAGCGGGTAACCGATCTTGGTGGCGGCACGAATGGCTTCGTCTTCGCTGCGCACAGTGGCGTTTGGCGGCTGACGCAGGTTCAGGCGCTGGACCATCTGCTGGAAGCGTTCACGGTCTTCGGCACGGTCGATGGCGTCAGGGCTGGTGCCGATGATCGGCACGCCAGCAGCTTCCAGGGCACGCGCCAGCTTCAGCGGAGTCTGGCCGCCGTACTGGACGATCACGCCTTTTGGCTTCTCGACGCGGACGATTTCCAGCACGTCTTCCAGGGTCACTGGTTCGAAGTACAGGCGATCGGAAGTGTCGTAGTCGGTGGAAACGGTTTCCGGGTTGCAGTTGACCATGATGGTCTCGTAACCGTCATCGCGCAGGGCCAGTGCTGCGTGTACGCAGCAGTAGTCAAACTCGATGCCCTGGCCGATACGGTTAGGACCGCCACCCAGGATCATGATCTTGTCGCGACCCGATGGCGCCGCCTCGCACTCTTCCTCGTACGTCGAGTAGAGGTACGCGGTGTCGGTGGCGAACTCGGCAGCGCAGGTGTCGACGCGCTTGTAGACCGGGAAGATTTCCAGCTTGTGACGGTGAGCGCGCAGGCTCTTCTCGGTCACACCCAGCAATTTGGCCAGGCGCATATCGGAGAAGCCTTTGCGCTTGAGGCGGAACATCAGATCGCGGTCGATGCTGGTCAGACCCAGGGTCTTGACCTTCTCTTCTTCCTTGATCAGGTCTTCCATCTGCACCAGGAACCAAGGGTCGATCATGGTCATGCCGAAGATGTCTTCGACGGTCATGCCGGCGCGCATTGCGTCCGCCACGTACCAGATACGCTCGGCGCCCGGTACGGTCAGCTCGCGCTTGAGTACGCTCATGCTTTCCGGGTTGGCCAGATCAACCTTCTCGTCCAGACCGCAAACTCCGACTTCCAGGCCGCGCAGGGCTTTCTGCAGGGATTCCTGGAAGGTACGGCCGATGGCCATGACTTCACCGACCGACTTCATTTGAGTGGTCAGGCGGGCGTCGGCTTTCGGGAATTTCTCGAAGGCGAAACGCGGCAGCTTGGTCACGACGTAGTCGATGGACGGTTCGAAGGACGCCGGGGTCTTGCCGCCGGTGATGTCGTTCGACAGCTCGTCCAGGGTGTAGCCCACAGCCAGCTTGGCCGCAACCTTGGCGATCGGGAAGCCGGTGGCTTTCGAAGCCAGCGCCGAGGAACGCGATACTCGCGGGTTCATCTCGATCACGACCATGCGGCCGGTGTTCGGGCAGATACCGAACTGCACGTTGGAACCGCCGGTTTCAACGCCGATCTCGCGCAGTACCGCCAGGGAGGCGTTACGCAGGATCTGGTATTCCTTGTCGGTCAGGGTCTGTGCCGGAGCCACGGTGATCGAGTCACCGGTGTGCACGCCCATCGGATCGAAGTTTTCAATGGAGCAGACGATGATGCAGTTGTCCTTCTTATCGCGGACAACCTCCATCTCGTACTCTTTCCAGCCGATCAGCGATTCGTCGATCAGCAGTTCCTTGGTCGGCGACAGATCCAGACCACGGGCGCAGATTTCTTCGAACTCTTCACGGTTGTAAGCGATACCGCCACCGGTGCCGCCCATGGTGAAGGACGGACGAATGATGCACGGGAAGCCGAGCTTCTCGAGGACCGCATTGGCCTCTTCCATGCTGTGGGCGATACCGGAACGCGGGCACGCCAGGCCGATGGATTTCATCGCCTTGTCGAAACGCGAACGGTCTTCAGCCTTGTCGATGGTGTCGGCGTTGGCACCGATCATCTCTACGCCGAACTTCTCCAGAACGCCTTCGCGCTCCAGGTCCAGGGCGCAGTTCAGAGCGGTCTGGCCACCCATGGTTGGCAGCAGCGCGTCCGGACGCTCTTTCTCGATGATCTTGGCAACGGTCTGCCACTTGATCGGCTCGATGTAGGTGGCGTCGGCCATGGCCGGGTCGGTCATGATGGTGGCCGGGTTGGAGTTCACCAGGATGACGCGGTAACCCTCCTCGCGCAGGGCTTTGCAGGCCTGGGCGCCGGAGTAGTCGAATTCACAGGCCTGGCCGATCACGATCGGGCCAGCACCAAGAATCAGGATGCTTTTAATGTCTGTACGTTTTGGCATGGGTTTGTCACTCAAATCCGCAGGTCAGTCGGCAAGCCGTCTTGTTCAATCTCTGAAGCCTTGAGGGGGCCGCCGGTGTCGGGACCACCCTCAAGCTTTGCTACATCAGGGCGAGCGATCAGCGTCGCTTGGCCATCTCGGTGATGAAGCGATCGAACAATGGCGCTACGTCGTTCGGGCCAGGGCTGGCTTCCGGGTGACCCTGGAAGCTGAAGGCGCTCTTGTCGGTACGCTCGATACCTTGCAGGGTGCCGTCGAACAGCGATTTGTGGATCGCGCGAACGTTGGCCGGCAGGGTCGCTTCGTCTACGGCAAAACCGTGGTTCTGGCTGGTGATCATCACCACGCCGCTGTCCAGGTCCTGGACGGGGTGGTTGGCACCGTGGTGGCCGTGACCCATTTTCAGGGTCTTGGCGCCGGAGGCCAGGGCCAGCAGCTGGTGACCGAGGCAGATACCAAAGACCGGGATCTCGGTTTCCAGCACGTCCTTGATCGCCTGGATAGCGTAGTCGCAAGGCTCCGGATCACCAGGGCCGTTGGACAGGAACACGCCGTCCGGCTTCAGTGCCAGCACCTCGGCAGCAGGGGTTTGTGCCGGCACGACGGTCACGCGGCAACCGCGCTCGACCAGCATGCGCAGGATATTCACCTTGACGCCGTAGTCGTAGGCAACCACATGGTACGGCAGCTCGGAGGCTTCGATGGTTGCGTGGCTGTCGGTTTTCAGATCCCAGACAGTCGAGCGCCACTCGTAGCTTTCCTTGGTGCTGACGACTTTCGCCAGGTCCATGCCCTTGAGACCAGGGAAACCCTGGGCGGCGGCAATGGCGGCGGCTTCGGAAATGTTGTCACCGGCCATGATGCAGCCGTTCTGTGCGCCTTTTTCACGCAGGATGCGTGTCAGGCGGCGGGTGTCGATACCGGCGATGGCCACAACGTTGTTGGCCTTCAGGTAGTCGGACAGGGACATCGTGTTACGCCAGTTGCTCGCCACCAGTGGCAGATCACGGATGACCAGGCCGGCAGACCAGACGCGGTTGGACTCGGCGTCCTCCGGCGTGGTGCCGGTGTTGCCGATATGCGGGTAAGTCAGGGTAACGATCTGTTGGGCATAGGAAGGATCGGTAAGGATTTCCTGATAGCCGGTCATTGCGGTGTTGAACACCACCTCACCAACGGTCTGACCGTCGGCTCCAATGGCTTCGCCGCGAAAAATGCTGCCATCAGCAAGGGCGAGTATGGCTGGCTTAGTCAAGAAGACCTCCCGTAAATAAAGCCTGAAAGGGCGATCGCAGGTTGTAAAAAAGCGGAGTGACGTATGGACACGTCACCCCGCTTCTTCACCGAATTATTCTGCGCGCTTTTAGTGGACACACTAAAGCTGTAGCTTACAGAAAAAGGCCTTTTTGGTCTACCGCCAATGAGCCTTAAAGGCTGGAGAATGCGACAGGACGCCGCCTGGCGGAACAAAACCGGGCTCAAACGCGGTGCGCGAGCCCGATTTCGGATGCATCTTAACGCAGATCGAGCACGTCTTGCATGTCGTAAAGGCCAGGCTCGCGCCCATCCAGCCACAACGCAGCACGCACCGCACCCTTGGCGAACGTCATGCGACTGGACGCCTTGTGAGTGATCTCGACACGCTCGCCGTCGGCGGCGAACAGCACGGTGTGATCGCCGACGATGTCGCCGGCACGCACCGTGGCGAAACCGATGGTTTCACGATCACGGGCGCCGGTCTGGCCCTCACGACCATACACCGCCACCTTTTTCAGATCGCGGCCCAACGCATCGGCAATCACCTCACCCATGCGCACGGCAGTGCCGGACGGCGCATCGACTTTATGCCGATGGTGAGCTTCAGTGATTTCGATGTCGACATCGTCACCCAATACGCGAGCGGCCGTGTCGAGCAACTTCAGGCACAGGTTGACCCCGACACTGAAGTTGGCGGCGAAGACAATCGGAATGTCCTTGCCCGCTTCCGCCAGTAACTGCTTTTCTTCAACGCTGAAACCGGTGGTACCGATGATCATCGCCTTGCCGTGCTTACGGCAGAAGGCGAGGTTCTTCAGGGTCACCGTCGGGTGCGTGAAGTCGATCAGCACGTCGAACTCCTCGACCACCCGATCCAGATCACCAGACAGAGGCACACCGATACGACCCAGCGCAGCCAGCTCACCGGCATCCGCGCCGACCAGCGTGCTGTCGGGACGATCCACCGCCGCCGTCAGACCGGCGCCCGGGGTTTGCTGCACCGCTTCAATCAGGGTCTTGCCCATGCGCCCGGCGGCGCCCATCACTGCAATACGTCGCATGCCTGTCTCCTTACAAATCGCCGAAGAAGCGCTTCACGCCTTCGAACCAACCAGTGGTTTTCGGCGAATGGCTGTTGTCATCCGCCAGCGAACTGCGGAACTCCTCGAGCATTTCACGCTGGCGACGGCTCAGGTTGACCGGAGTCTCGACCGCCACACGGCACATCAGGTCACCGGCACCGCCGCCACGCACTGGCGCGACACCCTTGCCACGTACACGGAACTGCTTGCCGGTCTGGGTCCCCTCAGGGATCTTCAGCTTGACCCGGCCATCAAGGGTCGGAATCTCCAGCTCGCCACCCAGCGCCGCATCGACGAAGCTGATCGGCACTTCGCAAAACAGATGCTTGCCATCGCGCTGGAAAATCGCGTGCTCGCGCACGTTGATCACCACGTACAGGTCGCCAGTCGGGCCACCCTGGGCACCCGCCTCGCCTTCGCCGGACAGACGAATGCGGTCACCGGTATCGACACCGGCCGGCACTTTCACCGACAGGGTCTTGTACTCTTCGACACGGCCTTCGCCGTGGCAGGAATCGCACGGATCGGAAATGATCTTGCCCTGGCCATGGCAGCGCGGGCAGGTCTGCTGCACCGAGAAGAAACCTTGCTGCATGCGCACCTGGCCGATACCGCCGCACGTCGGGCAGGTCACCGGCGCAGAACCTTTCTTGGCCCCGGAGCCGTCGCAAGGCTTGCAGTTGACCAGCGTCGGAACGCGGATATTCACGGTCGTACCGCGCACCGCCTCTTCAAGATCCAGCTCCAGGGTGTAGCGCAAATCACTGCCGCGTTGAGCGCCACCACGGGAACCGCCGCGACCACCACCGAAGAAATCACTGAAGACATCGCCAAAGATGTCGGAGAAGTTCTGACCACCGAAACCGGCGCCGCCACCACCCATGCTCGGATCGACACCGGCATGGCCGTACTGGTCGTAAGCCGCGCGCTTGCTGGAGTCGGACAGCACTTCGTAGGCCTCGTTGGCCTCCTTGAACATCTCTTCCGATGCCTTGTCATCGGGATTACGGTCCGGGTGGTGCTTCATCGCCAGGCGACGGTAGGCCTTCTTCAGGTCTGCTTCGCTTGAGCCACGCTCAACACCCAACACTTCGTAATAGTCACGCTTTGCCATAAGTCTTTGCACTCTTGAGGACGTCCGACAAAACCCTCCTGAGTCTGTCGAACTCGTTGAGCCCCAATGCAGGCCCGGACCCAACTCACGTCAATTCAACGATCCTGGTCTTTGATTCTTGCGGTACTTGCGGCGCGAAAAGCAGGAGCATTTCCGGCCATACCACCAACAGGCGAACGCTGTCGCATGCTGTAAAAATTCGCGTATTCCAGATACGCCAACGCGGGAGCAAGCTCCCGCGCGGCGACATCCTACCAGTCACCGCCTGAAGGCAGTCAACCGGCCGACCAACAACTTACTTGTGGTCTTTGACTTCTTCGAACTCGGCGTCGACAACGTCGTCAGCCTTTTGCGCCTTGTCGTCGTGCGGTGCAGCGCCTTCAGCAGGCTGAGCCTGTTCGGCGTACATCTTCTGCGCCACTGGAGCGGAGACTTTCGACAGCTCTTCAACCTTGGCGTCGATAGCCGCCTTGTCGTCGCCTTTGATGGCGGCTTCCAGGGCAACTACGGCAGCTTCGATTGCAACCTTCTCTTCAGCGGTCACTTTATCGCCGGCATCGGTAACCATTTTGCGCGTCGAGTGAACCAGTGCGTCGCCCTGGTTGCGGGCAGCGGCCAGCTCTTCGAACTTGCGGTCTTCCTCGGCGTTCGCCTCGGCATCACGCACCATGCGCTCGATTTCTTCGTCGGACAGACCGGAGTTGGCCTTGATCACGATCGACTGAGTCTTGCCGGTAGCCTTGTCCTTCGCACCTACGTGCAGGATGCCGTTGGCGTCGATGTCGAAGGTCACTTCGATCTGCGGCACACCACGTGGAGCCGGTGGAATGTCGGCCAGGTCGAACTTGCCCAGGGACTTGTTCTGTGCGGCTTGCTTACGCTCGCCCTGCAGCACGTGAATGGTCACGGCGCCCTGGTTGTCATCGGCAGTCGAGAACACTTGCGATTTCTTGGTAGGGATCGTGGTGTTTTTCTCGATCAGCGCAGTCATCACGCCACCCATGGTTTCGATACCCAGGGTCAGCGGGCTGACGTCGAGCAGCAGAACGTCTTTCACGTCACCGGCCAGTACCGCGCCCTGGATAGCAGCACCCATGGCAACCGCTTCGTCCGGGTTGACGTCTTTACGAGCTTCTTTGCCGAAGAACTCGGTCACCAGCTTCTGAACCAGTGGCATACGGGTCTGACCGCCCACCAGGATCACGTCGTTGATCGCGCCAACGTCGATACCGGCATCTTTCATTGCGATGCGGCAAGGTTCGATGGTGCGCTGAACCAGATCTTCCACCAGCGCCTCGAGCTTGGCGCGGGAGATCTTCACGTTCAGGTGCTTTGGACCGGTCGCGTCTGCAGTGATGTACGGCAGGTTCACGTCGGTCGACTGGCTCGAGGACAGTTCGATCTTGGCTTTTTCAGCGGCTTCTTTCAGGCGCTGCATGGCCAGCGGGTCGCCCTTGAGGTTCATGCCGCTTTCTTTCTTGAATTCGTCGACGAGGTAGTCGATCAGACGAATGTCAAAGTCTTCACCGCCCAGGAACGTGTCACCGTTGGTGGCCAGTACTTCGAACTGGTGCTCGCCATCGACTTCAGCGATCTCGATCACGGAAACGTCGAAAGTACCGCCGCCCAGGTCGTAAACGATCACGGTGTGATCGCCCTTGGCCTTGTCCATACCGTAAGCCAGAGCGGCTGCGGTTGGTTCGTTGATGATACGTTTTACGTCCAGACCGGCGATGCGACCGGCGTCCTTGGTGGCCTGACGCTGGCTGTCGTTGAAGTAGGCCGGAACGGTGATCACCGCTTCAGTCACAGTCTCGCCGAGGTAGTCTTCGGCGGTCTTCTTCATTTTCTTCAGGATTTCAGCCGAGATTTGTGGCGGTGCCATTTTCTGGCCGTTCACTTCAACCCAGGCGTCGCTGTTGTCAGCCTTGACGATCTTGTAAGGGACCATCTGGATGTCTTTCTGCACGACTTCTTCGTCGAAACGACGACCGATCAGACGCTTCACCGCGTACAGGGTGTTATGCGGATTGGTCACGGCCTGACGCTTGGCCGACTGGCCAACCAGGATTTCGCCATCGTTGGCGTAAGCGATGATCGACGGCGTGGTACGCGCGCCTTCAGCGTTTTCAATAACTTTTGCCTTGCCGTTTTCCAGCACGGAGACGCAGGAGTTGGTAGTCCCCAGGTCGATACCGATAATTTTGCCCATGTTCACTCTCCCGAAACTTTGGATTTGGTTGCCGCAGCAGTGGTGGCTAACTGCGGTAGCACTTAAACGCTTGACTTATAAATGGGGGCCTTGCGGCGAATTTCAAGCCTGCTCGTCAATCGAAGGCGAAACCGGCGCAGGCGCCTTGCTGACCACGACCATCGCCGGGCGCAGCAAGCGACCATTGAGCTGATAGCCCTTCTGGAACACCTTCAGAACGCTGTTCGGTTCGACATCGGCGCTTTCCTGCATGGCCATCGCCTGATGTTGAACGGCGTTGAACGGTTCGCCATGCGGATCGATCGCTTCAAGCTGATAACGCTTGAGGGTGTCCTGGAACATTTTCAGGGTCAGCTCGATGCCTTCGCGCATCGGACGGATGCTTTCGTCGTCCGGGCTGGACAGTTCCAGGCCGCGTTCCAGGCTGTCGACGATCGGCAGCAGGTCGCCGGCGAATTTTTCCAGCGCGAACTTGTGAGCCTTCTCCACATCCTGCTCGGCGCGACGGCGGACGTTCTGCAGATCGGCGGCTACACGCAAAGCCTGATCCTGAGCGCCTGCCAGTTGCTCTTCGAGCACTTGTACACGAGCCGCCAGGTCTTCACCCGAAGCCTCGGGCGCCTGGTTGGCGTCTGGGTTTTGCGTATCCACTGTCTGTTCGTCAGCCATAGATTTCTCCTTTCAATATCGTCCGCGAGCTCAACTCGCGCTTCTGCCCAGCTATATGGGGCCGCAAAATCCGGCTTCAAGGGGGTTATGTGATTAACCCTACAAAAAGCTCTGCATTGTCATTCCCGGACGCACTAAGGATTTCGTCGGATCAAGCGAAAGGAGCTAAGCGAGGGCATTGTCAGCCAGAAACAAAACACTGTATAAATAACCAGACCTAAAGCCTGGGAGCGGCCTTTATGCTGGTGCACCTGTCCGTACACAACTACGCCATCGTTGAACATCTCGATCTCGAACTCGATCGCGGGATGAGCGTGATCACCGGGGAAACCGGCGCGGGCAAGTCGATCATGCTCGATGCGCTGGGCCTTACCCTGGGTGATCGCGCCGACAGCGGCGTGGTTCGCCCCGGCACCGACAAGGCCGACATCCTGGCCACCTTCGATCTGGCCGACATTCCGGAAGCCAGCGCCTGGCTGGCCGAACGCGACCTTGAAAGCGACGGCCCGTGCATCCTGCGCCGGGTGATCACATCCGAAGGGCGCTCGCGTGGCTACATCAACGGCACGCCCTGCCCGCTTGGCGATCTCAAGGCGCTGGGCGAGCTGCTGATTGACATTCACAGCCAGCACGAACACCAATCCCTGCTCAAGACCGACACCCATCGCCGCCTGCTCGACGAGTACGCCGGGGCCACGGATCTTGCCCGCCAGGTGCAGCTTGCCGCACAGCGCTGGCGCCAGACTCGCCAGGAGCTGGATCGACTCTCCAACTCCGGCGACGAACAACGCGCTCGCCACCAATTGCTCAGCTACCAACTCGAAGAGCTGGAAAACCTCGGCCTCGGCGACAACGAACTGGAACAGCTTGAACAAGAGCACAAGAACCTGACCAACGCCGAGACCTTGCTGGGTATTTGCCGGCAAGTCGTCGAACAGTGCAGCGAAAGTGATTCCGGCAATGTGCTGAATGCACTCACTGCCAGCCTCAACCGCTTGTCCAGTGTGAACAACTCGATCGGTGCACTCGGCGAGGCCAGCAGCCTGCTGACCAGCGCGCAGATCCAGGTAGAAGAGGCCGTGGGCGAACTGAACCGCTTTCTCGATAACTTCGACGCCGATCCGGCGCGCCTTCAATACCTCGAAGAGCGGCTCGATGCGATCTATACAATGGCCCGCAAGCACCGCATCCAGCCGACCGAAGTCGCTGAGATGCAACAGAAGCTGCTCGATGAAATCGAATCCCTGAATGCCAACGACGAATCCATCGAGCGCCTGAGCGACGAACTTTCTTCCTACGCTCGCCATTATCAGGAAAAAGCCCGAGAGCTTAGCGATCTGCGCCATCAAGCCTCGAACAGCCTGGCCAGCGCCGTGGAGCAGGAAATCCAGCGCCTGGGCATGCCTGGTGGGCGCTTCACCATCGAACTGCGTCCAAACAGTAGCGACGAACTGCTGCCTAACGGACTTGAACAGGTTGAACTGCTGGTCAGCGCCAACCCGGGCCAACCATTAAAAGCTTTGGCAAAAGTCGCATCCGGGGGCGAACTGTCGCGGATCAGCCTGGCGATTCAGGTCATCACCGCACAGACCTCCCGCGTACCGACCCTGGTATTCGACGAAGTCGACGTCGGTATTGGCGGCCCGACCGCGGAAATCGTCGGCCAGTTGCTGCGCAGGCTTGGCGAGCGCGGACAGGTGCTGACCGTGACCCACTTGCCGCAAGTGGCGGCGCAAGGTCATCAGCATCTATTTGTGCATAAAGTGCGCGGCGAAGATGCCACCCGCACGGCCGTTTCCAAATTGAGCAAAAACGACCGCGTCGAAGAAGTCGCACGGATGCTGGGGGGCATTGATCTCACCAAGGAGTCCCTGGCGCACGCCAAAAAAATGGTGGTGGCCGTAAAAGCCTGAATAAAGGCAGAAAGCACGAAGGCGACCCTGGGGTCGCCTTCGTTCGTATCGCGAACCGATGTTCGCGCGACATGCTTACTTTTTCTTGCGCACGTACAGCACCAGATTGTGATCAACCATCTCGAAACCATACTTGTCGACGATTGCTTTCTGAAGCCGCTCGATTTCTTCGTCGAAGAATTCGATCACTTCGCTGGTTTCGACATTGACCATATGGTCGTGATGCTTGCCGTCGTCCAGTTCGAAGACCGCATGGCCTCCGTCGAAGTTGTGCCGCACCACAAGGCCAGCTGCCTCGAACTGGGTCAGAACACGGTAAACCGTGGCCAGACCGACGTCCTCACCAGCCTCCATAAGGGCCTTGTAGACATCCTCGGCACTCATGTGGCGCTGCTCGGCGGAATCGAGCATTTGCAGAATTTTGACCCGTGGCAGGGTCACTTTGAGGCCGGCTTTGCGTAGTTCGCTATTTTCAACCATGGTCAGCTTTCTCGCGATGCTGCTTCGCAGCTTCTCTTAATGCGGGTATGATCGGCGTTTACGTTGTCCCAGCCAAGATAGTGGAAGTCGCCCACCGATGCAAAACACCAAGCTCTTGCTAACCAGTTTCACCCTTGTGGGACTGCTCGCACTCGCCGGTTGTTCATTCCCCGGGGTTTACAAAATCGACATCCAGCAGGGCAATGTCGTCACGCAGGACATGATAGACCAGTTACGCCCGGGAATGACCCGTAAGCAAGTACGGTTTATCATGGGCAACCCTCTGCTGACTGACACGTTCCATGCCGATCGCTGGGATTATCTGTACAGCCTGCAACCCGGTGGCGGTGAACGCCAACAGGAACGCATCAGCGTTATCTTCAACCCAAATGACCAGCTTGTCAGCCTCTCCGGTGATTTCATGCCAGGCGTGAGCCGTGACGAAGCCATTCTCGGCAAGGACAGCGGCACGACAGTGGCGGCCCCGGCAGAAAACGTCGAGAAGCCAAAACCGGAAAAACCGGTCAAGCCAGGTTCGTTGCTCGATCAGATCCAGAAGGACGTCGACGGTGTAGAAACCGCTCCAGTCCCGACACCTGAACCGCTGGACACCTCGCCGCAGTAATTGGTGAATGATGCCGCTTGCCTGGGCATTCAAGCTCCAGCAAGGCTGCTCTGAAAATCCGCTGCCAGACCTCTGGCGGCGGATTTTTTTATGTATCGGCATTAGTGATCGATCCGGATCGCTTGCCGGAATTACTATCGATGATTCCCGCTTATTTAATACACATCAGCATAAAGTCCTGGGAACCATCACCGGAAGGGTCCTTCATTCCTGCCAGTTGAGTGATCACACTCAAATTATCCTGCTTGGGTGTAGACCCAAGTCGCGCCCGCCCATAATAAATATCATCTTCGGAACGGCTGTTCGTAAGGGATACAGAGCAGAACCGTGGAGCCTGGATGAAGACATCCGGCTTGAAGTTAACCTTATAGTTCGCAAAATAATCAGGCTGGGAGAAGTACTCTACCGCAGAGATCCACTCGGGTGCCTGAGCCACCACCTTGCCTTGTGCGCTTATCGTGGCGGTTAACACATTGGAGGCTGCACTGACCGGCATGACAGTGAAAGCCACACCCATTGCTGCCAGCACACCTATATGCTTCAACGACTTGATCAAGTCCATTTCAGATTTATCCCTAAATGAGTTTGTTTGCCCCTCACATAACGAGGGCAAGACTTGATTTAGGCTTAATCAGAACCACATTCAATCAAGATTGAAGCAAAGAGAAAATTCTCAGCAATACTCAAACCAATCCTACATTCCCCCGATAAAAAACCTACAAAGCATATTTACACTCAGGGATTTAACCACCTGCGGGCCGAAATTTTAGTGCCTGGCGCGCACTTCAATCATTGATTCCGCGCCTTGGCCTCGGCCGCTTTTGCTGCACGCAGGCGACGGACCTCTTTCGGATCCGCCAGCAGCGGCCGGTAGATTTCGATTCGGTCCCCCGCCTGAATCATTCGAGTGTCCGGGTCGGTGATCACCTTGCCAAAGATACCCACCGGGCAGGCGGCAAGATCCAGCTCAGGAAACTCTGCCCCTACACCAGACCTGAGCACGGCCGCCCGAACCGTAGTGCCGACCGGCACCGCGAGTGAAAGCAGCACCTGCCTGTCCACAGCGGCGTACACCACTTCGATATCGATCACGGCTTCAACCATGAATCTGTTTGGCGCGCTGGCAGAACGCATCCACCAGCGTATTGGCCGCCTGGTTGAACAGCGGTCCCAGAGTGGCGCGAACCAGTGGCCCGGCATAATCGAACGACAGATCAAGACTGATCTTGCAGGCCTTCTCACCCAGCGGCTTGAACACCCACACACCATGCAATTGATTGAACGGACCTTCTTCAAGATTCATTTCGATCGATTGACCGGGAACCAGAGTATTTCGCGTCACGAAGTGCTGACTGAGACCACCCTTCGCCACTCCGACGCTCGCTCGCATATGCTCAGGGGAGCTTTCCAGGACTTCTGCCGATGAACACCATGGCAGAAACTCCGGATAGCGCGCTACGTCGTTGACCAGGTCATACAGCGCTTGTGCCGGGTATGGCAGCAAGGCCGAACGTGAAATGTGTGTCGTCATGTCAGCGTCACTTCCACAGCTGGGCGGCAAACACTACGAGAATGCCGATGGGCGCCACATAGCGCATCAAGAACAAGGACAGGCCAAACAGCGCAGGGTTGCGGATCGACAACTCGTCGCGCACCGCCTCACGCCCCATGATCCAGCCCGCAAACACCACGAAACACAAACCGCCAAGCGGCAACATGAGTCGCGAGGTGAAGAAATCGATCACGCCAAAGAAGTCGAGACCACCGGCGGCTCCCCATTGGTAGAGGTGGAACATCCCGCCTTCGTTCACGAAGAACTTGGCCTCCTTCCAGATATTGAAGGAGAACACCGTGCCCAGACCGACAAACCAGCAGCTGAAAGCCAACCAGAAGGTGACCCATGCACGACTCACTTTAGTGCGCTCGACCAGGTAGGCCACCATCGGTTCAAGCAGGGAAATCGCCGAACTCCAGGCAGCGACCGCCACCAGCACGAAGAACACCACTCCCATCAATTGCCCGAACGCCACGTTACCGAAGGCAAACGGCAGGCTGACGAACATCAGCCCCGGCCCTTCGCTCGGATTCAGGCCCGCCGCGAAAACAATCGGAAACAGTGCCAGGCCGGCCACCAGGGAAACGAAAGTATCGAGCAGCGCCACGCCAACGACCGTCCCTGAAATCGACGAGTTCTTTGGCATGTAGGCGCCGTAGATCATGATCGAGCCGACGCCCACGCTCAGGGAAAAGAACGCATGCCCCATCGCGGGCAACAAGCCGTCCAGGACCTTTTCCGGGTGGAAGTCGAACATGAAATGCACGCCTTCCATGAAATGCCCGGTGGTCATGCTGTAGCCAAGCAACACCAGGATCATCACGAACAGCAACGGCATCATGATGCGCAAACTGCGTTCCAGCCCGGCAACTACGCCCTTGGCGATCACCACCGCTGACAACAGCATGAAAATCGTGTGCCAAAGTGTCAGGCGCCAAGGGTCGGCGATCACGTTGCCGAAGTAAGCCCCCACCTGATCCGGGGTCACTCCCTGGAAGTCGCCACGCCCCATATCGATGATGTAATCCAGCGACCAGCCGCCGACAACGCTATAGAAAGACAGGATCAACAACGCCGTGATCATCCCGGCAAATGCGCCCCAGGACCATTTCGTCGAGTGCCCCGCCTCGACCGCCAGCGTCTTCAAGGCATTGGCCGGGCTCTGCCGGGCACGCCGGCCGATCAGGGTTTCGGCCAGCATGACCGGCACCCCGATCAGCGCGATGCAGGCCAGAAACATCAGCACGAAGGCGCCGCCGCCATAGACGCCGACCATGTACGGGAATTTCCAGATACTACCCAGCCCCACGGCCGAACCGGTCGCGGCGAGTATGAAGACCCAGCGGCTAGCCCAACTGCCGTGGACAGAAACCTTGTCTGTCGACATCGTTATCACGCCCAAGCGTTCAAAAAAGAGGCCGCATTGTCCGGGATTCAATCAACCTGCTCAAGCATGTAGCAACACCGTAGCCGACTCGCGTGCAACTCCCTATAATGCCGCCCCTATGGCTAAACAGAAGAAACACCCAACAGGGACCATCGCGCAAAATAAAAAGGCGCGACACGATTACTTCATCGAACATCGGTTCGAGGCTGGTCTGGTCCTGGCCGGCTGGGAAGTAAAAAGTCTGCGGGCAAGCAAGCTGCAGCTGGTTGACAGTTACGTACTGCTCAAGGATGGCGAAGCCTGGCTGCTCGGCAGCCACATTACGCCCCTGACGACCGCCAGTACCCACGTCATCGCCGATCCGGTGCGCACCCGTAAGTTGCTGCTCAACCGGCGCGAGCTGGAAAAGCTGGCCGCCGCCGTGCAGCAAAAGGGTTACGCCTGCGTGTGCCTGTCCTGGTACTGGAGCAAGCACATGGTCAAGTGCGAGATCGCGCTGGGCAAGGGCAAGAAGGAATACGACAAGCGCGATACCGAGCGCGAACGCGACGCCGGTCGCGAGTTGCAGCGTGCGGTGCGCAACAAGGGCAAGGAAGACTGATTATCTTTTGCCTGAGACCGTCATCGCGAGCAAGCTCGCGATGACGATCGCATAAACGATCGACTGACTACATCCCCTTGCGCCGCTCCGCCCGGGCCATGCGCTGCACTTCCTGACGCACTTCTTCCAGCACCTCCTGCACATACAAAATGTGTCGACTGGAAACTTCCCGTGCCTGCTCCGCCCGCCCCTCGATAATCGCCTGATACAACTCCCGGTGCTGCGCGATCAACATGTCGCGGGTTTCAGTGCGCTGCTTGTACATGCCACCGATGTTGGTCACCACGTTGCGCTTGAGCAGGTCGAACAGCCCGCGAATGGTGTGCAGCAACACGGCATTGTGGCTGGCCTCGGCGATTGCCAGGTGAAAGCTTGCGTCCGCCGCTCCCTCTTCGGCACGGCTCACTTCTTCGTGACGCGAATAACAGTCCTGCAATTCGTTGAACGCCGCGGTCAGCCGCTCGCGATCCACATCAGTGGCACGCAGCGCCGCGTAGTAGGCGCAAGACGCTTCCAGCGTATGGCGAAACTCCAGCAGATCGCGCTGCGCCTCAGGATTGCTTTCCAGCAGATGCAACAAGGGATCGCTGAAGGTGCTGCCCAGTGATTCCACCACATAGTTACCGCCGCCCTGGCGACTGACCAGCAGGCCCTTGGCGGTCAACTTCTGAATGGCTTCGCGCAACGAAGGGCGTGACACGCCAAATTGTTCGGCCAACGCGCGCTCAGCCGGCAAGCGCTCACCCGCCTTCAGCGTGCCCTCGAGGATCATGCCCTCAAGCTGCTCGACAATATCGTCAGACAAACGGCGCTGACGAATCTGATCAAACCCCATAACTCGATTACTCCACGATCCGACGGCTCGCCGGGGCTCTATTCTGGCCTATCGGCGCCATGCCAGCACCTGCCAAAGCACATTTGGTCATACCAGACAGACGACTTGCGCACTTCGCATTCGACAAAAGTTTTAGGGCGGCAAATTGACACACCGCCTACAAGGCTTTTACCCTAGCCAACAGCGATTGTAAATTGGTCTTACCAATTATCCAAGAACGCTGATCAGTGCCTGACCAACAACAATTAGGGGCCACCCCATATGCAAACCTGGCAACAGCTCTATACCCCGCTCGGCAGCCTCGGCCTGTCCGCACTCGCAGCCGTTATCCCCATCGTGTTTTTCTTCCTGGCTTTGGCCGTGTTCCGCCTCAAAGGACACGTGGCCGGCAGCATCACCCTGGCGTTGTCGATTCTGGTGGCGATCTTCGCTTTCCAGATGCCGGTCGATATGGCGTTCGCCGCCGCCGGGTATGGCTTCGCTTATGGCCTGTGGCCGATTGCCTGGATCATTGTGGCAGCGGTGTTCCTCTACAAACTGACGGTCAAGAGTGGCCAGTTTGAAGTCATCCGCAGCTCGGTCCTGTCGATCACCGATGACCAGCGCCTGCAGGTCCTGCTGATCGGCTTCTGCTTCGGTGCCTTCCTCGAAGGGGCGGCCGGTTTCGGCGCTCCGGTGGCGATTACCGCTGCCCTGCTGGTAGGGCTGGGCTTCAACCCGCTGTACGCCGCCGGCCTGTGCCTGATCGCCAACACCGCACCGGTAGCCTTTGGCGCGCTGGGCATTCCGATCATCGTTGCCGGGCAAGTGACCGGCATCGACGCCTTCAAGATCGGCGCCATGACCGGTCGCCAACTGCCGCTGCTGTCGCTGTTCGTGCCGTTCTGGCTGGTGTTCATGATGGATGGCCTGCGCGGCGTGCGGGAAACCTGGCCGGCAGCCCTGGTGGCCGGCTTGAGCTTTGCCATCACCCAGTACTTCACTTCGAACTTCATCGGCCCGGAACTGCCGGACATTACCTCGGCCCTGGTCAGCCTGATTTCCCTGACCCTGTTCTTGAAAGTCTGGCAACCAAAACGCGCCGCCGGCCAACACATCGTCGGCGCTGTCTCGGCCTCCGTGGTAAGCGCAAGCGTCGGTGGTTTCGGCCAGAAGCGCACCACCGTAGCTTCGCCTTACAGCCTCGGGGAAATTTTCAAGGCCTGGTCGCCGTTCCTGATCCTGACCGTACTGGTCACGATCTGGACCTTGAAACCGTTCAAGGCGATGTTCGCCGCCGGCGGTTCGATGTACAGCTTCGTATTCAACTTCGCCATCCCGCACCTGGACCAGATGGTGATCAAGGTCGCACCGATCGTGGCCGCGCCGACCGCCCTTCCGGCAGTGTTCAAACTCGACCCGATTTCCGCCACTGGCACAGCGATTTTCTTCTCCGCGCTGATCTCGATGCTGGTCCTGAAGGTCAATCTCAAAACTGGTCTGACCACTTTGAAAGAGACCTTCTACGAACTGCGCTGGCCAATCCTGTCCATCGGCATGGTGCTGGCGTTTGCCTTCGTGACCAACTACTCGGGCATGTCCTCGACCATGGCCCTGGTACTGGCGGCGACGGGTGCGGCCTTCCCGTTCTTCTCGCCGTTCCTCGGCTGGCTGGGCGTGTTCCTCACCGGTTCCGATACTTCGTCCAACGCCCTGTTCAGCTCGCTGCAAGCGACCACCGCGCACCAGATCGGCGTCAACGACACCCTGCTGGTGGCGGCGAACACCAGCGGCGGCGTGACCGGTAAAATGATCTCGCCACAATCGATCGCCGTGGCTTGTGCCGCGACCGGCCTGGTGGGCAAGGAATCGGATCTGTTCCGCTTCACCCTCAAGCACAGCCTATTCTTTGCAACGATTGTCGGCTTGATCACGTTGGCCCAGGCCTACTGGTTCACCGGCATGCTGGTGCACTGAGGACCACAGGCAACACGATAAAAACCGACGCGGGGCCACGCCCCCGGCGTCCGCTATTCACACCCCGGTCTGTAAGGCTGCTGAAAGCTTGCCGCTCTATATTCAGCAGCCTCGACAGACGAATAACCGGGACCACCCGGAGACCGCCTGATGAGCGAGCTTTTTTACAACGCCGTGCCGAATGCGACCCGTGTCGCCCCGCCACTGCCCGAGCCTCGACAATACCCCAGCAAGAAACCGTCACGGGTCTACCTGTTCGGGACCTGCGTGGTCGATTTGTTCTACCCGCAAGCCGGTATGGACGCGATCCACCTGCTCGAGCGCGAAGGCATTCGCGTCGAATACCCGCAAGGGCAAAGCTGCTGCGGCCAACCGGCCTACACCTCGGGTTACACCGAACAGGCACGGACCGTGGCGCGCTCGCAACTGGCGCTGTTTGCCGGCGACTATCCGGTGGTGGTGCCGTCAGGCTCTTGCGCGGGCATGCTGCGTGAACATTACGCCGACTTGTTCAAGGACGAGCCGGAGACGTTGAAACAGGTTCAGGCCCTGGCGGCCAGAACCTACGAGCTGGCCGAGTTCCTGTTGTTTGTCTGCAAGGTGCAGCTCAAGGACAGCGGCGAGCCGGTAAAAGTGGCGCTGCACACCTCGTGCTCGGCACGCCGCGAGATGAACACCCACCTGCACGGCCGCGAATTATTGGCGCAGTTGAGCAACGTGGAACGGGTCGACCACGACCACGAAAGCGAATGCTGTGGCTTCGGCGGGACATTCAGCGTCCGTATGCCAGACATTTCCGGCGCGATGGTGGCTGACAAGACCCGGGCGTTGAAGGAATCCGGCGCGCACAAGATATTGAGTGCCGACTGCGGCTGCTTGATGAACATCAACGGCTCGCTGGAAAAACAGCAGGAAGCGTTGCGCGGTCAGCATCTGGCCAGTTTCCTCTGGCAGCGTACCGGAGGTGCCCGATGAGCACTTCCGCGATTATTCCTACGGTTGCCGTAGAAGAGGATTTTCGCACCCGCGCCCACAAGGCGTTGGGTGACGCGCAATTGCGAAACAACTTTCGCAAGGCGATGGATTCACTGATGAGCAAACGGGCAGCGGCGTTCAGCGATGCCCATGAAAGAGAACACTTGCGCTCACTGGGCAATGCAATCCGTGCCCGCGCGCTCTCCAAGTTGCCCGAGCTGCTCGAGCAACTGGAACAGAACCTGACCCGCAACGGTGTGACAGTGCACTGGGCGGAAACGGTGGACGAGGCCAATGGCATCGTCCTCTCGATCATCCGCGCTCACGAGGGGCGGCAAGTGATCAAGGGCAAATCGATGGTCAGCGAAGAGATGGAGATGAACCATTTCCTCGCTGATCGGGGCATTGAATGCCTGGAATCGGACATGGGCGAGTACATCGTCCAGCTCGACCACGAGAAGCCTTCACACATAATCATGCCGGCAATCCACAAGAACGCCGGCCAGGTCGCGTCCTTGTTCCACGACAAACTTGGCGTGGAATACACCAAGGACGTTGACCAACTCATTCAGATCGGTCGCAGAGTCCTGCGGCAGAAATTCTTCGAAGCGGACATCGGCGTCTCCGGCGTCAACTTCGCCGTGGCCGAAACCGGCACCCTGCTGCTGGTGGAAAACGAAGGCAACGGCCGCATGACCACCACGGTACCGCCCGTGCACATCGCCGTCACCGGCATCGAAAAAGTCGTGGAAAACCTGCGCGATGTGGTGCCACTGCTGTCGCTGCTGACCCGCTCGGCCCTGGGCATTCCGATCACCACTTACGTCAACATGATCTCCGGCCCGCGCAAGGCACATGAACTCGACGGCCCGCAGGAAGTGCACCTGGTACTGCTCGACAATGGCCGCAGCCAGGCATTTGCCGACAGCGAATTACGTCAGACCCTGAACTGCATTCGCTGTGGCGCCTGTATGAATCATTGCCCGGTCTACACCCGAATCGGCGGCCATGCCTATGGGGAAGTTTACCCCGGCCCTATCGGAAAAATCGTCACCCCGCACATGGTCGGCCTGGCGAAAGTGCCGGATCACCCGAGCGCCTCGTCGCTGTGCGGCGCCTGCGGTGAAGTTTGCCCGGTGAAAATCCCGATCCCTGCCCTATTGCGGCGCCTGCGGGAAGAAAACGTCAAGGCCCCGGACAGCCCCCATCAAGTGATGCGTGGTCAGGGCAGCAAGTATTCGCGCAAGGAGCGGTTCATCTGGAATGCCTGGGCGAAGCTCAACAGCTCGCCGACGCTGTATCGCCTGTTCGGATTCTTCGCCACCCGTTTGCGCGCCCTCACACCGAGCAATGTCGGCCCGTGGACGCAAAACCACAGCGCCCCGAAACCCGCCGCCCGCTCACTGCATGACATGGCCCGCGAGCATTTGGCCAAACAGGGAGACCGTCGATGAGCGCCAAGCAAAATATCCTCGCCAAACTGCGTAAAAGCCTGACAGGTACCACGCCAGTGGCCGACAACTTCGATGTCGATCTGGTGACCCAGCCTTACACCTACGCACCTGAGCAGCGCATTGCGCAACTGCGCAAATTGATGGAAGCGGTGCACACGGAAATCCATCTGACGTCCGGTGAACAGTGGCCGACCCTACTCGCGCAGTTGCTGCAGGACCGCCAATTGCCGAGTCTGCTGATCGCACCGACAACGCCCCACGGTCAACGGATCACGCAGCACTGGGCGAATAATCCCGGCCTGCCAATGCTCAAGGCCTACGACCGCCCGGTTGAAGAATGGAAAGCCGAGCTGTTCAACGACACCCCGGCCAGCCTGACTGGCACCCTCGGTGCCATCGCAGCAACAGGCAGCCTGATTATCTGGCCGACCCGGGAGGAACCACGCCTGATGAGCCTCGCGCCACCGGTGCATTTCGCCCTGCTCAAGGCCAGCGAAATCCGCGATAACTTCTATCAGGTACAACAGGAATTCGAATGGGCCCAAGGCATGCCGACCAACGCGTTGCTGGTGTCCGGCCCGTCGAAGACTGCCGACATCGAGCAAGTGCTGGCGTACGGCGCCCACGGACCGAAAGACCTGGTCGTGCTGATCCTGGAGGACCAATGAGTCTACCGGCCGCTTTCCTGCGTGATGCACAGCAACTGATTCCACAAGAGCGACGCTTCGACGACCCGCTGTCGACCCTGGCCTTCGGTACCGACGCCAGTTTCTATCGGTTGATTCCGCAACTGGTGATCCGTGTCGAATCCGAAGAAGAAGTGGTGGCGCTACTGAAACTGGCACAGCGCGATCAAGTCCCGGTAACTTTTCGTGCTGCCGGCACCAGCCTCTCTGGTCAAGCCATCAGCGACTCGGTTTTGATCGTGCTCGGAGATAACTGGAACGCGCGCGAGATTCGCGGGCAAGGCACACAGATTCGCCTGCAACCGGGCGTGATCGGCGCCCAGGCCAATGCCTGGCTGGCGCCTTTCGGACGCAAGATCGGCCCGGACCCGGCCTCGATCAACGCCTGCAAGATCGGCGGCATCGTCGCCAACAATGCCAGCGGCATGTGCTGCGGCACCGCGCAAAACACCTATCACACACTGGCTGGCATTCGTCTGGTACTGGCCGACGGCAGTCGTCTCGACACCGAGGATCCCGCCAGCGTCGCGGCGTTTCGTCAAAGCCACGCCGCGTTGCTGGAGCGCTTGGCGACTCTGGGCCGCGAGACCCGGGCAAACGCCGAACTGGCTGCGAAAATTCGCCACAAATACCGCCTGAAAAACACCACCGGCCTGTCGCTCAATGCCCTGGTGGATTTCGACGAGCCTGTGGATATCTTGAGCCACTTGCTGGTGGGCTCCGAGGGCACGCTCGGGTTTATCAGTGCCGTGACCTACGACACCGTGATCGACCACCCGAACAAGGCCTCGGCCCTGATTGTGTTCCCGGACGTCGAGACCTGCTGCAACGCGGTCACCGTACTGAAAAGCCAACCGGTGTCGGCCGTGGAACTGCTGGACCGGCGCAGCCTGCGTTCAGTGCAGGGCAAACCCGGCATGCCGCCTTTCGTACAGCATCTGTCGAACAATGCCTGCGCCTTGCTGATCGAATCCCGCGCCGCATCGTCCACCTTGCTGCACGAACAACTGGCGCAGATCATGGCGTCGCTGAAAACGTTCCCCGTGGAAAAGCAGGTCGACTTCACCGAAGACCCGCAGGAAAACGCCCGTCTCTGGGCCATCCGCAAAGACACCTTCCCGGCCGTCGGTGCGGTGCGCAAGACAGGCACCACGGTGATCATCGAAGACGTCACCTTCCCGGTCGAACAACTCGCCATCGGCGTCAACCGCCTGATCGAACTGTTCGACAAACATCACTACGACGAAGCGATACTTTTCGGACACGCCCTGGAAGGCAATCTGCATTTTGTCTTCACCCAAGGCTTCAACAACCCGGAAGAAGTCGCACGCTATCAGGCGTTCATGGACGACGTGGCGCAACTGGTGGCAGTGGAGTTCGGCGGTTCGCTGAAAGCCGAGCACGGCACCGGGCGCAATATGGCGCCGTTCGTCGAACTGGAATGGGGCAGCGATGCCTACCAATTGATGTGGCAACTCAAGCGGCTGCTCGATCCCAACGGCATTCTCAACCCGGACGTGGTGCTCAGCGAAGACCCACAGATCCACCTCAAACACCTCAAGCCATTGCCGGCCGCCGACGAGATTGTGGACAAGTGCATCGAATGCGGCTTCTGCGAACCGGTCTGCCCGTCGAAAGGCCTGACCCTGAGCCCACGCCAACGCATCGTGATCTGGCGCGACATTCAGGCGAGAAAACGCGCCGGCATCGACACCACCGAACTTGAAGCCGCGTACGAATACCAGGGCATCGATACCTGTGCCGCTACCGGCCTGTGCGCGCAACGTTGCCCTGTAGGCATCAATACCGGCGAGCTGGTGAAAAAGCTGCGTAGCCGTAAGGCGACGCATACGAAAACCGCCAACTGGCTTGAAGGAAATTTCGCCACGGCACTGCAAGGTGCGCGCTTCACCCTGCACGTGGTCAATGGTGCACGGATGTTGCTGGGGGCGCCGAGATTGGCGAAGTTGTCGGCGACGCTGACGCGCCTGTCCAAGGGTCAGGTCCCGCAATGGACCAACGCGATGCCGCAACCGGAAAAAGCCATTCGCTTCAGCCCGACAGTGACGGACGCGCGCCCGCGTGTGGTCTATCTTGCTGCCTGCGTATCCCGCGCCATGGGGCCGGCATCAGGCGACACGGAGCAAATGTCGCTGCACGACAAGACCCGGGGCTTGCTGGAAAAGGCCGGATATCAAGTGGTGTTCCCGGACAACCTCGACAACCTGTGCTGCGGTCAGCCATTCGCCTCCAAAGGTTACGCCGAGCAAGCCGAGCACAAACGCCAGGAACTGATCGGCGCCCTGCTCCACGCCAGCCGTGGCGGGCTCGACCCGATCTACTGCGACACCAGCCCCTGCACCTTGCGCCTGGTTCAAGACCTCGGTGAAGTCCGTCTGGACCTGTACGACCCGGTACGTTTCATCCGCACTCACCTGATGGATCGCCTGGATTTCACGCCTCAGGAGGCGCCGATCGCCGTGCACGTAACCTGCAGCACACAACACCTCGGGGAAAGCCAGGCGTTGATCGACCTGGCGCGCAAGTGCAGCAAAAACGTGGTCATTCCCGAAGGCATTCACTGTTGCGGCTTCGCCGGCGACAAAGGTTTCACCACGCCGGAGCTGAACGCCCATTCGCTGCGCACGCTCAAGGACGCGGTGCAGCAGTGCAGCGAAGGGATTTCTACCAGCCGCACCTGTGAGATCGGTCTGACGCAACATGGCAGCATTGACTACCACGGGCTAGTCTATCTCGTGGACCGCGTGACCCAGGCTAGGGTGCCCTGATAGCAGGATCTACAGGAAGGTGCATTCCTTAACGCTACTTGCCGGAGTCAACAGCTCTACAGTGGAAAAACATAACCCTGACGTGCCGCCGCAGTCCACTGATCAAGTCCCGCAAATGTGGGACCTTCCCAAAACTCGGTTGTCCGATTTGATGGCCAGCAAAGCCTGGCCTTTCAGTCCAAGGAGATACACATGAATCGTTCTGTGCTGTTAGGTTTTTTCGTTGTTGCTTCCATGATGGCGTCCACTTCGTTTGCGGCCGAAAAAGACCAATGCGCGCTTAACCTGCAAACCATCGAAAACGCAAAGGCACAGATTCCCGGGGAAATGCTTGACCAGGTGGAGGCCTCCGTCAAGAAAGCCAAAGCCGACCAGGCAAAAGGCACCAAGGCAGGTATTGATAATTGCATCGCCGAAACCAACCAAACCATCATGGACGTCACGAACGCGCACAAAGGCGCGAAGTAACTCTGCCCAAGGCCAACCTTCGGGTTGGCCTTGTCGGCGTACATCAACAACGGAGTACTGGCAGCCGGAAGTTCAATGCCTGGCTGCGTCCGACATGAAGCAAACCAAAACCCGCCAGTTGCGGGTTTTGTTGCATCTGGGGTCTGGAAATGTGTAACCGCCCGCATCGCTGAAAAAAGCTCGACACGTTTTCTGAAAAACCGAATTCTTGCGTTGAATCGTAGTCTTTGAGGTAAGCCCCATCAGATCGTGGCTGATTTTTCCGGCTCGGCTTGCCCGTCCACTCATACGGCAGCACCGAGACCATCAGTTCAAGGAGATACCCATGAAACGCACCACACTCGCTGGCCTGTTCATTGCCGCTGCCATGCTGGCCTCTCCTGTATTTGCTGCGGACAACAACCTTTGTACGAGCATGTTGCAAGAGCTCAAAGGCAAAGTGAATGCGCTGCCGGCGACCTCCACAAACACCTCAATGGAAATCAAAAGACTGATGTCCAGCGCCGAAGCCTCACAAGCCTCCGGAGACGACAAAAAATGCGTCACCGAGGCCACCCAGGCATTGGCACTCGCTGACAAACAGAGCAACGAGCCAAACCCATGATCTGTGGTGGTCAACCTTCGGGTTGGCCTTCCGGGGCGTGATGACGTACACTGTACATGCCTGCTGCTCACTTGATTCAACGAGCATCAGGCTCGGGGCCGTTTAGGATTCGACGCCGGTTGCGAAACTTTAGGTGCATGCCGAGTTGGTAACAGAACTCGTAAATCCACTGTTGCAACTTCCTATAGTTGCCAATGACGAAACCTACGGGGAATACGCTCTCGCTGCGTAAGCAGCCTTAGCCCTTCCCTCCTGGTACCTTCGGGTCCAGCAATCATCAGGGGATGTCTGTAAACCCAAAGTGATTGTCATATAGAACAGAATCGCCGTGCAGTACGTTGTGGACGAAGCGGCTAAAACTTACACAACTCGCCCAAAGCACCCTGCCCGTCGGGTCGCTGAGGGTTAACTTAATAGACACGGCTACGCATGTAGTACCGACAGCGGAGTACTGGCGGACGGGGGTTCAAATCCCCCCGGCTCCACCACTTCATCATCTAAAGACGTCCACGGACGTCTTTTTTTGTGCCTGAAATCCAGCAAAATCAAGGGTTTAAGCGCTACTGGACTCCGCAGAGGTTTTTTGAGTTCCAGGCGATTTGGTATTCCCATTGGTATTCCCGGCGACCCAGCGCTAATCTTGGGAATACCAAAAGGTGACATGGAGTACTTCTCATGTGCGCTCAAACCGCCCGCCTCTCGGACCGTCAGCTCAAGGCTGTCAAACCCAAAGACAAGGACTACGTCCTCACCGATGGTGATGGGCTTCAGCTGCGAGTCAGGGTCAATCGCTCGATGCAGTGGAATTTCAACTACCGGCATCCCGTTACCAAGAATCGAATCAACATGACGCTCGGCTCCTATCCCGAGGTTTCTCTGGCGCAAGCCCGGAAGAAAGCGGTTGAGGCCAGAGAGCTGTTGGCGCAAGGCATCGCCCCCAAAGCTCAACGCAACGAGCTGGTGCAAGCCAAACGAGCGGAGACAGAACACACGTTCGAGAATGTGGCCACCGCCTGGTTCGAGCTGAAGAAGGACTCGGTCACGCCGGCGTATGCTGAAGACATCTGGCGCTCACTCACACTGCACGTTTTTCCGAGCATGAAATCGACACCGATCTCGGAAGTCAGCGCACCGATGGTGATCAAGCTCCTTCGCCCAATCGAAGCCAAAGGCAGCCTGGAAACAGTGAAACGGCTGAGCCAACGGCTCAACGAGATCATGACCTACGGGGTCAACTCAGGAATGATCTTCGCGAATCCCCTCAGCGGTATCCGGGCGGTATTCAAGAAGCCGAAGAAAGAGAACATGGCTGCGCTTGCACCTGATGAGCTTCCGGAGCTCATTCTGGAAATCGCGAATGCCAGCATCAAGCGGATCACTCGCTGCCTGATCGAATGGCAACTGCACACGATGACCCGTCCTGCCGAGGCGGCTACCACCCGATGGGTAGACATCGACTTTGACAAACGCATCTGGACCATCCCGCCGGAGCGCATGAAAAAGCGTCGTCCGCACACCATCCCGCTGACCGAACAGGCACTCGCGTTACTGGAGGCGCTCAAGCCCCTCAGCGGCCACAGGGAATACGTGTTCCCGGCAGATAGAAACCCGCGCACCCACGCCAACAGTCAGACTGCCAACATGGCGTTGAAACGCATGGGCTTCCAGGACCGCTTGGTCAGCCACGGCATGCGCTCCATGGCCAGCACCATCCTGAACGAGCATGGGTGGGATCCGGAGCTGATCGAAGTTGCGCTGGCGCATGTCGACAAGGATGAAGTCCGAAGCGCTTACAACCGAGCTGACTACATCGAACGCCGGCGTCCGATGATGGCCTGGTGGAGTGAGCACATCCAGAAAGCGGCCACTGGCAACCTGTCGGCATCTGCGATCAATCAATCCAGGGACCACAACGTCGTGCCCATACGGTGAGCGCTCACCGGACTTCGCCGGTAATCGAGAATGACTCCCCAGATGGAGTGATGGTTGATTTGGCGACAGCGGCGACACCGGCGACAACCCGCGTAATACCTGGCCTGCAGCATGGCGACAGAAGTGGCGACTGTCGCCGCTGCAAGCCTCGGTCTTGGGGGCTTTTCGACTAAGCCCACGCGAGCGGGAAGGCTCCGCATTCCCACTCGTATGGGCTCTGCGTAATTGCATCTCACTTGACCACCTAATTGCATTGCCACTGACCAGTTGTTTGCATCCGACTTGACCAGTCATTTGCAGTTGATGGGTGTCAGCGGGTGCCACTCAGCGCGAATGCGTCAGCCAAGCACTGAAGGACTGCAACCGACCCAATATAGATAGTCAGCAATGGCTAAAATTGACCGATTCTGTTGAAAAAGCCCGGCTTCGTTCTCACGACAGAAAAGTACGCGTCTGAGATTGAATTCCTTGCTTTCAGCAGAGGCTTCCCGGACTCGGATTTTACGTAGCCGCGTGCAAAAGATGTGTTTTTACCCATCAATATTCGAGCAGTTTGAGAAAACCGACTTTTTCAACAGAATCGGCCGATTTCTGCCTGTCGCAACCGGCAGCTATGGGTAGTTCACTGCCAATCATGGTTACGAAACGTGCTGGTCAGATCGAATGCAAACGGGTGGTCAACTGGAGTGCAGTATTCCAATTGGTATTCCAACTAAAAATAAAATTAGATATTAATGTTATAAATCAATAATTTACTAAACGGATTCAAATTACCCCGGCCCACCACTTCAACATCTAAAGACGTCCACGGACGTCTTTTTTTGTGCCTGAAGAAATCCACCCGCCTCTCAGGCCGCCAACTCAAGACGGTCAAACCAAAAGACAAGGATTACGCACTCATCGATGGTGAGCCGCTCCAGACCGCGTACTGGCGGCGGCCGAGGATGAGGTTGCCGGCGTTACTCATGGTTAATCAACCGTTTCGCCAGGCCCAGACACCGATGCATCCAACGCGGCGAATACTCGCACTAACCGAGGGTCGCTACGCTGCGCAGGATCAACCGCACCAGCATGGTCTGGCGGGTCACCCCGGTCTTGGAGAAAGTCGAGCGCAGGTGTGCCCGTGAGGTGTTGCGGCTGATGCCCAGTTCTTCGGAGGCTTCGTCCAGGGTCAGGCCGTTGGCCAGCAGCATGGCCAGCTGGGTTTCGGCCGGGGTGAAGTCGAACAGGGCGCGGACAATCTCTTGCGGTGCACTGGATTGCTGTTCCGGGTCGCTGATGAAGATCACCACCGCGGGGCACTGTTTGCCTTCGCTCCAGTCTGACAACGGTACCGAGCGCACGATGATGCCCAGGTCCGCGCGGCCCGAAGGCCGTTGCACGCGCAGGGCTTCGACCACCGAGGGGTTGCTGCTTTTTTGCGAGAGCAGCGACTGTTTCACCAGGCGGCGGAACTCCTGGGTATCGCGCGCGGTGCCGATCTGCAGGCCATCGTTGACCAGCTTGATACCGTCTTTTTCCTGGATCAGGCGGTCGGCCACCTGGTTGGTCCGCAGCACTTTGCCGGCTTCGTCGAGAATGATCGTGCCAACCGCCATCTGATCTACCGCGCCGGCATAGAGGTTGCGCTCGGTTTCGATACGGTTCAACCGCATATGGATCTCGATCGAGCGTTCCAGGTGCGGAATGAACTGCGCCAACAGGGCCTTTTCATCATTGTTGAAGGCCCTGTCCTCTCGACCGCGGCTGATGCGGATGCGGCACTGAGCGCCGTCGGCAGTGTTGATGTCGGCGCCGAGGATATGGAACACGTCCAGCGGTTCGAGGAAATTCTTGCAGAACTCGGATTTTTGCCACTCGTCGTCGGAGACGAATTCGGCCAGGGTGACGACCTGGCGGTTGGGCAGGTCGACAAAGGGATCGAGGGTGAAAAAGTGCTGGTTATAGGAGGCAGTGGTCTCAGCCGAGGAGCCAGAGGTGTGGATCATCAGGCCCGTGTCGTGTTGACTCGGTGGGCGCAGGATGAAGGTGACGAACTTGCTTTGCAGATGCACATTGAGCCGGTTGAGGAAGGTCGTCCAGGGGATGTTCTCCAGCGGTCCTTGATAGAGGTTGCCGACGAACTCGCTGAACGTCTCGAGGCTGAGGCTCTGCATGGACAATCCTTTTATATTTATTAGTGTTGGAGATGGTCGAGAATAGGTGCCGTCGTCGATTGAGCGCAACACCCGGATCTATAGTCTGAAAGGAGGTGGGCCTACCTGCCAGATCGTGTAACTTTGCGTCCTGCGAAGCGCACCGGCCGGCCGGTGAGTTTACTTGTACGATCCACCCTATGGGCGATGTTAAACTGCGATTCGTTTCGTACCATTGCTCGACTCAAAAGATTGGTGTGATGACCCAGCAAGTCAGGAAAATCGAACGTTTGACACTGAAAAGCGTCGTCACTCGAGCAAAGCTCGTGTCAATTGCCGAACGCCTGTTCGCCGAGCGCGGTATCGAAGGGGTGTCGTTAAGCGACATCAACAAAGCCGCCGGGCAGCGGAACAAGAACGCCACGAATTACCACTTCGGCAGCAAGGACGGCTTGCTGCAGGCCATCCTCGACAAGCATGAGCCTGGTATTGCCAGCCGGCGCAACGCATTGCTCGATGAACTGGAGAAGCGAGGTAATCCTTCGGTGCGAGACGTGGTCCGCGCGCTGATGTATCCGATGGCCGACAAAATGTTCGATCCCAACGGTGGGAAGGATTTTATCCGCCTGGATGCCCAACTGGTGGCGGTGCATACGCTCTCCGTACAGAACCTGCGCGCTTCCACGCTCAATCTGGGTCAGGTCGATCGGTTGAGGCGGGCGCTGCTCGGGGTCCTCCAGGACCTGCCCGAATCCGTGGCCCAGCAGCGCCTGCACTTGGCGGCAGTATTGCTCCTCCATGGGCTTGCCGATCACTCTCGCATGCTTGATGCGAGCGATAAGAAAACCTTGGCGATGGACACCGAGCTGTTCATCAAGAACATCGAAGACTGCCTGGTGGCACTGCTGGCGAGCCCCATGTCGCCCGAAACTGTCTCCCTTCTTTCCCGCCTTGACGCACCCGAACAGGTTCCAGCCCACGTTTACAGCTTGCCCTCATGAGGCAGCTGTAAACATTGCATGGGCAGTGACTGCTACCTGGAGAGGCTCGTTTCGAACTCACGCGTAAAACGATCGACTTCCGATTCGGGCAGATGATTGATACCTCCCGCCCGTTTCCTGCCTCCGCCGCTGTCAAAGGTACGGCAGAAGTCAGCCGCAGCCACCGGACTATGTCCGGGAGTGCGCACGCTTACCGTGAATCCACCTTGCCTTTTGGGCGACAGGATACCGAGCGCGCGATCTGGCTGTGCCTGTATGAGCTCGTTGGCCAGGGTTCCAATGGCCCGCCGTGCCCATGGCGCGTCAGGCAACATCAACAGCATCGCGCCGGGCACCTGGCGTGTCGGCGTAAGCCGGCGAGCCAGATCCATGTCCTCCTCATAGCCTGCCGCCAGCCGCGCGTAGGCATCCGAGCCTGCGACGAACTCCAGCGGATCGGCGAACGGCTGCATCAGGGTCGACAGCTCGGCCGGATCGAAATGCAGATCGGCAACGGTCTCGCCATAAGCGTTGTAGTTGAGATAGAGGCCGAGCCGCTCCAGGGTCCTGACCGCTTCAGCATCTATGCCTTGCGCCTTGGCCATGGCGCAGCCCACCTCAGGCAGGCTATCGCCGTATGCCGCGGCAATCGCCCATGCACAATGGCGACCGCCAAGATAGCGGTCGACCAGAATGCTGGTGCAGACGTCGGCAGCCTCGTCGATATAGGGCTCGAAGCGCCCATGCCGAGGCATCTCCCCTGCGTGATGGTGATCGAAGTAGCGCACCGAAGCGCCCGCCTCAAGCAGGCGAAGCAGATCGGTACGATTCTGATCGAGGGAGATGTCGAGTGCGGTGATGACATCTCCCTCGCACGCATCGATACGCCGCAGTAACTGAATGTCGCGCTTGACTCCGGTCAGCAGCCTAGCGCTGGCGAACTCGTCAGGCGCGGCAAGCCGCAGTTGCTGCAACGCACACAGCCCATCGGCATCCCCATTGAATGCAACGTAGCGATTCATAGGGCCTCGCGAGCGACAAGATGGCTGACGATCAGTTCGGCTGCTTCCTCGGGAGAGCAAGCGGTGGTGTCGATGCGAATTTCCGGGTTTTCCGGCGGCTCGTAGGGGGAATCGATACCGGTGAAATTCGTCAGTTCGCCACGGCGAGCCTTCTTGTAGAGGCCTTTTGGATCCCTCTGTTCGGCCACGCTGATCGGGGTGTCGACGAACACCTCGAAGAACTCGCCCTGCTCCACCAGCTCGCGCGACATTCTGCGTTCGGAACGGAATGGAGAGATGAAGGACACCAGAACGATCTGCCCCGCATCGACCATCAGCTTGGCGACTTCGCCTACGCGCCTGATGTTCTCGACCCGGTCGGCTTCGGAGAAACCGAGATCCTTGTTGAGGCCGTGGCGCACGTTGTCACCATCAAGCAGATAGGTATGTTTGCCCAATGCATGCAGTTTCTTCTCGACGAGGTTCGCGATCGTCGACTTGCCGGCACCCGACAGCCCTGTGAACCAGAGCACGCAAGGCTTCTGTCCCTTGAGGGTGGCGTGCGCCTGCTTGTTTACGTCAATCGCCTGCCAGTGGATGTTCTGCGAGCGACGCAAGGCAAAGTGCAAGAGTCCGGCGCCGACCGTATTGTTGGTCAGTCGGTCAATCATGATGAAACCGCCGGTATCGCGATTTTCCTTGTAGGGATCAAATGCGATTGGCTGGTCAAAGCTCAGGTTACAGACGCCGATTTCATTCAGGTCCAGTGTCTTGGCGGCGAGATGTTCGAGCGTATTGACGTTGACCTTGTATTTCGGTGTCGCGCTGGTGGCCGTCACGGTCTTGGTGCCGATCTTCAACAGATAGGGGCGACCCGGCAGCATCGGTTCATCGCTCATCCAGACGATCGTTGCCTCGAACTGGTCTGCGACCCTGGCCGGCGCATCGATCGTCGCAAGAATGTCGCCTCGGCTGATATCGATTTCGTCCTCGAGCGTAATCGTGATCGACTGGCCAGAGACGGCTTCCTCCAGGTCACCCTCGCGCGTCACGATACGCGCGACCCGGCTTTCCTTCCCCGACGGCAGGACACGGAGGCGATTGCCGCGCTTGACGCTGCCGCCGACAACGATCCCGGCATAGCCGCGAAAGTCGAGGTTCGGTCGGTTGACCCACTGCACCGGCATGCGAAACGGCCCGGACTGATCCGCAGCATCCTCGACCTGCACCGTCTCAAGGTACCCCATCAGTGTCGGCCCCTGGTACCAGGGGGTGTTCGCGCTCGGCTCGGTGATATTGTCGCCCTTCAGGGCTGACATCGGGATAGTGACGATATTCTGCAGGCCAATCTGGCTGGCGAAAGCGCGGTAGTCCGCGTCTATCTTGTCGTAGATCTCTTTCGAGTAATCCACCATATCCAGTTTGTTGATGGCCAGCACGACATGGCGAATGCCGATCAGCGACACCAGATAGCTGTGTCGCCGCGTCTGGGTCAGCACCCCTTTGCGCCCGTCGATCAGAATGATGGCGACATCCGCTGTCGAGGCTCCGGTGACCATGTTGCGCGTATATTGCTCGTGGCCCGGCGTATCGGCGACGATGAACTTGCGCTTGTCGGTCGAGAAGAAGCGATAGGCAACATCGATGGTGATGCCTTGTTCACGCTCGGCGGCAAGTCCGTCGACCAGGAGTGCGAAATCCAGGTCGCCACCTTGCGTTCCCACCCTCTTTGAATCCGCTTCCAGCTGGCTCAACTGGTCTTCGAAGAGCATCTTCGACTCGTAGAGCAGGCGCCCGATGAGCGTGCTTTTTCCATCATCGACGCTGCCGCAGGTAATGAAACGCAGCAGGCTCTTGTTCTCGTGGGATTTCAAATATTGCTCGATGTCTTCGGCAATCAAATCGGATACGTGTGCCATTAGAAATACCCCTCCTGTTTCTTTTTCTCCATCGAGCCCGCGGAGTCGTGATCAATCAGGCGACCCTGGCGCTCGGACGTCCTGGCCAGAAGCATTTCCTGAATGATCGCCGTCAAGGAGTCGGCCTCGCTCTCGATTGCGCCGGTCAGCGGGTAGCAACCCAGCGTGCGGAAACGCACTTTCCTGATCTCGGGAACCTCGCCGTCGTTCAGCGGCATGCGCTCGTCATCGACCATGATGAGCGTGCCGTCGCGCTCCACCACCGGTCGCTCTTTCGCCAGGTAGAGCGGCACGATCGGAATGTCGTTCAGATAGATGTATTGCCAGATGTCGAGCTCGGTCCAATTGGACAGGGGAAACACCCGGATGCTTTCGCCCTTGTGCTTGCGGGCGTTATACATCCGCCACAGTTCGGGACGTTGCAGCTTGGGATCCCAGCGGTGCTGTTCGGAGCGAATCGAGAATATCCGCTCCTTGGCCCGCGACTTTTCTTCGTCCCGCCGTGCGCCGCCGAAGGCCGCATCGAAGCCGTGCTTGTCCAGCGCTTGCTTCAATCCCTCGGTTTTCCAGATGTCGGTGTGTATGGCCGAACCATGGGAAAAAGGGCTGATGCCCTTTTCCAGTCCCTCGGGATTGATATGGACGAGCAGGTCGAAGTCGTGCTTTTTCGCCATGGCGTCGCGGAACTGAATCATCTCGCGGAACTTCCAGGTCGTGTCGACGTGGAGCAATGGGAACGGCAGTTTTCCTGGGTGGAACGCCTTCAGGGCCAGGTGCAGCATCACTGCACTGTCCTTACCGACGGAGTAGAGCATTACCGGATTCTCACACTCAGCGACCACTTCTCGCATGATGTGAATGCTCTCGGCCTCAAGACGCTGCAAGTGCGTCAGCATGTAGTTCCTCCTTCCTCTGCGCTGGATCGTGATGCCACCGAGAATCCGATGCCCGGCCCAGTCACTCGAGGTGCGATTGCGTGTGGACGTTTATCGCCCACCTCTTTTTTAAGCCTTGTTACTTAAACTGGCTTTAAAGGTAGATCTCGCAATTGCATGGATCATCGTCCGTTTAGACTATTCGCAGTTCGAATGCTTTTAATACTATCGCCTTATCTTGAACCGCCAGTTGGCCGGGGCGATAGCGGTAGCTCCTGATCGACTGGCCCATTGCGCCGCAGCAATCAGGTGTACCTATTGGAGGCAACGCCCCATGAACACTCAACAGGCCGACTGGCCGAACCTTCAGTTTGACTACGACAATTGCCATGTCCTGGTGACCGGTGGCACCAGCGGCATCGGGGCCGGCATCGCCGCAGCGTACCGAGCAGCAGGTGCGCAAGTGACGATCACCGGCACCCGGCCCTGCGCCGCCGATTACGACCTTGACCTCGACGGCTACCGCTACTTGCAGCTCGACATCGAGAACGCAGACAACATCTCTGCCGTCGCGGCAGCGCTGCCGCGCCTGGACATCCTCGTCAACAACGCCGGCTTTGCGCTGCCAAGCTGTGGCCTGGACGAGTACGAACCGGACGTTTTCGAACGCGCGGTGCGCATGCACCTGGTCGGTGGCTATCGCATGGCGCATGGCTGCGCCGACAAACTCCTGAAAAGCACGCTGCCAGGCGGCCCTTCGATCATCGGCATTGCATCAATGAGCTCGTTCTTCGGGATCGATGTGGTGCCCGGCTATGGCGCGGCGAAGACTGGCGTCGTCGGGATGACCCGGGCACTGGCGGTCCATTGGGGCGGGCGCATTCGCGTCAACGCGGTCGCGGCGGGGCTTACCGCAAGCCGCATGACGGCGACGACTGTCGCCAATGCGCAGTGGTCCGCGCCCACGCTTGCGCGTACGCCGGCAGCACGGCTTGGGGTGCCGCAGGACATCGCCGGTCCAGTCCTTTTCCTGACGAGCGCGGCCGCCGGCTGGATCACGGGACAGACACTGCCTGTCGATGGCGGTTTCACGGTCGCCGGCTGAGTCCGGCGTCGGCCCTTCCAGTACTGCCTGTCGCCAACACCTCTCCTCACACTTATGGAGCAGCGCATGAAACCTGACATCATCCGTATCAAAGACCTTGGCGCCCCCGAGCTGACCGAGCGCCAGCGTCGAGCGATCGCGGGCGTCCCCCCCGTGGAAATGCGCGAGGAGGCCGTCCTCGCAGCCGCATGCCAGCGCACAGGGCTTTCCGACTTCGGTTCGGAGGACTTCCGCGAACGGCTGCGAATCTGGCTGAAGAGTTTTGACGAGGACACGGAGCTCGGCCCCCTGGGGCGCGTGGGGATGTTCGGCGATGCCGTGCGCTACGCATCTTCGCGCTTGCGCTTCGAAGATCTGGTGAAGCGACACCCGGAAATCAACGACGTCGCGATTGATCGGCCGATCATCGTCGCCGGGCTTCCCCGCTCAGGCACGACTCACCTGGTCAACATCCTGGCAGCCGATCCGCGACTGCGCTCGATGCCGCTATGGGAAGCGATGGAGCCGATTCCTGCGCCGCAAGACCAAACATCAGATGGGGAAGATCCGCGTATCGTTCGCACCCGCCAGGCCTGGGGCGAATTCGAAGCCATATTGCCGTTCATGCCGGCGATGCACGAAATGTCCCCCACCCACGTGCATGAAGACATCGAACTGCAAGGCCTGGACTTCTCGTCCTATCTGCCGGAATGGCAGTCTCGCCCGTGTCGCTGGCGCGATTACTACTACAGCCACGATCAGACGCCGCACTACCGTTATGGTCGCCGAGTCCTGCAGGCGCTCACCTGGCTCCAGGGCCCGAACCGATGGGTGATGAAATCGCCGCCGCACATGGAGAACCTGCGGCCGCTGATGACGACCTATCCCGACGCCACGCTCGTCATCACCCATCGCGACCCCGTTGCCGTGCTCCAGTCCGCGATCACCATGATCGCCTATGGCGACCGCATCCGCCGCCATACCGTCGACGTAAAGGCGTTGGCGCGCTACTGGACAGATCGAGTGGAACATCTGCTGCGCGCCTGCGTTCGGGACCGGGACAGTGTTCCCGCCGGCCAATCGCTCGATGTGCTCTTCGACGACTACATGGCCGACCAACAGACGGTGATCGAACGCATCTATGCCATGGCCGGCCTGCCATTGACCGCCGACGCCAAGGCGCGGATCCAGGCCTATGTGAACGCCAATCCACGGGGCAAGCATGGTCGCGTCGTCTATGACCTGAAAGGTGATTTCGGGGTTGATATTGCCGCTTTGCGCGAGCGATTCGGCTTTTACTATGAGCGCTTCTCGGTCAGGCCAGAGCGCATCGAAGGAGAGCGGCCATGACCGATCAATCTACGGAACGCCTGTTGTCCGGCCGCGCGTGGGACGACTTCTGCGAAACCGTTCGCCAGGCCGGCCACAGGGTCGATGCTTTCGGCGCCGAGGCCGATACCCTCGACCGCGCCGAATGGTATCGATTCATGACCCGGCTGATGCGCAACGGTTTCGAACGCTACCTGGAGAACTGCGAGCCAGAACGGCCGCGCCTGCGCGATGCGCCCTGGCGCCAGTCCATCAACTTCCAGTCTCCCGATCAGGATCATCTGCTTGCCGAGTTCGTCGACGGTAGTCATGACTATGTCATTCGTGGCCATCGTGGCGGGCTGCCGTACTTTGTCATCGCCTCATGGCGCGCGCCACAACCGCACCATCCGGGCGCTCAGGACTGGGCAACGCGTGGGGTGGCCGGTCTTGACGAATTCGATCCCGCTGCGCTGCAGACCACCGGCTTCATCTCCTCACGCCAGGTGAAGTTCGATGCGCAGGGCAACTTCGAAATCGTGGTCAGCCAGAACAAACCCGCAGACGGGCGCGACTGGCTGTCGATCTCACCGGACTGCGTCGGTCTCCTGGTGCGCACGCTCTACCATGATCGCGCGAATACCGCGCCGCCTCACTTCACCATCGAACGGATCGATACCCCTCACCCGCGCCCCGTCACCGCCGCCGAAATAAGCGATGCGCTCGCCAAGGCGGGTCAGATGGTACTTGGCTATTGCGAGCTGGTGCGCAGCTGGTGGCAGGACAATCTCAGCCAGCGGCCAAACCGCATCCGCTTCGACCGCGCGGTGTACCTGTCCAATGGCGGTGTGCCGGACCGACACCACGGCTTCGGTACCTGGGAGTGTGCTGGCGACGAGGCGCTGGTTATCGATTTCCTGCCCTCGGCCTGTGATTACTGGATATTCCAGCTCTGTTCGATCTGGCAAGAGAACCTCGACAACTACGAGGACGGCGGCGGTTGTGTGCAGAAGTACAAGGCCAGCTATCGCCACGACGGCTCGGTGCGCGTCATCGTTGCGCAAGGCCAGCCCGGCATCGCCGGCAATTGGGTCCAGTCCTTCGGCCATGTCCATGGCGGCATGAGTTTGCGTCTGATTGGCACACAGGGTGAGCCGCCGCAGGTAACGCTGCGCCGTATTGCGCTCGCCGTGCTGCAAGAGCGTGGTGAAGAGGCACTGGAAGACATCGTGCCGATCATCAGTGGCGAGGTAGCACGATGAGCACGCCGTCGCGATCCATAGCTGCGGCGGTGGTCGGCACCGGCTTCGGTCTTTTTACCCATGTCCGTGCGCTGCGCGAGGCCGGGTTCGAAGTGCGTGCGATCGTCGGCCGAGACCGTGCTCGCACCATCGCGCGCGCTGCACCTCTCGGCATCCCGCTGGCAACCGATAGTCTTGCCGAGGCGCTTGCCGATCCAGCGATACAGCTCGTTACGGTGGCCACGCCCCCGCACGCACACTATGCACCGGTGATGGCCGCGATCGCCGCCGGGCGGCATGTCGTGTGCGAAAAGCCCTTTGCCCGCGACGCCGCCGAAGCGGCGCAGATGCGCGAAGCCGCGACAAAGGCCGGTGTTCATCACCTGCTCGGTGCCGAATTCCGCTTCGACAGCGCGCAGGCGCTGCTGCGGCGCGTCGTTCAGTCAGGGCTGATCGGCACGCCGCGCCATTTCCTGCGCATCTACCATCAACCGGGCCTACAAGACTCGACAAGCAAACTCAGCGACTGGTGGGAGGACGCAGACCAGGGCGGCGGCTTCCTTGGCGCATTCGGCTCGCACATGATCGATCAGGTCGAATACCTGTTCGGGCCCATCGCTCGTGTCAGCGGCATGCTGCAGACGCTGGCGCCCGGGCGCCCCACCATGACGGCCGACGATTGCTACACCGTGCAGTTCGAAACGGACAGCGGTGTTGCCGGGTCAATCATCGCCGCGCTGGCCGCGCCGGGGCCGCTGGTGATGGCCACCAAAGTGGTGGGCAGCGCCGGCGGCGCGTGGATTCAGAGCGGCGCGACGTTTGGTGACCCCGAAGAAGTCTGGGTGAGCGACGCCGATGGCGTGCGGCGCATCGAGATGCCCGCGGATCTGGTCAACGCAATGCCGACAGCTTTTCCCGTCGCCGAGCTGATCCAGACCGAGCAGGACCGCTGGCACACCATGGGCTTCGATGTTGCGCCCTATGCGCGCCTGTTCGCCGAGATGCGCACGCGGATCGAGAATCGCGCACCCGCGATCCCCGAGCGTGCCGCCACATTCAACGACGCTGTGCGTGGCCAACAGGTGCTCGACGCCATTCGACTGTCGGCGCGCAAGCGCGCCTGGATCACAATCTGAAATGAAGGAATCCACTATGACGAAATTGATGCTTCATGCAACGGTTCACGGACCTGACGATATTCGTGTCGAGCAGGTACAGCGCCCCAGTGCCGGGCCGGACGATATTGTGGTCAAGGTCGTGGTCTGCGGCATCTGCGGCTCTGACCTCGGTTATGCGCGCGCCGGCGGCCTGCCGATGGGGGGCGATGGTCCCTTATCGCTCGGGCATGAGTTTTCGGGCGTGATCGAGGAGCTGGGTGCGCGAGTGACGGCGCTGCGCAAAGGCCAGCGCGTGGTGGTCAACCCGACGACGCCTGCGAACATGATCGGCTCCGGAGGCCCTGGGGCCTTCGCTTCGCACATTCTCGTGCGCAATGTCATGGCCGAGTCGTCGGTCTTCCCCATTCCCGACACGCTGGACTTCGAAACCGCTGCACTGGTCGAACCGCTCGCCGTCGCGCTGCACGGCGTCAACCGGTCGCGTGCCGGCGCTGGCAGCAAAGTAGTCGTTTTCGGCGCGGGTCCCATCGGGCTCGGCGTCGTGGCAATGCTCCGTCTGCGCGGCGTCGCGGACATCATCGCCGTCGATCGAGTGGACTCACGTCTGGAGCGTGCGCGCGCGCTCGGTGCAAACGCCACCTTCAATCCCGACAACTGCGATCTCTGGGCTGAAATCGGCCAGCGCCATGGCGCAAGCACGCTCTACGGGATGCCAGTGGTGGATAGCGACGAATTCATCGAGGTGTCGGGCGCCGCTCCGGTTATTCCCCAAATCATCGCGCGCGCACGTTTCGGGGCGCATCTGACGGTGGTGGCGGTGCATCACGCACCGGTCGCCATGGATCTGGCGATGGCGCTGGGCAAGGAAATGGAAGTGACCACCGCCATGGCCTATCCCACCGAGTTTGGCGAAGTGCTGGAGATCCTCGCCGCAGGCCGGATCGACACCATCGCGCTGATCAGTCATCGCTACGCCTTCGAAGATTTCGAGCAAGCCTTCGCTACCGCCGCGCGCGCAGATGAATCGGCCAAGGTGTTGGTGACGTTCGGATGAGTCTCAATCCAGAACATAGTGATGGTACGGCTGCATCATCGTTCTTGTGCAGACGACCACCATGACTTCAGCGCATTTCGATGATGTCCGCTTTGGATCGAAGCGGACATCCAGCGACCTCCACCATCGCTCGAAATCCCGAAGCGCTTGACCGGCCTGCCGGCAAGCGCAAGCAGGACCCACGTTAACGATCAGTACTTGATGTCCCGGGCCGTGCGACGGGTATCTTGCTTGGTGCTGCGCTTGTCCTGGCGACAGTCTACGTTGCTCTTGTCATTGCCTTTTCTACAATCATCCTTGGTTTGCCGCGCAGTGGAGCGCCCTTCCTGCCTGGTATCGCGAGCTTCACGCCGTTGCTGACCCTGCTCGGTCGCGTAGGCGGGTAGCGTCACCCACTGCACGCCAGTGGCGACGAGCAGCATCGCCAGGGCTTTCAAGTAGTGCCTGCGAATCATGTTTTTTCTCCAAAGCCATATCGCTCAGTCGCTTCGTTCGCTCCCCCAGGAATTCAGCGAAAACGTGAGTTACATCGTACGCTCACAACTCACAAAAGCACTTTGTGGCAGGTGAAATCTGACGATAGGGTTACATGGACAGTCGCGCGATGCCGCTATGTGCATGGTTGCAATATGGGCACGGTAGGGTCGTCACTGGACCGGACGGGCGGGTTGGGGGTCAGGCTTTGGGAGCATCATTTCAAGCACGCGGTGAGATCGAGTGACCTGTGATCGATGCAACGACTTCTCCGCGTCCTAGGACATTTCCCGCAAAATGCGTCGCCTTTCATGAACTGGCGGATGCTGCCTCTCGAAGATAGCCTTCGTCGGTCGCTGCAAATCAGTGATCGGCTTTGACAGGCTGAAGAGCTACCTTCCACTCTTCCCAATAAAACGGCATGCTTCTGCGCGTTCTGTCTTATGGTGGCTGTGCGTGGGGCATCTTCGGATGCACCGGTTTTGTTGCTCCCCGGTCTGTCAACCCGCGTACAGCTGCCACCCACATCTGATTGACAGCAGATAGCTGGCAGCTCCTTCAACCAAAGACGGAGCACAATCATGAAAAAACATAGTCCCAACCCGCCAAACACTGCACCTGACTCAACAACTGAAACACCCGACTTTCCCAACCTCTCCGACCTCACCGAACCCGCCATCAGCGCCCGCCTCCGCAACCCCAATCACCTCGATCCCATCAGCCACGTCTTCACCCTGCGCCCAAACATCGACACACCGTCCCTACTCACCCACGCCAGTGAAACCCTGGCCTCGCTCAACGTCATGAGCACCGACCTTGCCTGCGAGCTTGAGAGTTCGCGTCGCAACATCGCCCTGGCGATCCAGCAGTTGGCCGTGCTGGCGCAATTGCTAGTGAACCGGGCACTGGACAACATCGCGCCACTCGACGAAGTGGAGGCTTGAGATGGATCGATACATGCCGATGACCGGCATCGACTGCACCATTGCGTCACTGCTGATCGACACCGAAGCACCGCTGGATGTGCTGCATGAAACAGCCGCCTATCGCATTCGAACCGCGACGCAATTGCTGGAGAGCTTCGCGGCTGACGAGGGTGTTTACAGCGAACTGGCGCGGGTGCTGGTCACTTCCCTGCGCGATGGTTGCGATTTGCTGGATGTGGTTGGGCGACGGCTGCAGATGCAGGTTTGATCCTGGGAAAACAAAATGGGCGACTTCCCTGAAGTCGCCCATTTTCATTGGTATTGAAACTAGCCAAACGTCAGGGCGAAAGGGGCTGCTGCGTGTTGTATTGCCTTCACCACATGAGGCGCCTGCTCCCGAAATTCAGGGTAGCGCCTCAGCACCGATTCAACTGCCGCAAGCAATCGCTGAATACGCAACTCAGGATGTTCAACCTCACACGTCTGCGCAAATTCCAATAAACCCTGGCGGGAAGCAAACAACGACTTGTTACCCACAAGGTCTAGCGCCAAAACATCTTCAGGGATGTAGGCCGTCGTATTAACGATGTCGTATGCCGGCGCGAGGCGCGCGTCACGTTGGGTCGGCTCCGAATAGAGCAAGCCGAAGTTTTTCAAATGAGCATCGCCGTTCCCAACGATGCAGCTCAGCGCTACGTAATCGAAAAGTTGATCAAGCGAGGTTCGTTGATTGTTTGCTGGGCAAAACAGTCGAATCGCTTTGGCAATGGCTGCATAGCTTTTGCTGTACTTCTGATCGGCCGAGAGCCCCATCAGTGCGGCCATGTCCTCGAATCCAATCGGGTTAAGCTGCTCGTCCCGATCAAAGCGACGCATGACAAACAGCTTTGCATTGTCGGACAGGTAAAACTGCGGGACCGGAATGCCCGCCTCCCTGGCAATGGACATGCAAAGGAACTCATTGATGGCCAGTCCTGGGAACTCATCCCGGCCACTCTTGATTATCAAGTCAGAGGTTTTCGAGGTGGCTCGTTGCAATTCGAAATCTTGCTGCTCAGGCACCAAAACCTTCGGCTGAACACCCGATATACCTGCCCGCAAAATATAGCGGTCAAGAAGGTCGGCGAAGATATCTTCCGCTCCATCCCACGTGAGAATTTCTTCGAGTTTTTCTCCAGGGAACTGCTGTTCACCAAGCAGGGCATCAACGGTTTCGGAATGCACCTGAATCCTGCCAATAGGTGAACTGCTGCCAGAAAGAGCAAGCAACAACATTGGATCGACGTTTACGGTTTTCGCCAGGCGATTGCGCAACTGCTCCAACATATAGCCTTCAGGAAGGTTCATCTGGAATACGGGATGCAGATCCCGCCGACGAAACTCGTCAGCCCGAACGGGCATCAACAGACTGATGGCCGTGTTGGGCAATGCGTCTTCTTGATAGCGGAAAATATAATCTTCGCCACTGGTAAGGATTCGGCCGCTATGGCCCTCTGGCGTACTGACTTTGAGGGAGGCCATTTTCATTCGAACAACTCCCCGAGCTCTTCAAGGGTCGGCATGGCCGCCGGTATAACGGTGAGCTCGCAGTCCAAAGCGCTCAAGACTCTTGCGTAAGCGTTCATGGCAACAGTATCGGCCCCCTTCTCGACAGCAATGACTTTCTGCCGCGTCAAACCGGCGAGCTCAGCAAGTCGAGCTTGTGTCAGACCTCGCCGAATACGCGTTTCACGTATTTGGCTACCGAGTCGAGAGATCAGCAGGGTGTACTCCATGTTCAGTTACCGTGACATTTATATTTGAATGTATCGTATACAGAACATTATTGCGAATATGCCTTACTCACCCGCCTCACCCCAACCCCCACCAATATCCCCAACACAATCGACACCAACGGCACCGTCCCCACCCAGGTCAGCGTCGGAAACACCAACAAAATCTGCGAGTCATTGCCGCCCAGCATCATCGAGGCGCCGGTCCCCATTAACACCCCTGCGAGCAAATACCTGACCGCTGTCGTCACTGCAAACCGCTGATAGTTGAACGTGCGGCGATGCAACGTGTAACAGAGCATGCCCAGCATCAGCATGGCGAACACCGCCACACGCTGGGTGGTCAATGGTGTATCGCCCGATATCCAGAACATGTGCGAGAGATCGTAGAAGAACACGCTGGGCGTCCACAGCGGTTCGAAGGTGTAGAGGGCACTGGTCAAAGCCCCCAGTAGCAGGCTCGACAGCACCAGGTGTCTGTCGCCGTGAATCCGCACCAGGAACAGCAAAATCAGCAGCACGATGCCGATGACCAGCCAGTAATGACGACTGGAAATCATCGGCATTTGCAGCGCCCAGTGTTCGGTCAGCATGTTCAGGTGATGCCACAGTACGATGCCCAGCACCCAGCCGAGGATGGTGAAGGCCTTGTTGAGGTTGCCGCTGGCGAGCTTGGTGAGGGTGCCGACGCTGCATCCGTCGTTGAGCACCGAGGCGAGGCCGAACAACAACCCGCCACCGACCAGCGACAGGTAGCCGACCTCGGGAATGAACAACGGCTGACTGACGCCAGACAAGGCGTAGAACGGCGCGAGCAACAGACCGAACAAACCGCAACTGACAAGCGACACGAACAGGGTCGGCCGGCGCTTGAGCAGCAGCCCGATGGCATTGACCAGGCACATGCCCATGCGCTGGGACACCCAGCCGACAAGGAATGCCAACAGCAGCGAAATCAGCAGTGAAAGCACAAGCCTCCCTGTTTCCGGGCAGTAACATCCAGGCATTCTCTGAAGGACAGATTAGTCGCTACGCAAACACTTCGGATGAACAGACAAAGCCCTTCTACACTCGATCCGCATACGCCCTGCGGTGATAGCCACCTGATGAATTTCGGGCACGCGGCGATGATCAGCGGCTACATCGGCAAGAGCGACGCACTGGCCGACGCGCTCCATAAATATGCCAAGGGCTATACCGAGCAGAACGAACGCGATTTCGAGCGGTTCCAGCAAGCCTGCCGCAAGGGCCTTTTGCGTGCCCGGTCGGAAGCGGACTTTGCCGCGGATCATTTGCCGTAGCGGTGTCGCAAGCTCTGGTACGGGGCTTTGAGCGAGATGAATTTTTCTTCACCCCACCCCCTCGCGCCAGCCTGTACATTGCCCTCGCTCATTCAAGAAACTACGGTTTGCCCGCCTCCCGCGGGCTTTTTTTTGCCTGCGAATTCGCAATCCGAGACTCATTGAAGGTTTCCTCGAGCAACAAAAAACCCGCAGCCCTTTCGGGGTGCGGGTTTTTCAGTTCAACGCCAACTCAATTCACTGGTTGAGTCTGAGTCGCCGCTACCGGTTGTTGCGCTTTGGAGAGCACCGGCTGTTCCAGCCTCGCTCGCCCGTAAAACGCCAGCGCCGTCAGCAAGCATGCCAGCCACACGAAGATCCCGGCCCAGAAGGTGTGGGACATGTAGTGCCACCCTTGCAATACCCGCGTTGTGCCGTAGATGAAACCGAGGGTCAGCGAGCCGTACATGATCGCTTTCGAATAGCGCCAGCGATAACGGCGAGCCACGAAGTACAACGCCAGCATGGTGAAACCGCCCGACGCATGTCCGCCCGGCCAGCAGCGCCCCTCACCGGCGACTTTCAGCAGGTCGAAGTTTTCATACCACTCAACGTGCTCCATTTTGCCGCCGTATTGGGTCGTCTCGATCGGGCAATACACGCTGGTGTGGCCCTTGAGGTAGTGAATGACCCCGGTGCTGATGGAAAACGCGAACACCACGTAGAGAAAGTCGCGACGGTGCCGGGTGGCAAAACGCAGCACCGGTGCGACTTTGATTTTTTCCAGGAAAGCGATGATTTTCGAGTGCTTTTCAGCCTTCAGACGCGGCCAGAGGAACGACAGCAAGGCACCGATAATCGCAATTTCGCCAGTCCAGTTCGGAATGATCCGCGCCCATTTATGGGTGATTTTTTCGAACAGATGGACATGGTCCAACGGGTACGTCTGCGTTACCGGATCAAAAAAGTAATTGTTGAAGGCGATGTCTATGCTGGTCATGTCGAACATCAGAAACACCGCGACCGCGCAGGCCAGCGGAATACCGAAATTCACCCAGTAAAAGCGGTAGCGAGAAGCGGTCAGCATTGTGAATCCTGATTCAAAAAGAGGAGGGAAAAACTCAATGAGTGCTCACCGAGCTCCAGTCGGAAGCGTCGATGAAGCCAAGCAAGCGCGGAGTCTGCGGGGTTTCGGCAGAAATAAACAGTGAAGCGCCATAACCCAGGGTCGAAGGCGGTAACTCGAGGTCTTTTTCCATTTGCTCCATGCACTCGCTGTGGGTCACCAGAACCAGGTTACGCCCGGCCACTTTATGCGCCAGCGCGTCACGCAGCATGGTGCCCTTGCAAATGATCAGCCAGTCTTCCCCCGTGCCAACCTTGTTGAACATGAAGTTGGCGGTCTGTGCCGTGCGCAGGATCGGGCTGTTGTAGATATCGGCGTTGTCCAGGCCAAGGTGTTTGAACTGTGCCCCGAGGCTCTCGGCAACACGACGAGAGCGCTCGGTAATGCCATCGTTGCCGACCAGGCAAGGCGCCGAGGAGTGATCACAACGCTCGACGTGGCGCACCAGCACGATCATGTCGCCCTTGGCCCACCCCGTCATCAAAGCCTGTGCTCCGGCCACATTGCCGTGAGCCAGGTCCGGCGCGGTGGCGGGACGCAGCAAAAACACGGTCAGCGGGATGACCAGCAGCGCCGAGGCCAGCACCACCGCCGCGTTGCGATAGCGGGCAAAACGGTTCAGATCGATCGAGCGTTTTATTCCGAAAAGACTCAGTCTTAATTCCACATCAAGCCGCCTCGCCGGCACGTACCACCTCATCAGATCACGGGAAGTTAATGAAACGTGCGTTGCCTGCGGGTGAAAGACATGTGAAAAAAAGCTTAAAACGCTGCAAAAACCTTGTTACAGAATCCGCCGCACAAAAACCTTTCAGCTCCCGGAATTGCTGCCGATACATCCTGCTTACACAGCTTGGCGGCCTCAAAAAAAACAATCTTCCAGCCGACCGACGAAAAAGAAGCACCACGTTCCTGGAGGAATTTGATGAATAGCTGGTTCGGCAACATCAGCGTGAACCTGAAACTGGGCCTGGGATTTGGCCTGGTCCTGGCACTGACCTGCGTCCTCGCCCTGACCGGCTGGACCAGCCTGGGCGGGTTGATCGACCGTAGCAACTGGATGAGCGACATCACCCAGCTCAACGCCGGCCTGACCAAGCTGCGTGTGGTTCGCCTGCAATACATGCTCACCAACGGCGACGAAACCGCTGCGCAGAGCGTGCAGACCACCCTCGATGCCTTCTCGGCCCAGCAGCAAGACCTGCTGGCGAAGTTCAAGAGCCCGGAAAACCTCAAGCTACTCCGGGAGCAAGGCGCCGTCATCGATGCCTACAAGACATCCCTTGGCAAGATGCGTAGCGCCTATCGCGCCGGCAACAGTGCCCGCGACGCCATGAGTGCCAACGCCGAAACCGCCAACACGCTGATCAATGACATCGATGCCCGCGTGCAGCAAATGCCGTTGAGCGACCAGCGCTTCGAACAGTTCCAGGCCATTACGGCGGCAAAGGAGGCGTTCCTCTTGGCCCGTTACGAAGTGCGTGGCTACACCGCCAGTACCGATGGCCAGACAGAGCAAAAAGCCGTCGGCCAACTGGACGCCGCCATTGCCAGCCTGAAACCGCTGAATGCGCATTTCGCCGATTCGCAGCAAGACGCCCTGCGCCAGCTGGAAACGGCGCTTGGCAACTATCGCGGTGCCTTGCAGGCCTACAAGGCCGCCAGCAATGACGCGGTGCAAGCGCGCAAGGAAATGACCGACCAGGGGGCCGCCATCGTGGCCCAGAGCGATCAGCTGTATCAGATTCAGCTCGACCGCCGGGACGCCGAAAGCGCCCAGGCGCGCACCCTGCAACTGATCAGCACATTGCTGGCGTTGCTGGTGGGCATCATTGCCGCCGTGGTCATCACTCGCCAGATTACCCGCCCACTGCGCGAAACCCTGGCGGTGGTCGATCGCATCGCCAGCGGTGACCTGTCCCAGAACGTGGTGGTCAGCCGTCGCGATGAACTCGGCGTGTTGCAGCAAGGCATTGTGCGCATGGGCGTGACGCTGCGCGACTTGATCAGCGGCATCCGCGACGGCGTGACCCAGATCGCCAGCGCCGCCGAAGAGCTGTCGGCTGTGACCGAACAGACCAGTGCCGGGGTCAACAGCCAGAAAGTCGAGACCGATCAGGTCGCCACCGCCATGCACGAGATGACCGCCACCGTGCAGGAAGTCGCGCGCAACGCCGAAGAAGCCTCGCAAGCCGCTGCGGCGGCGGATGACGAGGCCCGTGAAGGTGACAAAGTGGTCAACGAAGCCATCGCCCAGATCGAGCGTCTGGCCAGCGAAGTGGTACGTTCCACCGAGGCCATGAGCGTGCTGCAACGGGAAAGTGACAAGATCGGCAGCGTCATGGACGTGATCAAGGCCGTGGCCGAGCAGACCAACCTGCTGGCGCTCAACGCCGCCATCGAAGCGGCCCGTGCCGGTGAAGCCGGTCGTGGTTTTGCGGTGGTGGCCGACGAGGTCCGCGGCCTGGCCCAGCGTACGCAGAAATCCACCGAGGAAATCGAAGGCCTGGTGGCCGGCTTGCAGAACGGCACGCAACAAGTGTCGGCGCTGATGAACAACAGCCGCGTCCTCACCGACAGCAGCGTGGCCCTGACCCGCAAGGCCGGCGAGTCACTGGAGAACATCACCCGCACGGTGTCCAACATCCAGTCGATGAACCAGCAGATCGCCGCCGCTGCCGAACAGCAAAGCGCCGTGGCCGAAGAGATCAGCCGCAGCATCATCAACGTGCGCGACGTGTCCGAACAGACTGCTGCTGCGAGTGATGAAACGGCTGCGTCGAGTGTTGAACTGGCACGGCTGGGGAATCAGTTGCAGATGATGGTGAGTCACTTCCGCGTCTGACGTTCAGTCAGCGCCAAATGATAGAACCAATCGCGAGCAGGCTCGCTCCCACAATGAATCTGTGTCGTCCACAAAGACCGTGCACAGCATCCAGCCCCTGTGGGAGCTTGCTCCGGGCGGCGCTCCGACGATGGTCGTTAACGATGACGCGTGTTGACTGGCTAAACGCGGCGCTTCTGACTCCATCGCGAGCAAGCTCGCTCCTACATTAGTGAACAGCATTGGGTTGTCGGGCTTGATGTCAGCAATTCGGCCTGGAGATGCCATTCTTTAACATCAAAGCGCCACCACTGTGACACAGTCCTTGAAACTCACTGAAACCCCGTACGCAAATCCCCTTCCCGTGCCAGGAACCGCCCTTCCCTGCGCCCGTTGGCCTGACCATCGCGGTAGCTCAACGCACCGTTGACCCATACGCCCTCGATACCTTGTGCTGCCTGCTGCGGATCGTTGAAATCGGCGACATCGCGGATGGTTGCCGGATCGAACAACACCAGGTCCGCCCAATGACCTTCGCGGATTTGGCCGCGTTCCTTCAAACCGAAGCGCGCCGCCGACAGCCCGGTCATTTTGTGCACGGCGGTGTGCAGCGGGAACAATCCGACGTCACGGCTGAAATGCCCGAGCACCCGGGGGAATGCGCCCCACAAGCGCGGGTGTGGGAACGGGTCTTCCGGCAAGCCGTCGGAGCCGACCATCGACAGCGGATGCGCGAGGATTCTGCGCACATCCGCCTCATCCATCCCGTAGTACACCGCACCGGCCGGCTGCAGTTGGCGAGCGGCCTCCAGCAACGGCACATTCCATTCGGCGGCGATGTCCATCAGGTCGCGGCCGCCCATTTCCGGGTGCGGGGTCGACCAGGTGATGGTGATGCGATGGGCATCGGTGACTTGCTTGAGGTCCAGGGTCGACGAGCTCGCCGCATACGGATAGCAATCACAGCCCACCGGGTGGGTTTTCGCGGCCTGTTCGAGTGACGCCAACAGTTGCGGACTACGCCCCCAGTTGCCGGCACCGGCACACTTGAGGTGGGAAATGATCACCGGGCTTTGTGCATGGCGACCGATCTGGAAGGCCTCGTCCATGGCCTCCAGCACCGGTTCGAATTCGCTGCGCAAGTGGGTGGTGTAGACCGCCCCGAACGCCGTCAACTCTTCGGTCAGTTGCATCACTTCATAGGTGGATGCTGAGAAAGCGCTGGCATAGGCAAGACCGGTGGACAGGCCCAGCGCGCCGGCCTCAAGGCTTTCGTGCAGTTGCTCGCGCATCGCGCTGATTTCGTCTGCCGTGGCGGTGCGCAACAGGTCGTCCAGATGATTGCTGCGCAACGCTGTATGGCCGACCAGCGCGGCGACGTTCAGCGTGGTGCTCGCCGCTTCGACCGCCGCGCGGTAGTCGTGGAAGGTCGGATAAACGAACGCCGCAGCCGTACCGAGCAGGTTCATCGGGTCCGGCGGATCGCCACGCAAACTCACCGGCGAAGCACTGATCCCGCAGTTGCCGACGATCACCGTGGTCACGCCCTGGCTGAGCTTGGGCAGCATCTGCGGCTGACGAATCACCACGGTGTCGTCATGGGTGTGCACGTCGATGAAACCCGGCGCCAGCACATGGCCCTGCGCGTCGATCTCCTCGCTGGCATGGGCATCGCGCAAGTCGCCGATACGCTCGATGCGCCCGTTGAGAATGGCCACGTCGGCGGGGTAACCGGGGCTGTTGCTGCCATCGATGATCAGGGCGTTGCGAATCAGCGTGTCGTACAGCATGTCAGTCTCCCGGCGGTAAGTGATCGTCGCCGCCGCGGTATTCGTCGAGGGCGAGTTTATTACGCTCAGTCGTGTTGCATCCTGGCGCGCTTGAGCAATTTCTTGCAACGCTCGGACAAATGCAGCACCCGCAGATGCTTGCCGGCTTTGACATAGCGTTCGCGCAAGGTGTCCAGCGCGGCGATGGCCGAGTAGTCGACAAAACTCAGGTGCTGGCAATCCAGCGTCACTTGCACCGGGTCATTGGCCGTATCGAACTGATTGAGAAAGGGTGTGGTCGAGGCGAAGAACAGCGTGCCATGCACCCGGTACAGCTTGCTGCCGTCGTTCTCCAGGTAGCTGTCGGCATACAGCTGACGGGCCTGTTGCCAGGCAAAGTTCAGCGCCGCAATGATGATGCCGCAGAGCACCGCAATGGCCAGATCGGTGAACACGGTAATCACCGTCACCGCGATGATCACCAGCACGTCATTGAGCGGCACTTTGTTCAGCACCCGCAGCGAGGCCCAGGCGAAGGTCTGCTGCGACACCACGAACATCACCCCCACCAGCGCGGCCAGCGGAATGCGCTCGATCAGTGGCGACAGAAACAGGATGAACAACAGGATCATCACCCCGGCCACCACACCGGACAAGCGCCCGCGCCCGCCGGAACTGAGGTTGATCACGGTCTGGCCGATCATCGCGCATCCGCCCATGCCGCCGAACGCACCGGACACCAGATTCGCCGCCCCCAGCGCCACGCACTCGCGATCCGGGTAACCACGGCTCTCGGTGATTTCGTCGGTGAGGTTCAGGGTCAACAGGGTTTCCAGCAACCCGACCAGCGCCATCAGGATCGCGTAGGGCGCGATGATCCGCAGGGTGTCCAGATTCCACGCGATGTCCGGCAGCGCCAGCGTCGGCAAGCCACCGGCAATGTGCGCCATGTCGCCCAGGGTGCGGGTCGGCAGGCCAAGCAGATACACCGCCAGGCCCACACCGAGAATCGCCACCAAAGCCGGCGGCACGGTACGGGTCAGACGCGGCATCACATAGACAACGGCCATGGTCACCGCGACCAGCCCGAGCATCATGTACAGCGGCGCACCGCTCAACCAGGCCTCCCCGCTCTTGAAGTGCTCCAGTTGTGCCAGGGCAATGACGATCGCCAGGCCGTTGACGAAGCCGAGCATCACCGGATACGGCACCATGCGCACCAGCTTGCCGAGCTTGAGCAGCCCGAACGCCATCATGATCAGCCCGCCCAGCAACACCGTGGCCAGCAGATACTGCACGCCGTGCTGCACCACCAACGCGACGATCACCACCGCCATCGAACCGGCCGCGCCGGACACCATGCCGGGGCGCCCGCCGAACAGCGCGGTCAGGGTGCAGATGATGAATGCGCCATAGAGCCCCATCAGCGGATTGAGATGAGCCACCAGCGCGAAGGCGATGCACTCGGGCAACAGGGCGAAGGACGTGGTAAGCCCGGCCAGGACATCGGCGCGTAGACGTTTTGCTTTCATGAGGGATCGCACACAGGGAGAGACTGGAAAAGAGTGTGCGGATGTTACGGAAATGCAGTCAGACCGACCAGTTGTTGTGCCTGCGCAGACGCCATCGCGAGCAAGCTCGCTCCCACAAGTTTTCTGTTGTTCGCTCATTTCGTGAACGACACAAAACCTGTGGGAGCGAGCTTGCTCGCGATAGCCGCAACGCGGTCTAAAGCGAACTCACACCATCTCGCCGCGAATCCACTCAACCACCGACGTGCGCTTCGGCACCCAACCCAGCAACTCCCGCGCATGCTTGCCACGCACCCGGCTGTTGGAGCCCAGGCCATAGTTGGCCATTTCATAGCCCCACTCGGCTTCCGCGTCCTTGAGCGGCCAGTCTTGTGGTTCGCCCAGGTTCAGCGTCTGGGCCATGGCGGTGGTCATGTCGATGAATGACGCTTCACCGCTCTCAACGAAGTAGAAGGTGCCGGGTACGTTTTCAGTCAGCGCCAGCAGGTACAGCGCAACCACGTCCTCGATGTGCACATTGGACCAGATGTTACGGCCCGTGCCGACATGGCGCACCACGCCGCTTTTGCGTGCCTGTTTGAGCAGGCGTGGCAACTGCACGCTGTCACGACTCACGCCCAGGCTGTGACCGTAGATCAGCGTGTTGCAGATCACCGCCGAGTTCACCCCATCCATGGCCGCCGCCAGGATCAGATTATCGATGGCCACGCGCGCAGCCTTGTCGACGGTCGGTTCCGGCAGGTTGTCTTCGAAGTAAATGACATCGCTGGATTGACCGCCCGAGGCATCCCCGACAATGCTCGAACCGCTGGTGTGCAGGAACACTTTGCCAGCGCCGCGCAGGGCATCGAGCAGGGTTTCCACCGCACCACGATGATCACTGCTGGCCGCGTTGATCACCGCGTCGGCAGCCAGCGCCTGATCGGCCAACAGGGCGGAGTCGTCGAGGGTGCCGATCACCGGGGTGATGCCCAGCGCGCGCAGTTCGTCCGCTTGTTCGGCGCTGCGCACCAGACCGGTGACATTGTGGCCGGCCTGGACCAGGCCCGTGGCGATGGAGCCGCCGATAAAACCGGCAGCACCGGTAACGAATACGTTCATGGAGAAACTCCCTGCGTGGATAAGTGATGCAAGGAGTATCCGGCAGCGATCCCGGGGGAAAAATCCCTGCCAGCCCAATTCACTTTTGCGCAGAAATCACGAATCAGCCCTTGAAATCTGCGCTCGCATAATCCGCCAACTTGCCCTGGATAAAGTCCAGGAAGCATTGAATCCGCAGGGCCAGCTGTGAGTTGCGGTAGTACACCGCGTTGATCGGCTGGCGATAGCCGCTGTTGAATTCGGCCAACAACACTTTCAAGCGTCCGGCACGAATGTCTTCGATGGTCATGAAGTGCGACAGGCTGGCGATGCCCTGGCCGTCCAGTGCGAGATGGCGGATGGTCTCGCCGCTGGAGGCGCTGATCGATGCCTGGATCGGCCAGCGATCGCCATGCACATAACGCAGCGGCCATTGGTTGAGGCCTTCGTTCTGGGTAAATCCCAGCAGCGAATGTTCGGAGAGGTCGGCCACGGCTTGCGGTGTGCCGTGCTTTTCCAGATAGGCCGGGCTGGCGACGATGTGCAGCGGGCTGCAACCCAGGGAGCGAGCATGCAATGTCGAGTCGCTCAGGGTGCCGATGCGGATGGCGATGTCGGTGCTCTGCTCCAGCAGGTCGATGATCAAGTCGTTGCTGTTGAGTTCGAGCTGGATGTCGGGGTAGAGCCTGCGGAATTCATCGATGTAGGGCACGATGGCGTGCAGCATGAAAGGCGATGCCGCGTTGATCCGCAGCCGCCCGGACGGCGTTTGCTGGCGTGAGGACAGGCGCTCTTCGAGTTCGTCCATCTGATCGAGAATGCGCTTGGCGTGCTCGAAGAAATACTTGCCCTCCTCGGTCAGGTCCATGCGCCGCGTGGTCCGATTGATCAGTGTGGTGTCGAGCTTGGCCTCCAGCCGCGACAGCGTGCGACTGACCGCCGAAGGCGTTTGCCCGACCTGCTCGGCCGCCGCAGAAATCGACCCGCATTCAATCACACAGACGAAAATCTGCAATTCATCGGATCTGGCTTTCACGTGTGTCCCTTATCGATATAGTCCTGCGCCGTTCTATTGTGCAGCGCAAATCCATTGTGGCGAGGGGGCTTGCCCCCGTTGGTCCGCGAAGCGGACCCAAAACCCACTAATGCGGTGGTTCAGAAAGTCGCGCGTCAACCGACTTTACGACGGCTTCGCCGCCGAACGGGGGCAAGCCCCCTCACCACAGGAACTGTGCCTGACTCAAACAATCGATAGTAGCCCGAAACAGTTACGCCTTCAGGCCAAACACCTCAGCCAAATGCTGCTCATAGCGCGCCACGTCGCCTTCGATGTTCGGGCGTTTCATCACGTCCACGCACAGGAACGTCGGCAAGCCGGTCATGCCCAGGAACTCGTTGGCCTTGTGGAACGGGAAGTACACCGCGTCCACGCCTTTGGCCTCGAAGAAGTCGGTCGGGTCGTCGAAGGCTTGCTGCGGGGCGTTCCAGGTCAGCGACAACATGTATTGCTTGCCGTGAATCAGGCCGCCGCTGCCGTATTTCTGCGAGGCGTCGGAGCGAGTGCGACCGTCGCTGGCATAGAGGCTGCCATGCCCTTCGGTAAAGACCTCGTCGATGTACTTCTTCACGGTCCACGGCGCGCCCATCCACCAACCGGGCATCTGGTAGATGATCACGTCGGCCCAGAGGAACTTGGCCACTTCTTCGGCGACGTCGTAGCCTTCGTCGATGAAGGTGGTTTTGACATCCACGCCGCCGCGATCCAGCACGCTCAACGCGACTTCATGCAGGGTGGCGTTGTAGCGGCCTTCGGAGTGCGCGAATTTTTTGCCGCCATTGAGCAACAGGACTTTTTTCATGAGAGATCTCGGAAAGGGTCGGGAATCGGATGGCGGCAGAGTACCGGTCGACCTCGCGCGGAATAAGCCTCGATCGAGCAAAGATCATTTGATCTACAAGCACGAATCAGCGGCCGATTGTTGCCTTAGACTGGCATCAGTTCTGACTTGAGGAGAGATGTAGATGAGTGAAATCCAGGGCTTCATCCTGCACGCCAAGACCCGTCCGGAAAAATCCGACGCCTTCGAAGCGTTTTTCAGCGGCTACGTGCAAGCGAGCCGCGCCGAACCCGGCTGCATCGAATACCACATGCTGCGCGACAAACAGGACCCGACCCTGTTCATCTTCTACGAGATCTGGCAATCCCGGGCCCACCTCGATGTGCACTCGAACCTGCCGCACATGAAGCAGTTCCTCGAGCAGCGCGATGACTACCTGGAGCGGGATTTCGAGATCCGCGCCATCGAGATGATCAGTCCGTCGTCCGCTAGCCGCTGATCAGCAAGTGGCCGCCGAGCACACCCAGGCCAACGAAAAACACGCGCTTGAACCACAGGGCGCTGATCCGCTGGCGCAGCGATTGCCCCAACCACATGCCGAGCATGGCCGGGATCAGCGCCAGCAACGATGCACTCAACTCGCCCCCGCCGAGTGCGCCGCGCCATAACAAGCCACCGGCCAGGGCCAGGGTCGAGACGGTGAACGACAGGCCCAGCGCCTGCACCAGCTCGTCCTTATTCAAGCCCAGCGCTTGCAGATAGGGCACCGCCGGAATCACGAACACGCCGGTGGCCGAAGTGATGACGCCGGTCAGCACGCCACACAATGGACCGAGCCAGTGTTCGCTACGCCGCCCCACGCGCAGAGTCGGCAGACACAAACCGCTCAGCGCATACAGCAGCAACGCCGCCCCCAGCCCCCGCACCACCCAGTGACCACCGCTCATGCCGATCCACAGCGTGCCCGCCCCGGTGCCGATGAAGATCGCCAGCAGCATCGGCCACAATCGTTTGATCAACCCGGGCAAATGCCCGCCGAACGCCAGTTGCCAGACGTTGGTGAGTGTCGCCGGAATGATCAACAGCGCCGCTGCCTGCGCCGGCGCCATAGCCAGGCCGAGCAGGCCCATGGCAACGGTCGGCAGGCCGAGGCCGATCACACCCTTGATCATACCGGCCAGCACAAAGGTGCCGATAACCAACAGTGAAAGGGCCAAGCCAAGATTTTGATAAAACGCCGAGAGTGTATTCATGGGGCTATGGTGGGCCCGCAAGGGTTGATTGAAAATCTGCCATATACTGAGGCTGCCTCTCTTCACACAAGAGGCTGAATAATCGGGTGCGGCATCTGACGCCATCGTCGGAACGCCGCCCGGAGCAAGCTCGCTCCCACAGTGGTTATGTGTTGCTCACAAATCCCCTGTGGGAGCGAGCTTGCTCGCGATGGCGTCCTCCCGGACAACACACATCCAGAGGTTGTTGTAATGCACTTCGACCTGACCGATCTGCGCCTGTACCTGAACATCTTCGACTCCGGCAACATCACCGCCGGCGCCGCACGCAGTCATTTGTCCCTCGCGGCGGCCAGTGCGCGAATTCGCGCCATGGAGGCGTCGCTGGGTGTCGAGTTTCTCCAGCGCAATCGCCGTGGGGTCAGCCCGACACCGGCCGGCAATGCCCTGGCCCGACACGCCCGGGTCCTGCTGCAACAGGCCGAACGCCTGCAACAGGAACTGGCCGAGTACGCACAGGGCGTCAAAGGTCAGGTGCGGCTGCTGTGCAATACCACGGCGATCACCGAGTACCTGCCAGAATTGCTCGCAGACTTCCTGCGCAGCCATCCCAACCTCGACATCGACCTGCAGGAACTGCCCAGCACCCGCATCACCCATGCCTTGCGCCAGGGCGCGGCGGACCTGGGCATCGTTTCCGACGCGGTGGACACCGATGACTTGCAGACACGACCGTTCCGCGATGATCCGCTGGTGCTGATCATGCCCAGCGAACACCCCTTGGCACAGGCAACCTCAGTGAGCTTCACCGACACGCTGCATCACGACTACGTCGGCCTGAATGCCAACAGCGCGCTGGCGGTGTACCTGGAAGAGCAGGCACTGCACGCCGGCCTGCGCATGCAGATTCGCATCCGCGCCGATGGCTTCGATGGCGTGATGCGCATGGTCGCCCGAGGCACTGGGCTGGCAATCGTACCGCTGGCCGCGGTCGAACGCGGGTCAGGCGGACTGTCCTTCAAAAGCCTCCCCATCCAAGAACCCTGGGGCCAACGCAAACTATTGCTCTGTGCCCGGGACTTCGCCGCATTACCCGGCTATGCCAAGGCGTTGCTGCACGCCTTGACTCTCCCCTGAGGGGCAGACTTTATCCTTGAGGTTTGATCCTCAAGGACAGCGATGATGGGTAAACGAATACTGGTGATCCTCGGGCATCCATCAAGCAATAGTTTTTGCGCCGCCCTTGCCGAGCGTTACACACAGTCGGCAGCGCGTGCCGGGCATGAGGTGCGGCAGTTGTTTCTGGGCAGCATGGATTTTGATCCGGTACTGCGCGAAGGCTATCAGCAGGTCCAGCCGCTGGAAGCCGACTTGCGTAACGCCCAGGCCGATATCCTGTGGGCTGAACAACTGACGCTGGTTTATCCGATCTGGTGGGGTGGCGTACCGGCCTTGCTCAAGGGTTTTTTCGACCGGGTGTTCTTGCCCGGTTTTGCCTTCAAATATCGCCAGGGCAAAGCCTTCCCCGACAAACTCCTGCGCGGCCGAACCGCCCATTTGCTGGTGACCATGGACACACCGCCCTGGTACTACCGATGGATCTACCGCATGCCCGGTTTGCATCAGGTCCGCAAAACCACGCTGGAATTCTGTGGCATCAAGCCCACCCGAACCCTCACCTTCGGGCCAATTCTCGGCGCCAGCGCAGACCGGCATGCGGCCTGGTTGCGGCAAGCCGAAGCTATCGCCAGCGCTTGAGTCGGTCGATAATGCGCCGAGCTTTATCCTCGGAGAAAAGGACCTTCCCATGTACATCGGCCAAGCCGCGCAACGTTCCGGCACCACCGTCAAAAGCATCCGTCACTACGAGTCGATTGGCCTGCTGCCTGCCGCATGCCGTCAGGGCAGGTACCGCATCTATGACCAGCACAGCGTCGACCTGCTGATGTTCATCAAATGTGCCCAGCAACTCGGGTTCAGGCTCAAGGAATTGCAGTCGGTCTTCGCCGGACATCAGGGCCCGCAGTTGCCATGGGCACAGGCACATCAGGTCATCGCCAGCAAAAAACAGGAAATCGCCGAGCGGATAGCGGCGTTGTCGCAACAGCACTCGCAATTGGTCGAGTTCGAGAACAGCCTCGAACAATCCAGGCGCGACTGCCCCTGAACAGTCTTTGAGGGCCGTGCGTTTCTGGACAGCTCAATGTCGAGCACAGACAACTGATGATTGGACAAGCGCTATAGGGTGCGACTTCAGTTCTTGAGCCCACTGCCCGGAGTCATCATGACCGCACCGATTACCGTTCTTCGCGACACCCACCCGCTGCCCGTGCTCGACGCCTGCAAATGGGAAAAACTCGAAGGTGACCCGCACACCGTCAACCTCAACGCCTACACCAGCGAAGACGGCAGCAAGATCATGGGCACCTGGATCTGCACACCGGGCAAGTGGTACGTAGAATATGTGAAGTGGGAGTACTGCCATTTCCAGGAAGGCTACTGCATCATCACCCCAGAAGGCATGGCGCCGATCCACCTGCGCGCCGGTGACATTTTCGTCATCGAGCCAGGGATGAAAGGCACCTGGGAAGTGGTGGAAACCGTACGCAAATATTTCGTGTTTGCCTGATACAAAAAACCGGGGGATCACCCGACGTGATCTCCCGGTAAATATCTTTGGGTACATTCAATCCCTGTAGGAGCGAGCTTGCTCGCGATGTTCTGCAACGATTACGCGGCAAGCCTGACACCCCTTGGTGGTCTCAGGTTTATCGCGAGCAAGCTCGCTCCTACAATGGTTTGCGATAACCATTGATGATCGCGGAGAAGTCCTGCCCCCCCTCCCCACGCAAACTCATCGCCTGATACAACTGCTGGGCCACCGCGCCGAGTACCACCGGCTGGTGCGCCTGACGCGCCGCTTCAGTGGCCAACCCCAGATCCTTGAGCATCAGTTCGGCACCGAAACCACCGGTGTAGCCGCGCGACGCCGGCGCCGTTTCAACGATGCCCGGCCATGGGTTGTACATCTCCGAACTCCAGCAACGCCCGGTGGAACTGTTGATGATGCCCGCCAGCACCTTGGTGTCGATGCCCAGGGCATCGCCCAGCGCCATGGCTTCGCTGACGCCGACCATGGAAATCCCCAACAGCAGGTTGTTGCAGATCTTAGCGATTTGCCCGGTACCGACCTCACCACAATGGACGATGTTGCGGCCCATCTGCGCCAGCACCGGTTGCAGGGTGGCGAACAGTTCAGGCGTGGCGCCGACCATGAAGGTCAGCGTCCCGGCGGCTGCACCACCGGTGCCGCCAGAGACCGGCGCATCGGCCATGGCCACGCCTTGTTTGGCAGCGGCAGCGGCTACGTCCCGCGCGGTCTGCGGATCGATGGTGCTGCAATCCACGGCCGGCACGCCTTTGCCGATACCGGCGAGCACACCGTCTTCACCCAGCCACACACTGCGCACATGCACCGCGGCAGGCAGCATGGTGATGACCAGTTCGGCGCCCTCTGCCGCTTCACGGGCCGAAGCGCTGATGCTGCCGCCCAGTTGTTCCAGCTCCGCCAGCACGGCCTTGTTCAGGTCCACCAGGCGCAGTGCATGGCCGGCCTTGATCAGGTTGCGCGCCATCGGCGCGCCCATGTTGCCCAGACCGATAAAAGCGATTTTCATGTCCGGCTCCTTAACGCAGGTTGATGGTGGTGTTCACACCGTCGTTGACGCTGTCGTCGTCGAACCAGCGACTGGTGACGGTCTTGGTCTGAGTGTAGAACTGCACCACTTGCTTGCCGTACGGGCCGAGGTCGCCGAGCTTGGAACCGCGCGAACCGGTGAAGCTGAAGAACGGGACCGGCACCGGAATCGGGATGTTGATGCCGACCTGGCCGACGTCGATTTCGCTCTGGAATTTACGCGCCGCCGCGCCGCTCTGGGTGAACAGGCCCGTGCCGTTGCCGAACGGGTTGGCGTTGACCAGCGCGATGGCCTCGTCGAGCGTATTGACTTCCAGCACCACCAGCACCGGGCCGAAGATTTCCTGGGTGTAGATCTGCATGTCGGTGGTCACGCCGGAGAACAGGGTCGGGCCGACAAAGTTACCCTTCTCGTAACCGGGTACCGAGATCTCGCGACCGTCCAGCTCCAGTTTCGCGCCTTCCTTGATGCCGCTTTCGATCAGCTCGAGAATCCGTGCCTTGGCCTTTTTCGAGATCACTGGGCCCACATCAGTGCCCGGCTCGCTGCCGGCATTGACCTTGAGCTTCTGTGCCAGCGCCTTGAGATCCGGCAGCCATTGCTTGGCCGCGCCCACCAGCACCACCACCGAGGTGGCCATGCAGCGTTGACCGGCAGCGCCGAAGCCGGCACCGACCAGCGCATTCAGCGCTTGTTCGCGATTGGCGTCCGGCAGCACCACGGCGTGGTTCTTGGCGCCCATCATCGATTGCACGCGCTTGCCGTGTTTGCCCGCCAGGTCATAGACGTGAGTACCGACGGCGGTCGAACCGACGAAGGAAACGGCCTTGATGTCTTTATGGGTGCAGAGCCCGTCCACCACGTCCTTGCCGCCATGCACGACGTTGAGCACGCCGGCCGGAATGCCGGCCTCGATGGCGAGTTCCACCAGCAGCATGGTCGACATCGGGTCCTGTTCCGACGGTTTGAGCACGAAGGTGTTGCCGCAGGCGATGGCCATCGGGAACATCCATAGCGGAATCATTGCCGGGAAGTTGAACGGAGTAATGCCTGCGCACACACCGATGGGCTGGCGCAGGGTGTAGGTGTCGACGCCACCGGCGACGTTTTCAGCGAACTCGCCCATTTGCAGGCTGCCGATGGAGCAGGCGTGCTCGACCACTTCCAGGCCACGGAAAATATCGCCTTCGGCGTCGGCAATGGTCTTGCCCTGCTCGGCGCTCAGGACTGCGGCGATGCGCTTGGAGTGCTCGCGGATCAGCGCCTGAAGCTTGAGCATGATGCGCATGCGCGCACCGATCGGGGTCAGCTTCCAGGTCTGAAAGGCACGATGGGCTGCGCTGATGGCCGCGTCGACTTCTTCGGCGGTGGCAAACGGCACTTTGGCCAGCACTTGCTGGGTCGCCGGATTGATGATGTCGTGCCATTCGGTGGTCTTGGATTCGACCCACTCGCCGTCGATCAACAGCTTGACCTTTTGTACGGTGGTTTCGTTGGGCGTAAGCGATATGTTCATGTGGGTCTCCTGGACTTTGTTGTTATCAGGGGAGCCAAGGCGAGAAAGTCGCCTTGAGATGAGGCGTGTGCCGCGAATTGGTTAACGGACTGTTTTTGGAGTATAGATGTGCAAACTTCTAATAAGAACGCACATAAAAACCGGTCCAACATGCAAAAAAACATCACCTCCCTCGGCTCGTTGAACTGGGATGACCTCAAGTTTTTCCTTGAAGTCGCCCGCACCCGCAAGGCCAGCACCGCGGCCAAGCGCCTGGCGGTGGACTACACCACAGTGTCGCGGCGCATCAGTTCCCTGGAAACGGCACTGGGCACATTGCTGTTCGAAAAATCCCGGACCAACGGCTTTGTCCTGACCGCCGAAGGCCAGCGGCTGATGGGGTATGCCGAATCGATCGAAAGTACCCTGCACATGGCGTGCGAGCAGGTTTCCGGGTCCGGCGTGGCGCTGTCCGGGCATGTGCGCATGGGGTGCACCGAAGGCTTCGGCAGCTTTTTCATCACGCCGCAGCTGAGCCACTTCGTCGACACCTACCCGGCGATCTCGGTGGATATCCTGCCGCTGCCGCACTTCATCAGCCTGTCCAAGCGCGAGGCCGACATCGTCATCGCCCTGGAGCGTCCGGAGCATGGTCCGTACGTCTGCTGCAAACTGTGCGACTACCGGCTGCAGCTGTACGCGACCCAGGATTATCTGGATAACCACCCGCCGATCCGCCGGCCGGCAGATTTGGCGAAACATTCGTTTATCAGTTACGTCGACGACCTGGCGTTCAGCTCGGAGCTGTTGTACCTGGCCAACGTATTGCCCGGCGCCAGTGCCAACCTGCGCAGCACCAGTGTGATCGCGCAGTTCGTGGCCGCGCAGCAAGGACGCTCACTGGCGATCCTGCCGTGCTTCCTCGCCACTCAGGACCCTCGCCTGCTGCCGGTGTTGCCGCAGGAAATCAATATCACTCGACAGTTTTGGATGTACTGCCGCGAAGACCTGCGCAAGCTCAAGCGGATCACCCTGTTGTGGGATTACATCCGCCAGGTCACCGAGCAGAATCAGGGGCTGTTGATGGGAGAAAGCCGGGAGATGCTGTTTGCCGATGACTGACCCTTCAGCCTGTCGGCTCGCGGCCTTCCTTTAGCTCCAGCATCAGCCCGCTCAAGCGTTTGACCCGGCGTTTCACTGCCTCTTCAAACACGCCTGCACGTGACTCGATCAAGGTGAACCAGTCCTTGGCCCGGGTAATGCCGGTGTAGATCAGTTCCTTGGTGAGGACCGGATTCAAGGCATCGGGAAGAATCAACGCAGTGTGTGCGAACTCCGAGCCTTGGGATTTATGCACGGTCATGGCGTACACGGTTTCGACATCATTCAGGCGGCTGGGCAGGACAAATCGCACACCACCCTGGCCATCATTGCGTGGGAATGCCACACGCAGAACCTGCTTTCCATTTTCATGTCCGTCCTGTTCCGGGAGCTTGAGGGCGATGCCGATATCGCCGTTCATCAACCCCAACCCGTAATCGTTGCGGGTCATCAGGACAGGGCGACCTTCGTACCACTGCTGGTCGCTGTCGATCAGGCGTGCCCTCAGCAACGCATCCGTCACTCGCTGGTTCAAGCCTTCAACACCCCACGGCCCCTTGCGCACGGCACATAACAATTGGAATGCGTCGAAGGCCTGCAACACTTTCCGAGCCCAATCGATCCAGCGCGCATCTTCCAGCGGGCTGTCCAGTGGCGGCCGCTGATTGCGCAGCACGCTCAGGTAATGCCGATAACCCTGCGGGCCCTCACCGTGGCCTTCGAGAAGCAAGCGCTCCAGGGCCCGATCCTGCTCGCCCTTGAGGGCCAGGCAATACACATCGTCATGGCTTCGCGCCGACAACAACTTGCGGGCTTCTTCGGGCTGCTGCTGGTTGACCCAACGAGCCAGTTGGCCAATGCCGCTACCTTCACCGAATCGCCGGGAATGGCGCAACATCACGACCTGTTGGGCCAATGGATGAGTGCCCTGGGCGTCCTCATGCAAGCCGCTGGCCTGCAGGCTTTCGCCACTGACGGCTTCCAGCCACTGACGTGTCTGCGGGCTGTACCAGCCGGCCTCCGCGTCGCGACACAGGTCCCCCAATACCGCACCGGCCTCTACCGAAGCCAGTTGATCCTTGTCCCCCAACAGCACGAGGCGCGCATGGGCCGGCAAGGCGTCGAGCAGGTTGGCCATCATTTCCAGGTCGATCATCGAGGCCTCGTCTACCACCAACACATCCAGCGGCAGCCGATTGCCCGCGTGGTGGCGGAAGTGTCGAGTCCCGGGTCGGCTGCCGAGCAGGCGGTGAACGGTGGTGACGTCGGACGGGATCTTGTCTCGTATGTCTTGGGTGACCTTCAAGGTCCGGACTTGCTGGCTGATGGACTCCGTCAGGCGCGCCGCGGCCTTGCCGGTCGGCGCGGCGAGACGAATGCGCAGGGGCACGCCGGCCTCGACCGCCGGCGCCTGGAGCAACGCCAGCAATCGCACGACGGTCGTGGTCTTGCCGGTCCCCGGCCCCCCGGTCACGATGCTGAAGGCACTGCGCGTCGCCAGGGCACAGGCGAGCTTCTGCCAGTCGATCACTTCACCGGAACGGGCAGGACCAAACAGACCGGTGAGGCGCTGGAGCAAATCATTCGGCGTGGACTCGTGTTCCGCCAAACGCTCGCGCAGTGAAAGGTCGATCCGTCGCTCGTAGGCCCAATAGCGGCGCAGGTACAAGCGTTTGCCCGATAACACCAAAGGTCGGTCGCGCACATTGTCACGGCTGTCAGCGGCCAGCGCGACCAGGTTGCTCGCGGCCAGCACCTTGCACCAATGAGCACCGTCCAGCGACCCCAGCAATTGCGAGGGCAACAGCATCGCACCGCCTTGCACGTCACCTTCGGGGGGTAATGACAGGGCGAAGTCCGGTTCTTTCAGCGTCTCGAACAGGTCGAGACAGACATGCCCGTGGCCCAATTGGTGGCTGGTCAGCGCGGCCGCCAGCAACACCAACGGATCATCCTCCGGCGCCAGTTCATGCAGAAACGCCACAAAGGCTTTGTCCAGCGCACGCAACCAGCCACGCTCGACCCAACGCGTGAGCAACAACAGCAAGTCGTCGGCACAACTCAATGGCGCCAGATCGGCCAGGCTTTCGGCTGCCAGCGATGTGGGCAACAAATCGGCGAATGTGCGATTCATAACAATACTCCCTGTTCCCAGGCGGGTTCGGCCTTGGGCTCTGGCTTGCCCTGGAACAGCCTGTCCAGACGCTCGATCAGTTCTCTTGGCGGCCGGGCGAAAAACACACCCTGGCTGGCCGCACGCGTACCCCGCAAAAACAGGTACAACGCACCGCCGACATGCCGGTCGTAGTCGTAATCGGCGAGCCGCGCCTTGAGCTGACGGTGCAGGGCCAACAGGTACAACACGTATTGCAGGTCATAACGGTTGTCGAGAATCGACTGTTCCATGGCCTGCGCGGTGTAGGCCGCATCATCGACGCCGAGCCAGTTGGATTTGTAGTCGGCAACGTAGTAGCGGCCGTCATGTTCGAACGTCAGGTCGATGAAACCCTTGAACATGCCATTGAGCAACACCGGTTCGGCGGCCACCCGGGCCACGCCGTTATGGGTGTATTGACACACCAGCGCATCGAGCTTGAGCACATCGACCTTATGGCTGGCGAACCAGAACTCCATCTCGACCTGATACTGCGTCAACTGGCCGAATACCACCGGTGCCTGACCGCCGCCCAGTTGCAACGGCGACTTGAGCAGATGCTGCAGCCAGTCACTCAGCGTGGTGATCCAGCCCTCCCAGCCTCGACGATTGCAGCGACGGGCAATGGCGTCGATCACCTCTTGTGGTGGCGCATCAAAACCTTCGCCCCCCGCCCATTCGAGCAAGCCATGGAGGAAGGTGCCGGGGTTCGGGCCGCGCGGGAAGCGATGGATATCGGCGCCACCGGCCACCACTTCCCTGGGGGCCTGCGGGTCGAGGCGTTCGTCATCGAACAGTTTTTGCGCCTGCGGGCTCTCCGGTGCTTCATCCGTGCCGACACTCAGGGTGTCGCCAATGCGCAACGCGCTGTAGGAAGCGATCCACCAGTTTTCACTGGCCTTGCGTTTCGGAACCCGCGGAACCAGCAGCGCCGCGTCATTTTGCGGAGGTTGGTAATGTTCTGTAGTCGCTTCAGGCATTTCGGCATAGGCCAGCGCCGGGCAGTCCTGTTGCAAGTCCCGCAACCAAAGCTGCAACGCCGGGGAATCAGCCAAAGGCGCGCCGCCGCCCAGCAAATAACCCAATGCCGACAGGTGCAGCACCGAGCCATTGTTGTTGCCGCGCTTGAGGTCGGCCACCCCCAGCCAGCAGGCGTGTTGCGCCCGAGTCAGGGCGACATAGAGCAAGCGCAGATCCTCGGCCAGACGCTCATCGTCAGCCAGGGCAATCAACTCCGCCGTTGGCTTCAACGTGACCTGGGCATTGCCGGATTCATCGTGGTAGTGCAACGGCAGGCGGCTGCCATCCACCGGTTTCGCCGAGCAAATGAACGGCAGGAACACCAAGGGATATTCAAGGCCCTTGGACTTGTGAATGGTCACGACCTTGACCAATTGCTCATCACTTTCCAGACGCAGGATCTGCTCTTCGCCAGCCTGCCCGGACAACGCCAGATGCTCGGACAAGTGCCGGATCAGGGCTTGCTCGCCATCGAGTTCGGCGGCGGCTTGTTGCAGCAGTTCGAAAAGGTGCAGAAGGTTGGTCAGCACGCGCTCGCCGTCACTGCGGGCGATCAACGCCTGGGGCAGACGGAAGTCGTGCAGCAGGCGCCGCAGCATCGGCAGTACGCCCTGCTTGCGCCAGACTTCGCGATAGCCACGGAACTGCATGACCCGGGCTTCCCAGGCTAATTCGTCCTGATTGAGCCGCTCCAGCTCGGTCAACGACAGGTTCAACGTGATGCTGGCCAACGCGGCCCGTAGCGGGCGCTCGACATCCGGCTCGGCGCAGGCCTTGAGCCAGGTCAGCACGTCATGCGCTTCCTGGGCGGCGAACACCGAATCCTTGTCTGACAGATAAACACTGCGCACGCCCCGGGCGGCCAATTGCGCACGAACCGCCTGCGCTTCCTTGCCGTCGCGGACCAGGATGGCGATGTCCGCCGGCAGCAGGCCCCTGAAGGCTTTGCCATCCTGGGTGAATCCCGCTTGCTCCTGCTGTCCGCCATTGAGCAATGCCGTGATTTCACTGGCGCAGGCAGCCGCCAGATGTTGCCGGTACACCGCGCCGGACAACGGTTGTTCGGCCGGCAAGTGCCAAACGTTCAAGGCCGGGATTGCCTGGTCATTGATGCGCAGGACTTCTTTGCGCCCCTGGGAGGCCACCGGCGTGAACGGCACCGGGTTGTCGCCATTCTTCTGCCGGAAGAGGAAAGCGCCGCGCCCTGACGCCCGGGCTTCGGCGCGCTCGAACACATGGTTCACCGCGTTGACCATGCCGTGGCTTGAGCGGAAGTTGGTGCCCAGGGTGTGCAGGCGGCCGGTGGTGGCCTGCCGGGCACGCAGGTAGGTATGGATGTCGGCACCGCGAAAAGCGTAGATCGCCTGTTTCGGGTCGCCGATCAGGAACAGACCGCACTCGGGGCTGTTCTCTTCAATGCGGTAGATGCTCTCGAAGATCCGGTATTGCACCGGGTCGGTGTCCTGGAACTCATCGATCAGGGCGACCGGAAACTGCTCACGAATCAGGGTTGCCAGTCGCTCGCCGCCATCGGACTGCAAGGCCGCATCGAGGCGCAGCAACATGTCGTCGAAACCCATTTCCGCGCGGCGACGCTTCTCTTCCTCGAATCGCGCTCCGACCCAGCGAGCGGCGTGTTGCAGCACGGCGGCATCAGGCGTTGGCAACCCATCGAGACAGGCTTTGAGGCCGGCCATCGCATCGAGCCCCGGATGTCGAGGCGCTTCGCCCTTCCAGGCTTCGGCCATGCCATCAGGGGTCAGGCGCGTGAAGCCGGTGCCGATATCCAGTTGCTCAAGGGATTCGTCTTCGGCCCAGGCTTTGATCTTTTCGAACCAGGGCTCGAAATAGCGAGCCTGCATCTTGCGACCGTCGACAGCCTTGCTGGCAACGCCTTGATGACAGATGGCAAGCAACTCGTCCGCCCACTGCAGCCAGGGCTTCTTCAGTTCGATCAGGGCAACCCGTCGCTCTTGCAAGCATTGCGAAATCACTTCGGCGGGTTCTTTCCCTTCATGCGCATCCCGCTCGCTGGCGAACAGCGCTCGAATCCGCGGCAGCAGCGCCGCCGGTCCGCCCCAATTGCTGCGCACCCAATTCAAGGCGTCACCTTGCATCGGGTAACAGAACAGCCGCCAGTAATCGCGCAGGACCTCCCCCAGCAAGTCGCTGTGGTCGGTTTCCAGGGTCTGGGTAAACAGGCTGCCGCTGTCGAACGCGTGCTCGCGCAACATGCGCTGGCACCAACTGTGGATGGTCGACACCGCCGCCTCGTCCATCCACTGCGCGGCGATATCCAGGCGGTTTGCGCACCCGGGCCATTGCTCGGGCAAATACTGATCACGCAACTCGGCAATCAGACTGTCGGGGGCCGGTGTTTCATCGCGGAAATATCGTGCGGCCTCGGCGAGCCGCGTGCGGATGCGTTCGCGCAGCTCTTTGGTGGCGGCGTCGGTGAAGGTCACGACGAGGATTTGCGGCGGCAACAGCTCACGCCCGAAACCACTGTCCTCTCCGCCGTTGCCAAGCACCAGACGCAGGTAAAGCGCGGAAATGGTGAACGTCTTGCCGGTCCCGGCGCTGGCTTCGATCAGTTGGCTGCCACGTAGCGGGAACGCCAGGGCCAGAGGTGTCTTTGTGCTCATCAGCGCGACTCCTCGCTGGACAGTGAACGCCAGGGCGCTTCGAAAAGCGGACGATAAAGTGCATCGCACCAGTCGCTGAACGTCTCGTCGGCGACCAAGGCATCGTAATCGGCAAATTGGCGCGCGAGTGCCGGGCTTTCACGACGCTCTCCGTCCGTGGTCTGCCCATCCCCTTCATAGGCCTTGCGCGCAGCGGAATCGGCCTTGATCGGGTCGGTTTGCCCCAGCCACGCAAAGGCTGTTTTGACCGCGATCGGCAGAGGCTGGCGCATACCCGACTGCCAGGCCATCAACAGGTCCCCCAGGGTTTTCCGCGCGGTGGACTCGTCCATCGGTTCGAGCAACAGACTGTCGTCGCTGGCCACCAGTGCGGTGGTCAGCGCCATGCCACTGGCACAAGCCACCAGATGGGTGAGCCACGGGCGTGTCAGTCGATGCCATTTGCGTGACTTGATCGAGCCAATACTGTTGGGGATCGTAGTGATCGACAGCAATCCGCCATCGGCGCGCTGATGCAGGCCGCTGAGCCAGCCCTCAATGTGCAGGCCTTGCAGTTCCAGATCGACGGGCAATGCGCTGCTGAGCGGTGTTGGCCACAACGCCAGGAGCTGTTGGTGGCGTTGCAGCAAGTCAGGCAATGGCTCGATCAACTCGCGTTGCAGGCACTCACCGAATCCGGCCATGGGCAGCAGCCCGCTGTTTTGCAGGCGTTTCGCCTGATCCTCCAGTGCCTGCCCGGTATTTCCAGGATCTGCCAGCGCCGCTTCGAGCAAACGGTCGCTGAGGCTGTAACGCTGCAACGCATCCAGGACAAAAGGCTCTTCATCAGCCAAGGGCACTTCAGCCGCCTCGAAGAAGACCTTCAGGCGCTGGCTGAAAAAGTGCCGTACCGGATTGCGCAGGAAATCCTGCAACTGACCGAGACTCAGTGGTTCGTCCTGAACGTGAGCCTCGAGCACTTCGGCGCTTGCCTGTTGCTCTGTCGCTTGATGAAGGATCTGCCATTCGGTGGCGTAGCTGAACGACTCATCCCTGTCGTGAAAGTAGCGAGCACTGAAGGGTTGCAACGGGTGTTCCCGGGTCATGGCCTCCAGCAGGTCATTGTCGCTTTGCAGCAATCGCCAACCGCTGGCCAGGTGGTCGCGTAACTGCCCGATCAGCACTGACGCAGGCCTCTCGCTGTTATCGCGGATGCTGCGGCCCACCCAACTGATATAGAGCTGGTCCCGTGCCGACAGCAGGGCTTCCAGTAGCAGGTAGCGGTCATCTTCGCGCCGGGAGCGGTCGCCTGGACGGTAATCACTGCCCATGAGATCGAAATCCAGTGGCGGCTGCGCGCGCGGATAATCGCCGTCATTCATGCCCAGCAGGCACACCAGTTTGAACGGGATGGCGCGCATGGGCATCAAGGTGCAGAAGTTGACCGCTCCGGCCAGAAAGCGTTGGGACAAACGGCCCTGATCCAGACCCGCAAGCCAGGCTTCACGGACGACGGTCAGCGGCAACTCGTCCTGCAACCCGACCGACTCGCAGGTCTCGAGCCAGGTCTCACGCAGCTCCTCGAGCTGAGCCAGCAAGTAGTCATCGTGTTCGTTACTGGCAAGAAAGAACAACTGCACCAACGCCTGCAAGCGCAAGCCCCATTGCCCCGGCGATGCAGGCCGAGAGAGTTCGTGGTGAGCCACTTCCAGCGCGTCGAGCAACGCAACCAGCGGGCCGATGAGCGCCGCGTCCAGGCCCCCGATTTCGTCGTAGGGCTCGATTCCCTCATAAGCATCGGCGCTGCCAACGGCATAACCGAGCAACATCCGGCGCAAGCCGAAACGCCAGCTGTTTTGTTCCAGTTCATTGGGCAGCCCGAGCCCGGCACGCTGCTCGGCGTTCATGCCCCAGCGAATGCCGGCACCTTCGATCCAGCGGTGCAGTGTCGGCAGGTCGCGCTCCTCAACACCAAAGCGAGCGCGCAGTGCCGGGACGTCCAGCAGATCGAGAATCTCACTGACCGGGAATCGGCTGTCAGGCAGCTTGAGCAGGTGCTCGACAGCAATCAGCAATGGATCGCGGCCGCGCTGGCCCTGGTCTGCCAGGGTAAACGGAATGAAGCGTGGATCCTGGCGGTCAAGCTGACCAAACACGGCACGAATGTGCGGTGCGTAGCTGTCGATGTCCGGGACCATCACGATAATGTCCCGGGGCCGCAAGTGCGGGTCGACGCTGAAACGCGCGAGCAGTTGATCGTGGAGAATCTCGACTTCTCGCTGGGCGCTATGGGCGATGTGAAAACGGATCGACTCGTCCTTCTTCAGGTCGATAGCGGGCCAACGCTCCCGAGTCTCATTAAGTGGACGCAACTCGAGGATGTCGTCCTGCAACTGGTTGAGCACGTTCAGCGGCTGACTTTCACTGAACAGGTCGATGCGCCCGTCGCGGAATGCCGAACGATAGCTGTTGGGATCATCATAACTGTCGAGCAGGTTGATGTAGTCCCGCCCCTGTTTACCCCAGGCGGCCAGCAGCGGGTGAGCATGCTGATGCAGGGTTTGCGGATCGATCACTACCGGCATGCCGCTTTTGCGGGCCTGACGCTTGTATTGATGCCGCAACAGGTCTTTATCGGCGACGATGTCTGCCCAATGGTGACGACACGGGTTATGTACGCACAGCAAAACCTGGCTGAATCGTGCCAGTCCCGCCAGTGCTTCCAGGGCTTGCGCAGGCAGCGAAGAAATCCCGAAAACGATCACTCGCGAGGGTAATCCCTTGGGGGCTGTTTCGAGATGGTTGATACGCTCGACAAATCGCTGATGGACACCGGCACGGCTTTGCGCCATGCCTTCTTCTCCCACATCCAGCAAGAGTGCGCGCCATAACTCTGCCTGCCAGCAATTGGCCGGGGTCAGAGGTTTGGCTTCGCCCCTGGCGTTTCTTGTTTGATGTCGACCTTGTGCCCAGTCTTCCAGCCAATCAGCCCGATAGACCTGGTATTGGTCGAACAGATCCGCCAGACGCTCGGCCAATTGATAGCGTTTGCGCAGATCGGTGTCATGGGTCAGGAAACGCTGCAGCGGCTCGAAGTGCGGCTGATTGATCAATTGCGGCAGCAGGCGCATCAGACGCCAGGTCAGCGGGGATTTATCGAGCAGGGACTTGACCGGAATTTCGTCGCGGCCAAGGACCATGCGATAGAGCTGCCACATGAAGCTGCCGGGCAACTGCACGTCGATGGCGGCAGCGATGCCGCAGCCTCCCATGTCGTCGTCCTCAGAATCTTCCGCCAGTGCCAGCTTTAGCCATTGGGCAATGCCATTGCTTTGCACCAACGCGATTTCATTCTCCAGAGGAGCCAGCGGATAGCGCCGCATCCAGCTGACCACCAGGCTGCGCAACTCATCCAGGCGGTTGCCGTGAACCACCATAAAACCAGCACTGGGGGACGTCGCGTCCGGCATAAAGGCTTCCTTGGAAATGCAAAATCGAGAAACGACTTTAACATCTGTAGGAGCGAGCTCGCTCGCGAAGGTCGTCAACGATGACGCGGGTGGTCTGGGGTAACGCCGTGTCCTGAAGTTCTTCGCGAGCAGGCTCGCTCCTACAGGAAACAAGGCG